>DASRIS010000025.1:0-24328 GCA_035649895.1 Micromonosporaceae bacterium | reverse complement strand
CGATCCCGCTCGTTCAGGCGAGGCAGGAGAACCGACAGCCGGGCAGCCATTGCCGCGAACTCCGCAGACCGGTCGTTAGGCATGAGAGGAACATACAGGAGTTGCATTTATAATACAAGTTATTCAATTATGGCTACGTTGGGCCCACGGCCCCGGCGTTGTTTCGTTTTGTCCGTCTTGGTGATGGTGGTTTAGATGCCGTAGACAGCGAAGGCGTCGTCGTGGTTGAGGAGGTCGCGGCGGGCGTGGGCGATGTTGGCGCGGCCTGCCAGACGGAACGCGCTGATCGATAGGTTGCGGAAGGTGGCTAGGGCTCGGGGCGCGGTCCCGGTCCGAAGCTGGGAGCTGTCCTCGCGGAACGTCACGTCGCGGACCCAGTGCAGCCTGTTCTCCACCACCCAATGTGCGCGTTCGTAGTAGTTGATGTGTTCCGGGCCGGCGAGGTCCGGGGGCATGCTGACAACACCGAAGACGACCTGTTTGCTGGTCCAGGCGCCGTCGAGGTCACCGACGTCGCGGCGTAGGCGGAAGACCTGACGGGCGCCGGGGAAGAGGCTGTCGTCGGTGGGGGCGGTGCGGATGGTGCGGCGTTCGGTGCGCCCATGCCCCCGCTCGTCGTAGACCGCGGTGGTCGCCGACCACTCACTGTTCGGTCCGGCCAGCAGCTGTTGGGCGGCGGCCAGCGCGAGGGGCTGGTTGCCCTTGAGGACCAGCACGTAGTGGCCCTGCAGCTTCCCGGTGACCAGGCGGGCGGTCTTTCTGGTCGTGTGCAGTGCGTCCAGGGTCCACACCATCCCGGGCAGGTTCAGCCCGCCCAGCAGGTCGCGGGCCGCGGCACCTTCACCGCGTCTGTCGGGGACCTGCCGTTGGCCCAGCACGACCCCGCGGTCGTGGGTGATGGCACCGACCAGGAACACCCGCCCACCCTCGGTACGGGCGCCCTTGAGCGCCTTGCCGTCGATGGCTGCGCCGGGCAGTGTGCCCGCCGGCGCGGGGTGGGCGACCGCGTGCTGGGTGGCGCGTCGTTGTTCGCGTTCGGCTGGCCCGGGTGTGGGCGTGACCTGGGGGCTCGGGGCGTGGTTGGCGACGACGTCGCTGACCCACCGGCACGTCGCCGCGTCGAGGGCCTCGGCGTCCAGATCTGACAGCACCCGCCGGAAGGTGCGCTCGCTGGGCACCAGGAAACGGTTGGCCAGGGGGTCACGGCGGGCTCCGAGGCGGCGAAGCTTGTCCTGTGAGGACCGGGCGGCCCACTGCCAGATCGCTGTGACGCAGTCACTGCCCACGACCAGCGTCGCACACGCGGCCAGCGCGAGGACCACCACCAAAGGGTGGCGACGTCCCCGCCTGCTACGCCGGTCCGGCACCTGGCCCAGCCGCTTGACCAGCGCGGACTCGATCTCTACCGAGTCCGAGGCCAGCTCGGCTGCGGCCGGGTCCAGCGCCAGCTCGGCCTCCCACAGGGCCAGGTCGGCGAGGTAGTCAAGGTTGTGGTCGATCAGGGAAGATGTGGACACGAGCGCGGCTCCCACGGTGGTCCTTCGGCTGGTACCTGAAAGATCACCAGAAGCCGCGCTCGCTTGTCACCTCGCCTCGATACCACTCAGGCAAGACGGATGTACACCATCAAATCGGAACAACGCCGGGGCCGTGGCGTTGGGCCTACGATGATCTTTCATGCGAACCAGTGCCGGACCCTGGAAGGCAGACACCCTTTTTCACCGCCTCCGGCCACGGACGGCGGCGGGTGGGAGCAGCTGAGCTACCTCACTCGTAGTGGTAGCGGCACTGCGCTATCTGCACAGTGTCATCGATGATCCGGTACACCAGGCGGTGTTCCTGGTCGATGCGTCTCGACCAGAACCCCGACCAGTTGCCACGGAGCTGCTCAGGTTTGCCGATGCCCTGGTGACCGTTGCGTCGGATGTCCTCGATCAGCGCGTTCACGCGCTTGAGCATCTGGCGGTCTCGCTCCCAGGTCAGGTAATCCTCCCAGCCCCGGCTGGCGAACTGGACCTTCACGCGGCCGCCACCTCGTCCGGGCTGCCGTCGGGGCCGATCAAGTCGTGCATCTCCCCACCGCCGTTGCGCAGCTCCTCAACGGCTTCGTTCAGTCGACGCGCATTGGCAGGGCTTGCCATCAGGTACGCCGTCTCCTTCAGCGACTCGTACTCACGCAGAGAGATGATGACCGCGGCCTCACGGCCGGAACGGGTCACCACGACTTCCTCGGCATCGTCCACGACATGGTCGAGCATCTTGGCCAGGTTCTGCCGGACCTCAGAGTAGGTGACGGTGCGCATGATGCCTCCTGGGCTGACGTACAAAAAATTGTACAACTACGACGGGTCGTACGTCCTCCACCTACCGACCGCCCCATTGTGCGAACCTCGTGGTTGCCTCTATCCGATCCGGGCGCGGCAGCGTTGTGGGCTCGTCGTACGCGTTCACCCGGTGCCCCTCGCCCTCAGGCGTGGCGCAGCGCGAACCAGGCCAGCTGCCAGTTGGCGTGCCTGTGGTCGGCGGTCCGCCCGACCACGACGCCACCGTGCGCGGCCACCAGCCGGTCCAGCTCGCGGGCGGGAACCGTGGTCATCCGCATCGGCGCTGGGTAGCCCAGCACCCGGCGCTGGACCCACCTGATCCACGGGTACGGGGCGTACCGCCAGATGAGGCCCTTGGGGGTACGCCGGACGCGGGTCGGCACCTGCACCACGACTGTCCCGTCCGGGCGCAGGAGGCGCAGGAACTCGGCCAGGTAGCGGTCCACTGCCGGCCGGGGCAGGTGCTGCAGCACGAGCGAGCTGTACACGAGGTCGAACGACGCGTCCGGGAACTGCCCAAGGTCGGCCACCTCGTTGAGGACGAACCGCAGTGCGCCCTCTCCCCGGTCCAGCTCCCGGGCTGCCGCGAGCATCGGGGGCGAGATATCCACTCCGACCACCTCGTCGGCGTACGCCGTGAGGGCCTGGGACAGCCGGCCCACGCCGCAGCCGAAGTCGAGCGCCCGCCGCCAGCGGGTGGGCAGGCCCAGCCCGGCCAGCCACTGGACGGTCTCGCCGACCTCGGCCCGGCCGGTGGCGAGGAACTCCTCCACATCCCAACGGCCGCCGCGCTTGCCGGGCGCCACGAGCACCGCCCACAGCGGGTCCGCCGCGCCGAGCGTGGTCCAGTCGCGGCGCGTCTGGTCCAGGTCAACAGGGACACCGCTGCCGGGCATCCAGACGCCGCTACCGGGCACGGAACAGCACCATGTTCACGTAGCGCGGCCGGGGCCACACCAGCCGCCGTACGAAGCTCTGGTGGACGCGGCGCAGCGTCTCCCGCTGGTGCGCCACGAGGTCGAACTGGGCCAGCGGTCGCCAGCTCGGGCCGAGGAGCACCTCCCCGGTGTAGCCCCAGGACGCGAGCAGCTCGACTACCCGGGACACCGGCTGCAGGCGCTCCTCCAGCTCGAGCAGGACCGGCGGCAGGTCGCGGCGGATGGTCCGCTCCGCCCCGCGCAGCGCGGCCAGCTCGTGCCCCTCGATGTCCATCTTGACGAAGCGCACGTCGGTCAGGCCGAGGCTGTCAATGGTGAGCCGAGGTACGGCCACCGGCCGCCCCCAGACCGGCTCGGCAGCCCGTACCGGGTCGGCAGCCCCGACCGGGTCGGCAGCCTGGGCCGCGCCGGCCTCGACACGTGTGCTCCCCTCGACGCAGCAGACCCCGACGGCCGGGCCGCCGGCGGGCACCAACAGGTCGATCTCGCCCGGCCCGTCTGAGGCGGCAGCGTGGACCACGCTCACCCGAGGGAGCGACCGGCGCAGCAGCCCGGCCAGGTCAGGGTGCGCCTCCAGGGCCACCACACGGTCGGCGTACCTGGTCATCCTGGTCGACCAGGGCCCGAACCAGGCGCCGACGTCCAGGGCGGTGCCCCCGCGCGGCATGATCTCGCCGAGCCGGGCCAGCTCTGGCTCGATACGGGGGTAGAGCGTGCGGACGGCGGCGCCGACGACGCGCAGCGGCACCACGGATATCGCGGCGCGGCGAGCCGTCACGGCGAGATCCGCCCGCAGGGTCATGGAACTGCACGATACGACCCCCGGCTACCAGAAGGTAGCCGCGCCTGGCCGATGCGCCTACCATCCCGAAGCTATGGCTGTGTGGCGTAACCGGTCGGTGTCCGCCCTGATCTGCCTCGGCCTCGGGGTGCTCGCGTTCGTCCAGTCGCCCGGGCTGGTCACGGTCGACACCAAGCTGGACCTGACCGAGAACCCGCTGGGCTGGCTCACCCGCGCCGCTCACCTGTGGAACGACCAGGCCGGCTTCGGCCAGGTGGAGAACCAGGCCTACGGCTACTTCTTCCCGATGGGGCCGTTCTTCCTGGCCGGCCACGAGCTCGGCGTGCCGTCCTGGGTCGTCCAGCGGCTGTGGACCACGCTGGTGCTCGTCCTCGCGTACCTGGGCATGCGGGCGCTGACCCGGGCGCTGGGCATCAGCGACGAGGCCTCGCGCCACGTGGCCGGGCTGGCCTGGGCGCTGTCCCCGCGCATCATCACCACGATCGGCCCGATCTCGTTCGAGTCGCTGTCGATGGCGCTGCTGCCCTGGTGCCTGCTCCCGCTGGTCTCCCCGCGCCGCGCGCCCAACGACCGCACGTCCGGGGGGCGTGCAGAAACCCCGCCGTGGCGACCGGCGGCGGTCTCGGCGCTCGTGGTGTTCGCCATGGGCGGCGCGAACGGGTCGGTGGTGCTGGCGGTGCTCGTCGCGCCGCTGCTGTGGCTGCTCGCCGGCGCCCGGGACCGTTGGGGCAGGCGCCTGCTCGGCTGGTGGCTCGGCTTCGTCGCGCTCGCCATCGCGTGGTGGTTCATCCCGTTGCTGGCCTCCTCCCGCTACGTGGCCCCGTTCCTGGAGCGCAGCGAGCCCGCCTGGGTCACCAGCAGCCGGGTCTCGGTGTGGCAGGCGCTGCGCGGCGCCGACCACTGGGTGGGCGGCATCTTCACGCACGACGCGCCCTGGTGGCCGGCCGCCTGGTATGTCCTCGGCAACCAGGCCGGCGTCGTGGCGACCGCGGCCGTGGCCCTGCTCGGCTTCGCCGGCCTGCTGCGGCGGGACCTGCCGCGGCGGCCGGTCTGGCTGGCGCTGGCCGGGCTGGGCCTGGCCGCCCTCACCATCGGGTACGCCGGCCGGTACGGCGCCTGGTACGACACACAGTGGCGGGAGCTGCTCGACGGGCCGCTGGCCGCGTTCCGGAACGTGCACAAGTTCGACCCGCTGCTGCGGCTGCCGATCGTGCTGGGCCTGGCCCATCTGCTGACCGTGGCGCGGGCGGCGCTGGTCCGCGCCACCCTCGCGGGGTACCGCCGGCTGCGCAGCCGCGGGCTGTCCGCCGGATCCGGCCTCGGCGTCGCGCGCGGGCTGGCCCAGAGCACCGCCCTGCTCGGGCTCGCCGCCGTCCTCGTCGCCGCCGGTCCCGCGTTCACCGGCCAGCTGCGGACCGGTCCGGGCTTTCCGGCCATCCCCGAATACTGGCGCGAGGCCGCCACCTGGCTGGCCGCGCAGGCCGGACAGGCGCAGGCCGGACAGGCGCAGGCCGGACAGGCGCGGGGCACGGCCTACCTGGCGCCAGGCGCGGGCTTCGGCGAGTACACCTGGGGACGGGCGTACGACGATCCGCTGCAACCGCTGGCCAAGGCGCCCTGGGCGGTGCGCAGCCAGGTGCCGATGGGGCAGGCCGGCGGCGTGCGGTGGATGGACGAGGTGGAGCGGGTGCTCGCCTCGGGCCAGGGCTCCCCGGCGCTCGGCGAGTTCCTCGCCCGCGCCGGCGTCAGCCACCTGGTGGTCCGCAACGACCTGGAGTGGTGGCGGACGGGCACGGCCCGTCCGGCGGTGGTGCACCAGTCGCTGGCGCGCTCGACCGGCCTGCACCGGGTGGCCTCGTTCGGGCCGGAGTCGGGCCGTGCGCCCCGGGACCCGGTCGAGCTGGTCGGCTACGACGTCGACCCCGGCTACCCGGCGGTCGAGATCTTCGCCGTCACCCCGTCCCAGGGCCTCGTCTCGCTGGTCGACGCGGCCGCCGTGACCGCCGTGACGGGCGGGCCGGAGTCGCTGCTGCCGCTGCTCGAGGACGGCCTGGTCGGTGTCGACACGCCGGTGGTGCTCG
Source organism: Micromonosporaceae bacterium (assembly GCA_035649895.1). GTDB lineage: Bacteria > Actinomycetota > Actinomycetes > Mycobacteriales > Micromonosporaceae > DASSUC01. The sequence goes on along the minus strand of DASRIS010000025.1, from coordinate 18,183 downwards.
CAGGTGACGGCCAGGGGCCGCCGGCCACCCGGTGGCTCAGCACGGACGGGCTGCAGCGGCGCGAGGTGAACATTGGGCGGGTGCACGACGCGCAGAGCGCCACGATGACCGCCACCGAGCCGTACCGGCTGGTCCGGCCGGTGCAGCCGTACGAGCTGTTCCCGGCCAGGCACCAGACGGTGACCGGCTACGACGCGGCGACGGCGATTCTCGCGTCCTCGTCCGAGGGGTACGCCGACAGCTTCGGGCCGACCCGCAACGAGCACCAGCCGTACGCCGCGTTCGACGGCGACCCGGACACGTACTGGAAGAGCTCGGTCTTCGGCTCCCCGGTCGGCGAGTGGCTGGAGATCCAGCTGGACCGCCCGGCCCCGGTCGACCACGTCACCGTGCACCTGGCCGCCGACCCGCTCCTCGGCCACGCGGTACGGCAGGTCGTGGTGACCACCGACGCGGGCACCTCGATCCACACCCTGACCGACCCCGGGCAGCCGCAGCGGCTTGCGACCAAGGCCGGGCGGACCGGCCGGGTCCGGCTCACCGTCGTGGCCATGGTCGACCCCGGATACGCCCAGGTGGCGGTCAGGGAGCTGACCGTGCCCGGGGTCACCGTGCGGCGTACGCTCCGCCTGCCGGACGACCCTCCGGCCAGCCTGCCGGACGACGTGCTCGACGGCGTCAGCCTCCGCCAGGAACCACCCCGGTACGCGTGCGTCGACGTCGCGGGCGGCGCCCGCTGCGACCCGGCGCTCGCCGCCGGCATGGACTCGACCACGCTGGACCGGACCCTGACGGTACGCGCGCCCGCCCGCTTCACGGTCGAGGCGGCGGCGCTGCCCCGGCCCGGCGCGGCGGCTCTGCTACTGCCAGCACCGGGCGCTGGGGCGCTGACCGTGGTGGGCAGCTCCACCTTCAGCGGGGACCCGGCCGTGGCGGCCAGCAACGCGGTCGACGGGGACCCGCAGACCGCCTGGGTGACGGAGGGCTTCGACGAGCACCCCACCCTGCGTTACCGGTGGCGGGGCAAGACAAAGATCGACAAGCTGGAGCTGCAGGTGGCCGGCTACCCAGTCGCCGCGGCCCCGCTCTCGGCGACCCTCGTCTCGCCGGCCGGCACGCGCCAGCTGACCCTGCGCGGCTCGGGAACGTACCCGTTCCCGGCGCTCGTCACCGACCAGGTCACGGTCGAGCTCGGAGCGGTGAGCGGCGTGGCGAGCACGGACCCGGTCACCGGCGTACGCAACCCGCTGCCGGTCGGCGTGGCCGAGCTGGCCTTCCCGGCGCTGGCTGGCCGGGCCGGGGCCCGCAGCGAGGCCGACCCGCTGGACCTGCGCTGCGGCTCTGGGCCGGAGCTGTCCATCGACGGTCGGTCGGTACCGACCCGGGTAGCCGGCACCGTGGGCGACCTCGTCCGCCACCGGCCGGTCAAGGTGGTGGCCTGCACCGGCCCGGTCCAGGTCCCCCCGGGGGAGCACCGGATCCAGGTGCTGCCGACCGCAGCGCTGGTGCCCGTGGCCGCCACCCTGCGCCGGACCGATGGCCCGACCCCGGCCAGCGCCGACCGGCCCGGTGCGGTGCAGGTGAGATCCTGGGGACCGGTCGACCGCGTGGTGGAGGTGCGCCCAGGCTCGCGCTCGATCCTGGCGGTACGGCAGAACTTCAGCCCCGGCTGGGAGGCGACCCTCAATGGCCAGCGGCTGCAGCCCGTACGGATGGACGGGTGGTTGCAGGGCTGGGTCGTGCCTGAGGGGCTCGGCGGTGAGATCCGTCTCACCTTCCCGCCGGACCGCACGTACCGCATCGGGCTGCTGGCCGGCGGGGCGGGCGTACTCGTCCTGTTCCTGGTGGGCCTCGGCTACCTGCTGGCCGCCCTGCGCGCGCGCCGCGGCGGCGAGCGTAACGGGCGCGACCAGCGCGACCAGCGCGACCCGAGTGACCCGCGCATCCGGCGCGACCCGCTGATGCCGCAGCCTCGTCCGCTGGGAGGCCGGCACGAGGCACCACGCCGGCCGGACCACCCGGCCGACGCACCGTGGCTGCGCTGGGTCCTGCCCGCGGCGGTCCTGCTCATCGGCGGCTCCGCCGGGGTGGGCGCGCTCGCGGTGGCGGCCGTGACCGTGCTCGTCGGCACGCTCCTGCTGCGCGTGCTGCGCCCGTTGCGGCCCACCATGTCGGTGGCCCTACCGGCCCTGGGCTGCCTCCTCGCTGCAGGCATCCTGGCCGTCACCGTCGACAGCCCGACCAGTGACCGGGTCCAGCTGCTGTCCGTCATCGCCGTGGCTGGGCTGGCGGTCAGCGGGGTCGCCGAGCCCCGGGACCGCCGGCGGCCGCTCGCGCTGCCACAGCAACGCCTGGATGAGCCCGTCCTCGAACGAGTACCCGCCCCGGCGGCGGTGCCGGCCCGGCGCGCGCTTACCGGCCGTGCGCTTGCCGAGGTAGGGCCCACCCGGCTGGCCTTGACCGGCGCCGCGCCGGCTGGCCCAGACCTCCACCAGGGCGGCGGCGAGGACGGCCCCGGCGGTGACGAGCAGCGCCCTGCTGACGACGCCCTCGACCGTCGCGGGGCCGGCGAGGATGACCACGACCTGCCCTACTGCGGCTCCGGTTGGGAGCACCCAGCTGCCCGGGTCCCCGCTGGCGAGGCGGGCGGCGAGGAGGACCGAGACGACCGCGAACCCGCTGCCGAGGGCGGCGAACCGCCAGACCTGCGGGGCGTAGCCGACGAACGCCTCACCGCCGAGCACCCGCATCACCAGGCCACCGAGGAGCGCCCCACCCAGCGTGAGGACCAGCCCGCAGCAGCCGACCAGGCTGGTGCCGATGAGGACGGTCCGCAGCCGCCCGGCGCCGGCGCCGATGCGAGCGAGGACGACGACGGGTACGGACTGCGGCAGCCAGAACGCCACCTTCGTGGCGAGTGAGCCGACCGCGTACGCCCCCGACTCCGCCGGGGCGAGCACGGCCCGGGCCGCCAGGATGTCGATGTTCGTAAACGCGTACAGGGCGAGCAGGCTGGGCAGCGTGCTCGCCAGGGCACGCCCCAGGTGGTCCGGGGCCCCCAGGTGACCCGGGCGGTCCGCGCGATCCGAGCGGTCCAGGTGGTCCGGGCGGTCCAGGTGGTCCGGGCGGTCCGAGCGGTCCAGGTCCCGCCAGGCCGGTTGTGCGTGCCGCCAGAGGCGGCCGGCCAGCGGCCAGCAGAGCGCCGCCGCAGTGGCTGACCCGGCTGCGATCCCGGCTGCGGTACCGGTGGCGGTGTCTGTCAAGGCTGCCCCGACCAGGCCGCCCGCCGAACGCAGTGCGGCGCTGGCGATGAGCACACCGCCCAGGCGGCCGAACAGATGGCGGCCCTGAAGCAGGCCCTGAACCATGCCCAGCAGGGTGAGCGGGACGGTGGCGGCGGCCACCCACAGCAGCGCTGCGATGGGCAGGGTCAGGACCGGGGCGAGGACGACGGCCGCCGCCGCTACGGCAGCTCCCACAGCGGCGGCCGTGCGCAGTGTCACGGACAGCACGGCGACCACGTCCGGTCCGGCCGGTCGCGCGGCGTTCAGCGCGGTGACCGTCTGGATCGCCGTAGCCGGCACCGACGCGACCAGCAGCACGGCTATCAGAGCACCGACGCCGCCGAACTCCGCCGGCGGGAGCAGGCGGACGGCGCCCAGGCTGAGCAGGTACGACACGCCTGTCGCGAGCGCCATCGTTACGGTCAGCAGCAGGCTGTGCGAGACAACACCGGCGCGGCGGTCCGTGTCAGCCGGGCTCGGCGCCGCTGGTCCGCCCGATACAGTTCGCCCCACCGTTCCTGCCTGCCGAGAGTCGAGAGCACCGAGTGTCGCAGACCAGTGCCCGAAGCCACCTGCGCACGCCGGCCAGGCCCGTGGCCGCCCGTTCCGCAGCGCACCTAGCGCGTCGACCAGGTAACGGGCCTGGTACCGCAGCGCGCCCTACACCCGTACCCGGGCCCGGAGGCCGCCGAGACCGGCGGCTCTACCCACGGCCGCATGGGTGCATTTCGGAATATGTCACCCGCCACCCCAGCTGCATCACCATCAAGATCGCGATCGCAGGCACCAGACGTGCAGTCGCACTAAACATCTGCCGCCCTGATCGCGATCTTGAGGGGAGGGGGACGGCAGAACGGGGCGGACGGGCGTGACCGTAGCGCGCATGGCCGTGGCGGCGTTGCCCGCGGCCGGTGTCGGCCTGGCGGTGCTGGCGGTCGGTCCGCTGCTGGCACCCGGGTACGTGCTCGCCTACGACATGGTGTTCACTCCCCGGCAGCCGCTCTCGCCGGCCAGCGTCGGCCTCGGACCGGCCCTGCCCCGGGCGGTTCCCGTCGACGCCGTGGTCTCGCTGGCCACCCTGCTGGTTGACGGGGCGGTCGTGCAGAAGCTGGTGCTGGTCGCCATCTTCGCCATGTCCTTCCTCGGGGCGGCGGCTGTGTGCCCGGTCGACCAGCGCCCAGCCCGAGCCGCGGCAGGAGTGCTGTACGCCTGGAACCCGTACGTGGCCGAGCGGCTCTTCATGGGCCACTGGTCGCTACTTGTCGCGTACGCCTGCCTGCCCTGGGTGCTGGCGGGTGCGCTGCGCGTGCGGCGGGGTGTCCCGGGCGGCTGGCCCAGGCTGCTGGTCCCGATGGCCGTTGCCGCCGTCACCCCTACCGGCGGGCTGCTCGCCCTACTGGTCGCGCTCGCGCCGGTGGCGACCGCCGGAGCGCGGCGGCTGGCCCTGCTCGCCACCTACGGCGCTGCGCTGAACGCCCCGTGGTGGATGCCCGGCATGCTGCATCCGGGCGCCAGCGGCACGGACCCCGCCGGCGTGGCCGCGTTCGCCGCCCGGGCTGAGAACTGGTCCGGGGTGGTCGGGGCGGTGGTCACCTTCGGTGGCTTCTGGAACCGCGAGGTGATGCCGGCCAGCCGCGCCACGGTCCTCGCGACGCTGCTCGGCGTGCTGGTCCTGGCCGGTGCCGCGGCCGGGGTGGCCGGCCTGGTACGCGCCTGGGGCGGCCGGGTCGCCGCGTCGCTGGCCGTCCTGGCGGCCCTGTCACTGGTCCTCTCGCTGGTCGCCGCGCTGCCCGGCGGGGCCGGCCTGCTCCGGTGGGCGGTGGCCGAGCTGACCGGTGCCGGGCTGCTGCGTGATGCCCAGAAGTGGCTCGCGCCGTGGGTGCTGGCCTGCGCGCTGGCGTTCGGCTCGGGGGTGGCGCGGATCGCCGGGGCGCTGGAGCGCCGCAGCGTGGACCGCGGGGTGCTGGCGGCCTTTGGCCTGCTGGCCGTGGTCCTGCCCGTGGCCGTGGTGCCTGACCTGGCCCTGGGTGGGGCCGGTCGGCTGCGGCCGGTGGCGTACCCGGCCGACTGGGCGGCCGTACGCCACATCCTCGCCACCGGAGGCGGCCACGGGGCGGTGGCCGTCCTGCCGTTCACGCCGTACCGCGACTTTCCCTGGAACGGCGGCCGGACCGTGCTCGACCCGGCTCCCCGGTACTTCCCCGGTGAGGTGGTCCTCGGCGACCAGCTGTGGGTGGCCGGCGAGCCACTGGCCGGCGAGGACCCGCGGGCCGCCGCGGTGGCCGCCCAGCTTGGCCGGGGCGCCGCAGCCGATCTCGGTACGGTCGGGGTGGGCTGGGTGGCGGTCCAGCACGGTGTCGGCGGCCCGCTGCCGGACGGGCTGCTAGACCGGCTGGTACCCGTCCACACTGGAGCGCACCTGTCGCTCTACCGCGTACCCGGGCCGGTGTCGCAGGTGGACGCGCCGGCGCCCGCGGCCGCCGCGGTGCTGGTCGCGGACCTCGCGGCCCTGCTCGTCCTGGCTGGTGCCCTGCTCGCGCCACTGACCCGCCGGAGATCGCTGACGGATCGAATGAGGTGGTGGGGCGGACCGGGTGTTAGTGTCCCCGTCATCGAAGGGAGTGACAATGCGAAACGGCTTCAGCTTCCTGGTGGGCGTACTGGTGGGGGTCCTGCTGGCCGTGGCGTTCGCGTTCGGCGTGGTCGCGGTGGTCAACGGGTCGCAGCCGAGCGACCTCCCGAAGAGCGAGGTTGAGCTCAGCAGCAAGCTCGGCGACGCCAAGCCGCCGCCGAACTACGGCCGCTGACCGCCCCCGCGCTGCCAGCCGCTGACCGCGTCAGCGGCCAGCCGGCTGCCCCGTCGACACCCGATCCAGCACGGCACCGAGCTCGGCAAGGGCCCGTTCCAGGCTGAACGTCGCGGCGTGCGCGCGGGCCGCCCGCCCGAGGGCCGCCCGCTCAGCCTCGTGGTCGAGCAGCCAGCCGCAGTGTTTGACCAGCTCCTCCAGGTCGTTCGCGAGTAGGCCGGTCACCCCGTCGCGCACCGACTCGGCGAGGCCACCCGCGTGCCGGTACGCGACCGTGGGCACGCCGTGGACCGCCGCCTCCATCACGACCCGGCCCCAGCCCTCCTTCAGTGACGGGCACAGCAGCAGCCAGGCCTCGGCGAGCACTCGGTGCTTTGCCCGCTCATCGAGCCAGCCAGAAAAGTCGATACGATCGGCCAGCCCCAGGTCGGCGGCCCGGGCAGCGAGCGCGGCGCGCACCGGTCCCTCGCCGACGATGCGCAGCCGCAGGCCCGGATGGTCCGGGACCAGCCGGGCCAGCACCTCGATGGCGTGGTCCACCTGCTTGTGCGGCATCAGCCGGGCCAGCACGCAGATCGTCGGCCAGGCCGTCCGGGCGACCGGCCCCAAGCCGACCGGGGGCGGGTCGGCGACGTTGTGCACGATGTCGATCCGCTCCGCACCAACACCGAGTGCGACCAGGTCGTCGTGGGTAGCTCCCGAGACGACCACGTAGCGGGCACGGCGGTAGAGCCGGGGCGTCAGCCACGCCTCTACCCACCAGCCGATGCGGCTGACAGCCTTGCCGAAGGTGACCGTCCACTGGTCACGGCTGACGTGGTGCACCACCACGACCACCCGGCGATGCGCCAGCACGCTGAAGAACGGCACGTGGTTCTGCACGTCAATGACGATGTCGGGGCGCTGGCGCGCGACTGCGGCCAGCCCATGCGCATAGACCGTGAGCCGGCCGCCCCGGCGGACGAAACGGACTCCGTCCCGCTCTTCCACCGGCCTGGCTCCACTATGGTCGGCGCAGTGCACTGAGACCTGGTACCCCTGGGCGGCCAGCCCGCTCGCCAACTGCTCTACATAGCGCTCAGACCCGCCAGCTTCCGGGTGGCTGGTGTCGCGCCAGTTCAGGAACATTACGTGGGTTGGCGGCATCCCCGCACCTTAGGACTTTCCGGCCACCTTGTCGGCACCTGTCTCGGCCGGCGGCGAAGGGGCGGGGCACATCTCTTTCCAAAACTCAAACCGACTGGTAACTTACGCCCTCACGATCGTCAGTCGGGAGGACTACGATGCGTCGGCTCGGGTTCGTGTTGTTCGTGATCGGCGTCTTCCTCGTAGCAGCAGCACCCCTCGTTATGTGGTATGTCGCGCCAGAGCTGGAGAAGACCCCGAACGACTCGGTCACCGAGTTCAAGCTGGCCGGGTCTGGCCAGCGCCTCGACCGCACCACCGGTGCGCTGGCGCCGGTCACGCTCGTCGGCACGCGGTCGGTGTACGCCCGCGAGAAGGTGTCCAGCGTGGACGTCACCGTCTACGACTCGTACGTGACCGTGCAGGACGCGTCCACCGGCACCAAAGTCTCCGAGACCGCCATGCGGGTCGCGCTGGACCGGCACACCGGGCAGGCGGTCAGCGTCCCGTACGACACCGTTGACGGCGCGTCGGCGGACATCACCGGCCTGGTGCTGAAGTTCCCGTTCCACACCGAGCGCAAGAGCTACGACTTCTACGACGGCCGGCTCAACAAGGCCTACCCGGCCACGTTCGATGGCGTGGAGGAAATCGGTGGGCTTGAGGTCTACCGGTTCGTCCAGAAGGTGCCGAAGAGCCCGGCCAAGCTGAACCTGCTGAACAACCCCGCGGCGCTGGTGGACGGCGCGTACCAGAACCTCCGCACGCTGTGGGTCGAGCCGGACACCGGCATCATCGTCAAGGGCCAGGAAGAGCAGCAGCAGTGGGTGACCCGACCGGACGGCACCGAGATGCAGATCGCCGACCTGACCATCGCGTACGACGACGCCGCCGTGGCCAAGCAGTCCAAGCAGGCCGAGGACGACTCCGGCGCGGTCGCCCTGATCGGCGTCTGGGTGCCGCTGGCAGCGCTGGTCCTGGGCCTGGTGGTGCTCATCCTCGGCGTGGTGCTCTGGGCCCGCGACCGCGACCGCGGGCCGGCGGCTCCGGGCGACACCGGCCGCCGCGAGCCCGACCCCGATGACTGGCGGAGCGGGCCGCTGACGGACCAGCTGCCGAAGCACGCCGCCGGCTAGGCGCTCGCGCCGTGTCGTGGTCCCGCGGGCGCTGCCGAAGGGCACTGGTGCTCCACGGCAGCTCGCACGAGGACGGCAGCTGGCACGAGACCAGCCGCTCGCACGAGACCATCCGTCGGTTCGGGAGCGGGTCGTGGTCGACCTGTCCGTGGTGATCCCCGCCTTCAACGAGCAGGATCGCATCGGCGCCTCGGTTGAGTCAGTGTGCCGGTACCTGCGCCGGTCCGGGCGGAGCTGGGAGCTGATCATTGTCGATGACGGCTCGACCGACCGGACCGCCGCCATCGCCACCACCATCGCCGCCAGAGAGCCGGGGATCCGGCTGATCCGGTCGCCCCGCAACGCCGGTAAGGGGCACGCCCTGCGTACCGGTGTCCTCGCCTCGCGGGGCGCCGAGGTGCTCGTGTCAGACGCCGACCTGTCCACCCCGATCAGCGAGATCGAGCGGCTGCGGGCGGCCCGCAACGGCGCCGTGGCGGCGATCGGCTCGCGCTTCCACCGCGCCACCATCGGGGTACGCCAGAGCCGCCTGCGCGAGACGCTGGGCCGGCTGGGCAACCTGGCGATCCGGGCGGTTGCCGTGCGCGGCATCTCCGACACCCAGTGCGGTTTCAAGCTGTTCTCCGGGCCGCAGGCGCGGGTGCTGTTCGGCATGGCGAGGCTGAACGGCTGGGCCATCGACGTGGAGATCCTGCACCTGTGCGCGCGGCTGGGCTGGCAGGTGGCGGAGGTGCCCGTACGGTGGTCGCACGCGGCCGGGTCGAAGCTGCGGCCAGGCGCCTACCTGCACGTCCTGGCCGAGCTGGCGTACCTGCGTGTGGCGCACCGCCAGGCCCGCGAGCCGTGGCTGGCCGGCCGGAGCTGAGTGAGCCGGACAGCCGACCGCCAGCGTTTCACCCGCAGCGCAGTTAATAGATATACTTCTATTAATCTAGGGGAGGCCGAGGTGCTGGGCAGGAACGACTCACGACCGAGGCGCCGGCTCGCAGCCGTTGTCGCGATGACCGCGCTGGCCGGGCTGGTCGCCGGCTGCGACGGGCGGGCCACCGTGCCGACCGGTGTCACCGACACCGCGGCGGTGCTGCATGCCCAGACCTCATGCCGGGCCGAGACCACGAGCAACCCGTGCACCGGCTGGTTCCAGTACTGGGCGGACGGCAGCACGACCATCCTGACCACGCCCCGGGTGACCGCGAATGTCAACACCAACGGAATGGTCGACTTCAACCAGACCGCCACCGGGCTGTCCCCCGACACCCTCTACCACGCGCAGTTCTGCGGCTACGGCGACCGCGACATCGCCCAGCCGGGACTCTGCGTGGGTCCCTCCGGCAGCGGCGTCACGCAGCCCGGGGTGCGGCCGGACCCGGCGGACTTCAGCGCCACGCAGAACTTCCGCACCGCATCGGCGACCACCACGGCCACTGTCGACATCGGACGGGTGCTGTCCACGGCGGACACCGCGGACCGGCCGATCGGGCGGGACGGCGGGCACAGCATCGCCTACTCCGCGACGCAGGCGCTGTGGCTCTTCGGTGACACCGCCCAACGCAACGGGCCGGCCTTCCTGGCGCTCGGCTCTGCCGCGGCCGGACCGTTTACAGTAGGGGTCGCGCCCACCGCGCTCAACGAGCTGCCCCGGCCGCCGGCCCCGCCCCAGCCCGGCCTCACCTCACCGGCGAACTTCTTCCCGGCCGCGGAGGGGCTGCTCACCCCGGATGACCCCCCGGTCCCGTGCGGCAGCTCGGGCAGCAACAGCTACGCCGCCGCCTGGGAGTCCGGCGGAGCCCGCATCCCAGGCACCAACCGGGTCCTGCTGATCTGGGCCGAGATCTGCGTCGCCATCGGCGAAGGCCGTGGCTGGCCGGTGGAGCGCCTGCGGATGGCCGAGTACGACCCGGCGACCAACCAGTTCCTGCGGTTCGCCACCCCGTTCGTCGCCAACCCGATGTCGGCCGGGCTGCCGCCCACCAGGACGGTGTCCAACCCGGTCTTTGGCGGCGATGGCTACCTGTACCTGTTCGGCTCCAGGCAAGGGCCGAGCACGGTCTTCGTGGCGCGGGTGAGCGCCAACCCGGCGGCCTGGGGAAACCCGGCCAACTACCACTGGTGGGGAAGGCCGGGCGGGGCGGCGGCACAGTGGACGACCGATGACAGCTCGGTCGTGTCGGTGGTGACCGGGGTGGAGCCATGGGGCGTCCACGTGGCGGACTTCAGCGGGGCCGGCGGCGGGAAGAGGCTGGCGATGCTGGTCAAGGACAGCTTCTTCGACAGCCCGCACTTCCGGATCTACCGGGCCGACTCGCCGCTGGGGCCGTGGACGGCCGGCCCGTCGGGCCGGGTGCCCGACCACTGCCGGGGTGGCGGGTTCGGATGCTACTCCTTTGTCGGGCATCCGGAGCTGAGCACCGCTGGCTCGTACGTCTTCTCCTGGTTCTCGCCAGGCGACCGGCAGACCGACGGCGGCCACATCCGGCTGGGCACCGTCCATTGGTGACAGGGGGCGCAAACATGAGTCGTACGTGGGTCGGGCCGTCGGTCGGCGCGCTGGTGCTCGGCCTCACCCTGGCCGTGCCGGCTCCCGCACAGGCGGCGGCCAGCTGCGCGGCGCTGGCGCCGACGGCGGACGCGGCGGCGAACCGGGTGGCGATCCAGTCCTGCCTGGACGGTGCCGAGCACCAGGCGGTCCTGACCCCGGGCACGTACCCGGTCAATGGCGAGATCGTGGTGCGGTCCGGCGCGCGGCTGCTGGGGGACACCACGTACCCGACGATCCGGCTGGTGAGCAACCCGGTTGGCGCGGCGCGCCTGGTGCGCCTCGTCGGGTCCGGCGGCCGGGTCGGCTTCCTCCGGCTGGACGCGAACAACCTGCTCACCGGCGGCTGCTGCACGGCGGTGGTGATGTTCGAGGGGGCTGGCAGCAACGACAACCTGCTCGACGACGCGTTCATCACCGGCGCGCCGGAGTACACCGGTGTCTACCTGCTATGCAGCTCCTGCCGGGGCAACCAGATGCTGCGGGTGAACATCTACGGCAACTTCTACGGGGTCATCTTCGGACCGTTCAACTCGGCGGCTTATGCGAACACGCTGGTGGGCTCGCAGGTGCACGACAACCGCTGCGACGGGGTGACGTTCATGGGCACCGACCTGGCCGCCGGCCGGCCCGGCGGCTACGGCGTGATCGACAACAGCGCGCTCTACCGCAACGGCCGCGACTGCGAGAACGGCATCCCGGGCGCCGCCGTGTACACCGCGGGCAACCTGGCCGGGGCGCGGATCACCAGCTCCCAGCTCTACGAGAACTGCGGCAACAACCTGGACCTGGTCGACTCGGCTAACTTCCACATCGAGGGCAACAGCATCCACACCCCGGGCTACCCGGTGCCCGGCGCCGTCTACTACTGCACGGCCACCGCCTCGGCGGCGCTGGTCAACGTCCGGGACTTCCAGATCCTGCGCAACGACGTGCGGAACACCAACACGCGCACCATGTTGCAGCGCAGTGGCGACCCGAACCGGTTCTTCAACGCCGACGGCGCGCCGCGCTACTCCGACCTGCCGGGCGGCGGCTACGGCCTGGTCGCGTTCGTGCTGGCGAGCTGGCGCACCGGCACGCCGTCGATGCACAACACCATCGAGAGCAACACGTTCATCGGCAGCTGCGCGAGCCCGTGCGTGGGCACCGGCTACTTCGCCACCCGCAACACCGGTTACAACGCCGCCCGCGGGTGGAGCGCCAGCACGACCAACTACTACCGGGGCAACAACCCGTTCGGGTCCACCGTGGGCTCTCGCCGGGGCGGCGGCAACTGGTACGCGGCCGACACGAGCTGCCCGTCGTCGTCGGCGCCGTACCCGTGCAACCGGGACGACCACCAGCACCCGACCAGCGTGAACTGGGCCCGCAACGACGGGTTCTACTTCTACTCGTGACCAGGAGGCCATCGCATCGAGGCAGGCAGCCACCCCGCACCACAGCTCAAGCTATAGTGACTTATATCGATCTATAAGTCAGCCGCGGGGAGGCCATGATGCGAGGTCTGTGGGCACGGTGGGCGCGGTGCGCCGTCGCCGTGGCGTTGCTGTCCAGCGCGCCGGCCATGGCCACCAACGGTCCTGCGCAGGCGGCGCAGGTGGCGGCCATCCCCCAGGTGGTGCCGGCGCTGCAGCAGTGGACCGCCGGGACCGGCAGCTACAGCTTCACCGCCACCAGCCGGGTGGTGACCGACAGCGCCTACGCCGGCCAGCTGGCCGGCACCGCCTCGGTGTTCGCCACCGACCTCGGGGCGCTTCACGGCCGTACGGTGGCCACGCTGGTCGGCGGCCCGGCCGACGTGAACACCGGCGACATCTTCCTCACCCTCGGCTCCACCGACACGGCCCTCGGGCCGCAGGGCTACCGGATGAGCGTCGGCGCGTCACTGACGATCCAGGCACGCGCCGACGCGGGAGCCTTCAACGGCACCCGTACGGTGCTCCAGCTGCTGTCGCGCTCGACGACGGTCCCCGGCGGCACGGCCCGGGACTGGCCGGTGACCCGGCAGCGCGGCCTCATGGTCGACAACGGCCGGAAGTACTACTCGCTGATCTGGCTGCGCAACCACGTCCGCCAGCTGGCATACCTGAAGTACAACGTGCTGCACCTGCACATCTCGGACGACCAGGGCTTCCGGCTGGAGAGCAGCGTGCACCCGGAGGTCGTCTCCCCGCAGCACTACACGAAGGCACAGATCGCGGACCTGGTCGCGTTCGCGGCGCGGTACCACATCACGGTCGTACCCGAGATCGACATGCCCTCGCACATGACCGCGGTCCTGGCCAGCCACCCGGAGCTGCGCCTGGTCTCCTCGACCGGCGCGGTCAGCGCGGGCAAGCTGGACCTGTCCAAGGCCGCCGCCCGGCAGCTCGCCGCCGACCTGGTCACCGAGTACCTGCCGCTGTTCCCGGGCGCGGTCTGGCACATGGGGGCCGATGAGTACCTCTCCGCGTCGCAGTACGCCAGCTACCCGCAGCTGCTGGCGTACGCGCAGGCCACCTACGGCGCGGGCGCCACCGGCCCGGACGCGTTCCTCGGGTTCGTCAACTGGGTCGACGGGATCGTCCGGGCCCAGGGCAAGACGCTGCGGATCTGGAACGACGGCGTCTTCGGCGGCCGTAACGTCACGCTCAGCCCCGGCATCCAGATCGACTACTGGCAGGCCAACGGGGTCAGCCCGGCACAGTTCACCGCGGCCGGCCACCAGCTGATGAACTCCAACTCCAGCTACCTCTACTACGTGCTGGGCAAGAGCTGGAAGCCGGACCCGGCGCGGATCTACAACAGCTTCCTGGCCAACCTGTTCCAGGACGGCTCGACCGTCCCGGTCAGCGACCCGAAGCTGCTGGGCACGTCCCTGTCGATCTGGGCCGACCTGCCCAACAGCGAGTCCGAGGTACGGGTCGGTGCCGCCGTCCTGCCCTCGTTGCAGGCCCTGGCCCAGGTGATGTGGGGCTCGCCCAAACCGGCCGCGGACTACACCGGGTTCCAGGCCGTCACCACCGCCGTCGGGCAGCCACCCGGCCGGGAGGGCTCGCCCCCACCCACCCCGATGACCAGCCTGCCCACCTACTCCACCTACCTGCCGTCCAACATGGTCGACGGCACGACCAGCACCTTCTTCTGGGGCAACGGTGTGCCCGTGGTCGGTGACTACATCGGCGTCGACCTGGGGACCGCACGCCCCATCAGCGGCGTCGAGATCCTCATGGGCAAGAGCGACCGGCCCAACGACTACCTGCACAACGCGGTCCTGGAGCACTCGCGGGACGCGGTGACGTGGACGTCGCTGGGGACCTTCACCACCGCCGCCGTCCGGGCCACCCCGCCCAGCGGCACGACCGCCCGGTACGTGCGGCTGCGCAGCACCGCCAGCCAGACGTACTGGCTGGTCGCCACGGAGCTCACCGTCACCGTGCGGCCATCGGCCACCGCCTCGACGAACCTGCCCATCTACTCGACGTACCCGCCGGGGCTCATGGTCGACGGCAACACCACCACCTGGTTCTGGAGCAACGGCGCGCCTCCGGTGGGCGGCTACGTCCGGGTCGACCTCGGCACGGCACGCCCGATCAGCATCGTCGACGTGCTGATGGCCAACGGCAACAGCCCGAACGACTTCATCCACCGCGGGGTGCTGGAGTCCTCGTTGGACGGCACGGCCTGGACCGTGCTGGCGAGCTTCGCCGGGCACAACGAGGTCACGGTCGCGCCGCCGGCCGGCACGACAGCCCGCTACCTGCGGGTACGCAGCACCGCCAGCCAGACGTACTGGCTCGTCGTGGACGAGTTCCTGGTCGGTTAGACGCCCGGAGCCGGCGGCCCGCGGAGCCCGCACCGCGGCCGCCGGGATGCGACACGCCGCAGGTCCTTCGCGATTTCCGTCCTCGGATGAGGGAGAATTTCGCGAAGCAGCCGGACCGGCTGGAGGAGGCGTTGGTGCAGCAGCAGTGCCCGGTGGTCCAGGGCGAAGAGGTCGCCGACCGGCTGGCGGAGCTGGGGCTCAAGGCGGAGATCCTGGAGTTCGCCCTGCGTGGCGCGGACGCCGAGGCCCGCACCTACACCCAGCTGGACCCGCCCAACATGCAGGGCATGGCGCGGTACGCGCGCACGGTGCGGCTGCTGCGCGAGCAGCTGGTGCCGCTGGGCTGGTCGTACGACAACCCCCGTAACCTGGCGCGCACGGTCAGCCCGGACCACCGGGTGGCGGTCATCGCCACGCTCGGCGACGCGGCCACCGGCGTGCCGCACGTGCGGCCGTCCACCCGGTACGAGAAGGGCGTGGCCACGGTCGAGGCGGTCAGCCGTAACTTCCTCCAGCTGGCCCTGCCACTAGACCTCGGCGAGGACGAGCCGGTCGACGCTGACGCCGACGGCATCGTCACCTGGGTCCTGCTCTACAACGTGACCGAGTCGGAGATCCGGGCGGAGCTGTCGCTGCCCGACTCGATGGTCGACGGCTACATCGACACCTGGCTCGAACGGATCATCCTGGCGCCCGTCCCGCTCCAGCCGGCCCCTGCCTTCTCGGCCGGGGCCGCGGCCGAGCCCGACGTCCTTGTCGCGCGCCGCACCGGATGACCAGCATCGCAACCCCGCCGGGCACCCAGATGACCGGCGTCGCAGCCGCGTTGGGCACGTTGACGCCGAGCCGGCTCACGCTCGCCCGCAAGCGCCGCGGCCTGACTCTCGTCCAGCTGGCCGCCGCGGTCGAGGTCAGCGCCCGCAGCCTGTCCGCGTACGAGAACGGCCGGCAGGAGCCCAGCCCGGACACGCTGAGCCGGCTTGCGGCAGCGCTTGACGTGCCGTTCAGTTTCCTCACGGCCGGTGACGTCGACGAGATCCCCGTCGACGCGATCAGCTTCCGGGCGCTGAGCAAGCTCACCGCCGGGCAGCGCGACACCGCCCGCAGCGCAGCCCGGATCGCCCTGATGCTGGCCGAGTGGATCGAGCACCGCTTCCACCTTCCCGGGCCGGACGTGCCATCCCTGCCCAGGCTGGACCCGGAGACCGCTGCCGAGGTGGTCCGGGCCCGGTGGGGGCTCGGCGTGGCGCCGCTCGGGCATCTCGTCCGGCTCCTGGAGGCGCACGGGGTCCGGGTCTTCTCCCTCGCCGCCGACTGCGCCGCCGTCGACGCCTTCTCCTTCGTCTGGCACCAGACCCCGTACGTCCTGCTCAACACCGCCAAGTCGGGCGAGCGCGGCAGGTTCGACGCCGCTCACGAGCTCGGCCACCTCGTCCTGCACAGTGAGCACCGGCTGCCGCACGGCCCCGACGCCGAACAGGACGCCAACCGCTTCGCCGCCGCGTTCCTCATGCCCCGCGCCAGCGTCCTGGCGCACGGTCTTGCCGGCGCCACCATCGACCACATCCTCACCGCAAAGCAGACCTGGCGCGTGTCGGCCATGGCCCTCACCCACCGCCTGCACGAGCTCGGCCTGCTCACCGAGTGGGGCTACCGCACCGCCTGCGTCGACCTGTCCCGCCGCGGCTACCGCACCGGCGAGCCCGGCGGCATCCCCCGCGAGACCTCACCCCTGCTCGAGGCCGTCTTCCACGCCGTACGGGCCGAGGGCACCAGCCCCGCCCGGATCGCGCGCGAGCTGCACGTCACGACCAGCGAGCTCAACCGCCACGTCTTCGCCCTCGTCCCGACCGCCGTCAACGGCACCCCCGCGCCGACCCCACCAAGACGGCCCGACCTCACGCTGATCATCAGCTGACAGCTCGTCACAGCCAGTGATGCGTACCAGGGCGCGGGAGCGGTACGGTCACCGCGGGAGGTGCCGTCATGACGGGACGTATCCGGCGCGCGGCCCTGAGCGCGCTGTTGGCCAGCGTGACAACGATGGCGCTGTTGCCCGCGACCGCCCGGGCAGCCGTACTGCCACCTGACAGCTACTGCCCCGACGGGCAGGCGTCCTGCGTCGACGCCACGATCGCCGAGATGCGGCAGCGCTTCGAGCCGCTCGGCCGTAGCTGCCACCACAACGCGGTCTTCGCGCTGGCCTACCTGCGTACCACGCAGACCTACAGGTGGGCCCGCGACCAGGCCGGCTTCTTCGCCGACCCGGCGTGGGTCAACCATGAGGACGCCGTCTTCGCGGCCTACTACCTCACCGCGTACGACGACTGGGCAGCCGGCCGGCGCGCGGCGGTGCCGCAGGCCTGGCTCATCGCGCTGGACGCCGCCCGCGACCGCCGGGTGACCGGTGCCGGTGACGTCATGCTCGGCATGAACGCCCATATCAGCCGCGACCTGCCGTTCGTGCTGGCCTCCATCGGGTTGACCCGGCCCGACGGGTCCAGCCGCAAGCCCGACCACGACAGGGTGAACGACTTCCTGCGGCTGGTCGGGGACCCGCTCCTGGCGGAGGAGGCGGTGCGCTTCGACCCGTTCTCGTTCGTCAGCCTCGGATCCAGCGTGATGTTCTCGGTGCTCGTGCAGTGGCGGGAGCGGGCCTGGCAGAACGCGCAGCGGTTGGTAGCGGCCACGGACGACGACGCCCGCGCGGCGGTCACCGCCGATATCGAAAGCGCCGCGGCAGCCGAGGCCCTGTCACTGCGGACGCTCAACGCGTACGTGCCGCCGTTCACGACGACCTGGCCACGGGACCTCTACTGCGCGGGCCACCACGCGACAGCACCGCCGCAGCCCTACCCCTTCGGCACGCCAAGCCCGTACTGACGTCCTCCAACCTATTGCTCTGCTCCATCGCCGCGAGCAGAGTCTGGACGGGCAGAGCCCAGCCCGATGACCTGCCGCTGGCTGCCGGCAGGAGCTGCCGGCAGGAGGATCAACGCCGGGCACTCTGCCCGAGCAGATGGTGCAGAGCAGTAGGTCTCAACAGACGTACCCCTGGTTGCTGCTTACTGCTCACGACGGCGCCTTGGTACCGGCAGGGGTGGACCGGCGCGTACGCAGGGCGGTGAGCCCGATCCACAGGGTCACCGCGACCGGGGCGTAGACCAGGACGGCGACGAGCAGCCCCCACCAGAACCGGACGCTGTCCGCCCCCGCAGTGAGACCGTCGCCCGCCCACCGGGCGACGTACGCCAGCAGCGGCAGGTAGAACAGCGCGAAGTAGGCGCCGGCGATGGGGTACCCGGCCAGCCACACCCAGCGGAACCACGTCCCGACCTGGATGTCACGCGGGTCGGCCTGCGCCAGCTCGTCGCGCTGCCGCTGGTCGAGCCGGCCAAAGGCACGCCGCACCAGCAGCGACTTGACCCGCCACAGGTCCCGGCAGCCGGTGGCGGTGACCAGGACCCCGTACAGGTCGGTGCGCAGG
>DASRIS010000024.1:0-4293 GCA_035649895.1 Micromonosporaceae bacterium | reverse complement strand
GCCGGATGGACCAAAGAGGCGACCACGATCAAGAGCGCCGCGCAGGCGTGGCTCGGGGCTCACCCCGGCAAGCCGGCTCGGATGAGCGAGGCGGAGATCAAGGCGACTGTGGACGCTCGGCTGCCTAATCGGCCTGCTCAGGAACGCCGAACCACGCGACAGAGCAGAGATCTACGCCCGCTTCACCCATCGGCCCGACACCGAGACCGTGCTCGCACAGATCACATTGGGGGTACTCGATGGTGTGGGTAAGATGTGTCCGGAGGGGGACTTGAACCCCCACGCCCTATACGGGCACTAGCACCTCAAGCTAGCGCGTCTGCCATTCCGCCACCCGGACCTATGCACTCCACTCTACCGGCCGCCGCAGGCTAGAACCTCCTACGGCGCGCCGGTCGGCGGGGCGCACGGGCGATAACTCTACACGGGCGGCCGGGTCGCCCGAAACCGGAGTGCACGCCGCGGCGGCACAGACAAGACTCGACACATGTCGATCATCCGTCACAGCGCCGAGACGCTGCACCAGACCGCCGGTTACGCCCATATAACCGTCGTTACCGGCCGGCAGCTGATCTTCCTTGCCGGCCAGTGCCCGCTCGACCGCTCCGCCACCCTCGTCGGCGAGGACGACATCGACGCACAGGTCGACCAGGTCGCAGCGAACACGCTCGCGGCCCTCACCGCCGCCGGCGCCACACCCGAGGACGTCGTACGGACTGTGACCTACGTGGTGTCGGACGACAACGCGGTGCTCGCGGCGGCCTGGCGCCGGTTCCAGGGCTCGGTCATCGGCCCGGCCTTCACCAGCGCGGCCACCTTGCTGGGGGTGGCCCGGCTCGGTTACCGGGGTCAGCTGGTCGAGCTGGATGTCACGGCAGCGCTACTCTGACGTACCCCTGGGTGGCGCGGTACGCCCGCTTCCAGGCAGCATGACGAACATGTCCGCGCACTCCCCGCTCTTCGCCATCGTGGCGGACGCGCAGGCGTTGCGTGACCGGGGCGACCTGGCCGGTGCCCGGGCGATACTCGAGGACGCGTGGGAGATCGCGGCAGCGGCGTACGGCGGGGAGCACCCGCAGGTGATCGAGACGGCGCGGCTCCTGGCTGGTTACCACCGCGAGGCCGGGGACCTGTCCGGGGCGCGACGGGTGCTGGAGACGGCCCAGGCCGGTGGGCAGCTGCGGCTGGCCGACAGCCACCCGCTCATGCTGCTGCTGGCGTACGACCTCGGCGTCGTGGCGCACGAGTTCGGCAACCGCCACGAGGCGCGGCGCAACCTTGGCATGGTCTCCCGGTTCGGTCCGGACGTGCTCGGCACAACCCACCCCGCCGTGCAGGCCGCCACTGGCTACATCGACAGCGACGGCGCTCAGGACCCGGGCCGGCCGGGTGTTCTGCCGCTGCCCGGCCCTCCATCTGGGCTGACCGAGCGGACTCTGCAGCTACCTGCGGTGCAGCCACGCGCGCCGGCCGCCACTCCCCCAGCACCGGTACGCAGAGCCCGCAGCGGCCCCCGGCACGCGGCCGAACCAGACCCGGAGCCTGAACCGGAGCCAGATCCTGAGCCGGTGACCGCTGCCCGAGCGGACCGCGGGACCAGCACCGCTCAACCGGCGACCACCGTCCATCCCGACGTAGACGGTGCTGCATCCACGCCTCACGTGGCAACCGGGTCAGACTGGGGCCCAGCCAGGGCCGAACCAGCAGCCGTCCCCCGAGCCAGGCCCGAGGCAGGGCCGGACCTGTCCATGACCGAGCTGGCGGCGGCTTCCCCGACCGAGGCGGCGCCCGTCAAGCCCACCCCTGACCCGCCAAAGCCACCGGCGGCGGCCGGCCCGAGCACGCCACCGAGGCAGCCCGCGGGCCTGGTACGCCGGCCTGAGGACGAGGACCAGACGCCGGTCACCGAGGGGGGCATACCGCTGCCACCGGCCGTGCTGCCAGCCGTTGCCCCGGTCCTACCACCACCCGTCACCCGGGCGTCCCGCCGGGTTCAGGTTGCTACTGCAGCGACGCCGCCGCCGGCAGAGACCCACGCACCCGGGCAACCGCCGTCATCGGGTGGGCCGCCGCCCGAGCCCGGCGCAGAGACCTCAGAGACCGCAGAGACACAGCCCACCGCAGAGACACGACCCAAAGAAGAGAAGCGGCTTGACGCAGGGACGCAGTCTAAGGCGGAGAAGCAGCCCGGGGCAGAGACACTGCACAGGACAGAGGCGAGACCCAAGACACAGACGCAGCCCGAGGCAGAGGCGAAGCGCAAGGAAGGGACCGGGCCCGAGCCAGGTGCCGGACCCAAGGCAGAGGTCAGACCCGAGCCGGAAGCCGAACCGCCTCCGAGGACTCTCGATAGGACCTACCCGCAACCGCCCGCCGCACCTCCAGCGGCGAAACCCGCACCAACCGCCCAGAACCTACCCGCCGTCAGGACGCGGCCAGACCCACCGGCGGCACCGGCGGTCGTGTCCCGACCGGTGACGCCAGCGCCGCCGACCGAGCCCACCCGGCCAACTGAGCCCACCCGGCCGACGCGGCCAACCGAGCCCGCCCGGTCGGCCCCGCCCCGGCGGCCGGCCGCGTCGACCCGGCCAACCGCGCGGGCCCGGGCCACGCCACCCGCACAGCCAGCTCCATCGAGCGGGCACGACCGGCAACGAGCCGTCCGCCCCGCGGCGCAGCGTCCGGCAGCGCAGCGTGCAGCAGCGCAGCGGCCGACGTACCCCCGGCATAAGGCGCCCCGGCGGCGCCGTACCTCGGTGGTTGTCGCCGCGGTCCTCGCGGGCCTGGCGATCCTCGCGGTCGCGACCACCGTCGTGTTCCGGTTCGTGGCTGCGGCGCCAGCGCCGACGGCACCCACCCCGACCGGCTCGGCCCCGGTGGACACCGGTCCGGTCACCGAGGTACGCCTCAGCGACGACGGCGACTCGGTGACGCTGCGCTGGGTGGGCCCGGCCGAGCCCGTTCCGGTGGTCGTGTCCGGTGCGCCGGTCGGGGAGCCGGCTCGGCTGTTCGCGGCGCTGCAGCCTGGGAGCACGTCGTACACGACCTACAGCCTGGACCCCGCGATGAACTACTGCTTCACCGTGCTGGCCGTCTACTCGACCGAGCTGTCGGTCCCCTCGGGGCTGGTCTGCACCCAGCGGTACGCCTCCCCGTCCCCCAGTAATCCACAGCCGGAGCCGACTCCATGACCTGCCCTGACCTGCGACTTTGTAAGTTATCCACAGAAGAGGACCCCGGTGTCCACAGGGCTCTCACGCACCTGAGCGGGTCAGCACGATGTCGGCGAGCTTCCGCGTGCCGGCGATGATCCTGGCGTTCGCCGCGTCGCTGCCGTTGACCCACTCGCGCGCGGCCGCCTCGGTCAGCCCGCGGGAACGCTGCCGTCGCAGCAGCGTCGGCGTGCGGGCCCGCTCCGGCGCCTCAAGGTAGACCGCGAGGTCCAGCAGGGGGCGTACGCGGGACCACGGCTCCTTGCGCAGCAGCAGGTAGTTGCCTTCGAGCACGACCACGCACACCTGCGGAGGGACCGGGACCGCGCCGGCGACCGCCTCGTTCAGGGTGCGGTTGAACGCGGGCGCGTACACGGTCTCATCGGCTGCGCGCAGGCGCCGCAGCAGGTGTACGAAGCCGGCCGCGTCAAAGGTCTCCGGGGCGCCCTTGCGGTTGGCCAGGCCCAGCCGCTCCAGCTCCGCGTTGGCCAGGTGGAACCCGTCCATCGGTACGGCCACCGCGGCGTGGGCCCCGTGGCGGCGGCGCAGCTCGGCGGCGAGCGCGGTGGCGAGCGTGGACTTGCCGGCACCGGGCGGGCCGGCGATGCCGACGAGCAGCCGGCGCCCCTTGGCGTGTGCCACCAGCGGGGCCACCGCGGCCAGCGCCTCGCCGAGCGCCTCCGGTATCACCGCGGCGCCAGCGCCCGTACGACGCGGCGCAGCGCCTCGGGCCCGCTCGCGGTCAGCTCCGGTGTGGGCAGCAGCGCGACCGCCGGGGTGGCCACGCCCGCGGCGACGTACCGGCGGACGTGCTCGGCGCAGGCGGCCGGGTCCCCGTGCACGACCAGCGCGTCGACCACCTCGTCGGGGACCGACTCGGCGGCGGCCCGCCGGTCGCCGGCCGCCCACGCCCGCCACATCGGGCCGAGCAGGTCCTCCCGGCCGAGCCAGCGGTGGAGCTCGGCGTACGCCGGCACGGTCAGGTAGCCGGCGATGATCCGCCGGCCGGCCGCGCGGGCGTACCCCTGGTCGGCGGTGGGGCACACGAAGATCCGCGCGACAACCTCGAAGCCGGGCTTTG
>DASRIS010000023.1:0-49764 GCA_035649895.1 Micromonosporaceae bacterium | reverse complement strand
CGGTCCAGGGCCGGTGGAGCCCGGCGTGGTACGCGCGGCGAGCGCGCCCCGCACGTTGAGCACCTCCCGCACGGCCGGGTCCAGGTGGGGCGAGACCGACCGCAAATCGTCGTCGCTGACCTCGTCCAGCGCGCACTCCCGGGCCACGCAGAGCGCCACCAGCTGCCCGGTCACCTCGTGCGCCTCCCGGAACGGCACGCCCCGCCGGACCAGCCACTCCGCCACCTCGGTGGCGAGGGTGTAGCCGGCCGGCGCGGCGACGGCGAGCCGGTCGACCCGTACCGTCATCGTGGCGACCAGGCCGGCGAGCGCGGGCAGCACGAGGTCGAGGGTGTCCACCGCGTCGAAGACCGGCTCCTTGTCCTCCTGCATGTCCCGGTCATACGCGAGCGGCAGGCCCTTGAGCATGGTGAGCACGGTGACCAGCCCGCCGACGAGCCGCCCGCTCTTGCCCCGGGCCAGCTCGGCGATGTCCGGGTTCTTCTTCTGCGGCATGATCGACGAGCCGGTGGCGAACGCGTCGTCCAGCTCCACCCAGCCGAACGCCGGGGTGGTCCACAGCACCACCTCCTCGCCGAGGCGGGACAGGTGCACCCCGGCCAGCGCCGCGACAAAGAGGAACTCGGCCACGAAGTCGCGGTCGGCCACGGCGTCCACCGAGTTGGCGGCCGGCGCGGTGAAGCCGAGCTCCCGCGCCACCTGCACCGGGTCCAGCGGCAGCGACGAGCCGGCGAGCGCGCCCGCGCCGAGCGGGCAGACCGCGGCCCGGGCGTCCCAGTCGCGCAGCCGGTCCAGGTCGCGCAGCAGCGGCTGCACGTGTGCGAGCAGGTGGTGGCCGAAGCTGACCGGCTGGGCCGGCTGGAGGTGGGTGAAGCCCGGTGCCGGGGTGTCCACGTGCGCCGACGCCTGCTCCACCAGCGCGTCGCCCAGCTCGACCAGGCGCGCGGCCACGCCGCGCGCCCGGTCCCGCAGGTAGAGCCGCAGGTCGGTGGCGACCTGGTCGTTGCGGGACCGCCCGGCCCGCAGCTTGCCGCCCAGCCCGCCGAGCCGCTCCAGCAGCCCCCGCTCGAGCGCGGTGTGCACGTCCTCGTCCTCCACCGCGGGGCGGAACTGCCCGGAGGCGCACGCGGCCTCCAGGTCGTCCAGCGCGGCGAGCACCTGCCCCAGCTCGGCGTTGTCCAGCAGCCCCGCCCGGGCGAGCACCCGGGCGTGGGCGCGGGAGGCGGCCAGGTCGTACGGGGCGAGCCGCCAGTCGAACTGCACGCTCACCGAGAGCCGGGCGAGGGCCTCGGCGGGTCCGCCGACGAACCGCCCGCCCCACAGCCGGATGGCGCCGGTGTGCATAAAGGAACGGTCGTTCACAACCGCCATTCTGGCCGTCATCGACCGGCCGGGGCCAGCCGGGCATCACGGACCGGGGCAAGCCGGGCGTCACCAGCGGGGGCCAGCCGGGCGTCGCGGGCCGCGGCCAGCCGGCTGGGTAGGCCCCACAGCTCGACGAAGCCGCGCGCCAGCGACTGGTCGAAGGTGTCGCCGGTGTCGTATGTGGCCAGGCCGAAGTCGTAGAGCGACGCCGCCGAGCGGCGCCCGGTGACCACGGCCCGGCCGCCGTGCAGCACCAGCCGCACGTCGCCGCAGACGTGCCGCTGCGCCGAGTCGATGAACGCGTCCAGCGCGTAGCGCAGCGGCGAGAACCACAGCCCGTCGTAGACCAGCTCGCTCCAGCGCTGGTCCACGCCCCGCTTGAACCGGGCCAGGTCGCGCTCGACGGTCACGTTCTCCAGCTCCTGGTGCGCCGTGATGAGCGCGACCGCGCCCGGCGCCTCGTACACCTCCCGGCTCTTGATCCCGACCAGGCGGTCCTCGACCATGTCCAGGCGCCCGACGCCGGCCGCGCCCGCGCGCCGGTTGAGCTCGGTGACGACCTGGTACGGCGTGACCGCCCGGCCGTCCACGGCGACCGGCACCCCGGCGTCGAAGGTGACCACCACCTCGTCCGGCTCCCGGGCCGCGGCCGGGTCGGCGGTGTAGGAGTACAGGTCCTCGGTCGGCGGGTTCCAGATGTCCTCCAGGAAACCGGTCTCGACGGCCCGGCCCCACAGGTTCTGGTCCACCGAGTACGGCGACGAGTGCGACACCTCGATCGGCAGCTTGTGCCGGTTGGCGTACTCGATGGCCTTGTCCCTGGTCCAGGCGAAGTCGCGGGCCGGCGCGACCACGGTCAGGTCCGGCGCGAGCGCGCCGATGCCGACCTCGAAGCGGACCTGGTCGTTGCCCTTGCCGGTGCAGCCGTGCGAGACGATCGTGCCGCCGTGCGCCCGCGCCGCCGCGACCAGGTGCTTGACGATGAGTGGGCGGGACAGCGCGGAGACCAGCGGGTAGCGGTCCATGTACAGCGCGTTGGCGCGCAGCGCGGGCAGGCAGTACTCCGCGGCGAACTCCTCGCGCGCGTCGACCACCTCGGCCTCCACCGCACCGCAGGCGAGCGCCCGCTTGCGGACCATCTCCAGGTCCTCACCGCCCTGGCCCACGTCGACGGCGACCGCGACGACCTCGGCCCCGGTCTGCTCGGCCAGGTACGGGATGGCCACCGACGTGTCCAGGCCCCCGGAGTATGCGAGGACCACCCGCTCGGTCATGTGTGCTAGCTCCCTTCGGTCGACTCCGCCCAGGCGGAGAGCTTGTTTGCCAGCGCGGCGCCGCCGAAGGACTCGCGGGCCACGACGAGGATGGTGTCGTCGCCGGCGATGGTGCCGACGACCTCGGGCACGCCCGAGCGGTCCAGGGCGCTGGCCAGGAACTGCGCCGCCCCGGGCGGGGTGCGCAGCACGACCAGGTTGCCGCTGTAGTCGGTGCCGGTGAGCAGCTCGCGCAGCAGCCGGACCAGCCGCGCGGGCGCGTGCTCGGCCGGGCGCAGCGGCGGCTTGCCCTCCTCCGGGATGAGGTACGCGGCCGGCCCGCCGTCGGTGCCGCGCACCTTGACCGCGCCGAGCTCCTCCAGGTCCCGGGAGAGCGTGGCCTGGGTCACCTGGATGCCGGAGCTGGCCAGCAGCTCGGCCAGCTCGGTCTGCGAGCGGACCGCGCGGCCCCGGATCAGGTGGACGATCCGGGCGTGCCGCGCCGTCTTGGTCACCGAGCCGGTCACCCCGCACCCGCCCCGTCCGGCACTACCGGGCCCGGCGCGCCGGTGAGCAGCCAGCTGAGCAGCGCCTTCTGCGCGTGCACCCGGTTCTCTGCCTCGTCGAGCACCGCGCTCGCCGGACCGTCCATCACCTCGTCGGTGATCTCCTCGCCGCGGTGCGCGGGCAGGCAGTGCAGCACGACCGCGTCCGGCTTGGCGCAGCTCAGCAGGGCCGCGTTGACCTGGTACGGCGCGAACGGGGTGACCCGGTCGAGCCCGTCGCCCTCCTGCCCCATCGAGGTCCACGTGTCGGTGGCGAGCACGTCCGCGCCGTGCGCCGCGGCCTGCGGGTCGTGCAGCACCGCCACGGAGCCGCCGGTACCCGCCGCGACCTGCGCCGCCCGGTCCAGCACCGCCGGGTCGGGCAGGAAGCCGGCCGGCCCGGCCACCCGCACGTGCATCCCGGCGGTGGCCCCGCCGAGCAGGTACGACTGGGCCATGTTGTTGGCCGCGTCACCCAGGTACGTCAGCGTGCGGCCCGCGGTCCCGCCCAGCCGCTCGCGGACCGTGAGCAGGTCGGCCAGCACCTGGCACGGGTGGAAGCCGTCGGTCAGGGCGTTGACCACCGGCACCGTGGCCGCGGCGGCGAGCTCCGCCAGCCGGGAGTCGGCGAAGGTACGGATGACGATCGCGTCGACGTAGCGGGACAGCACCCGGGCCGCGTCCGGCACCGTCTCGCCCCGGCCGAAGTGGGTGCTCTGCGCGTCGATGAGCACCGGATGGCCGCCGAGCTGGGCGATGCCGACGTCGAAGGAGACCCGGGTACGCAGGGACGGCTTCTCGAACAGCACCGCGACCGCGCGCGGGCCGGCCAGCGGCCGGTGCCCGTACGGGTCGGCCTTGAGGCGTACCGCGAGGTCGAGCACCTGGCTCTGCTCGGCCGGGGTGAGGTCGTCGTCGCGGAGGAAGTGCCGGGTCACGCCGCCACCTCCACAGTGGAACCGATGGACGCGACGGACGTGGCCTGCGCCGCAGGCACGGCGGACAGCGCGGCCGGCAGGGCGGTGAGGAACGCGTCGGCCTGCTCCGCGGTGAGCACCAGCGGCGGCGCCAGCCGGAGCACGTCCGGCCGGACCGGGTTGACCAGGAAGCCCAGCTCCCGCAGGGCGGTGGCGAGCGGGCCGGCCACCGGTGCGGTCAGCGCCACCCCGAGCAGCAGCCCGGCGCCGCGCACCTGCCCGACCAGGGGGTGCGCCAGCGCCTCGACCCCCCGGCGCAGCTGCTCGCCGACCCGCTTGGCCGAGTCGAGCAGCCCGTCCGCGGCGACCGTGCGCAGCACGGCGAGCGCGGCGGCGCAGCAGACCGGGTTGCCGCCCATCGTCGTACCGTGGCTGCCCGGTTGCAGCAGCGTGGTGGGGTCGGGGCCGGTGCCGTCGGAGAACGCCATGCAGGCGCCGACCGGCAGCCCTCCGCCCAGCCCCTTGGCGAGGGTCACCACGTCCGGGGCCACGCCTTCGGCCTGGTGGGCGAACCAGTGGCCGGTACGCCCGATGCCGGTCTGCACCTCGTCGAGCACGAGCAGGGTGCCGTGCGCCGCGGTGACCTCGCGCGCCGCGGTCAGGTACCCCACCGGCGGGACGACCACGCCGCCCTCGCCCTGGATCGGCTCCAGGATCACCATGGCGGTGTCGGGCCCGACCGCCCGCGCCAGCGCCCCGGCGTCGCCGTAGGGCACGTGGGTCACCCCGGGCACCAGCGGCTGGAACGGGCCTGCCTTGGCCGGCTGCCCGGTCAGCGCCAGGGTCCCCATGGTCCGGCCGTGGAAGGAGCCGGTCGCCGCCACGACCTGGGTCCGCCCGGTACGGCGGGACAGCTTGAACGCGGCCTCGTTCGCCTCAGCGCCGGAGCCGCACAGGAAGACCCGGCCCGGCCGGCCGGCGAGCGCCAGCAGCGCCTCGGCGAGCGCGACCGGCGGCTCGGCGGCGAACAGGTTCGATACGTGGCCCAGCGTCGCCACCTGCTCGCTCACCGCCGCGACAACGGCCGGATGGGCGTGCCCGAGCGCGTTGACCGCGATCCCGCCAAGCAGGTCCACATAGGAGTGCCCAGCCTCGTCGTAGAGCACGGCACCCTCGCCCCGGACCAACCCGAGCGGTGGCGTGCCGTACGTGTCCATGAGCGCCTCGCCCCAGCGCTCCCGCAGAGAAGTCATGGGGCCACCATGGTCCCCATCCCCGAGGATGTGAAGACCTCCAGGAGAGTCGAGTGCGCCACTCGGCGTGGCGGTCGTGTCGTGCAGGCCGCGTTCTCGCGGTCCTTCGTGGACTCCCCGGCGTCGGCCAGCGGCTGGCCGGCGAGGTCCGGGCAGGTCGCGGTCACCACCTCTGCCAGCTCCGCCGGGGCTCGATGCCGCCGGCCCCGCTCGCCAGCAGCAGCGTGTCGCTTGTGGACCCCCGGCCGGCGTCCTCCAGCCGGTCGAAGGTCACCCGGCACGCCTGGCGCAGCGCCCAGTCCGGCACTGCGGTCGTGGCGACCGCATCCGGTGAGGCCGCCCGCGGCGGTCGCGTCCGGGCCGTCGTTGACGACGGGAGCGCCGTCGGGCGCAGTGACGCTCACCGGCCGCCGCCCATCCCGCAGATCCTCCCCCTGCATTCCTATTCGCAGGAGAGTATCAGAATGCAGAGACGGGTGCTACCGTCTTCGCGCGTCAGCCCTTCACCCGGCGCCCCGCCTTCCACACGCCGGTTATCCGCTCCGGACGGGCGAGCACCTCGATGTCGACGAGCGGGTCGGCGTCGAGGGTCAGCACGTCGGCGTCGAAGCCCTCGGCCAGCAGGCCCGAGCGGGGCGCCTGCGGGCCGAGCGTCTCCGGCCCGACCGCAGTCGCCGCCTCGATCACCTCCAGCGGGGTGAAGCCCAGCTTCACCAGCAGGACCAGCTCCCGCCCGTTGCGCCCCCACGACACGGGCAGCCCGGCGCCGCTGAGCGCGAGGTCCGTGCCGACCGCCACCCGCACGCCGCACTCCCGGGCCAGGGCCATCGCCTCGGCGTGGCGCGCCGCGATCGCCTCGAGCTTGGCCTGGGCGTACGGCGGCGCCGCCCGGCTGTCCAGGATCTCCTGCACGATCGTGCGCGTCGTCACCAGGATCGTGCCGCTCTCCCGCATCGCCGCCGCGGCCTCCTCGTCGAGGAAGGTGCCGTGCTCGATGGTGGCCACGCCCGCCTCGACCGCCGCCAGGATGCCCGGCTTGCCGTGGCAGTGCGCCGCCACGACCCGCTCGGCCAGGCCCGCCACCTCCACGATCGCGCGCATCTCGGCATCGGTGAACTGCTGGTGGATCGGGTGGTCCACCTCGGACAGCACACCGCCGGACGCGCAGATCTTGATCACCTTGGCGTCCTTGCGCAGCTGCTCCCGGGCGGCCCTGGCGCACTCGGCCGGGCCGTCGGCCAGGCGCAGCTCGCCGCCGAGGTGCCCGAAGTCGGCGACCCAGGACAGCGGGTAGCTGTGCAGGTCGCCGTGGCCCGCGGTGGTGGACAGGACCGCTCCGGCCGCGTAGATGTGCGGGCCCTCCACGCTGCCCTCGGCCACCGCCCGGGCCAGGTAGATGCCGAGGCCGCCCACCTCCCGCACGCTGGTGAACCCGGCGTCGAGCGCCGCCCGCAGGTCCATGGTGGCGCGTGCGGCCCGCAGCGCGGACGGCTCCATCGGCAGCCGGTTGAGGTCCAGCACGCGCAGGCCGAGCAGGTGGCTGTGGCAGTCCCACAGCCCGGGCATGACCACGACGGCCCGCACCACCTCGGCGTCCGGGGTGGCCGGTGCGGCCCCGGCCGGCCCGGCATAGCCGATCCGGGCGCCGTCAATGACAACGACGGCGTCCCGGACCGGATCGCCACGGCCGGGGATCATGAGCTCGGCTTCGATGCGCTGCATTGTCATGCGGCACAGCTAACCAATACCCGGCCGATCCCACAATCACTCGGCGTGTCGGTTCACACACGTTGCGCCCTTGCGCAGGTCAGCGCTACGCCCCTCGAAGTGTCGCGCCGACCCGGCGGGCCGCCTCGGCCACGGCCGCGTCGCGCGCGGCCACCGCCTCCTCCACCGTGAGCGTGCGGTCCCCCGCGCGGAACGTCAGCTTGTACGCCAGCGACTTGCGCCCCGCCCCGAGCTGCTGGGCCGAGGTGTAGACGTCGAAGAGGCGTACCCCTTCCAGCAGGTCCCCCGCGCCCGCGGTGAGCGCCTCCTGCACCTCGCCGGCCGGCGTGTCCGTGGCCACCACCAGCGCCACGTCGATCAGCGCCGGCGGGTAGGTCGACACTGCCGGTGCCGCCACCACCCCGGGCAGCGGCAGCGCGTCCAGGTCCAGCTCCATCGCTGCGGTGCGGGCCGGCAGGTCCAGCGCCGCGCAGGCGGTCGGGTGCAGCTCCCCGGCGTGCCCCACGACCGCCCCGTCGACCACGACCTCCGCGCACCGGCCCGG
The DNA here is from genome assembly GCA_035649895.1 of Micromonosporaceae bacterium. Lineage (GTDB taxonomy): Bacteria > Actinomycetota > Actinomycetes > Mycobacteriales > Micromonosporaceae > DASSUC01. The sequence continues at coordinate 42,159 of DASRIS010000023.1, read as the reverse complement.
GTGCCACGGCGCCAGCGCACCCCGCCGGACCTGGGTACGGCCCGCCGGCACGCCGGCCGCGGCGAGCACCACCCGGGCCGCCTCGACCGCGTCCGCCCAGCCGGCCGGCCGGCCCGCGCCCCACCACCCGGCGGGCTCGGCGTCCCCGGCCAGGACCACGGCCGCGTGCCAGGGCTGGTGCGGCACCACGGCCTCGGCAGCGGCCAGCTCCTCGGCCGACGGCGGCTGCGCCACCCCCATCTGCGGCGGCACCGCGTCCCCGCCCGCCGGGTGGAACACCAGGCCCAGCTCGAACAGGGCCAGGTCCCGGTGGCCGCGGCCGAGGTTGCGCCGCAGCGTGGCGAGCAGCGGCGGCAGCAGCGTGGTGCGCAGCGCCGGCTCCTCCTCGGAGATCGGGTTCGCCAGCCGCACCGTGGCCCGCCTGGGGTCATCAGCCGGCAGGCCGAGGGCATCCAGCGCCGCCTCGCCCACGAACGGGTACGAGAGCACCTCCACGTACCCGGCCTCGGCCAGCGCCCGCGACACGGTACGGCGGCGCCGCTGCGACGGGGTCAGCCCGGGACCCGCCGGGGCCGCCGGCAGCGCGCTCGGCACCCGGTCGTACCCGTCGAGGCGGACCACCTCCTCGGTCAGGTCAGCCGGCTCGGTGAGGTCCGGCCGCCAGGTGGGCGGGGTGACCGCCAGGTGGTCGCCGTCCCGCGCCACCGTGCAGCCCACCTCGGTCAGCAGCTCCACCACCCGCTCCACCGGGTACGCCACACCCGCCACGCGCGCCGGCGCGTCCGCCGCGATGCGGACCGGCCGGGGGGCGGCGACCGCGTCGAGGTCGAGCACCCGGTCGTCCACGGTGCCGCCGGCGTACTCGGTGAGCAGCGCCACCGCCCGGGCGGTCGCCACCGGCGGCAGGGCCGGGTCGGCGCCGCGCTCGAAGCGCTTGCTGGCCTCGCTGGACAGCTTGTGCCGGCGGGCCGTGCGGGCCACCGCCACCCGGTCCCAGTGCGCCGCCTCGAACAGCACGTCCACCGTGGACGGTGACACCTCGGTGGTCGCCCCGCCCATCACCGCGGCGAGGGAGACCACCGCGCCGTCCCGCGGGCCCGCCACCGGGCTGGGCAGGCCCGCGTCGGCGATGACCAGGTCCTCCGGGTGCAGCACCCGGTCGGCCCCGTCCAGGGTGGTCAGCCGCTCCCCCGCGACCGCCCGGCGGACCACCAGCGGCCCGCGCAGCGCGCCCAGGTCGAACGCGTGCATCGGCTGGCCCAGCTCGAGCATGAGGTAGTTGGTGATGTCCACGGTCAGCGAGATCGGCCGCATGCCGGCGAGCACCAGCCGCCGCCGCATCCAGGCCGGGCTCTGCGCCGCCGGGTCGGTCCCGCGCACCACCCGGGCGTAGAACCGGTCGCAGCCGACCGGGTCGTCGACCCGCACCGGGTACGGCGGCTCGGCCGTGACCGGCGGCGGCTCGGCCGTGACCGGCGGCGGCTCGGCGGCCAGCGCCGGGTCGCGGAACGGCACATCGAGCGCGTGCGCCAGCTCCCGGGCCACGCCCCGGACCGAGAAGCAGTAGCCGCGGTCCGGGGTGATGTTCAGCTCCACCACGACGTCGTCCAGCCCGACCACCGGCCGGGCGTCCGCGCCGGGCCGCTCAGCCGTGCCGGACGGCAGCACGATGATGCCGGAGTGGTCGTCGCCGAGCGCCAGCTCCCGGGCGGAGCAGATCATGCCGTCGGAGACGTGGCCGTAGGTGCGCCGGCTGCCGATCTCGAAGCCACCGGGCAGCACCGCGCCGGGCAGCGCCACCACCACCGGGTCGCCTTCGGTGAAGTTGGTGGCGCCGCAGACGATGGAGCGCGGCTGCGCCTCGCCGACGTCGACCAGGCAGTGCCGGATCGGCTTCTTGTGGCCGGTCAGCTCGGTGACCGTGACCACCCGGCCCACGACCAGCGGCCCGGCGACCGTGGTGCGCAGGTCCACGATGGACTCCACCTCGAGCCCGACCCGCACCAGCGCCGGCTCCAGCACCGCCGGGTCGGCTGGCGCGTCGACGTACTCGCGCAGCCAGGAGACGGGAACCAGCACGGCTACACCTCCATCCCGAAAGCGCGGGAGAAGCGCACGTCTCCCTCGACCATGTCGCGCATGTCGGCGATCTCGTGCCGGAACATCAGGGTGCGCTCGATGCCCATGCCGAACGCGAACCCGCTGTGCTCGTCCGGGTCGATGCCGCAGGCGCGCAGCACCCTCGGGTTGACCATGCCGCAGCCGCCCCACTCGACCCAGCGCGGCCCGTCGCGGTGCTGCGGGAACCACAGGTCGAACTCTGCCGACGGCTCGGTGAACGGGAAGTACGACGGCCGCCAGCGGGTGCGCGCCTGCGCTCCGAACATCGCCCGGGCGAAGTGGTCCAGTGTCCCCTTCAGGTGCGCCATGGTGATGCCCTTGTCCACCACCAGGCCCTCCACCTGGTGGAAGACCGGCGTGTGGGTCGCGTCCAGCTCGTCCGTGCGGTAGGTGCGTCCGGGCACCACCACGTAGATCGGGGGCCGGCGGGTCAGCATCACCCGCGCCTGCACCGGCGAGGTGTGTGGCCGCAGCACCAGGTCCCGCTCTGGCGGGTCGACGTAGAAGGTGTCCATCATGGTGCGGGCCGGGTGGTCCTTGCCGATGTTCAGCGCGTCAAAGCTGTACCAGGCCAGCTCCGCCTCGGGGCCCTCGGCGACCTCGTACCCCATGCCGACGAAGAGGTCGGCGATGCGCTCCATCAGTGTCGACAGTGGATGCCGGGCGCCGCGCGGGTGGCGGTCCCAGGGCAGCGTGACATCGACCGCCTCCTCGGCGAGCACCCGCTGCTCCCGCTCGGCCTGCAGGGCGGCGACCCGGGCGGCGTGCGCGGCCTGGATGGCGGCCCGGGCCACGTTGACCCGCTTGCCCGCCTCGGCCTTGGCGGCCGGGGGCAGGCTGCCGATCTCGCGGCGGGCCAGGGACACCGGCGCCCGGTCGCCCAGGTGCAGCGGCTTCGCGGCGGCCAGCGCGGCCAGGTCGCCCGCCTCGGCGAACGCCTTCTCCGCCGCGGCCACGGCGTCGTCAAGGGCGGCCTGGTCCAGCAGGGCCGCCTGCTTAGGATCGTAGGGATCGTTGCGGTAGCTCATCACCACTCCAGCGCGGACAACCGGGCAAGTCTACGGCCGCTGCTGCCGCGCCTACCCGGCGCGGCTGGGCCGCATGCGGCTACGCCGCTGCCCGCCGGCGCGATGGATGGGAGAGCGCGAGGTCAGCCCTGCCGCCCGCCGCGACCGGCGGGCCGGGTAAAGAACCTCGTCACCACTGCGACTCCCTGTCTTCCCGATCTGGCGCAGGCACAGGACCAGCGCCGCGCAGCGCCCTAGCCGAAGCGTACAGGCACACCGCTGCCGCCGCAGCCAGGTTCAGGCTCTCCGCCCGGCCGTAGCGGGGCACCCGTACCCGCAGGTGCGCCGCCGCGGCCAGCGCCGGAGCCAGCCCGTGCGCCTCGGAGCCGAACAGCCAGGCGGTCGGCGCGGCCAGCGCCCCGGCATCGGCGAGCGCGTCGAGGTCCGCCTCGCCGTACGGGTCGGCGGCGAGCACCCGCAGGCCGGCCGAGCGCAGCGCAGCGACCGTGGCCCCGGCCGGCGCCCCGCGCACCACCGGCAGGTGGAACAGGCTCCCTGCGGACGCGCGGACACACTTGCCGTTGTACGGGTCGACCGCGTCACCGGCGAAGACCACCGCGCCCGCCCCGGCCGCGTCCGCCGTACGCAGCACGGTGCCGGCGTTGCCCGGGTCGCGGACCTCGGCGAGCACCGCGACCAGCCGCGGCGGCGGCGCCAGCGCGTCGGCCAGCGGCACGTCCAGGTAGCGGCACACCGCCACCAGCCCCTGCGGGTTGACCGTCTCGGCGAGCGCGGCCAGGCCCTGCCCGGTGACCGGGCAGACTCCCGCACCGCCTGCCTGGGCGGCGTCCACCAGCCCGGCGTGGCGGTCCAGCGCATCCGGCGTGCCGAACAGCTCCTGCACGGCACCTGGCACGCCCACCGCCTCGCGGACCGCCTGCGGCCCCTCGGCGAGGAAGAGCCGTTCGGCGTCGCGCTCGCGCCGGCGCTGCAGCCGCCGCGCAGCAACGACCCGGGGTGTCCGCTGCGTTGCCGGAGCGGACACCCCGGGTCGTCCCGGATGCGGCAAGGCTCAGGCGGCCGTGGGGTCCGCCGCCGTGGAGTCCGCCACGGCCTTGCGGGCCACGTCGACCAGGGCGGCGAAGGCAGGGCCCTCGTGCACCGCGAGGTCGGCCAGGATCTTGCGGTCGACCTCCACCCCGGCGAGCTTGAGACCCTGGATGAGCCGGTTGTACGTCATGCCGTTGGCGCGGGCGGCCGCGTTGATCCGGGTGATCCACAGCTGGCGGAAGTCACCCTTGCGGTCCCGGCGGTCCCGGTACGCGTAGTTGAGCGAGTGGAGCATCTGCTCCTTTGCCTTGCGGTAGAGCCGCGAGCGCTGCCCGCGGTACCCGCTCGCCGCCTCCAGCACGGTACGGCGCTTCTTCTGGGCATTCAGTGCCCGCTTGACGCGTGCCACGTCTGCACTCCTCCTCGTCCGCGGCGCGCCTCAGCGGCCCAGCAGCTTCTTGATCCTCTTGACATCGGCCTTGGCGACCTCGACCGTGCCGGTCAGCCGACGGGTCCGTCGGGAGGACTTGGCCTCCAGCTTGTGCCGCTTGCCCGCCTGCTCGGAGACGATCCTCCCGCCGCCGGTCACACGGACCCGCTTGCCCATGCCGGTGTGGCTCTTCATCTTCGGCATTACGCGTTTCTCCCCTGACTACCCGCCCATGGCGGGGGCGGCTCTATGCCTCGCCCACGGTGGGCTTATGCCTCGCCCGCGGTACGGGCCACCTCGCTGGCGCGCCCAACCGGCGCGCCCGCGCCGTTCTCGCTGGGTACCTGCGCCACCTCCTCGGCCAGGCGCCGCGGGGTGGCGGCACCCGCCCGGGACGCGGTGGCGGCGGCCTTGGTGGCCCGGTGCGGGGCGATCACCATGATCATATTTCGCCCGTCCTGCTTTGGAGCGGCCTCGACGAACCCAAGCTCCGCGACCTCCTCGGAGAGCCGGCGCAGGAGCCGGAACCCCAGCTCCGGGCGGCTCTGCTCGCGGCCGCGGAACATAATCGTCACCTTGACCTTGTCGCCGGCCTTGAGGAACCGCACGACGTGACCCTTCTTGGTCTCGTAGTCATGCGAGTCGATCTTTGGCCGGAGCTTCATCTCCTTGATGACGGTCTGTTGCTGGTTGCGCCGGGCTTCCCTCGCCTTGAGTGCGCTCTCGTACTTGAACTTGCCGTAGTCCATGAGCTTGCACACCGGCGGGCGCGCCATTGGCGCCACCTCGACCAGGTCCAGGTCGACGTCCGCGGCCAGCTGCAGGGCTCGCTCCAGTGGGACGATGCCCACCTGCTCCCCCTCAGGACCGACCAGTCGGACCTCACGTGCCCGGATCTGTTCGTTCACGCGTGGTTCGACGCTGATGTGGCCTCCTCCGTAGCTGTGCAGGGAACGGGTGCCGACCTAAAGCAGAAGGCCCTGGCATACGCCAGAGCCCGCTCGACCGGTCAGGTGCGCACGCGCACCAGCCGGCAGGTCGCCGGCTTGACCGGACCCGGCCGCTGAAGGATCGGCAGCTCGGGTGGGAGCAGGCGCTCCGCTTCGGCACCATCACCAGTGATGACGGTTGGTCGACCTGACAAGACTATCAGGCGTATCGCTCGCCCGCGAGCAGACCGGGCATGCCACAACCGCCGCCGCGGGGGTCAGTCGCCGTCGGCAGGCACGGCCGGCGTAGCCCGGCTCTCCTCAAGCAGGGTACGCAGCGCGCGCACGGCCCGCACGGCGTGCTCCTTGTCCGCCCGCTGCACGGCCAGGACCGAGACCACGTCGTCGTCGGCGAGCTCCAGCGTGGCCCAGGAGGCACCGTGCTCGAAGCGCACCGCCCGGACGACCTGCCAGGGCAGCTCGTACCCACCGACAATGTTGCGGATCCGGATCCGTTCGCTGTCCGCCTCCACCAGCGGGCGGGTGAACGCCAGGATGGCGGCTGCCCCGACCAGGCCGAGACCGATCATCGCGATCTGGTCACCGGGCTGGAAGACCGCGGTGCCGGCGCCGGTGCTGCCGCGCAGCCCGGTGGCGACCGCGGCGGAGACGACCACCACCGCGACCGCGGCGACCCACGCCACCACGCGGACCCGGCGCGGCCGGATGCGGACCCTCGGTGTCACAGCGTCCAAGTGTAGGCGGCAGGCCAGCCGAGCCACCTGGCCGGGCCGGACCCGCTACAGGTCGAGGACCGTGCCGTCAGGCAGCTCCCACCGCGCGGTGCTCCCTGCGTACGTGGCGAGCAGGCTGCCCCGCCTGCGCGCCTCAACGACCGCGTGTCCGAGGCCAGCGGCTCCCAGCCGGGCGTCGAGCCCGGCCACCTCCACGGCGTCCGCCCCGAGCAGCGGCAGGATGGTGGTCACCCCGTCGATCTTCGTCGCCAGGTCCACCAGGAGTGACCGCTCGTCCTTGTCGAGCACCGAGTACGCCGCCAGGAAGCTCGCGGCCGGCACCCCGACCAGCGCCGCGCCGCCGTCCTCCTCGACCATGGCGACCAGCTCGCCCACTGCCAGACCGCTCAGGCGGGCGTAGGAGAGCAAGGCCGAAGTGTCGAGGATGACCCGGACACTCATTCCTGGCCCTCCGCGCCGGGCGCCTGCCGGCGGGCCTCCAGCGCACGGACGCGCTCGCGGATACGGCGGACACCCTCGTCGGTGACCTGGTATCCGGCAGCGGCCAGTACGCCACGGGTGGCCTCCCGGCAGCGGCGCATCCGGATCGCCTCGGCAATGTACGCCGAGGCGTTGTCGACGTGGTCGAGCTCGGCGGCGACCTCGTCCGGCAGGCTGATGCTGAACCGTCGCGTCATACTGCTGATGCTACAGCAGTAGCATGAGATCGATCTGTCGACGTGGCCGTGGTATCCAAAGCCACTGGTACGCAGAGCCGTTGTGCCGTCCGGGCTCTGGCTGGCAGCGATGGTGTAGGCAACGGCTGGTGCGGCCGTCCGCTAGGGACGGCCGCACCGGACCGGGCCGGGCGCTAGGCCCGGCGGCTACTCCGCTCAGCGCACCGTTATCTGGTGGTTGTCCAGGTGCTGGATGCTGCCGTCCTCGGCGGAGTAGGCGAACGCCTCGACCGTGTAGGCGCCCGGTGGCAGGGTCAGGCTGAGCCGGCCCTCGCCCCGGCTGGGCGCCCCGATGCTGAGGGTCAGCACCCGCTCGGTGATGGTCTTGCCGTTCTGCACCACCCGCAGCTGCACCGTGGCCTCGAAGACCGTACCGTCCACGTGCACCTCGAACGTGCGCCCCACGGTCGCCCCGTGCTGCGGGCTGATCAGCCAGATCAGCGCCAGCACCTGCAACGCTGGCCCCCGCTGCAGGTCCCCGGCGACCGCGACAGAGCCCCAGAGCTCGCTGACCGGCGCCCCGTCGAGCAGGATGCGCACCTTCTGCTTGCCGCTGGCTGCGGTCGCCGTCCAGATCAGCTGCTGCACAGCCTGGTGGGCGTACTCGGAGCCGACCGAGTTCTGGCTCGCCCCGGTCAGGTCCACCACGACCGCGTCACCGGCGATCCGCACGCTGCGTACGCGCGCGCTGGCCGGCCAGGAGCTGGCGTAGTCCGGGTCGTACGCGCTCTGCCCGTCGAGCATCTCGGTGACCGCGGCCCGGGTCCTGGCCGCAGGCGAGCCGTCACCGACCGGCAGCTGGTGGAACTCGCGGTAGAGCCGCGGGCGGTTGCGGTCGAGCCCGATGTAGTAGACCGGCACAGACGCGGAGACCGACTGCGGCGGCCTAGTGGTCGACGGCGGGGCCGCGGTCGGGCCGGGCGGGGCCGGCTGCACCGGTGACGGCGTGTGCGACGGGGTCTCGACCGGCGTGGAAGCGGCCGGTGGCGGCGGTGGGTCGGTACGCGGGGCGCAGCTGCCCACGCCGGCGAAGACGGCGACGGCGGTAGCGAGAGCGGCGAGGCCCCCGGTGCTGACGGCGAACATGGCTCCTCCTCGGGGTAGCCACCGCGCCCGGCGTGCCGCGATGCGCTGGCGGATGGCCACCAGTGCATCCGGGGACACCTCTACGCTCGCCGCTTCGGCGTCGAGAACCCGACGGAGGTCGTGTTCGTTCATGCGATCGCCTCGCTCGTGCCGAGGGCGGCCCGCAGTGCGGCCATGCCCCGCGCGGTGTGGCTCTTCACAGCACCCCGACTGACCCCCATCGTCTCGGCGATGTCCGCCTCGGAGAGGTCGACGTAGTAACGCAGGACCAGCGCCTCCCGCTGCCGGGTGGGCAGGGCCCGCAGCGCGGCCACCACGGCCGCGTGCTCCAGGGCCCCGAGCGCGCCGGCCTCTGCGCTCGGCGCGTCCGGCAACGGCCGGACCGACCGGGCGTACCGGTCGACCACGCGCCGGTGCCGCAGCGCCGAGCGGGAGCGGTTGACCACGCACGCCCGCAGGTAGGCCAGGGCCTTGTCGGCGTCGCGGAGCCGGCGCCAGTGGGCGTGCAGGGCCACGTACGCGTCCTGCACGACCTCCTCGGCGGCTCCCCGGTCGCTGAGCAGCAGCGCGGCCAGCCGCACGAGCGGCCGGTAGTGGGCGCTGAAGAGGCGGGTCACCGCCTCGTCTGCGTCCCACGCGGCGGCGCCCGCGTCGGTGGCGGCGGTATAGACCATCGCCCTCCCGCCCCACTCCGCCGAGACCAGTCTGGGTGTCACGCGAGTACGACGCGCGGCCCCCGGTCCCGGTTTACCTGAACCCGGTTCTACCTGTTGAGCGCGCGCAGCGCCAGGGCCGCGTCGAGCGCGGCGACGGTGGACCCCCAGCCCTTGTCCTCGGCCGAGTCGGCGAAGCCGGCCCGCTGGTGCGCCTGCTCGACCGTGTCCACGGTGAGCACACCGTGGGCGACCGGGGTGGACTCGTCCAGCGCCACCCGGACCAGGCCGTCGGTCACCGCGCGGCACACGTAGTCGAAGTGGGCGGTCTCGCCCCGGACCACCACGCCGAGCGCGACCACGGCGTCGCACCGGCGGGCCAGGGCCTGCACCACCACCGGCAGCTCCACCGAGCCGGCCACCCGGGCGGTCACCACCTCGGCCACGCCGCAGCTCGCGGCGGCGGCGAGAGCCCGGTCGAGCAGCTGCCCGGTCAGCTCCCCGTGCCAGCGGGTCGCCGCCACCCCGAGCACCAGCCCGGCAGCGTCCACCGTGGACGACTCCGGCTCGCCAAAGCCGCTCAAGCGGCCACCTCGCTTCGCTCGGCGGCCACAGCTACCCAGCTCACGCCAGGCCCTCCAGGTCGTCCATCAGGTGGCCCATCCGGTCCCGCTTGGTCCGCAGGTAGCGCACGTTCTCCGGGTGCGGCCGGATGGGCAGGGTCTCCCGCCCGACCACGGCCAGGCCGTACCCCTCCAGGCCGGCCCGTTTGGCTGGGTTGTTGGTGAGCAGCCGCATGGTCCGTACGCCGAGGTCGTGCAGGATCTGCGCGCCCGTGCCGTAGTCGCGGGCGTCGGCCGGCAGGCCCAGCTCGAGGTTCGCGTCGACGGTGTCCCGGCCCAGGTCCTGCAGCTGGTACGCCTGGAGCTTGTGCATCAGGCCGATGCCGCGCCCCTCGTGGCCGCGGATGTAGAGCACGACCCCGCGCCCCTCGGCCGCGACCCGGGCCAGCGCGGCGTCCAGCTGCGGTCCGCAGTCGCAGCGCAGCGACCCGAACACGTCCCCGGTCAGGCACTCGGAGTGCACCCGCACCAGCACCTCGGCGCCGTCGCTGAGGTCGCCGTAGACCAGCGCGACGTGCTCGGCGCCGTCGTACGTCGACCGGTAGCCGACCGCCTTGAACACGCCGTACTCGGTGGGGATGCGCGCGGTCGCCACGTGCTCCACCTGCTTCTCGTGGCGGCGCCGGTAGGCGATCAGGTCGGCGATGCTGACCAGGGTGAGGCCGTGCTCGGCGACGAACTTCTCCAGGTCCGGCAGGCGCATCATGGTGCCGTCGTCGTTGACCAGCTCACACAGCACGCCGGCCGGGCGCAGCCCGGCCATGGTGGCCAGGTCCACCGCGGCCTCGGTGTGGCCGGGGCGGCGCAGCACCCCGCCCCGGCGCGCCCGCAGCGGCACCACGTGCCCGGGGCGGGCCAGGTCGGCGGGGGTGGTGTCCGGGTCGGCCAGCAGGCGGATCGTGTGCGCCCGGTCGGCCGCTGAGATGCCCGTGGTCACGCCCTCCCGCGCGTCCACGGTCACCGTGTACGCGGTGCCGCGGCGGTCCTGGTTGGTGTGGTACATCGGCGGCAGCTCGAGCCGGTCGCAGTCGTCCTCGGCGAGCGGCACGCAGATGTAGCCGGAGGTGTGCCGGACCATGAACGCCAGCAGCTGCTGGGTGGCCATCTGCGCGGCGAAGATGAGGTCGCCCTCGTTCTCCCGGTCCTCGTCGTCGACGACCACCACGGCCCGGCCCGCCGCGACCTCGGCCACCGCCTGCTCGATGCGGTCCATCATCGCAGCGACACCAGCCGCTCGACGTACTTGGCGATCACGTCGACCTCCAGGTTCACCGGGTCGCCGACGCCCTTGCGGCCCAGGCTGGTCAAGCTGAGCGTGGTCGGGATCAGGCCGACCGAGAAGCTCTCCCCGTCGACGTCGACCACGGTGAGCGAGACCCCGTCCACGGTGATCGAGCCCTTCTCGACGACGTACCGGCGCAGCGGCTCCGGCAGGGAGAACCGCACCAGCTCCCAGTCCCCGCGCGGGCTGCGGGACAGGATGGTGCCGAGGCCGTCGACGTGGCCCTGCACCAGGTGGCCGCCGAGCCGGTCGCCCAGGCGGGCGGCGCCCTCGAGGTTGACCCGGTCGCCCGGGTGCAGCCGGCCCAGGGCGGTACGCCGCAGCGTCTCGGCCATCACGTCCGCGGTGAAGACCGGCCCGTCGACGCTGACCACGGTCAGGCACACCCCGTTGACCGCGATCGAGTCGCCGTGACCGGCCTCCGCGGCCAGGCGCGGGCCGCGCACCGCGAGCCTGATCCCGCCCGCGGTCCCGACCACCTCGACGACCTCGCCGAGCTCCTCGACGATCCCGGTGAACATCCTCATCCCTCCAGCTCTCGCGGCACGGCGGTGACCCGGATGTCCGGACCTACCCGGGCCAGGTCGGTGATCTCCAAGTCGATCGACTCGGCGAGTGTGGCCACCCCGGCGCCGCCCAGCGCGGCGGGGCCGGCGCCGAGCAGCTTCGGGGCGAGGTAGGCGACCACCCGGTCCACCAGCCGGGCGGACAGGAACGCGCCGGCGAGCGTCGGCCCGCCCTCGACCAGGGCGGAGCGCACGCCGCGCTGGTAGAGCGCGGCCACCAGGGCCACCAGGTCGACCCGGCCGTCCGGCCCGGCGCCGACCTCGGCCGCCGTCGCCACCCAGGTGGGCGCGGCCGCGTCGCGGACCCGGGCGCCCGCCGGGGTACGCCCGCCGCTGTCCACCACCACCCGCAGCGGCTGGCGGATCGCGAGCGTGCCGTCGCGCAGGTTGCGCACGGTGAGCCGGGGGTCGTCGGCGAGCACCGTGCCCACCCCGGCGATCACCGCGTCCACGGTGCCGCGCAGCGCGTGCACGTCCGTACGCGCCTCCTCCGAGGTGATCCACATGCTGGTCCCGTCGGCCGCGGCGGAGCGCCCGTCCAGCGTGGCGGCGAGCTTCCAGACAAGGTAGGGCCGGTGCCGGCGGACCGCGGTCAGCCAGGCGACGTTGCCGGCCGCCGCTTCGGCAGCCCGTACCCCCGTCTCGACCTGCACCCCGGCGGCCCGCAGCCGCTCCACGCCGCCGGCGGCGGGCGGGTTGGGGTCGCGCACCCCGACCACCACCCGGGCGATCCCGGCGGCCAGCAGGGCGTTGGTGCACGGGCCGGTCCGGCCGGTGTGGTTGCACGGCTCCAGGGTGACCACGGCGACCCCGCCCCGGGCCGCCTCGCCGGCCTGGGCGAGCGCGACGATCTCGGCGTGCGGCCCGCCGGCGTACGCGTGGAACCCCTCCCCGACCACCTTGCCTTCGGTGTCGAGCAGGACGCAGCCGACCACCGGGTTGGGGCTCGTGGTGCCCAGCCCGCGGGCGGCGAGCCCGATGGCGCGCCGCATCGCCTCGTCCTCGGCCGGGCTGGCCACCGGCGTCCTCCTGTCGGTCGCGGTACACCGCGCGCCGGCACGGGGCAGGCGGGCGGGGTCGGCGGACCGACCCGGGAGGGCGTGCCACGACGCAGCCCTCTGCTCCCGCGCGCTGCCTCCCATCCGGACTGTCACCGTCGGCCCTGGAGTCACACCAGGTCCACCGGCCACTGGATGTGGCCGGGTCGCGGGCTCAGCGCTGTCGCGCCTTACCGCCGGTTCGGAGTTTCACCGAGTCCCGCCAGCGCGTGGTGGGTACCTGTCGAGTCTTGCACGCCGCCGCGCGGGGCGGCACCGGCGGGACCTACGTCACAGCCCGACCGTCCGGCAGCCGACCGCGCCGGCCGCCCCGGCCCGCGCCACCGCTGGCCGCTCCGGCGGCAGAGCTCGCCCGGGCCTACGTCGCCCCTGGCCCGCCCGGGTGTGGGCCGGCCGGGCCCTTGCGCCGGTCGACCGCCACGTACGAGCCCGGCTGGGTCTTCGCCACGCTCTTCATGTCGGAGGCGACCGCGATGACCTCGCGCGGGTCGGTGTAGGTGTGGTTGGTGGACAGCGCCACGCCGATCGAGATCGTCACCAGGTTGGCCCGCTGCACGTGGCCCCGCCGGTCGGTCAGCTCCAGGTAGCCGCGCTGGGCGTCGACCGGGTCGTAGAGCCGGTCCGCGGCGGCCTCGAAGTCCACCACCGCCTTCTGGGTCAGCGGGCGCACCTGCTCCGGCGTGCACACCACGATGAAGTCGTCGCCGCCGACGTGCCCGAGGAAGGCCGGCGGCAGGTCCACGTCCACCACCGCCCGGTGCAGCGAACGGGCCAGCGCCGCGATGAACTCGTCCCCGCGCAGGAAGCCGTACGCGTCGTTGACGCTCTTGAACCGGTCGATGTCGATGTGGCAGACCGCGTAGTCGGTGCCGCTGCGGGCCCGGTCATGGATCTCCCGCAGGATCCGGCTGTTGCCGGGCAGCCCGGTCAGCGGCGAGACCTCCCGGAACTCCTGGTTGCGGCGCAGCATCGAGCGGACCCGCGCCACCAGCTCGAGCGTGTCGAACGGCTTGACCAGGTAGTCGTCGGCGCCCGCGGTCAGCCCGACCACCTTGTCAACGGTCATCCCGCGCGCGGTGAGCATGATGATCGGCATCGCGTTCATGATCGGGTCAGCCCGCAGCCGGCGGGTCAGCTCCAAGCCGTCCACCTGCGGCATCATCAGGTCCACAATGGCCAGGTCCGGCCGGTGCTGCTCGACCAGGGTGAGCGCCGCTTCGCCGTCGTTGGCGAGCAGCACCTCGAACCCCTCCAGCCGCAGGTTCACCTCGACGAAGCGGGCGATGTCGGCGTCGTCGTCGACGACCAGGATCAGCTGGGCCCGCTCGGGTGGTTCGGTCACGGTGCCGGTGTGCTCTCGGCGACCCGGCGTAGCCGCCGGACGGCCTCTGCCGGGTCGTCGGCGCGGTAGACGGCGGTGCCCGCCACGAACGTGTCCGCACCGGCGGCCACCGCCTGGGCGATGCTCGCCTCGTCGATGCCGCCGTCCACCTCGATCCGCAGCTCGAGGTGGCCGCTGCGGGCGTGGGTCCGGGCGGTGCGCACCTTCTCCAGCAGCGCGGGCAGGAACTGCTGCCCGCCGAACCCCGCCTTGATCGTCATGACCAGCAGCACGTCGAAGTGCGGCAGGATCTCCAGGTACGGCTCGACCGGCGTGTCCCGGTCGATGGCGAGCCCGGCCCGGGTGCCAGCGGCGCGCAGGTCCCGGGCGAGCCCCACCGGGTCCGCCGCCGCCTCGGCGTGGAAGCTCACGTTGTACGCGCCGGCCTGCGCGTACCCGAGCGCCCACCGCTGCGGCTCCTCGATCATCAGGTGGCAGTCGCAGGGCAGGCTGGTCGTCTTGAGCAGGCTCTCCACCACCGGCAGGCCGATGGTGAGGTTGGGCACGAAGTGGTTGTCCATCACGTCGACGTGCAGCCAGTCCGCATCCTGCTCGACCGAGCGCGCCTCGTCAGCCAGACGGGCGAAGTCGGCGGCGAGGAGGCTGGGCGCGATGACCATGCGACGGCTGTTCACCCGGTCAGTCTACGAACCAGCTGTAACCGCCGGGACCCGCGACTTGTCACGATCCGCTACCCGCTGCGGCGCAGCACCGCGAGGAACATCGCGTCGGTGCCGTGCCGGTGCGGCCACAGCTGCACCGCCGGCGCGTCGCCGAGGTCCGGCATCCCTTGCGGCAGCAGCCGGCGGGCGTCAAGATGCTCCACATCGGACACCGGCAGCCGGCGTAGGGCCACCCGGGTCTCGGCCAGGTGCGGGGAGCAGGTGGCGTAGGCCACCACACCGCCGGGGCGGACCACGCCCAGCGCCGCGGCGAGCAGCTCCCGTTGCAGGCTGGTCAGCGGCGGCAGGTCGGACGGCGCCCGGCGCCAGCGCGCCTCCGGGCGGCGGCGCAGCGCACCCAGGCCGGTGCACGGAGCGTCCACCAGCACCCGGTCGTACTCGCCGGAGACCGTGCGGCCGTCGGCGCACACCACGTCGACCGGCAGGCCACGCACTGCGGCGGAGACCAGCTGTGCCCGGTGCGGCGCCACCTCGACCGCGGTCACCCGGGCACCGCGCTGCGCCGCGAGCGCGCCGAGCAGGCCCGCCTTGCCGCCCGGACCGGCGCACAGGTCCAGCCAGCGCCCGTCCGGCCCGGCGCCGAGCGGCGCCGCCACCGCCGCTACCGCGACCAGCTGGGACCCCTCGTCCTGCACGTGCGCGCGCCCGGCGGCCACCGCCGGCACCTCACCCGGCGCGCCGCCGCCGAGCACCACCGCGTACGGCGACCAGCGGCCCGGCTCCCCGCCGGCCTGCTCGGTCAGCTCGGCCGTTGGGACCAGCCCGGGCCGGGCGCACAGGTGCACCTCCGGGCGCTCGTTGTCGGCGGCCAGGGCGGCGGCGGTCTCGGCCAGGTCCCCACCGAGCGCGTCGGCGAACGCCCGAACTATCCACTGTGGATGGGCGTGGGTGAGCGCCAGGTGGCCGACCGGGTCGGCGTCGAGGTCCGGCGCGACCTGGGCGAGCCAGCCCGGCAGGTCGTGGGCTGCCACCCGGCGCAGCACCGCGTTGGCGAAGCCGGACGCGCTCGCCCCGCCCACCGCGCGGACCAGGTCCACTGTGGAGGACACCGCGGCGTGCGCCGGCACGCGGGTGTGCAGCAGCTGGTACGCGCCGAGCCGCAGCGCGTCGCGTACCGGCGGGTCGATCCGGGCGACCTCGCGCTGGGCGGCGACGGCGAGCACCGCGTCGAGGGTGCCCAGCGCCCGCAGCGTGCCGTACGCCAGCTCGGTGGCGAACGCCGCGTCCCGCCCGGCCAGGCCGTACTCGCGCAGCACCGTGGGCAGGGCGAGGTTGGCGTACGCGTCGTCCCGGTGCACCGCGGCGACCACCTCGTACGCCGCCTGCCGGGCCGGGTCGGACGGTGGGCGGCCAGCCCGCGGTGCCCGCCCGCCGCGGTCCGAGCGGGGGCGCGGCCGGTCCCGCCGCCTCATCCGGGCTGCTCCTCGGGCCCCGGCCGGTCCTCGGCGGCCAGCCGATCCCCGTCGGCCAACCGGTCCCCGTCGGCCAGCCGGGCGCCGCGGGCCCACTCCGCGGCGGGCATGGGCCGCTTGCCGGCCGCGCGCACCTCCCCCAGCGCGACCGGCATCGTGCCGGTGCCGGCGTGCACCTGGCCGCCCTCGACCCGCAGCTCCCCCGGCGCCAGCGGGGCGGCGTTGGCCAGCACGGCGACCGGGCCGAGCTTGAGCCGCTCGCCGCGGAACGTGGTCCACGCCCCCGGCGCCGGGGTGCAGGCGCGGATCCGCCGGTCCACCGCGAACGCAGGGTCGGACCAGCGCACCTGCGCGTCCTCCACGCTCACCTTCGGGGCGTGGCTGACCCCGTCCGTAGGCTGCGGCACGGCCTGCGCGGTGCCCGCCTCGATCGCGTCGAGCACCTCGACGAGCAGGCGCGCCCCGGCGTCGGCGAGCCGGGCCAGCAGGGCCCCGGCCGTGTCGTCCGGGCGGACCGGCTCGGTGAGCGTGCCGAAGACCGGCCCGGTGTCCAGCCCCTGCTCGAGCTGGAAGACCGAGGCCCCGGTCAGGCCGTCGCCGTGCAGCAGGGCGTGCTGCACCGGAGCCGCCCCGCGCCACGCGGGCAGCAGGGAGAAGTGCAGGTTGACCCAGCCGTGCGGGGGGATGGCGAGCGCGTCGGGCGGGACCAGCGCGCCGTAGGCGACCACCGGCACGCAGTCCGGCGCGAGCCGCCGCAGCTCGTCGAGGAACTCCGGGCCACGCGGGCGGGCCGGGGTGAGCACGGGCAGGCCCCGCTCGTCCGCCCAGGCGCCGACCGGGGAGCGGGCCAGCTGCCGGCCCCGCCCGACCGGAGCGTCCGGCCGGGTGAGCACCGCGAGCAGCTGATGCCCCGAGGACGCGATGGCGTCGAGCGCCGCAAGCGCCGTCGCCGGCGTGCCGGCGAAGACCAGCCGCATCGGCTCAGCCGCCCAGCCGGAACGGGCTGGGGGTGGCGTGCGGGCTCACCTTGACGGCCGGGGGCGCTGCCGGGTTGTACCAGTCGGCGGCGCGGATCTGCCGCATCGCGTCCTTGCGCCGGGCCGCGTCGAGCCGGTCCAGGAAGAGGATGCCGTCCAGGTGGTCGGTCTCGTGCTGGGCGCAGCGGGCCATGGTGCCGGAGCCGACGATCTGCACCGGGTCGCCGTACTGGTTGACACCGCGGGCCACCACGTTCATCCGCCGCTTGGCGTCCACGTAGACCCCGGGGATGGACAGGCAGCCCTCGGGGCCGTCCTGCTCGGCGTCGTCCGGGAACTCCAGCACCGGGTTGACCAGGTGGCCCAGCACGTCGTCCACGTCGAAGACGAAGACCCGCAGGCCGACCCCGAGCTGGGGTGCGGCCAGGCCGAGGCCGCTCTGCTCGCGCATGCTGTCGGTGAGGTCCTCGACCAGGCGGCGCAGCTCACGGTCGAAGGTCACCACCGGCTCGGCGGGAGTGCGCAGCACCGGGTCCCCGAACAGGCGGATGGGCTGGACGGTCACGCGGTGCTCCTCGGGTCGGCTGCGGGCTTGGTCTTGGTCCAGTTTACGGGCGTGCGGGCACCAGCCACGGACGCGGGCACCAGCCACAGATGCGGACACCGGCCACGGACGCGGGCATCGGCCACGGACGCGGACGCGGGCACGGGCCGCGTGGCGCAGGTCCAGCGTCAGAGCAGGTCCAGCGGGTCGAGCTGGACGCGTACCGGGTCGGGGGCCTTGCGGGCGCTGCGGACCCCGAGCGCCGCGTGCAGGGCCGCGGCCAGCGCCGGGGCGGCTGACCGGGCGACCCGCACCAGCACCCGCTCCACCGGCTCCGCCGGGTCGTGGCCTGGCCCGGTGCCCTCCCCGCCGCCCCTGCCACCGCCGCGCAGCGGCACCGGGATCGGCCCCAGCAGCTGCGCGCCGTCGGGCAGGCGAGCCGCGGCGAGCAGGTCGGCGACCGCGTCCCGCGGCCCGGTCAGCGACGCCATCCGGGTCGCCGGCGGGAAGCCGAGCTCGCGCCGCTCGGCCAGCTCGCGCCCGGCGTACCAGCCTGGGTCGAACCGCAGCAGCGCCTGGACCGTGGGCAGGCCCCCGTCCGCGACGACGACCACGCGACCGCCGGCCCCGGCCGGCCGGGCCAGGGCCGCGGCGTGCAGCCACCGGCGCAGCGCCTCCTCCCCGGCGCGCAGGTCGGCGCGGGTGAGCAGGGCCCAGGTGTCGAGCAGCAGCACGGCGCCGTAGCCGGGGCCCTCCGCCACCGGCTCCGCCCCTGGCGTCGCGACGACGAGCGCCGGCTCGTCCGGCACGCTGGTGAGCACCCCGTCGCGCCCGGAGGTGCGCACCGCGGTGCCGGGGAACGCCCGCCCCAGCTCCTCAGCGGTACGCCGGGCGCCGACCACGGCCGCGCGCAGTAGCTGGCCGCCGCAGTGCGGGCAGGCGTACCCCGATGCGGGCCGGCCGCACCAGCGGCAGGCCGCCATGGCGCGGGAGGAGCGCAGCTCCAGCGGGCCGTGGCAGTGGCGGCACCGGGCCGGGGCTCGACAGTCCACACAGGATACCGCCGGCAGGTAGCCGCGCCGGGGCACCTGGACCAGCACCGGGCTGCCGGCGCGGAGCGCGTCACGCGCCGCCTGCCAGGCCACGGTGGGCAGCCGCGCCGCCGCCGCGGCCGGGTCCCGGGCGAGCTGCACATCGTCCCCGAGGGGAACCACGCGGGGCCCGGCCGCCCGTACCGCCTCCCGGGCGCCGGCGATCTCGACCGCCCAGCCGGTCTCCAGCAGCAGCTGGGCCTCTGCGGTGCGGGCAAAGCCGCCGACCAGCGCGGCCGCGCCGGCTAACTGGGCCCGGGTGAGCAGCACCTCACGCGCGTGCGGGTACGGCGCCCGCGGCTCGGCGTGCAGGTCGTCCCCGTCGTCCCAGAGCACGACCAGACCGAGGTCGGCGACTGGGGCGAACATCGCCGCCCGGGTCCCGACCACCACGCGGGCGGTGCCGCGGGCCGCCGCCAGGAACCGGCGGTACCGCTCGGCCGGCCCCAGCGCCGCCGACAGCGCCACGTGCCGGTCCGGGGTGCCGAGCACGCCGGCCAGGGCGGCGTCCAGCCGGTCGAGGTCGCGCGCGTCGGGCACCACAGCGAGCGCTCCCCGCCCCCGGGCCAGCATCGCGCCGATGGCCTCGGCCAGCCGGGCCGGCCAGTCCTCGCCCGGCAGCGCGGTCCAGACCGCCCGCGGCGCCCGCCCGCCCGACAGCGCGCGCAGCAGGGCGGCACCGGCCGGGTACCGGCTCCAGCCCGTCCCTGCCGGCCGGCCGGTCCCGGCCGGCTCGCCGGTGGCCGCCGGTGGCCGGGACTGGTCCTGCTCGGCCCGGGCGTGGCGCGGCGGCACCGCCAGGCGCAGCACGTCAGGGAGCGTGCCGGCGTAGCGGTCGGCGACCGCGCGGGCCAGCGTGGCGACCTCGGGGCTCAGCACCGGCTCGGGGGAGACCACCCGCTCCAGGAACGCCAGGCGGCCGTCGTGTGTCGACTCCTCCGCCCGCCCCAGCAGGAAGCCGTCGACGAGCTGCCCGGCGAAGCGCACCCGCACCCGTACCCCGGCCGTGGCGGCCTCGTCCAGCTCTGCCGGCACGAGGTAGTCGAAGGGCCGGTCGAGGTGGGCCAGCGGGATGTCCACGCAGACCCGCGCGACCGGCAGCTTCTCCGCCGGCTGCCGGGTCCTCGGGCGAGCCCTTCCCACCGCACCGTCCTACCAGAGCACCCGGGACTGGCGCCGCCAGGTCCGCGACGGCGGGGCAAGACCTTGTTGCGGATCTCCGTGGCCGGCGCGCCACCCGCCAAGACTGCACCGGCCCGCCTACCACCAGGTAGAGCAGGCCGGTGCGGACGAGTCCAGGGAACCGGGCTTCAGGCCCGGAGGGTTGAGCCGGGCTCGGACCCGGCGGCGGGCTTCAGGGCTCAGGCCCCGGCGGCGGACTTCAGGTCGGCGGTCCGGTTGGCCCGCTCCCAGGTCAGGTCGGGCAGGTCCCGGCCGAAGTGGCCGTACGCCGCCGTCTGCTGGTAGATCGGGCGCAGCAGGTCCAGGTCCCGGATGATCGCGGCCGGCCGCAGGTCGAACACCTCTGCGATCGCCTTCTCGATCCGCTCGACCGGCACGGTCTCGGTGCCGAAGGTCTCGACGAAGTGGCTGACCGGGTGCGCCTTGCCGATCGCGTACGCCACCTGCGCCTCGCAGCGGTCGGCGAGCCCGGCGGCGACCACGTTCTTGGCCACCCAGCGCATCGCGTACGCAGCCGAGCGGTCCACCTTGGACGGGTCCTTGCCGGAGAAGGCGCCGCCGCCGTGGCGGGCGTAGCCACCGTACGTGTCGACGATGATCTTCCGGCCGGTGAGGCCGGCGTCGCCCATCGGGCCGCCGATCTCGAAGCGCCCGGTCGGGTTCACCAGCAGCCGGTAGCCGTCGGTGTCCAGCCCCAGCCCCTCCAGCTCGGGGGCGATCACGTGCTCCCGCACGTCGGGCGTCAGCAGGGACTCCAGCGAGATGTCCGGCGCGTGCTGGGAGGAGACCACGACGGTGTGCAACCGGACCGGCTTGAGGCCGTCGTACTCGATCGTGACCTGGGTCTTGCCGTCCGGGCGCAGGTACGGGATCGTCCCCTCCTTGCGCACCAGGGCGAGCCGGCGGGCGAGCCGGTGCGCCAGCGCGATCGGCAGCGGCATCAGCTCGGGCGTCTCGGTGCACGCGAAGCCGAACATCATGCCCTGGTCGCCAGCGCCCTGGGTCTCGAGCAGGTCGTCCTCGACGGTCCCGGACTCCCCGGAGCGGACCTCGATCGCCCGGTCCACGCCCTGCGCGATGTCGGGCGACTGGGACCCGATCGACACGCTCACGCCGCAGGACGCCCCGTCAAAGCCCTTCTTCGACGAGTCGTAGCCGATGCCCAGGATCGTCTCCCGGACGATGGTCGGGATGTCGGCGTATGCCTTCGTCGTCACCTCGCCCGCGACGTGCACCTGGCCGGTGGTGATCAGGGTCTCCACAGCGACACGGCTGCGCGCGTCCTGGGCGAGCAGCGCGTCGAGGATGCCGTCGCTGATCTGGTCAGCGATCTTGTCCGGGTGACCCTCAGTCACCGATTCCGAGGTGAACAGGCGGCGTGCCACGTTGCTCCTTACTCCGGTTGCCAGTCTTCGCGGCAGTGTAGCCGTACCCACTCGAGCCGGACGGTACCGCCCGGTCGTCCGCCACTGCGCTCCCCGTACGGGCGACATGATCGTCGGACGCTACCGCCGCTGGACGGCTGCTGCGAGGAGACGCCGGGAGCGCCGCGAGGAGACGCCGGGAGCATTGCCGGTAGGCGTCCAACGACCGGGCGCCGCCGGTCACAGCCGGGCGACCACCAGGTCCCACACGATGTCGGCGAGGTCCTCCTTGGACCGTTCGGTGATCGTCACCATCGACCCGTCGGCCCCGAGCACCGTCGCCTCGTTCGAGTCGGCGCCGAACACCCGGTCCGCGCCAACCTCGTTGACCACGATCAGGTCGGCCCGCTTGCGCTCGAGCTTGGCCTGCCCTCGGGCCAGTACGCCGGCGGAGGCTCCGACACCGGCGCCCCGCTCCGCGGTGTCCTGGCCAGCCGCGGTCTCGTGGGCAGCCGCGGTCTCCGCCGCGAACGCCACCAGGACCTGGCCGGGGCGGCGGCGCCCACCCAGCTCGGCGGCGATGTCGGGGTTGGTCACCAGGCGCAGGACGGGCGCCCGGGCGGCTGCGCTCTTCTGGATCTTCGATGGCGCGTACTCCGCGGGCCGGAAGTCAGCCGGGGCGGCGGCCATGACCACCGCATCGGCCGACGCGGCCGCCTCCAGGGTGGCCTTGCGCAGCTCCTCGGTCGTGCCGACGCGCACGACCGCCGCGCCGGCCGGGTCGGGCAGGGCCACGTTCGCTGAGACGAGGGTCACCCGGGCACCGCGGGCCACGGCGGTACGCGCGAACGCGTACCCCTGCTTGCCGGAGGAGCGGTT
Source organism: Micromonosporaceae bacterium (assembly GCA_035649895.1). GTDB lineage: Bacteria > Actinomycetota > Actinomycetes > Mycobacteriales > Micromonosporaceae > DASSUC01. The sequence goes on along the minus strand of DASRIS010000023.1, from coordinate 20,370 downwards.
GCCGAGGAAGCGCACCGGGTCCAGCGGCTCGCGGGTGCCGCCCGCGGTGACCACGACGTGCCGCCCGGCCAGGTCCAGTAGCAGCCCGGCAGGCCCGGCCGCGGAGACCGGGGCCCCGGCCGGGGTGTCCGGAGGATGGGTGAGCCGGTCGCGGCGGGCCAGCACCCGGCCGGCCAGGAAGAACAGCTCGTCCGGCTCGGGCAGCCGGCCCTTGCCGCTGTCCGCTCCGGTCAGCCGCCCGACCGCGGGCTCGACCACGACGGCGCCGCGGGCCCGCAGCGTCGCCACGTTGGCGGCGGTAGCCGGGTGCTCCCACATCTCGGTGTGCATGGCCGGGGCGTAGACGACCGGGCAGCGCGCGGTGAGCAGGGTGTTGGTCAGCAGGTCGTCGGCGAGGCCGTGGGCCGCCCGGGCGAGCAGGTCGGCCGTTGCCGGTGCCACCATCACCAGGTCGGCCTGCTGGCCGAGGCGTACGTGCGGCACCTCGTGGACGCCGTCCCAGACGTCCGTGGCGACGGGCTGGCCGGAGAGCGCCGCCCAGGTGGGCGCACCGACGAAGCGCAGCGCGGCAGCGGTCGGTACGACCCGGACGGAGTGCCCCGCCTCGGTCAGCCGGCGCAGCAGCTCGCAGGCCTTGTAGGCGGCGATGCCGCCGGCCACGCCGAGGACGATCCGGGCCACGGCCGGGCGGTCAGGCGGCGTCGACCGGCTCGGCGGTCAGCAGGCTGGAGTTGATCTCCCGGAGGGCGATGGAGAGCGGCTTCTCCTGGGGCGTGGTCTCCACCAGCGGGCCGACATACTCCAGCAGGCCCTCGCCGAGCTGGCTGTAGTACGCGTTGATCTGGCGCGCGCGCTTGGCCGCGAAGATCACCAGTGCGTACTTGGACGTGGTCTTGCCGAGCAGCTCGTCGATGGGCGGGTTGGTGATGCCCTCCGGCTGCGCGATGGTTCCGGACAAGGTGAGCCCTTAGCTTTCGGAGTGGGCAGAGGTCATTACAGGTAGGCCGAGCAATCCTAGCAACTCGTCGGCGGCGCGCTCCACGGAGTCGTTGATGACGGTCACGTCGAACTCCGACCGCATCGCCAGCTCCTCCCGCGCGTGCTCCAGGCGGTGCCGGATGGTCTCCGGGTCGTCTGTCCCCCGCCCGACCAGGCGACGTTTGAGCTCCTCCCAGCTAGGCGGGGCGAGGAACACCAGCTGAGCGTGGGGCATGGCGGCCCGCACCTGGCGCGCTCCCTGCAGGTCGATCTTCAGCAGCACCGGGATGCCCTCGTGCAGCCGGGCCTGCACCGCACCCCGCGGCGTGCCGTAGAGGTTGCCGGCGAACTCCGCCCACTCCAGCAGCTCACCGACGGCGACCATGCGCTCGAACTGGGAACGGGTGACGAAGTAGTAGTGCACCCCGTCGACCTCGTAGTCACGCATCCGCCGGGTCGTCACCGAGACTGACAGCCACACCCACGGCGAGCGCGCCCGGATCAGCTCGATCACGCTGTCCTTGCCGACCCCGGAGGGGCCGGACAGGACAGTGAGTCGAGCCGCCGGGCGCGCATCGTCATAGTTGCTCACTGCTTGTTTCTACCCTGCCGGCGAGCCCAACGGACTCACTTGGTGGCAGAGAACTCCCCAAGCAGTGCTTTGCGCTGCTGGTCACCGAGGCCGCGCAGGCGCCTGCTGTCGGCGATCTTCAGCCGTTCCATGATCTGCATGGCCCGGATCTTGCCGATCCCAGGCATCGCCTGCAGCACTGCCGAGACCTTGAGCTTGCCGACCACCTCGTCGGACTCGGCTCGGTCAAGCACCTGGGCGAGGGTGGTCTTGCCCTGCTTCAGCTGCTCCTTGAGCGCGGCACGGGCCTTGCGGATCTCCGCGGCCTTCTCCAGCGCGGCAGAACGCTGTTCAGGGCTGAGTGACGGGAGCGGCACCAGTTCTCCTCAGGGGTTCTCCGGAGTGCATCGGAGCGCGGGATGCGCCCGACGCCTTGTGGTACGTGGGTGAGCGTTGTTTCCAGCGCGGGGAAACCTAGCGGTCATTGCCAGATTCAGCAACGTTGCAACGCGCTGGAAGGCGCATCGTAACGAGGTTGAAGTCACTGAACGGGGAACAACGCCGTGATGCAGTCGTCACACGCCCGCTCGGCCGCCGCGCGCAGGCCGGCCACGCCCGGGCCGGCCTGCAGGATCTGCCGGGAGTACGCCGGCAGCACCGGACCCGCGACCGGGCCGGTGAGCTGGCGCAGCAGCTGCGGGGTGCCGCCCTGCGCCCCCATGCCGGGCACCAGGACCGGCCCGCCCAGCCGGGTCAGGTCCACCCGGGGCGCGCCGGGCGTGCCGCCGACCACCACGCCGACGCTGCCCGTCCCAGTGAGCCCCGCGTTGACCTGCGCGACCTCGTCCACGACAAGCTGTGCGACGGTGCGCCCGCCGGCCGTACGGGCCTGCTGCACGCCCCAGCCCTCGGGGTTGGAGGTGACCGCGAGGACGAACACGCCACCGCCGTGGGCCGCCGCAGCAGCCAGCAACGGGCGCAGCGACCCGAAGCCGAGGTACGGGTGCGCGGTGACCGCGTCAGCACACAGCGGGCTCGCCGGGTCGAGGTACGCGTCGGCGTACGCCTGCGCGGTCGAGCCGATGTCGCCCCGCTTGGCATCGAGGAGCACCAGTGCCCCGGCCTGGCGGAACTGTCGGATAGCCGACTCAAGTATGGCCAGGCCGGCCGACCCGTGCCGCTCGAAGAAGGCGGACTGCGGCTTCACCACCGCCACCCGGTCGGCCAGCGCGTCGGCCACCCCGGCGCAGAACCGCGCCAGCCCGTCGGCGTCGTCGCGCAGCCCCCACGCCGCCAGCAGCTGCGGGTGCGGGTCGACCCCCACACACAGCGGCCCGCGTGCCGCGAGCGCCCGGTGCAGCCGTACCCCGAAGCTGTCCACGCCGGCCCTCCAAGCCCGCCGCCGCGGCGGCTGTCCGTACCCGTCTGCTGGCGCTAGCCGGCGGCCGCGGCGGCGCGTAGCGCGCCCGCGATGGCCGCCACCTCGTCGTCCCCGGCCACGTATGGCGGCATGGCGTAGACCAGGTCCCGGAACGGGCGCAGCCAGACGCCCTGCCCGACCGCCGCGGCGGTGGCGGCCGGCACGTCGACGGCGTGGTCCAGCTGCACCACGCCGACCGCGCCGAGCACCCGTACGTCGGCGACCCCCGGCGCGCCGGCCAGCGGGGCGAGCCCGGCCCGCAGCCCGGCCTCGACCCGGCGCACCTCGCCCGCCCAGTCCCCGGCCAGCAGCAGGTCGATGGAGGCCTGCGCGACCGCGCACGCGAGCGGGTTGCCCATGAACGTCGGGCCGTGGGCGAGCACCGGCACCTCGCCGGCGCGGATGCCGGCGGCCACCTCGGGGGTGCACAACGCCGCGGCCAGCGAGAGGTAGCCGCCGGTCAGGGCCTTGCCGACGCAGAGCACGTCGGGCGCGACGCCGGCGTGGTCGGCGGCGAAGAGCGCACCGGTACGGCCGAAGCCCGTCGCGATCTCGTCGAAGACCAGCAGCACCTGGTACGCGTCGGCCAGCTCGCGCAGCGCGCGCAGGTACGCCGGGCTGTGGAACCGCATGCCGCCCGCGCCCTGCACGACCGGCTCGACAATGACCGCCGCCGTCTCACTGGCGTGCTTGTCCAGCGCGGCCTCCAGCAGCTCCAGGTAGGACGGGTCGGCCGGGGCGTCGAAGCCGTCCGGCGGCCCGGCCACGAAGACCTGCCGTGGCAGCACGTCGGCCCACAGGTGGTGCATGCCGCCGTCCGGGTCGCACACGCTCATCGCGTGGAACGTGTCGCCGTGGTAGCCGCCCCGCCAGGTCAGCAGGCGGTGCTTGCCCGGCTTGCCGCGCGAGCGCCAGAACTGCAGGCACATCTTCAATGCAACTTCCACGCTGACCGAGCCGGAGTCGCACAGGAAGACATGCTCGAGGCCGGATGGCGAGATGTCGACAAGTGTGGCGGCGAGGCGTACCGCCGGCTCGTGGGTCAGCCCGCCGAACATGACGTGGCTCATCCGGCCCAGCTGGTCCCGGACGGCGGCGTCCAGGACCGGGTGCCGGTAGCCGTGGATCGCGGCCCACCACGACGACATGCCGTCGACCAGCTCCCGCCCGTCGGCCAGGGTGAGCCGGGCGCCGCGGGCCGACGCCACCACCAGCGGGTCGCCGGTGCCGGGCATCGAGGCGTACGGGTGCCACACGTGCGCGCGGTCCAGCGCCAGCAGCTCCTGCGGGGTCACTGCGCGGTCCCAGCGGCGGCGGGTCGGGTGGTGGACCGAGCCCGCTCCCCGGCGGGGCCCGGAGCCGGTTCCCCAGCGCGGCACGGCCTGACAATGTCCCGTGTGGACCGTGCGACGGCCCGGACCAGGCTCGGACCGCGGTAGACGAACCCCGTGTAGAGCTGCACCAGGCTCCCCCCGGCGTCGAAGAGACGGGCCGCGTCGTCCGGGTCGAAGATCCCGCCCACCCCGACCACCGGCAGCCGGCCGCCGGTCTCGCGGTCCACGAAGGCCACCACCTCCCGCGCCCGGGCCGCCAGTGGCCGGCCGGACAGCCCGCCGGCCTGGGCGGCTCGGGCGGAGTCGGCGGCGGCCACCCCGGCGCGGGACAGCGTGGTGTTCGTGGCGACCAGACCAGCCGCGCCGCGCTCCAGGCATACCTCAACCACCTCGGCGACCGCTGCATCCACCAGGTCCGGCGCGAGCTTGACCAGGACCGGCTGCGCGCCGACCAGCGCCGCGAGGATCGCGTCCAGGTGCGCCCGGTCCTGGAGCTGGCGCAGGCCGGGCGTGTTCGGCGAGGACACGTTGACCACGACGTAGTCGGCGAAGCCGGCAAGCACCCGGTACGAGGCGGCGTAGTCGGCCACCGCCTGGTCCAGCGGGGTGACCCGGGACTTGCCGAGGCTGATCCCGAGCGGCACCGGCAGCGGCCCGAGCGCCGCCAGCCGGGCTGCGAGCGCTGGCGCACCGGCGTTGTTGAACCCCATCCGGTTCACCAGCGCCCCGCTGGCCGGCAGGCGGTGCAGCCGCGGCCGGTCGTTGCCCTGCTGCGCGTGCCAGGTGACCGTGCCCACCTCGACGAACCCGAAGCCGAGGGCCGGCCACGCGGCCAGGGCGACGCCGCCCTTGTCGAGCCCTGCCGCGAGCCCCACCGGGTTGGGGAAGTCGACGCCGAAGACCCGGCGCGGGGCGGCCACGGCGTACCGCCGGGTCAGCGCCGCGAGCACCGCCGGGCGGCGGGACAGCGCGGCCAGCCAGCGCAGGGTCCGCTCGTGAGCCGCCTCGGCGTCTCCCCCGCCCAGGCGGAACAGCAGCGGGCGGACCAGCCGCTCGTACGGCGTAGGCGCCGCACTGTGCCTCATCGACGTCAACGCACCGCCTTCCCGTCCAGGACGGTCGGCTCCCCGCGCAGGAAGGTGGCGACCACCCGGCCGGGCAGGACCATGCCGGCGTACGGCGTGTTGCGGCTGCGGCTGGCGAGCGCAGTGGGGTCGACCCGCCACCGGGCGGCCGGATCGACCAGGGTGAGGTTCGCCGGAACGCCCGGGGCGGGGTCGCGCCCGTGGCCGGCGAGCCCGGCGATCCGGGCCGGCGTACGGGACATGCGCTCGGCCACCAGGTCCCAGTCGGGCCACTGCCGCGCAGCCCGGTCACCGGACGGGGCCGCACCGGACGGGGCCGGCGCGGCGCCACCCGACCGCGGCGCCGCGCCGGCCAGGGCGTGCAGCACGACCGACAGCGCGGTCTCCAGGCCGAGCATGCCCGGGCGGGCGCACGCCCACTCGCACTCCTTGTCCTCGACCGCGTGCGGCGCATGGTCGGTGGCGACCGCGTCGAGCACGCCCTCCGCGAGGGCCGCCCGCAACACCGCGGCGTCGGCGGCGGTACGCAGCGGCGGGTTGACCTTGAACACCGGGTCGTAGCTCCCCGCACCCGCGGCACCGGCCACCAGGTCGTCGGTGAGCAGCAGGTGGTGCGGGCACACCTCGGCGGTGACCCGGACCCCGCGCCCCTTGGCCCAGCGCAGGATCTCCACCGACCCGGCCGTCGACACGTGGCAGACGTGCAGCCGGGACCCGACGTGCCCGGCCAGCAGCACGTCCCGTGCGATGACCGCCTCCTCGGCCACCGCCGGCCACCCGGCCAGCCCCAGCCGCGCCGAGACCTCGCCCTCGTGCATCTGCGCGTCGGCGGTCAGCCGGGGCTCCTCGGCGTGCTGGGCGATGACGCCGTCGAACGCCTTCACGTACTCCAGCGCCCGCCGCATCAGCCGCGCGTCCGACACGCAGCGCCCGTCGTCGGAGAACATCCGCACGCTGGCGGCTGAGGTGGCCATCGCGCCCAGCTCGGCGAGGCGCTCGCCGCGCAGCCCCACGGTCACCGCGCCCACCGGCTGCACGTCGACCAGGCCGGCCGCCCGGCCGAGCCGCCACACCTGCTCGACAACCCCGGCGGTGTCCGCGACCGGGTCGGTGTTGGCCATCGCGCAGACGGCCGTGTAGCCGCCGAGCGCCGCGGCCCGCGACCCGGTCTGCACGGTCTCGGCGTCCTCCCGCCCGGGCTCGCGCAGGTGGACATGCAGGTCGACGAGGCCGGGCAGGGCGACCAGGCCGTCGGCGTCGACCGCCTCGGCGCCGCCGGCCGGCAGCCCCCGGCCGGCCGCGGCCACGGCCCCGCCGCGCAGCAGCAGGTCGGTCGGCTCGCCCCCGACGACACTGACCCCCTTCAACAGGTACGCACGTGCCGCGCTCACCGGTGACCTCCTTGTTCGCGACTGCGGGGCTCGCTCCGCTCACTCCTCGCGCTCACCGGTGACCTCCAAGCAGCAGGTAGAGCACGGCCATCCGGACGCTGACGCCGTTGGCGACCTGCTCGGTGATGGTGGAGCGGGGCGAGTCGGCCACCTCGGCGGCGATCTCCATGCCCCGGTTCATCGGCCCGGGGTGCATCACGATGGCGTGGTCCGCGAGCGCCCGCAGGCGTACCGCGTCCATGCCGTACCGGCGGGCGTACTCGCGGGCCGAGGGGAAGAACGAGTCCCCCATCCGCTCGCGCTGCACCCGCAGCATCATCACCACGTCCGCGCCGGGCAGCACGGCGTCCAGGTCGTAGCTGGTCTTGGCCGGCCACGAGTCGACCCCGACCGGCAGCAGCGTGGGCGGGCCGGCAAGGGTGACCTCCGCCCCGAGCGTGTGCAGCAGCAGCACGTTGGAGCGGGCCACCCGGCTGTGCAGCACGTCGCCCACGATCACCACGCGCAGGCCGGCCAGCCGGCCCAGCCGCGACCGCATCGTGTACGCGTCGAGCAGCGCCTGCGTCGGGTGCTCATGGGTGCCGTCGCCGGCGTTGAGCACGCTGCCGTCAACCCAGCCGGCGAGCCGGTGCGGGGCGCCCGAGGCGGAGTGGCGCACCACCACCGCGTCGGCGCCCATCGCCTGCAGGGTGAGCGCGGTGTCCTTGAGGCTCTCCCCCTTGGACACGCTCGACCCCTTGGCGGAGAAGTTGATCACATCGGCGGACAGCCGCTTGGCGGCCGCCTCGAACGAGATCCGGGTACGCGTGGAGTCCTCGTAGAACAGGTTGACGACGGTACGACCGCGCAGGGTTGGCAGCTTCTTGACCTCACGCCCGGTCAGGCTGGCCATCTCGGCGGCCGTGTCCAGCACCTGGGTGGCGAACGCGGCGTCCAGGTCGGCGGCGGACAGCAGGTGCCTCATCGGGCACCTCCCGCCGGGTCGCTGGCCAGCCGGACCTGGTCGGCGCCGTCGGTCTCGGTCAGCAGCACCCGTACGGTCTCGGTCAGCGCGGTGGGGATGTTCTTGCCGACATAGTCAGCCCGGATCGGCAGCTCCCGGTGGCCCCGGTCGACCAGCACGGCGAGCTGGACCACACGCGGCCGGCCGATGTCGCGCATGGCGTCCAGCGCCGCCCGCACGGTCCGGCCGGAGAAGAGCACGTCGTCCACGAGGATCACCCGCAGCCCCTCCACGCCGCAGGACGGCACCTCGGTACGCCCCACCGGCCGGGCCGCACGCAGCCGAAGGTCGTCACGGTAAAGCGTGATGTCGAGCACACCCACTGGCAGCTCGGCGCCTTCGAACGCCGCGATGCGGGCGGCCAGCCGGCGGGCCAGCGGCACGCCCCGGGTGGGGATGCCCAGCAGGACGGTCTCGCCGCCGCCGTGCGTCTTCTCCAGGATCTGGTGCGCCAGCCGGTCGACGACCCGGCCCAGCTCGGAGCCGGTGAGAATCACCTTGTCGCCGCTGTGGCCCGGCTGATGGGTGGGGGCAGCATCCAGCTGCGCCACGATGGACCTCCTTCCCCGCCTCACGGGACGGGTCGTTAAAGGACGCCAGAAAATTTCTGCGCGCTGCGACCCTACCAGCGCCAAAGGTTCGACCTGCGGATATAGGCGCGGAGCCGCTTTGCGCGCCGGATCCGCCGGGGGGCTTCCCGCTGGATCTTCGAAAAGGTCCGGAAAGGCTACTTGACCAATCTGACCCGAGCCCCGTACCGTCACGCTCCGTAGCGATCGCTGGGGAACCCACGGGAGTCCGTATGCCCTCTGAGTACGCAAAGTCCCTGGGCGCCCGGTTGCGCTCCATCCGCCAGCAGCAGGGCCTGTCCCTGCAGGGTGTGGAGGAGAAGTCCAACGGGCGCTGGAAGGCCGTGGTCGTCGGCTCTTATGAGCGAGGTGACCGCGCGGTAACCGTCTCCCGGCTGGCCGAGCTTGCCGAGTTCTACCGGGTGCCGGTGGCGGAGCTACTGCCCGACGGCAGTGGCATCCGGCATGAGTCGACGAACAAGATCGTCCTCGATCTGGAGCGGCTCTACGACACGAAGGACACTGACCTGGACTATGTGGCCCGGTACGCACGCGCGATCCAGCAGCAGCGCGGGGACTACAACGGCCGGGTCCTGTCCATCCGCGCCGACGATCTGCGGGCGCTCGCAATCGTCTACGACGTGTCCCCCTCCGGTCTGGTCGAGCGCCTGACCGAGCAGGGGGTCCTCATCGCCGATCCGCGGGCGTTCTTCGCCTCCTCGCCCTAGGGACGGCTCCTTGGTGAGGGCGCCGGTCGGGGCGCCCTCACCAAGGACCGCCGCACCAGGAACCCGCCGGGGCAAGACGGCCGCCAGCCGGGGCTGCCAGCTGCAGCCCGGGCTGCAGCAGCGACAGCCGCTCAGCGGGTGGCGAACTCGGCGATCCGGGCCAGCAGGCCGTTGAGGAAGCGCGGCGACTCGTCGGTCGACAGCGACTGCGCCAGCTCGACGGCCTCACTGATGGCGACCGGGTCGTCGATGTCGTCGGCGTAGAGCAGCTCCCAAACCGCCACCCGGGCAAGGTTGCGGTCGACCGGAGGCATCCGCTCCAGGGTCCAGCCCTCGGCGTAGCTGGCGATCAGCTCGTCGATGCGTTCCCGGTGCTCCTGCACCCCGCGCACCAGCGTCATCGCGTAGGCCAGGTGCTCCGGGCGCGGCACGGGCAGCCGGGAGACGTAGGCCTCCAGCACGTCGAGGACGGGCAGCGAGCGGATGTCCGCCTCGTAGAGCACGTCCAGCGCCCGCTTGCGCGCCTTGCGGCGGGCGGGCATCAGCTGCTTCGGCGCCTCCGCCATCAGCCGCCCGCCTCAGCCACGGCCGAGGTAGCGACCGTCGCGCGTGTCGACCTTGATCTTCTCGCCGGTGGAGATGAAGAGCGGCACCTGCACCGTCGCGCCGGTCTCCACGGTGGCCGGCTTGGTGCCACCGGTCGAGCGGTCCCCCTGCAGCCCGGGCTCGGTGTAGGTGACCTCCAGCAGGACGCTGGTGGGCAGCTCGACGTAGAGCGGCACGCCCTCGTGCATGGCGATGGTCACCTCGGCCTCGGGCAGCAGGTAGTGCGCCCCGTCGCCGACGGTCTCCGCAGGGACCTGGATCTGGTCGTACGACTGAAGGTCCATGAAGATGAAGTCGCCGCCGTCGGCGTAGAGGAACTGCATGGTGCGCTTGTCCACCGTTGCCGTGTCGACCTTGGTCCCGGCGTTGAACGTCTTGTCGACGACCTTTCCGGAGAGCACGTTCTTCAGCGTGGTACGCACGAACGCCCCGCCCTTGCCGGGCTTGACGTGCTGGAACTCCACAACCGACCAGAGGCCGCCATCGAGGTTGAGGACCATGCCGTTCTTGAGGTCGTTCGTCGTCGCCATACGGGTAAGGGTCTCTTTCCGGGAGGTCGAGGCAAAGTCGCAGGAAGTTTACCCACATGTTTGACACGGACCGGCGGTCGGCACAACACTTAACCATATGGTTAAAGATGGGTCGACGCCGCTGGACCTGACGTTCGCCGCGCTCGCCGACCCCACCCGCCGCTCGATCATCGCCCGCCTGGCCGGGGGCCCGCGCACGGTCACCCAGCTCGCCGCCCCGCTGCCGATGTCGCTGGTGGCCACCAGCAAGCACATCGCGGTGCTGGAGCGGGCCGGGCTGGTCAGCCGCGCCAAGTCCGGGCGCAGCCAGGTCTGCCGGCTGCGCCCGGAGGCGCTGCGCGAGGCGACCGCATGGCTGGACGCGTACCGCCGGTTCTGGGCCGGCCGGCTCGACGGGCTCGACCGCTACCTCGCCACGGAGGAGACGTGACCGGACCGGCGCGGCGGCCTGAGACCGCTCAGCGCTCCGCCGCGGCCCGGGCGGCCAGGTGCTCCAGCGCCAGCCGGTAGCCGTCGACGCCGAGCCCGCAGATCACGCCGGTGGCCACCGCCGACACCACCGAGTGGTGCCGGAACTCCTCCCGCGCGTGGATGTTGGACAGGTGCACCTCCACGAGCGGCCCGCGCAGCAGCGCGCACGCGTCGCGGACCGCGTACGAGTAGTGCGACCAGGCGCCCGGGTTCAGCACCACGGCCGCTCCGGCGTCGGCCGCCTCGTGCAGCCACCCCAGCAGCTCGTGCTCGGCGTCGGTCTGCCGGACGTCGACGTCGAACCCGAGCCGCTTGCCGTTCGCCCGGCACCGGTCAGCCAGCTCGGCGTAGGAGGTCAGGCCGTAGACGTCGACCTGGCGGGTGCCGAGCCGGCCCAGGTTGGGGCCGTTGAGCACGTAGACCTTCACGCCGTAGCCACCTCCGCGTACGCCGCCCGCAGCAGGTCCTCGTCCGGGTCGTCGAGCACGGACGGTCGGGCGAGCCCGTCCAGCACGACAAAGCGCAGGCGGGCGCCGCGCGCCTTCTTGTCCACCCGCATCACCGCCCGCAGCCGGTCCCAGGCGTCCGGCCGGTACGCCGTGGGCAGCCCCAGCGCCGCCAGCACCGACCGGTGCCGGGCGGCGGTGGCCGGGTCGAGCCGGCCGGCGAGCCGGGACACCGCGGCGGCGTAGACCAGGCCCACGGAGACCGCGTCGCCGTGCCGCCAGGCGTACCCCTCGACCCGCTCGATCGCGTGGCCGAGCGTGTGGCCGTAGTTGAGCACCTCCCGCGGCCCGGCCTCGCGCAGGTCTGTGGCGACCACCCGGGCCTTGACCCGTACCCCTCGCTCCACCAGCTCGCGCACGGCGGGTCCGGCCGGGTCCGCCGCGGCGGCCGGAGCCCGCTCGATGAGGTCCAGCACCGCCGGGTCGGCGATGAAGCCGCACTTGACCACCTCGGCCACGCCCGCCCTGAGGTCGGCGGGCGGCAGCGTGTCCAGGGTGGACAGGTCACAGAGGACACCGGCGGGCGGGTGGAACGCGCCGACCAGGTTCTTGCCGGCGGCCGTGTTGACGCCGGTCTTGCCGCCGACCGCCGCGTCCACCATGCCCAGCAGCGACGTGGGCAGGTGGACCGCTGGCACGCCGCGCAGCCAGCAGGCCGCGACAAAGCCGGCGAGGTCGGTCACGGCGCCGCCGCCCACGCCCACAACCGCATCGGTACGGGTGAACCCGGCCGACCCGAGCGCCTCCCAGCACCCGGCGGCGACCTCCACCGTCTTGCCCGCCTCGGCGTCCGGCACGTCCAGGACCAGCGGGGCGATGCCGGCCCTGCGCAGCGCGTGCGCGGCCCGGTCGGCGTAGCCGGAAAGCGGTGGGGCGTGCAGCACGGCCGCCCGCGCGGCGCCGGCCAGCAGCGGCGGGAGCCGGTCGAGCAGGTCGCGCCCGACCACCACCGGGTACGGCCGCTCGCCGCCCACCTCAATGACCGTGCTCTCCACGACCCAGCAGCCTACGAGACGCCGCCGTCGCCCCAAACGGCGCCTGTCAACGGGGCATTGTGACCCACGGAGACCGGCGGTCCCACAGAAGCCATGCCCGACAACGCTGCCTGGGCTACCGTCCATCGAAGCCGGGACGTGACCAGGGTTGGGTGTCCGCCTCATCTGAGGTGCAGCAGCGCGACCGCGACATCGTCGCGCTTGCACCGCCAGCACGGGTACGGCACCGCGCGGATCACCAGGTCGTCCGGCACGCGTGTGGCATATGCGGCCTCCCGCCGCGAGCCGTCGGTGCCTCGGTGGTGGCGGTCGCAGCGGCACCAGGTCGGCACACGCCTGTCTAGGCTTGGCCGATGAACGAGCGTAGGTCGCTGGTGTTCGACCGGGTCGCCCACTGCTACGACGCCACCCGCGGCGGCGAGAGCCGCGGTGCCCGGGTCGCCACCGGTCTCGAGCCCTGGCTCGCGGACGGACCGGTACTGGAGGTGGGCGTCGGCACCGGCCTGGTCGCCGCCCCGCTGGCCGACCGGGGTCATCCGGTGTTCGGCATCGACCTGTCCCCCGCGATGCTCGCCCTCGCCGCGGCCCGCCTGGGCACCGGCCGGCTCGCCCTGGGCGACGGCCTCGCGCTGCCGGTCGCCGACGGCGCGGTCTCGACCGTGCTCTTCGTACACGCGCTGCACGCCATCGGCGACGTCGGCGCCGCGCTGGCCGAGGCCGCCCGGGTGGTACGCCCGGGCGGGCGGGTCGTCGCGACGCACGGCGGTGCGACGGACGCGCCGACCGACATCAGCGCGGCGATGTCGCCCTCGGAGCCGTTGCACACCCGCATCGACCGGCCGGACGCGGTCCGCGCGGCCGGCCGCGCGGCCGGGCTCGCCCTGGTCTGGACCGGTGACACCGCGCCCGTGCCGGACCGGGAGAGCCCGCAGGAGCTGGCCCAGCTGGTACGGGACCGGGCCTTTGCCTGGTTGTGGGACGTGGACGACGCGGCCTGGGCGCAGTATGTCACCCCGGCTCTGGAACGCCTCGCCGCCCTGCCCGACCAGGACCGCCCGCGGGAGTTCCTGCGGCGCCATCGGGTCACCGTGTGGGACCGGCCACCCGCCTAGCCGCTAGCGCAGGGCCGCCAGCACCTCCGCGGCGACCTCCTCCGGGCCGTGCCCGTCGGTCGCCACGGTGACCGTCGCCACCTGCTCGTAGAGCGGGCGCCGCTGGTCGAGGAGGTGCCGCAGCGTGGCGCGTGGGTTGACCGTCAACAGTGGACGCCCCTGCCCGAGCCCGACCCGGCGGACCGCGTCGGCCAGCTCCACCGAGAGGTAGACCACGGTGTGCCCGGCCAGCGCGGCCCGGGTCTCCTCGGCGAGCACCGCGCCTCCACCGAGGGCGAGCACCCCCTGGCAGGAGGTGAGCGCCGCCGCCACCGCCGCCCGCTCCAAGGTGCGGAAGTGCGCCTCGCCGTCGCCCACAAAGATGTCCGGGATCGGCTTGCCGGCGACCGCCTCGATGTCGGCGTCGGTGTCCCGCAGCTCGACCCCGAGAGCGTCGGCCACGAGCTGCCCGACGGTCGACTTGCCGGCACCGGGCGGGCCGACCAGCACGCAGACCGGCCGGCCCGCCGGGGCAGGCCCGCTCCCCGGACCAGGTTGGCCCACCGGGACCGGCTGGCTCCCCGGACCAGGCTGGCCCACCGGGACCGGCTGGCTCACCGGACCACCAGGTGCTCAAGGTAGCCGGCGACGTTGCGGCGCAGCTCAGCCAGCGAGTCCCCGCCGAACTTCTCGGTGGCCGCCTCGGCCAGCACCAGCGCCACCATGGCCTCGGCAACGACCGCCGCGGCGGGCACGGCGCACACGTCCGAACGCTGGTTGATGGCGGTCGCCGGCTCGCCGGTCGCAACGTCCACTGTCGACAGCGGTCGGTTCAGCGACGAGATCGGCTTCATCGCCGCCCGTACCCGCAGCGGCTCGCCGGTCGTCATGCCGCCCTCCAGGCCGCCGGCCCGGTCGCTCACCCGCCGTACGCCCTCCGGCGTCGGCACGATCTCGTCGTGCGCCACCGAGCCGCGGGAACGGGCCTGGGTGAACCCGTCACCGATCTCGACGCCTTTGATCGCCTGGATCGAGCAGAGCGCCGCCGCGAGCCTCGCGTCCAGCTTGCGGTCCCACTGGGTGTGCGCCCCAAGCCCCGGTGGTACGCCGTACGCCAGCACCTCGACCACGCCGCCGAGCGTGTCGGCGTCCCGCTTGGCGGCGTCGACCTCGGCCACCATCCGGGTGCTCGCGTCAGGGTCCAGGCAGCGCACCGGGTCGGCGTCGACCTGCGCGGCATCGGCCGGGGTGGGCCGGGTGCCCGGCTTGACCTCGACCGGACCCAGCGCGACCACATGGGACACGACCTCGATGCCGAGGCCCTGGCGCAGCAGCGCCTTGGCGACCGTGCCGACCGCCACCCGGGCCGCGGTCTCCCGGGCGCTGGCGCGTTCGAGCACCGGGCGGGCGTCGGTGTGGCCGTACTTCTGCATGCCGGCCAGGTCGGCGTGGCCGGGCCGGGGACGGGTCAGCGGGGCGTTGCGGGCCAGGCCCGCCAGCTCGGCCGGGTCGACCGGGTCAGCCGCCATCACCACGCGCCACTTGGGCCACTCGCTGTTGGCGACGCTGACGGCGACCGGGCCGCCGAGGGTTACCCCGTGCCGCACCCCGCCAACGATCTCCACCTGGTCGCGCTCGAAGCTCATCCGGGCGCCGCGGCCGTAGCCCAGGCGGCGGCGGGCCAGCTCACGCGCCACGTCGGCGCTGGTCACCGAGACCCCGGCGGGTACGCCCTCGATGACCGCGACGAGCGCGGGGCCGTGTGACTCGCCCGCGGTCAACCAGCGCAGCACGGGGCCCAGTCTGTCACGGCGCCGCCGGCCGCCCGAGCCCGGCCGGCTGAGCCCGACCGGCCGCGGGCCACCCCACCCACCTTGTATTCGATTGTTATCGATGTAATGCTGCCTTATGGGTCGCCGCATGTTCGCCGTTCTCGTCGCAACGGCACTGATCGCCATACCAGCCACCGCACAGGCCGCGCCGGCCGCAGAACCCACCCGGGCCGCGGCCACCCTCGCCGCGCTCCAGCTACCCGGGACGGCCTGGGACATCGACGCCACCGGCCAGCTGCTGGTCATCGTCGACGAGACGGTCACCGGAGAACGGCTACGCCAGCTGAGACGCGCGGTCGCCCCGGCCGGCCACGCCGTACGCGTCCAGCACGAGCCGGGCAGGCTCAGCGTGCTCATCGCCGGCGGGCAGGCGATCTACGGCGGGTCCAGCCGGTGCTCACTGGGCGCCAACGTCCGCTCCGGCACCACCTACTTCTTCGTCACGGCCGGGCACTGCACGAACATCGCCTCCACCTGGTACGCCAACGCGTCCCACACCACCGTGCTGGGCACCCGCGCCGGCACCAGCTTCCCGGGCAACGACTACGGCATCGTCCGCTACACCAACACCACCATCAGCCACCCGAGCGCCGTCTACACCTACCCGGGGCTGCTCACGATCAAGTCCGCCGGCACCGCGCCCGTCGGGACCCCGGTGTGCCGCAGCGGCAGCACCACCGGCGTGCGCTGCGGTGTCATCACCGCCCTCAACGCGACCGTGGCCTACCCGCAGGGCACCGTCTCCGGCCTGATCCGCACCAACATCTGCGCCGAGCCCGGAGACAGCGGTGGACCGCTCTACGTGGCGGCGACCGGCGTCGTCATCGGCATCCTCTCCGGCGGGTCGGGCAACTGCACCACCGGCGGTGTCACGTACTACCAGCCTATTGTCGAGATCCTCGCCGTCTACGGGGTCACCATCCCCTAGCCAGCAGGCTCTGCTCGGGCGGATGGTGCAGAGCATGAGGTCTCAGCAGCACATCCCCGCACCCCGCGTCACCTGAGCGCCACATCCCCCGGCGGCGGCGAACGACCACGTCACACGACCCGCCGCCTGACCGGTGCCTGGCAGTCACCTATCCACGCCGAGCCCCAGCGCGGCCCGCATCGCCGCCACCGGCGCCGGCACCCCGGTGAAGAGCGTGAACTGCCGGACCGCCTGGGCGAGGAGCAGCTCCAGCCCGGACACCACCGGCCGGCCGGCGCGTGCGGCGGACACCGCCAGGGGGGTCGGCCACGGGTCGTAGAGCGCGTCGAGCAGCACAGTGGACGGTCCCCACTCGACGGTCGGGGCGAGCCCGTCGGCCGCGCCCTTCGGCACCGTCGAGACCACCACGTCGGCCTGGCCTGCGGCGGCAGCCTGTGCCCAGTCCCCGTACGACATTGGCAGGCCCAGCGCCGCAGCCACCGGCTCCAGCGCGGCAACCGCGGCTGGCCGTCGGGCGTACACGGTGACCGCCGCCCCGAGGTCCGCGGCGGCGGCGAGCGCAGCTCGCGCCGTACCACCCGCGCCAAGGACCGCGACGGACCGCGGGCCTCCGGCGGGCCGCCCGCCTGCGAGGGAACGCGCGCCAGCGGCGGCATCTGAGCCGAGGGCGGAGCGGAGCGCGTCGGCCATGCCGGGCGCGTCGGTGTTCTCCGCGTACCAGCCGTCACCTCGGCGGACCAGGGTGTTGGCCGCGCCCAGCGTGGTGGCGAGCGCCGAGGTCGAGGAGGCGACGCGCAGCGCCGCCTCCTTCAGCGGCATGGTCAGCGACAGGCCCACCCACTCGGCGCCGAGCCCGGCCACCAGGTCCGCCAGCTCGGCCTCGGCGCACTCGACCGCGGTGTAGCGCCAGCCGGCCAGCCCGGCGGCGGCGTACCCCGCCCGGTGGATGTCCGGCGACCGGGAGTGGGCCACCGGCTTGCCCAGCACCGCAGCCCGGCGCGGCCTCGCCAGCTCCGCCACAGGCGACGCCACCGGGCGGGCCGCCGCCCCATCCGGCGGCCCGGCCACGGCTGGTGGCATCAGCAGAGCACGCCGTTGCGGCAGGCCAGTGCCTTGTTGCGCTCGTGCTCCGCGTCGGTTGTCGCGAACGCCGAGTGGCCGGCCTTGTCGACCGCCACGAAGAACAGCCAGGTGCCCTCCGGCGGCGCCATCGCCCCCTCCAGCGCAACCCGCCCGGGGTTGTTGATCGGCGTCGGCGGCAGCCCCAGGTGCACGTGGGTGCTGTACGGGTTCTTCGCGTCCTGCAGGTCGGCCGTTGTCATCTGCGCCGACGACTTGGTCGGCTTGCCGGTCAGCTCCCAGTAGTAGTTGACGGTGACGTCGAACTGGAGCGGCATCGCCTTCTTGTAGACCCGGTTGTACGCCACCCGCGCGATCTTGCCGATGTCCTCCGGCACGCCCGCCTCGGCCTGCGCCAGCGACGCCACGATCAACGCCTCGTACGGCGCGATGCCGCCGCGCTCGCCCTCCACCCGCTGGACGAACTTGACCTCCTCGGCGACCGCGAGGAACTGGCCCACCATACGCTGCAGGATCTCCGCCGCGGTGGCGCCGGGGTCCAGCTCGTACGTTGACGGGAAGAGGAAGCCCTCGATCGACCGGGTGACCGGCTTCTTGTCGGTACGGGTGAACCAGAAGTCCGGTATGCCGAGCTTTATCGGGTCCTTGGCCGCGGCGGCGAAGTCGGCCGCCTTCAGGCCGGTGGCCTTGGCGAGCAGCTCGTAGGTCTGTTTCGCGGTCCGCCCCTCCGGGATGGTCACCCGGGTCACCTGCTTGTTCTTCAGGTCGAGCAGCATGTCCAGGGCTGCCGAGGCGCGCATGCGCTGGCGCAGCTTATAGACCCCGGGCTGGATGTTCTGGCTGCGCGGGTCCGCCTGGGCCGCCTCCACAAAGGCGGCGGCGCTCTTGATCACGCCCTTGCTGTAGAGCGTGTTGCCGATGTCCGCCGCGGTGTCGCCCTTCTTCACCTCGACCGTGGCCTCGCCGCTGCCAGCGGAGCTGAAGTCCGGCGCGTTGAAGAAGCCCTGCACCTTGCCAATGCCCCACCAGGCGCCCACGCCCAGCGTGGCGAGCAGGGTCAGGGTCACGAAGAGCGCCGCGAAGGTACGACCCCGGCGGCGGCGCTTCTTCTTCTTTTTTCCGTTCTTGCCGTTGCCCACCGCGCCGCGGCGGTGTCTGTGCCTGCCACGATCGGAATACTCGTCAAACGCGAGGTCGAGATCGTCGATCATCACGTCCGCCTCCGCTGCAGGTCGAGCCAGCTTTGCAGGATCTCTACGGCGGCCGCCTGGTCCACGACCGCGCGCTGGCGCCTCCCCCTGACGCCACGCTCGGACAGCCTACGCGCAGCCGCCGCGGTCGACATCCGCTCGTCCGCCAGCTGGACCGGCACCGGGGCGACGACCTGCGCCAACCGCTGTGCATAGGCACGGGCGTGGGCCGCCGCTGGTCCCTCTACCCCCGCCAGCGTCACTGGTAACCCGACGACCACCTCTACCACCTGATAGTCATGGACCAACCGGACCAGCTCGGATATATCAGACGGTACCTTACCTTTGCCCACGCTCTGGTCACGGGCGAGCGTGACCAGCGGCGTGGCGAGCACGCCGGCCGGGTCCGAGCGGGCCACCCCCACTCGGACCGTGCCGACATCCACCGCCAGCCGGACCCCCGGGACCCAGCTAGCTTCTCCGGCTACGCCGCCGGTCTCTCCGCTCACGCCGAGGCGACCAGCCGCTCTACCGCGGCAAGCAGGGTCGGCGCCTCGGCGGCCGGGACCCCGCCGCCCTGGGCCAGGTCAGCGTTGCCGCCGCCGCGGCCGGAGAGCGCGCCCTTGA
Source organism: Micromonosporaceae bacterium (assembly GCA_035649895.1). Lineage (GTDB taxonomy): Bacteria > Actinomycetota > Actinomycetes > Mycobacteriales > Micromonosporaceae > DASSUC01. Next base: position 1,435 of record DASRIS010000023.1, on the reverse strand, counting down.
CCAGCGCCGCCGCGTCGAGGCCGCGCTCGCGCGCGGCGCCGTTCACGGCGACCACGAGCGAGGCCTTGCCGCCGCTGCGGGCCGCCACCGCCACCACCGCCGGCCGGGACGCCGGGACCTTGCCGCGGATCTCCTGGGCGAGGGTACGCACGTCGTTGCCGCCGGCCCCCTCCGGCGCCTCGGTCGCCACCAGCGCCACCCCCGCCACGTCGCGGGCCGAGTCGGCGAGCGAGCCGGCTCCGGCGAGCACCAGCTGGGCGCGTAGCTTCTCCAGCTCCCGTTCGGCGTCGCGCAGCTGCGCCACGGTCTGCTCCACCCGGTCGGCGACCTGCTCGGCCGGCACCCGGTAGAGCTCGGCCAGCCGGGCGACCAGCAGGTGCTCGCGGGCGAGGAAGCCGAACGCGTCCATGCCCACCAAGGCCTCCACGCGCCGTACGCCGGCCCCGATCGACGCCTCGTGCAGGATCTTCACCAGGCCGAGCTGGCCGGAGCGGGCCACGTGGGTGCCGCCGCACAGCTCGCGGGCGTAGTCGCCGACCTCGACGACGCGCACCTGGTCGCCGTACTTCTCGCCGAACAGCGCCACCGCGCCGAGCCGGCGCGCCTCGGCGAGCGAGGTGACGAACGCGCGTACCTCCAGGTCGCCCAGGAGCACCTCGTTGACCTGCTGCTCGACGTCGTGCAGCACGCTGGGCGGGACCGCCGACGGGGTGTTGAAGTCGAACCGCAGCCGGCCCGGCGCGTTCAGCGACCCGGCCTGGGTCGCCGACTCGCCGAGGAAGCTGCGCATCGTCTGGTGCACCAGGTGGGTCGCGGTGTGCGACCGGGATATCGCCCGGCGCCGGTAGACGTCGATCTCGGCGTACCCGGTCTCCCCGGCGCGCACCTCGCCGCGTACCACCCGGCCGCGGTGCACCACCAGGCCGGGTAGGGGCTGCTGCACGTCGTGCACCTCGACCTGGCCACCGCCGACGGTCACCACGCCCCAGTCGGGCTGCTGGCCGCCGCCCTCGGCGTAGAACGGGGTGGCGTCGAGGACCAGCTCGACCTCGTCGCCCTCACCGGCCACCGACAGCGTCGAACCGTCGCCGGCCAGCAGCGCGCGCACCCGCGACTCGCGGGCCGCCTCGGCGTACCCGGTGAACTCCACCGGCCCGCCCGCCTCCAGGGCCGAACGGTACGACGACAGGTCGGCGTGGCCGGTCTTGCGCGCCTGCGCGTCGGCCTTGGCCCGGGCCCGCTGCTGCGCCATGAGCTGCCGGAAGCCCGTCTCGTCCACGGAGAGCCCCTGCTCGGCGGCGATCTCCAGGGTCAGGTCGATCGGGAAGCCGTACGTGTCGTGCAGCAGGAACGCCTGGTCCCCGGTGAGCGTGGTGGACCCGGCCGCCTTGGTCTGCGCCACCGCCGTGTCCAGGATCGTGGTGCCCTGCTTGAG
>DASRIS010000022.1:0-50639 GCA_035649895.1 Micromonosporaceae bacterium | reverse complement strand
GGATCCACCACTGCATGCGCCTGATCGGCAAGGCCGAGCGGGCGCTGGAGCTGATGTGCCGCCGGGTGTCCGAGCGGGTGGCGTTCGGCCGGCCGCTGGCCGAGCAGGGGATGGTCCAGCACTGGATCGCCGAGTCCCGGGTACGCATCGAGCAGGCCCGGCTGCTGGTGCTCAAGACCGCATGGCTGATGGACACCGTGGGCAACAAGGGCGCGCACACCGAGATCCAGGCGATCAAGATCGCGGTCCCGTCGATGGCCGAGTGGGTCATCGACAAGGCGATCCAGGCGCACGGCGGGGCCGGCGTCAGCCAGGACACCCCGCTGGCCGCACTCTGGGTTCATGCCCGCACGCTGCGCATCGCCGACGGGCCGGACGAGGTGCACCGCGCCTCGCTGGCCCGCCGCGAGCTGCGCCGCTGGACCTGAGTCAGCGGGCCAGCCAGCCAAGGTGGTCGGCGGGTGCCGCCGTGACGGTGCGGTGGTGGCGGGGGGCTAGCGCCCATGCCTGGAGACGGCGCAGCGAGCCGCCAGTCAGTACGACGTGATCCCCAAGCCGTCCTCGACGAGCATGAACACGTCGGTATAAGGGTCCCGGTGAAGCATCGGTACGTGGTCGTTATGAGCCGCGTTCATCTGAAGAGCGCGCCTCTTCGTTTGGCCCAGCGAATCGTTGCCCTTGGTACGTGCCATCAACCGCGTGCCGCCCCCCGCGCCCGGTCCCTCGCGATGGCGGCCACGAGACGTCGGGCTACTTGGTAGCCCAGGAACCGCAGTCGCCGATCCATTGCTTCCTCAGACACGTTGAACATCACGGCGAGCGTGCTCACGTCCTGCAAGCCGTTGGCCCAGGCGCGCTTGATCCAGTTGCGCGGCACCAGCAGGCACGCCGCGAAGTGGTTGCAGATGTTCTCGATCTGCTGTGCCTGCCTCGCCTCATTGCCGTAGCCGAGACTCTTGTGGATGGTCGGTGCTGCCGTGTAGTCGAGCAGGTGCCTGAACTCGTGTGCGAGCGTGAACCGGCGCCGTACGTGGCTATCGTTCTTGTTGATGACGATGAGGTAGCGGCCGTGCGTGAACGTGGTGAGTCCGAAGAGTCCGTCCATCTTGAAGCGTGGCGCAAGCTGTAACTCCACCTTCGGTTGTTCTATGATGAAGCCGAGGGCGACCTCCGCAATACGCCACATCGGCGAGGTCGGCGACCGTTGGCAACAAGTAGCTATGGTCCCAACTTGGCCCGCCATGGATAACGACGAGCATCGGCAGCTCCGGGTCGCCGAGTCGCCGGACGAACAGGTCCACGGCGTTGACACGGACCACCGCACCCTCTCCAAGAGTTCCATCTTGCACCGCGTCGCTCATCATCGCGATAATGTCAGCAACGGCGCCGGGCGGCGGGCCGCACACCTGCGTACCGCCGATCCCGCAGCGGAGCGCCGAAAGGCGGCTACCTCTTCCGTAAACGGGACCCCGGCCGCGTGGCGTGCCGGGGTCCCGTTACCGGGCCCTGGGAGAGATGTCCCATGGCCCGTCTTGTCACGTGGCGCTTGACTTGCCGCTGGCGCCGCTCTCGCTGGCGGTTACCCTTCCCTCGGCGCCGGAGGCGTCCAGACCTTCCATTCGCCGTTGTCGCAAATCTGTTTGAGCGTCGCGTCGACCGTGATGATAGCGCCGTGACTATAGGTCTGGCCGGCGTAAACGCAGTCCTTCTTGGCCGCGGTCGTCGCGGTTGCCGGCGAGGCACCCAGTACCACCAACCCGCCCGCGAAAGCCGACGACGCGACCAACGCAATCGCCCCTCGCCTCAACCAGGTTCCCATAGGCCTCCTCTTCCCAGAAAAACACCGGCCCCGTCGGCGGACGCCCCAGCGACCGACATCGCACCAACGCAGACACCGGCGCCGCCCATCATCCACGCCTCAGATGCCCGCGTCCACCCTGCGAACTGCCCCGGTGTCCGGTTCACGCCACGACCAGCCCGGGGCTCGACGAACGCGTACCGGCGGTGGACCACGGGACATCTCAGGCGCGCCGTCGACCCCACACGATTGCGCCGTCACGGGTGGGCAGTCTGCGCCATCTCCGGCTCCGCCGCGCCGGCCGAAGCGACCGCTTCCTCACCTGGGCTAATGTCACCGGTACGCCGCCCCGGCCGCAGTTCGTGGGCACGATCGTGATCGGGCTTGGGGTCAGCCCTGGTCATGGGCTTGTGTACCGGCCAGCGAGGCCGTACGGGTTCGAGAGTGTAGTAACACGACCTGAACTTTCCGCCTTGTGGGTAAAGGGCGGATGGTTGGGTCGTAGTCATGTATCTGCGGTTCTCGCAGCGGTGCAACGCCCAGGGCGCGGCGTTGTTTTGTTATGTCCGTCTTCGTGATGGTTGTTTAGATGCCGTAGACAGCGAAGGCGTCGCTGTGGTTGAGCAGGTCGCGGCGGGCATGGGCGATGTTGGCGCGACCAGCCAGGCGCAACGCGCTGATGGCCAGGTTACGGAAGATAGATAAGGCTCGGGGCGCGCGGTCTCCGGTCCGAAGCTGGGAGCTGTCCTCGTGGGACGTCACGTCGCGGACCCAGTGCAGCCGGTCCTCCACCACCCAGTGTGAGCGTTCGTAGTAGCTGAGGTGTTCGGGACCGGCAAGCTGCGGGGGCATGCTGGCGATACCAAAGATAATCTCTTTGCTGGCCCAGACGCGCACCTATGTTCGTACATGACTGCTCTGGCTCACTGGGACGGCCTGCCGCCGCTGTGCTCGCAGGCCCGTCACACCATCCGGCGCAGGAGCACGCTCACCGCTTGCGGGACGAAGGCGTCTGGGTCGTAGCGGCGGCCGAGCCACTCCTGCGTCGCCGCATGGTCCGGATGGGCCGGGTCGGCGAGCGCCTCCAGCAGCTGCGCGTACCCGTCCGGGCCGCCGATGCCCTCGGGCGGGCAGGCCCGCTCGCCCTCCCGGCAGACCGGGTACGCCTGGCCGGCGTCGGCCGGGAACACGTCCTCGACCGCGACGTGGTGCTCCCACCAGTCCCCGAAGTCGTAGGTGTACGTGAAGCAGTCGCCCTTGCCGGCCACCGCGTCCAGCCGGGCGTCCAGCTCGTCCCGCAGCGCCAGCTCGCCGTCCGGGTCCGGCTCGCCGTACTGTTCCCCGTCGATCTCGAACGAGTGCAGGCGGCAGTTCTGCCAGCCCATCGCGTACTGGATGGTGCGGTGGACCCGGTCGAGCGTGTACCCGCCGGGGACGAGCACGCGCCGCCACACCGGCGGTGCCACGTCGGCGAGCGTGATCAACAGCTGGTAGATCTGGCGGGACATGGGCCTCTCCACCTCGACCGGCTCCGACCGGCCGGCGTGCTCATTGTTGACGTACCGGGCCCCGTACTGAATAGGGTTTCCTCATGATCTGTCGGGCGTGTCGGCAGCGCCGGCATGAGCAGTGTCGCGGTGGCAGCTGGTGCGACTGCCAGCACCGGCCTCCCGCGCCCACGCCGCCCGCGACCGGCCGGGCCGGCGAGTGAGCGGCGCAGTGGGCGGCGCAGCGGGCGAGCCGGCCGGCCGGTCGGGCGGGCGAGCCGGCGACGAGATGCACGTGCTCCGGCCCGGTCCGGGAGTGCTGGACGATGCCGACCTGGCCGCGCTCTACGCACCTGACGACCCCGCCGTGCCTGCGCTGCGGGTCAACTTCGTCGCCAGCGTCGATGGGGCGGTGACCGTCGACGGCCACTCGGAGGGCCTGTCCTCGCCAGCCGACAAGCGGGTCTTCGGCCTGCTGCGGATGTTCTGCGACGCGCTCATCGTGGGTGCAGGCACGCTGCGGAACGAGGGCTACGGGCCGCTGCGCCTGGACGAGCGGCGGCGGGCCTGGCGCCGCGCCCACGGGCTCGCCGAGTGCCCACCGCTCGTCGTCGTGTCGGCCCGGCTCGACCTGGACCCGGCCAACCCGGCCCTGGCGGAGGCGCCGGTACGCCCGGTCGTGCTCACCCACGCCAACGCGCCAGCAGCGGCGCGGGCCGCGCTCGGCGCTGTCGCCGACGTCCTCGCGCTGGGCGACGCCGTGGTTGACCTGCCGGCCGCGCTCGCCGCGCTGCGCGCACGGGGCCTGCGCCAGCTGCTGTGCGAGGGCGGCCCGGTGCTGTTCGGGTCGCTCGCCGCCGCCGACCTCGTGGACGAGGTGTGCCTGAGCATCTCACCGCTGGTCGCTGGGCCCGGCGCGAGCCGGATCATCGCCGGCCCACCGGAGCTGCCAGGCGGCGCCCGCCGGTACGCGCTGCGCCACGCCCTCGCCGCCGACGACCTGTTGCTGCTGCGCTATGTGCGCAGCAGCAACAGCCCAGCCGCCGTGGCCGACAGCTCAGCGCAGGCCTGACGCAGCGACCAGCGACCGCAGTGTGCGCCGCGCCGACGCCTCCACAATGACGCACCGGCCAGCAGGTAGCCGCGCGACGATGGCGCATGCGGACGGTCGGGCACTCTGAACAGCCACAGAAAGATCCAACTCGGACTTGGCTGCGGCCATTTCGCGTCAATCTCGTGGACCAAGCGAGACTTCGGCGCGTCAGCGCTATCAAGATCACGAGTTCAGCGCCAGAAGTGTAGTAAAACTACACTTTTGGCGTTCAGATCGCGATCATGGGCGCGTCACGGACGGCCGTAGAGCTCGATCGGGCGGGCGGGGGCCATCCGCGACCCCACGACCTATCACAGGTACGACATAAACGACCAAGAGGACGCAGCTCACCTCATGAGATGTCGCAGGCTCGCCGATGCGCTGCCGGACCGGCATGGCTCGTGGGCGGTGTTTTCCACAGGGCTGTGGACAAAGGGTGTGGATGGCTGGGGACCACCGGCCGGTCGGGCCTTCCTAACGCTGCTCTGACATGTTTTGTGGCAGATTATCCTGATGTTGGCACGCGGTACACAGGCGACATCCGACGCTTGGCGTGCAACGTGGGGCACGATGAGGCCCGTGACGACCTCTGGGCTGCGTGAGGGCCACGGTGCCGAGCCGGTCGGCCGGGTGCTCGGCACGGCGGACGCCACTCCGTTGCAGTTCTGGACCGCCGTGGCACCCGGCAGCTACCTGCAGCTCGACGACGTGGTGGTCACCGAGCGGCTGCTGCCCGACGGGGACCTGGTCCGCATCGCCGGGGTGGTCACCGGGGTCCGGGCCCGGCACGAGGGCGCCCAGTTCGAGTCGGACGTGTTCGCCATCGCCGACGGCATGCTCCCCGCCCAGGTGCAGGAGGCCGCGGAGGTCACCACCACCCGGGTGGAGCCCGAGGTCTACGTGCCGCCGATGCCCGGAGCGCTGGTGCACCGGGCCGAGGGCCCGGCCCGCGCCGCGGCGCTGCACTTCGACCGGATGGAGCGGCCGATCCCGATCGGGACCGGGCGGGAGGGGCTGCCGGTCTTCCTCAACGCGGACTTCCTCGACGGCACCCGCGGCGCCCACGTCTCCATCTCCGGCATCTCGGGCGTGGCGACCAAGACCAGCTTCGCCACGTTCCTGCTCTACTCCGCGCTGCGCTCCGGGGTGCTCGGCGCCGAAGCGGTCAACACCCGCGCGCTCATCTTCAACGTCAAGGGCGAGGACCTGCTCTTCCTCGACCATCCCAACACCCGGCTGGACGCCGCGACCACCGGCGCGTACGCCCGGCTCGGCCTGCCCGCCGCGGCCTTCCCGGACGTGCGGGTCTACGCCCCGCCGCGGGCCGGCGACAGCTCCGGCACGCCCGACGTGAGCAGCCGGCTGGCCGGCGTGGACAGCTTCTACTGGACGCTGGAGGAGCTCTGCGCCGACCGGCTGCTGCCGTACGTGTTCGCCGACGCCGACGACGAGCGGCAGCAGTACACGATGGTGGTGCACGCGGTCACCGCGCACCTGGCCCGGGCCGCCCAGCCGGCCGACGGCGGGGTGGTCGTCGACGGCACCCGGCTGCACTCCTACGCGGGCCTGGTCGACTTCGTCGTGGACCGGCTCAGCGACGACGCCACCCGCGTGACCTGGGCCGGGTCCGCGATCGGGCAGGGCACGGTCAACGCGTTCAGCCGCCGCCTCATCGCCAGCAAGCGCGACCTGGGCCGGTTGGTCCGCGGCGACCTGCCGACCCGGCGCCCGCACCAGGTCAACACCGCGGCCAGCGCCCAGGTGACCGTGGTGGACCTGCACAACCTGCCCGACCGCGCGCAGCGCTTCGTGGTCGGGGTCACCCTCAAGACCGAGTTCGAGCGCAAGGAGAAGGCCGGCACCGCCCGCCCGCTGCTCTTCGTCGTGCTGGACGAGCTCAACAAGTACGCACCGCGCGAGGGCTCCTCGCCGATCAAGGAGGTGCTGCTGGACATCGCCGAGCGGGGCCGCTCGCTCGGGGTCATCCTGATCGGCGCGCAGCAGACCGCGAGCGAGGTGGAGCGGCGCATCATCACCAACTCGGCGGTCAAGGTCGTCGGCCGCCTCGACCCGGCGGAGGCGTCCCGGCCGGAGTACGGCTTCCTGCCGCCGGTGCAGCGCCAGCGCGCGCTGCTGGCCCGCCCCGGCACGATGTTCGTCAACCAGCCGGACATCCCGGTGCCGCTGTGCCTGGAGTTCCCGTTCCCGGCGTGGGCCACCCGCGTCGCCGAGGCGGGCGCCGCACCCAGCGCGACGCTGCGCTCGATCGTGCAGGCCGCCGACCCGTTCGCGGTGGTCGGGGCGCGAGCCGGCTCGGGCGCCGCCGGAGCCGACGACGACATCCCGTTCTGACCTTCTGACGGACCCACCTGGAGCCGCTGGCCGATGAAGATCCTGCACACCTCGGACTGGCACGTCGGCAAGGTGCTCAAGGGCCACCGGCGGGTCGACGAGCACAAGGCGGTCCTCGCCGAGCTGGTCGGCATCGCCCGCACCGAGCGGCCGGACCTGGTGCTGGTGGCCGGGGACCTGTTCGACACCGCGACGCCCGGGGCCGAGGCCAAGCGGATCGTCACCCGGGCGCTGTCCGCGCTGCGCGGCACCGGGGCGCAGGTGGTGGCGATCGGCGGCAACCACGACAACGGGCCGGAGCTGGACGCGCTGCGCCCGTGGGCCGAGGCCGCCGGGGTCGCCCTGCGCGGCACCGTACGCTCCGCCGCCGAGCACGTGCTGACCGGCACCACCGCCGGTGGCGAGGACTGGCGGCTGGTCGCCCTGCCGTTCCTGTCCCAGCGGTACGCCGTACGCGCCACCGAGATGTTCGAGCTGACCGCGGCCGAGGCGACCCAGACCTACGCCGACCACGTGGCCCGGCTGCTCGCCGTGCTCTGCGCCGGTTTCACCGCCGGCACGGTCAACCTGGTCACCGCGCACCTGACCGTGGTGGGCGCCAAGGCCGGCGGCGGCGAGCGCGAGGCGCAGACCATCCAGTCGTACGCGGTGCCGGCCACGGTCTTCCCCAGCAGCGCGCACTACGTGGCCCTCGGTCACCTGCACCGCCGCCAGCAGGTCCCCGGCCCGTGCCCGGTGCACTACTGCGGCAGCCCGCTCGCGGTCGACTTCGGCGAGGAGGAGAACACCCCGTCGGTGTCGGTCGTGGAGGTCACCGCGGAGACCCCGGCGAAGGTGCGCGAGGTGCCGGTCAGCGCCGCCACGCCGCTGCGCACCGTCCGCGGGAGCCTGGCCGAGCTGTCCACGATGGACCCCGGTACGGCGTGGCTGCGGGTCTACGTACGCGAGCAGCCGCGGGCCGGCCTGCGCGAGGAGGTGCAGGCGCTGCTGCCTCAGGCGCTGGAGGTGCGCATCGACCCGCAGCTGCTGGATCCGGCCAAGGGCGGCAGCCGGGCCGCCCAGCGCTCCGGCCGCTCCCCGCGGGACCTGTTCGCCGACTACCTGACCAGCCGCGGGCACGACGACGAGGCGGTGCGGACCCTCTTCGACCGGCTCTACGACGAGGTGAGCAGCTGATGCGGCCGTTGCGGCTGGACCTCGCCGGGTTCGCCCTCTTCCGCGAGCCGACGACGGTCGACTTCACCGACACGGACTTCTTCGCGCTGGTCGGGCCGACCGGCTCGGGCAAGTCTACTGTGCTCGACGCGGTCTGCTTCGCCCTCTACGGCACGGTGCCCCGCTGGGGCAGCAAGAACGCCATCGTCAACGCGCTGGCCCCCTCCTCCACCGAGGCTCGGGTGCGCCTGGTCTTCCAGTCGGCCGGCGACCGCTACGTGGCGACCCGGGTGGTCCGCCGCGACGGCAAGGGCCGGGTGAGCACCGCCCAGGCCGGGCTGGAGCTGCTGCCGCCAGGCTTTGACGTGCGGCGGTTCGACACCGGCCTCACCCCCGACGACCTCGGCGAGGTGCTCGCCGGCACGCCGGGCGAGATGGACCAGGCGGTACGCGAGGCGGTCGGTCTGCCGTACGAGCAGTTCACCACGTGCGTGGTGCTGCCGCAGGGCGAGTTCGCCGAGTTCCTGCACGCCAAGCCCGCCACCCGGCAGCAGATCCTGGTGAACCTGCTCGGCCTGCACGTCTACGACCGGGTACGGGAGCGGGCCGCGGTCCTCGCCACCGCGGCCGAGGCGCAGGTGCAGGCGGTGGAGCGGCTGCTGGCCGAGGTGTCCGATGTGGACGAGGCTCGGCTGGCCACCGCCGCGGCGCGGGCAGCGGCCCTGCGTGAGCTGGTCGAGCAGGTCGAGGCGACCACCCCGGCGCTGCACGCCGCCCGGGAGCGCGCCGCCGGGGCCCGGGAGTCCCTCGCCGCAGTGGAGGCGGAGCTGAGCCTGCTCGGCGCGGTCCGCCCACCGGCCGGGCTCGAGGTGCTCACCGGCGCCGCCGCCACGGCGCTGGCCGGCCTCGCCGGCGCGCTGGCCGCCGTCACCGCCGCCGAGGAGCGGGAGGAGAAGCTGCGCGGCGAGGTGGCCGCCGGGCCTGACCCGGCCGCGCTGCGCCGGCTGCTGGACAGCTACGGCGAGCAGGACCGGCTGCGCGCTCACGCCGGTGACCTGGCGGCGGCGGTCACCGTAGCCGAAGATGAGTACGCCCGGGCGGCCGGCGCGCTCGCCGCGGCCCAGGCCGAGGCCGCCCGCGCCGACGAGGCGCTGGCGGCGGCGCACGCCGCGTACCAGGCGGCACAGGCGGCCGACCAGGCCGCGGCGCTGCGCGCGCAGCTCGCCCCCGGCGAGCCCTGCCCGGTGTGTACTCAGCCGGTCCCCGTGGTGCCGCCGGTGCCCGCCGGCTCGGCGGTCGCCGCGGCGAAGGCGGCCGGCCAGGCGGCCCGCAAGGCGGCCGACGCGACGGCCCAGGTGGTCGCCGAGCGCGACCGCGCAGCCCGCGACCTGGACCGGACGCTGGCCGCAGCAACGGCCCAGCGGGACCAGCTTGCCGCGCGGCTGGCCGAGGCGGACCGGCGGCTGGCCGGCGCGCCGGCGCCCGGGGTGCTGCGCGGGGAGCTGGCCGCGCACGCGGCTCTCCAACAGCGGCTGGACGAGGCCGGGGCGGCCGTGCGCGCCGCCCGCGAGGCGCACCGCCGGGCCCAGGCCGTGCAGGAGCGCTCCGCCGAGCGGCTGCGCCTGGCCTGGCGCGGCTTTGACACCGCCCGCGACGGCGTGGCCGCGCTGGTCCCCCCGCCCGCGGACCGGGATGACCTGGCCTCGGCCTGGGCTGGCCTGGCCGGATGGGCGGCGGAGCAGGCGCAGCGCCGCGCGGCGGCTCGCGGCGAGCGCAGCGCCGCAGTTGCCGAGGCCGATGCGCAGGTGGCCGCCGCGGCGGCGGCACTGGCCGGACTTTTCACCGAGGCCGGCCTCGCCCCGCCGCCACGGGCGGAGGCCGACCCCGCCGGGTACGCACGGGCCGCGGACCTGGCCGTGGAGCGGGCGCAGGCGGAGCACCAGCGGCTGGTTGAACGCGCCGAGCAGGCCGACCGGCTGCGCCTGCAGCGCACCGAACAGGAGCGCGAGGCCCGTATCGCCAAGGCGCTCGCCACCCACCTGCGCGCCAACAACTTCGAGCGGTGGCTGCTGGAGGAGGCGCTGGACCTGCTCGTCGAGGGCGCCTCGCGGACCCTGCGCGAGCTCTCCGGCGACCAGTACGACCTAGGCCACGACAAGGGTGAGTTCTTCGTCATCGACCACCACGACGCGGGCCTGCGCCGGGCGGTGCGCACGCTGTCCGGCGGGGAGACGTTCCAGGCCTCGCTCGCCTTGGCGCTGGCCCTGTCGGAGCAGCTGGCCGGGGTGTCCGCGGCGAGTGCCGGCCTTGAGTCGATCATGCTGGACGAGGGCTTCGGCACGCTGGACGCGGCAACGCTGGACACGGTCGCGGCGACCCTGGAGAACCTCGCCGCGCGCGGGGACCGGATGGTCGGCGTGGTGACCCACGTGGCCGCGCTCGCCGAACGGGTCCCGGTGCGCTTCGAGGTGCGCAAGGACACGCGCAGCGCGCGCATCGAGCGGGTGGGGTACTAACTATGCGATACCACGTTGACGCCTGGTACCCCGGGTACGGCACGTCGGCCGAGGGCGGTGGGGTGGAGCCCGGCGAGGCCGGGCCGACCGTGGAGAGCAGCGCCCAGGTGGACCCGGGCGTGGAGCTGGCGCCGGCGCACTGGCGGCCGCTGGACGCCCCGCCCGGGGTACGCCCGCCGGACGTGGTCCTGCTCGTCGACGGCGTACGCCGGATCGACGCGGGACTGTGGACCGACGAGGAGGGCGGCGAGTCGTACCCGGCTCTGGCCGCCTCGTACGCGGCCGGGGTGGTCCGTTGCGACCTGCGCCGCGGTGCGGCGGAGCTGGTGGTACGGCGGCTGGACCGGGGGCTCTTCACCGCGAGCCCGCAGGCGCCCGACCTGGTCGCCGGTTCGGTCCGCTACCGGGTGCACCGGGTCGGCGCCACCGACGTGGCCCGGCTCGGCGCCACGGTGCAGGGCCCGCTGACCGAGCTGGAGGTGGCGGTGTCGGTGGAGGCCCGGCAGTCCAGCGCGGCAGACGCCGACCTGCTCGTGGTCGACGGGCCGCTGCGCCGGCGCCGGCAGCTGGCGCACACCGTCGGCTACGTCAAGACCCAGCAGGGCCGATACCTGCCCGGGTCGCTGGCCGCCGTGGTGACCTCGCTCGCGCCCGGCCAGCGCTGCCCGGTGTTCCAGGTCGGTACGGCCTGGGGCGGCTACTCGTGGTACCTGCGGCTGCCGGGGCCGCGCGGCGCGCCCTGGGCCGGCATCGCGCGGGTCGAGTGCTCGCCGGAGCTGGCCCCGCAGCAGGCGGTCGAGCTGGCCGACCTGTCGGTGGTCACCCTCCCCCGGTTCGCCTCGTCGTCCTACAAGGACCCGCGGGCGCCGCAGAACCTGGTGCCCATCGCCGGGCTGGAGCGGCGCCTGCGGGGCCTGCTCGGCGACGCCCGGCTGCTGCACCGCACACTGGTCGGGGCCGCCACGGGCGCCGCGGGTGGCGGGGCTTGGTTGCGGGCCGGGGCAGGCGATGCCAGCGCCGTGGCTTCGGCGCGGGCCGGCGCGTCTGCGACAGTGGGCGGGTGACGCGCACGCTGCCGCTGCCCGCGGGCGGGTACCACCTGTCGGCGACGCTGCGCCCCCTCGCGATGAGCGCGTACGACCCCTGTGCCCGCTTCTCCGGCGGCGCGTTCTGGTGGGCGGTGCGCACCCCGGACGGTCCGGCGACGCTGCGGCTGGCCCGGGTGGGCGAGGCGCTGGAGGCAGCGGGCCACGGGCCGGGGGCCGGCTGGGTGCTGGAGCGCGCCGACGCGGTCGCCGGGCTGCGCGACGACCTGTCCGGCTTCGCCGAGCTGGCCGGCCGGCACCCGGTGGTCGCCCGCATCGCCCGGGTCCACCACGGGCTGCGGCTGCCGAGCACCGGCCGGGTCTTCCCCCGGCTGCTCCGGTCGGTCTTCGAGCAGAAGGTCACCGGCAAGGAGGCGTACCGGGCGTACGCCTCGACGGTCCGCCACTTCCGGGAACCGGCCCCGGGGCCGCTGCCCGACCTGCTGCTGCCGCCGGACCCCGCGGCGGTCGCCGCCACGCCGTACTGGGTGTTCCACCGCTTCGGGGTCGAGCAGCGGCGGGCCGACACGCTGCGGCGGGCCGCCGCCGTCGCCGACCGGCTGGAGGCCAGCGCAGACGCGCAGCAGGCGCGGGCCCGGCTGACCGCGCTGCCGGGCATAGGCGCGTGGACCGCCGCGGAGGTGACCCGCGTCGTGTACGGCGACCCGGACGCGGTCAGCGTCGGCGACTACCACCTGCCGCACACGGTGGCCTGGGCGCTGGCCGGCGAGGCGCGCGGTGACGACGCGCGCATGCTGGAGCTGCTGGAGCCGTTCCGGGGGCAGCGGGGCCGGGTGTGCACGCTGCTGGAGGCGGCCCGGATGTTCCCGCCCAAGTTCGGCCCGCGGATGCCGGTGCGCTCGTTCGCCAGCTTCTGACAGCCCGTCGGCCACGAGCTGGCCATCTCGACAGGCCGGGGCCCCGGTCGTCTGACCGGGGCCGGAGGGACACGGCTCGTTGCTGGTGGATGGCTCTGGCTGGAGGGGTCTGGCGCTAGCTGGCGGGGTCCGCGGCTAGTTGGAAGGGTCCGGCGGGGCGAACGCCTGGGTCTTGGGCGTCATGAAGGCGTGGACCAGGCCGGCGATGCCGAGCAGGAAGAGCAGCCCGGCGGCGAGGTAGGAGACCGTCGCGGCCTGCGCGGCCTTGGTGCCGAACTCGCTGAAGCCGTACGTGGTCAGCAGCAGGCCCCGCAGGGTCTCCCCCTTGAACACGGTCTCCCGCTGGGCAGAGACCTCACTTAGCTGCTCCTGCAGGCTCGCCAGGGTGGGGTCGTTGGTCTTCTTGGCCTCGGCCACCTGGGCGCGCAGCTTGCTCTGCGGAGCACCGAGGTCGGCGTAGGTCGCGCCATCCGCGGTCGACTTCAGGTGCAGCCCGATGAACTCGTTCGCGTAGCACTCGGCCTGCTTTCCGGTGGTGAGCTTCTGCCCGGCGTACCGGACCACGCAGGCGGACTTCCTCTCCTCATCGGTGAGCTGGTCAGCCTGCTTGAACGTAATGTTCTGCTGGCTGAGCTGGTCGGCGACGTAGCTCTTCGCGAAGTTGGCATTGCTCGTGAGGACGATCCCGATGGCCAGCAGCAGCAAGGCAAGCCCGAGCCCTCCGATGCTGAATAGGATGTCCAGTGTCCTGCGCTTCATTGGTAGCTCCTCGGTCGACTCGGACTTGCTGTGAGCTCGCTGAGAAAATGGTGCGGCAGCGGCTCCGTCCGGTGACAGGGAACAAGCGACCACGTCGACGGGACCTTTGGCCTGTGTGGTGATACGGCCCAAGGTCCGGGCGGCTAGCCTGCGCGGAGAGCTACGCGGTGGGCGCCGGACGCGGCGCAAAGGATGGCCAGGTGGTCAGCTGCGAGCCAGGCGGTCACTGGGAAGCCAGGCGTCAGCTACGGGGCCAGGTGGTCAGCTGCGGGCCAGGCGCTCGGCGTGGGCCCGCTCCTCGGCGGTGACCTCGCTGCGTCCGCTGCTGCTCACCCGCCGCCGGGTGGTTACCTCGTCCGGACCGGCCAGCTGCCCGGCGGCCAGGCGAGTGAGATCCGCTGCCGGGTCGTGTGCTCCAGCTCCGGCGGAGCGGTGAACAGGATCCGCAGGCGCACCTGCGCACCGGCCCTGCTGGCCTGGGTGTGGTGCGGCGCAGGGCAGGGCGGCTCGTGGTCCAGTGCCCGCACAGGGCCAACGGCGCGGCGGCTCACCCGGCGGGCAGGTCAGACGCTCGTGAGAACCTCGGCGAGGTTGAACCGCACGGGCCGCTCAAGCTGCTCGTAGGTGCAGGAGCGCGGGTCCCGGTCCGGCCGCCAGCGCACGAACTGGGTGGTGTGCCGGAAGCGGTCGCCTTCCATGTAGTCGTAGCGCACCTCGACCACCCGCTCCGGACGCAGCGGCGTGAAGGACAGGTCCTTGCCGGCGTTCCACCGGCTGGTCTCGTTCTTTCGTGGGGTGCGCTCGCCCTGCTCATGGGCTGCCCAGTCCCACGGGTGGCCGTCGAGCGTGGTCACCAACGGCTGTAGCTCGGTGAACAGCTCCATGCGCCGGGCCAGGGGGAACGCGCCGACGACGCCGACCGAGGCGAGCACGCCACGGTCGTTGTAGAGCCCGAGCAGCAGCGAGCCGATCCGGTCCGGGCCGGACTTGTGCAGCCGGTAGCCGGCGACGACGCAGTCCGCCGTACGCTCGTGTTTGATCTTGCTCATGACCCGCTTGTCCGGCTGGTAGGTCAGGTCCAGCGGCTTGGCGATGAGCCCGTCCAGCCCGGCTCCCTCGAACGTCTCGAACCACCGCCGCGCGGTCGCCAGGTCCTGCGTGGTGGGGGTCAGGTGGATGGGCGGCTTGGCACCGGCGAGGACCCGCTCCAGCTCGCGCCTACGGGTGAGCAGGGGGGCCTCGGTGAGGTCGGCGTCGCCGAGAGCGAGCAGGTCGAAGGCGATGAAGCTGGCCGGGGTCTGCTCGGAGAGCAGCTTGACCCGGCTGGCGGCGGGGTGGATGCGCTGCTGGAGCGCCTCGAAGTCGAGGCAGTTGCGGGCGGTGTCAGCCACGACGATCTCGCCGTCGATCACCGCGCGGGACGGGAAGCTGTCCAGGACCGCGGCCACCAGCTCCGGGAAGTAGCGGGTCATCGGCCGCTCGTTGCGGCTGCCGATCTCGACCTCAGCGCCGTCCCGGAAGATGATGGACCGGAACCCGTCCCATTTGGGTTCATAGAGCTGGCCGGCGGGGATCTCGCCGACCGGCTTGGCCAGCATGGGTGCGACAGGTGGCATGACTGGTAGGTCCACAGGCCCATCGTGCTCACCGGCTGGTGGGGATGTCCACGGGGTCGCCGGGGCGACTTGGCCGCCGCGCAGGCGCCAACCCGTGCCCCAGGGGACGGGCGGCGGCCCTCCGCCACCGCGGCGGGGCATTACCGGGTCGCCTATTTCTGACGGACGTGCCGCATTCACAAATTGGGGTGACCCGATAGTAGTACGCCGCCGCAACCACCCGGGGCGTAGTCGGTTTCCCGACAACAGACGGGCGCGGTTCTACGCATTTCGTCCGTTGATGGTGCCGTACCATGTTGCTACTGATTCGCGGTCCTAAATAGCATTCGCCGCATCCCCCAAAACCGGACGAGTACGGAAACGAAGTCGATGGTTGAGCTGCCAAGCCGCCAGCTGGTTATCGACCAGCTGGTCCGTGACTGTCTGGACCTCTCGCCGGACTGTCGGCGCCGCGACGTGCCGATAGTCGTACTGTCCGGCGTCCACGGCAGCGACAAGACATCTGTGCTGGTCGACATCAGGCGCCGGTGCGCGGGGGTACGGCCGTGCGCGTTGCGGGACCTGGAGGGGGCCGTTGACGTCCGGCCGTACGAGGTCGCCGCGCAGCTGGCCTACGGGCTGAGCGAGAAGGTGCGCCAGTTTGGCGAGCTGGGGTTCCCCCGGCTGCTGCTCGGGCTGGTCGTGCTGGGTAGCAACATCGACCGGCATAACCGTCCCCGGGCCCGTGCCGAGCTCAGGAGCCTGCTGTCCAACAACCAGCAGCTGGTCGACCGGGTGCGCGAGGTGGGCAAGCTCCTGGTCGACCAGGTCGCCGGGGGGACCGGTGCCGGCAGCATCCTGGGCCTGGGCCTGGACGGCATCACCGCCGTGTCGTGGAGCCTGCGGATCCTGCGTGGCAAGGCCTTCTCGTGGTACCGCGAGGGCACCGGCCAGCGGTTCGACCAGCCGCTGGACGCGTTGATCGCGCTGCACTCGTGGGAGGTGGAGGGCGCCGGGCGGGCGCGCGCGGACGTGGACGAGACGCTGTGCGGGGCGTTCCTGGCCGACCTGCGCGCCGCGTTCAGCGACGGGCTCCGTGCGCGGCAGCGGACCGGCAACTGCGTGGCCCTGCTCGACAACGCCGACTCGCCGGTGGGGCAGGCGTTCCTGGAGGCTCTCGTGGCGGCCCGGCAGTCCGTCCACGCCCGGGAAGGCTGTGACCCGCTGCTGGTGGTCGCCGCCGGCCACACGCGGTTTCCCGGCTTCGCCCGCCGGGACGGCCAGGAACCGGCACCGCGCCGCCCGCAGCAGGCCAGCTACGCCGACTGGGCGGGCAGCCGGGACGGGACCGCGGCGTCCTGGCTCTACCCGGTACGGCTGGACGGCGCTGACGCCCGGGACCGGACCATCCTGGTGCGCGCCTCGCCCAGGGCCGCCGCGGTGCCCGACGCCGTTGCCCTGGCCGAGCGCCTGACCGGTGGCCACCCGGCCGGCATGCGCCTGGTGCTGCGGGCGGTGGCGGCGCAGGCATCGCGCGTCGACCCGCACGCGGTGGACCTGCGCGACGTCCTGGACCTGCCCGACCCCGGCCGTCCCGAGCGGACGGTCGCCGACGCCGTCCTGGAGACGATGCTGCGTGGCGTCCCAGCCGCGCTGCGGCGGGACCTGACCACGTGCGCCGCGACCACGGATGTCGCGACCGCCTCCCGCCGCCACGCGCTGGGGCTGGTCGCGGGCAGCGGGGCCAGCGCCCTGGACCGGTTCTGCGCCACCGACCTGTGGGTGAGCCAGCCCGACCGGTCGACCCGCCCAGTGCTGCACCCGTTCCTGCGCCGGGTGCTGCTGCACGCGCTGGCCGCCCGCCCCGACGACGCCCCGGACGGCTGGCAGCCCGTGCACACCCGGCTGCGCGGCTACTACCTCGCCGAACGCGACGACGAGCCGGCGGCGCTCTACCACGGTCTGGCCCTCGGCGACGTGGCGGCCGCCGTGTCCTACCTCGATCCGCGGCTGCGCACGCTCAACTCCCGGCGGTGGCTGACCGAGCTGCGGGTCATCACCCACGCCCCCCGCGTCACCCACACCCCCGCCGCGGCCCCTCGCGACCAGGCGGCCGCACTCGCCGGCGGCAGGGACACCCTGGCCCGCCTCGTCGCGGCGCTGTGGATCAGCAACGACCCGCTCGGCGACCCCAACGGCACCCTCGACGTCCTCATCGCCGCCAGCCTCGACCGCCTCGCCCCCCGCTCGCAGGATGACGACGTCATCTACGACGAAGCCAACCAGTACCGCATGCGCAACCAGGACAGGAGCCGACCGTGAACGGTGACCGCACCGACGCCCTCGTGGCGCCCAAGCCGCCCTGGTGGGCGCCGGGCACTCGTACTCTCCTGCTGCTCGGCGGCGTGCTGGTGCTGGTCGCGGGTGGCCTGTGGGGATGGGGCGAGGTCCAGGACCGGCGGCGGGAGGACACGGACCGGCAGCGGCAGTGCGCTCCCGGCGTGGAGCGCCGCGGTGCCGGCGGTGAGTGCGTCGGCGTGACCGCCAGCGGGTTCCCGTTCTGGGCCGACGACAGCCAGCTGGCCAACGTCATGGACCTGATCGCCAAGGAGAACCGGGCGGTCGAGCAGCTGACCGACCGGGCGCGGGTGACCATCGCGTACCTGATATCGGTCCCCGTGGGGGAGTCTGGCGCCGGGAGCCGCAGCTCGCTACGCCATGAGCTGGAGGGCGCCTACCTCGCCCAGTGGCACCACAACCACAACAACGACGGCACCATCACCGACGACGTGCCGCTGCTCCGGCTGCTGGTCGCCAACAACGGCAACCGAGCCACCCACTGGGAGCCGGTGGTGGACCAGCTCATCGGGCTGGCGGACGGCCCGCACCCATTGCTGGCCGTCGTGGGTCTGGGCAACAGCCTGGACACCACGCGGCAGGCGATCGCGCGCCTGGACGCGCACCAGATCCCGATGGTGGCCACCGTCATCACCGCCGACGACATGAGCACCACCGGCAAACCGGTCCAGAGCCTGGTGCGGGTGGCGCCCACCAACAGCGACGAGGCCAAGGCAGCAGCGAACCACCTGAGATCGCGCGCCCGTAACCCGCTGATCGTGCATGACGCCAACCCTGACGACCTGTACACCCGGACTCTCGTGCAGGCGTTCCGGGGCCAGTTCGGTGACGCCGGGCGCGGTATCCCGGCGGAGACCTACAACACGAAGCTGCCGGGCGTCCGCTCCGCCTTCGTCACCATGATGGCCAACATCTGCCAACGCCGCCCCGACGTCATCTACTACGCCGGGCGCGGGGCCGAGCTGGAGGAACTCGTCAAGGCGATGGCCGGCCGCCCCTGCCGCGACCTGCACGTCGACATCGTGACCGGCGACAGCGCGGCTCACCTCGCCAACCGGCTGACCGGTCAGGCGGCCGACCAGGAGCTGGTCAACAGCCTCAGGTCCAACATCACCCTCAGGTACACCGGCCTGGCCCACCCCGGCTCCTGGAAGGCGGGCCTCGGCGACGCGTTCACGCCGGGCAGCCTCAGCATCGACAATAGCTGTGAGCACTGCTTCCGCGGCCTGTTCCCGAGCGAGCAGCAGGACGACGGCCGGGCGATCATGGCACACGACGCCATGCTGACCGCGATCACCGCAGTCCAGTACGCCACCGGGCAGACCGACCCGCGACAGCAGGATCCGGGCACCTACCGCGGCGAGATGGTGCAGCAGTGGAACCAGTTCCACGGGATCCGGGCGGTCCCGGGCGCCAGCGGCTGGATCTCGTTGTATAACGGCCTGCCCCAGCACAAGCCCATCCCCATCCTTGAGCTCACGCCCGACGGCGTCCGCTTCATCACGGTGACCTCGCCCAGCGCAGACGGCAGGCCGTACGTCCCGTCCGGGACCAACCCGTAAGGCCGGACCTCGGCTCACCGCGGTCCGGGACGCCTCGCGCCGGTGCGGGACGCCTCACCTTGGTTCGGGAGGCCTCGCGCCGGCAGCGCGGTTGTGGCGGCCAGCCCGTAGCCTGGAACGGTGATCGCGCCGCTCCGCCGGCTCATGGCCGGCCTGCTGGTGGTGGCCGCCCTCGCTGCTGCCGGCTGCACCGGGAACCGGCCGGCGCCGGTGCCGCCGCCTCCCGCCGCCCCCGGCAGCGGGGCCGCGCGGTGGAGCCCGTGCCCGGAGGTCGCCAGGGAGCTGGTCGGGCAGGTGCCGGCCAGCATGAGCTACGAGTGCGCGACGATCCAGGTGCCGCGCGACTGGGCCACCGCCTCATCCGGGGCCGGTGCCTCCCCCGGCGCGTCGCCAGGTGCCTCGCCGGGCGCGTCTTCGGGCGGTGGGGAGACCTTTGACATCGCCCTGCTGCGGGCCAGGTCCAGCCGGCAGCGGGACCGGATCGGCTCGCTCGTGGTCAACCCGGGCGGCCCCGGCGGCTCCGGCGTGAGCCTCGCCGTCTACCTCTCCGCCGGCCTGCCGCAGGAGGTCCTGCGCCGGTTCGACATCGTCGGCTTCGACCCGCGGGGGGTCGGTCGGTCGAGCGCGGTCGAGTGCATCTCAGACGCCGACCTGGACGCGTCGTTCGCCCACGAGCCGGACCCGGTCAGCCAGGCGGACTTCGACGGGCTGGTCGCGCTGACCGCCAAGATCGGGGCGGGCTGCCAGGCGAAGTACGGGGACAGCCTGCGCCTGTTCTCCACCGAGCAGGCCGCCCGGGACATGGACGCGGTGCGCACCGCCGTCGGCGACGAAAAGATCACCTACCTGGGGTACTCGTACGGGACGCTGCTCGGTGCCACGTACGCCCAGCTCTTCCCGCGCAGTATCCGGGCCTTCGTGCTCGACGGCGCGGTCGACCCGCGGCAAGGGCTGGTCGAGGGGTCGGAGAGCCAGGCGGTCGGGTTCGAGCGGGCGTTCAGCAGCTTCGCCTCATGGTGCCGGGACCGCGGCTCGCAGTGCCCGATCGGTCCGGACGCCCGGGCCGCGGTGACCACCGCGCTCAACGCCGCCCGCCGGGCGCCGGTGCGCGGCCGGGACGGCCGGCCGGCCACCGCCGGCTGGATCGTGACCGCGGTGGTCTCCTCCCTCTACACGCAGCAGGGCTGGACCGAGCTGGCCTCGGCGATGTCCCGGCTCGGCCGCGGCGACGCCAGCGGCGTGTTCACCCTGGCCGACCGGTACGCCGAGCGCGACGCGTCCGGGCGCTACAGCAACCTGTTCGACGCCAACACCGCGGTGAACTGCGCGGACGAGGAGGAGAAGGTCACCATCGCGCGGGTACGCGAGCTGCAGGGCCAGTGGCGGGCGAAGTACCCGCTCTTCGGGGCGGTGCTGGCGGTGAGCCTGCTGACCTGCGCCCAGTGGCCGGGAGGGCGCGACCCCTACCCGACCGGGCCGGCGACCGGCGCGCCGCCGATCGTGGTGGTGGGCACGACCGGTGACCCCGCCACGCCGTACGAGCAGACGCCGAAGCTCGCCCAGATGCTCGGCGTGGGCGTCGTGGTGACCTGGCAGGGCGAGGGGCACACCGCCTACCCGGAGTCGCGCTGCATCGTCCAGGCCGTCAACGCGTACCTGATCGAGGTCGATGTGCCGGACGCCGGGCTCACCTGCCCGGCTCGCTGACGCTGGCCGGCTCGCGGCTGGCCGTCTCGCTGGGACTGGCCGGCTCGCGGCTGGTTCGCTCGCGGGTCCCGGGTGGGTCTGCGGGCGCGACGTCCCCGCGGTCCCGGCGGTCGGCCAGCAGCGCCCGGATCTCCCGGAGGGTGTTCTTGATCTCCTCCTGCTCCTCGTGCCGGAAGGCATCCTGGTCCACGATCAGCTTGCTGGCGAAGTGTGCGGTGATCAGCGGGATCACCAGCAGGACCATGGTCGAGATGAGCAGGCCGGCGACGATCCGGCCGGCTGCTGTGAGCGGGTACGTGTCGCCGTAGCCGACGGTCGAGGCGGTCACCACCGCCCACCACACCGCCTCACCGAAGTTCTTGCGCTCAAAGATGCTGTAGAGCGCTCCGCCGACCGCGAGCATGGCGAAGTACGACCCGATCAATGCCTTCGGCCGGTTCGCGACCCACACCAGCCCGCGGTAGACCAGCCGGACCGGCAGCCAGATGTCGAAGGGCTCCCTGCGTGCCATAGGCCCCATGGTGCACCAGCACCACCCGCGGGGACCGGCCCGGTCGGCTCCCTTCCAGGGGCGATATCTCAGCAGCTGAACTGGGTGGCATCCCAGCGGTCGGTGGCCGTCAGGATGATGACGCCGCCATTGAGGACATACAGGTTGTCATTGGCCCCAGCCGGCCCCGAGCGGGAGCCGGAGAAGTGCCCGGTGCCGTTGCTCAGCACGAAGCTTCCCAGCGGAGTAGCGCCCTCCGGGTGCCCGTCCAGCCCACCGTAGGTCACCGTCAGGGACGTGCCGTCGGCGAGGTTCACGTTGTTGACGTCCACCGTCAGGTCGAACAGGTACCCAGGGCTGCGGCACTGGTCGATGGTGCCCACTCCGGCGGGAACCACACCGCCGATGGCCGCCGGGGCGTCGAGAACGTTCGACATCTTGGCGTAGATCGCGTGGGCCGGTGCAGCGGCCGCCAGCGCGAGTGTCAAGGCTGCTCCCAGGGCAACCAGGGCGCAGACAACCCTGGTACGAATACGGCGGTTCCCACGCATTGACACCACTCCTCTCTAGAATGTCATCTACGTGCCGATCTCCGCCCGTATACCCGACTGCCGGCTCGGCGAACCTCCTGCCTGCTAGGCAGGGCCCGGTCCGGCCACCGCCCGGCAGACCTTCAGCACGCGGCGGCGGGCCTGCCACCACTCAGAGATGGCGGGCGAGTTGTCCCACGCCGCCGAGCCACCCGCTCGGCTACTCGCTCCTTCCCCTGGTGAACCGGGTGTCCCGGCTCGGCTGCACGCGCTTGGGCTCGCCCGGCATCTTCGGGTGGTCCGGCGGGTACGGCATGTCGCCCGCCCCTTGCCGCTCGTCCCGCTCGGCCCACTCCAGCAACGGGGTGATGTCGTGGCGAACCGCGTCGATCTCCGCGTGCGGGTCGCCGACCCGCTCGAACCGGGTGGGCACGGTGCGCAGGTCGAAGTCGTCCGGCTCAACGTCCGGCAGCTCGTCCCAGGTCACCGGCGTGGAGACGGTCGCCCGCTTGTTGGCCCGCAGCGAGTACGCGCACGCGATGGTGCGGTCCCGCGCCATCTGGTTGTAGTCGATGAAGACGTGCTCGCCCCGCTCCTCCTTCCACCACGCCGTGGTCGCGAGCGAGCAGCGCCGCTCGACCTCCCGGGCGAACGCGATGGTGGCCCGGCGTACGTCGACAAAGGACCAGCTCGGCTGGGTGCGGACGTAGACGTGCACGCCCCGGCCGCCGGAGGTCTTCGGGAACCCGACCCAGCCCAGCTCGTCGAGGAGCCCCTTGACCGCGGCGGCCACCTCTACCGCGTCGGCGAAGTCGGTGCCCGGCTGCGGGTCGAGGTCGAGCCGTAGCTCGTCCGGGTTGTCCACGGCGGCGCGCCGGACCGGCCAGGGGTGGAAGACGATCGTCCCGAGCTGGGCGGCCCAGGCCACGTGGGCCAGGTCGGCGGGGCACAGCTCGTCCGCGGTCCGCCCGCTGGGAAACTTGATCTCGACCGTCTCCACCCAGGGCGGCACGCCGCGGGTTGGCACGCGCTTCTGGAAGAACATCTCCCCGTCGATGCCTTCGGGGAAGCGCTGCAGCGTGGTCGGCCGCTCCCGCAGCGCCCGCAGGATCCCGTCACCCACCGCCAGGTAGTAGGAGACCACGTCCTGCTTGGTGAACCCGCGTTCCGGAAAGTAGATCTTGTCCGGGTTGGACAGCCGCACGCTGCGGCCGGCAACCTCCAGCTCCACCGCCTGCGCCTTCCCCATCCCCCGACCCTAGCCGCACCGCGTACGGTCGGGGGATGACCGAAGCACTGCCGACGACCGAGGACGAGTGGCGGGCACGGCTGCGCCCGGAGGAGTTCCGGGTGCTGCGCCAGGCCGGCACCGAGCCGGCGTGGACCGGGGAGTACGTGTCGACGAAGACCCGCGGGGTCTACCGCTGCCGGGCCTGCGGGGCCGAGCTGTTCAGCAGCGACACCAAGTTCGACTCGCACTGCGGCTGGCCGTCGTTCTTTACCCCGCTCGCCGAGGACCGGGTCCGCTACATCTCCGACCGGTCCTTCGGCATGGTCCGTACCGAGGTGCGCTGCGCCCGGTGCGACTCCCACCTGGGCCACGTGTTCGAGGGTGAGGGCTACCCGACCCCGACCGACCAGCGGTACTGCATCAACTCGGTCAGCCTGACGCTGGAGCCGCACGAGGAGCGGTAGCCAGAACGGTCACCGTGGCCGGTAGATGTCCGAACGGCGCTGAACGTAGGCGACCTCGACCACGACCGTGTCGTCATGTACTGCGTAGATGACCCGGTACTCACCGCGTTGTGCGGAGTGAAGTCCGGTCAGGTCGCCGATGAGCGGCTTACCAGCCCGGTGAGGGTTCTCGGCCAGCGGTCCCGCGCAGAACTCCAGCACCGCCCATGCGATGCGTTCCGGCAGCTTTGCGATGTCGCGGCGCGCAGCCCCGGTGAACTCGATCCGGTAGGTCACGCTGCGGCGCTTTCGCCGCCGCTGCGCGCTTCCAGATCGCCGCGAATGTCGTCGATGCTGAACCGGTCCGGATCGGCCAGCGACTCGCGGATCGCTTGCGCTACGCCGCAGTCGGAGAGGATCTCCAGCGTCTCTTCGAGTGACTCGAGATCTTCGTAGGAGATCAGCACGGCAGATGGACGGCCGTTCTTGGTGATGACGACACGCTCATGCGTTGTCTCGACCGAGCTGACGATCGGCGAGAGGCGGTCTCGCACATCGGC
The DNA here is from genome assembly GCA_035649895.1 of Micromonosporaceae bacterium. Taxonomy (GTDB): domain Bacteria; phylum Actinomycetota; class Actinomycetes; order Mycobacteriales; family Micromonosporaceae; genus DASSUC01. Next base: position 27,040 of record DASRIS010000022.1, on the reverse strand, counting down.
GAGCGGCAGGGTCGTAGTCATGTACAGAATTATGCCTCTCAACTCTTTCGGTGACAACGACGCCGCCATAGCGGCTCCGGCTGGGTAGGGTTTCCTGCGCACTGCGGCTGGCCGTCGTTCTTCGCCCGCTCGACGGGACTCACGCACCCTCGGCCCAGAACCGCTGGATCCGCGCTACCGCCTCGTCGCGGCTCATCTGTGCGACCGCCGCCTCGGCCAGCCCGACGCGGGTGACCAGCAGGTAGACCAGGTCGGCTGGGAGCGACCCGGCCGGGACCGCCACCTCGCCGCGGGCGGGCCTCGCGCCGTCTCGTACGCACGCCCAGAAGCTCTCCTCACTCACCTGGAGCTGATCCTCGAGGATGTGCCGCCAGATGCTGGGCCCGTAGGTGGTGCGATCTGGTGGGTGGGAGATCCGGGTACGCAGGATGCGCCCGTCGGGCAGGGCAAGCTCGTACGTGACGTGGTGCGTGCCGGTGCGACCGCGTGCGTCGCGGACTCGTCGCCACCCGTCGTTCTTGCAGAACTGGTCATGAGCGTCGCGGGTGGGTGCTGGCCAGCTCATCGCCTGCGCCCCACCAGCCACTCCCGCAGCTGCTCGTCGGTGCTGAGAACGACCATCTGGACCAACCCCCAGTGCTCCCGGTGGTTGGGGGCATCTAGTAGGCGCTCCTGCCAGTCGTCGGCGTACTCGCGCAACGCATCGACCATGCTATCGACCGCACCAGCGAGCGACTCTCCGTCAGCAGCGAGGGGAAGGCCGGGGATGAGGACCGTCCAGCCCCCGTCCTCCGCCACCACCTCCGCCCGGGACGGGCAGACGCGGGCGAGGAAGTGACGCAGGCGCTCCCCATCCACGACTGCCGCCGTCGCGTGCTCGCGCCGGACTGTGGCGACGCGCCCCCGCTCCGCCGCATCCAGCAGCTCCTTCAGGTGGGCGCGAGCCTCGGTGTAGCTGTTGAACCGCACAGCGGGCATAGGTCCTCCTCGTCCAGAGCCAAGCAGGACACAGCAGGTACGTCAAGTACGTAACGTACCTGTCACCTCTGGTGGAGGCCGAGGAGCGCGGCGGCCGCCTGGCACCGGTCCGGATAGGAGAGCACGTCCACCGAGTCGACGGCCTGGTCGACGGCGCCGGGCAGGGCACCAACCGCCGACCCGGCGCGATACCCGAGGCGGTCCAGCAGGCTACGTACCTGCGGGTCGGTGACGGCGGCCGTCAACGCCGCGGTGAACCGCTCGGCGTGCACCACGCGTACGTCCCGGGTGTAGAACTGGCGCGGCGCCGGGTCGACCTCGGCGGCCAGCCCGAGCCGGTTGGTTGCGGCGCCCAGCCGGCTGGCCGCCTCGCACAGGGCCGCCTCGCGCTCCCGCCAGCCCGGCGCCCGCAGCGCGGCGCGCAGGCACGGGCCCACCACGGCCGCCAGCCGCAGCTGCCCGAACGCGTGCCCCAGCCACTTGCTGTACGGCGCCCAGCACCGCTCGACCAGGAACGCCAGCCGGATGAGGTCCCGGACCAGCCGGGCGCCCACCACCGCCGACCCGAGGTCGTCGCCGCGCCCGCCGGCCCGGCCGACGAACGGCTCCTCCTGCCCGACCCGCAGCCAGCCGGCGGCGAGCACGTACCGCCAGACGTCGTCCGGGTACCACGCGAGCACCGCCCGGCGCGCCGCCAGCTCGCCGTCCGGGTCGTGGAACACCGCGCCGCGGGTCAGCGTGGCCAGCCGCTGGGTGGGTGCGAGCAGCCAGTCACCCAGGTCCATCCGGGCGGCCGGGTCGGTGCCGAGCCGCCCGGTGAAGAACGCCGCCACAGTGGTCACCTCCACCTGGTGGTGGGGGCGGCCGTCGTGGCGGTCAACGTAGGGGAAGGCGACCGGGTAGCCGGCGAACCGCTGCGGCAGGCGGTCCAGGCGGGCGTGCACGGGGCCCGGGTCGGCGTCCGGGGAGAGGAACAGCTGCACCCGCGGCCCGAACGAGTGGTCGGTGGAGACCTCGTCGTCGTACCCGAGGACCTCCGACCCCTCCCCCAGCAGCGCCGCGGCGTGCGGCGCACCCGCGAGCAGCGGGGCCACCACCTCGCGGTAGAACCGGCCCGCGAGCTGGCACCCGGAGGTCACCGCGCGTTCCGCAGGACAAACCAGGGGTACGGGTGCACGCTGGGGAGTATGGCGGTCTGTGAGGTATGCGGCAACGACTACTGGCTGTCGTTCGAGATACACACGGTGGGCGGCAACATCCACGTCTTCGACTCGTTCGAGTGTGCGATCCACCGGCTCGCCCCAATGTGCGAGCACTGCGGCTGCAAGATCCTGGGGCACGGGGTGGAGGTGTCCGGGCACTTCTACTGCTGCGCGCACTGCGCCCGCTCCGCGGACGAGCGCAACGGGCACCAGATCCGCGACGCGGTGGGCCGGCACCCCGGCTGAGTACGATGCACAGGCGTGGCAGCCGAACAGCCGGTCCGCGCCGCGCACCTCGTAGACCTGGACCCGCCCACCCTGTACGCGCTGCTGCGGCTGCGCGTCGATGTCTTCGTGGTCGAGCAGAAGTGCGCCTACCCGGAGCTGGACGGCCGGGACACCGAGCCCGGCACCGTGCACCTGTGGGTGCCCGCGCAACGGTGGGTGCCCACCCCGGGCGCCGGCCCGCAGGCCCCGGATGCCGCGCCCCCGCTCGCGTACGCCCGCCTGCTCTTCGACCCGGACGGCACCGCGCGGATCGGGCGGGTCTGCACCGCGCGCGAAGCCCGCGGCAGGGGCCTGGCGGGCCTGCTGGTCACGCGCGCACTGCACCTCGCCGGTGACCGGCCCTGCGTGCTGGACGCCCAGTCCTACCTGGTGGGGTTCTACCGTGCGCTCGGCTTCGCCCCGACCGGGCCGGAGTACGTCGAGGACGGCATCCCGCACATACCGATGCGCCGCGAGCCGAACCGCAGGCGTGAGCCGGACAGCAGGCGCTGACCGGCCACGTTGAGCAGCTGCCGGCGATTTCGGGCGCTCGTGGTACCTACCCTCCTCACGGCGATGGCACACTGTTAGGGATGCCGTCGCAGGGGCTTGGCGGCTGATAGGCACACGCGCGTACCGCATTGGGGAGCATCCATGCCGCTGGAGATCCAACGCGAGAGCCGGCCGTCGCTGGAGAGCGTGCCGGAGGATCCCGGCTTCGATCCGGTGGTCCTCGCCATCAGCGGCGAGCTTGACCTGGGCAGCCTCACCGAGCTGGACGAGGCGGCCAGTGCCGCGATCGCCGGCGGCACTCCGGTGCTGCTGCTGGACCTGTCCGACCTGACCTTCTGCGACTCGACCGGCCTGGGGCTCTTTGTGCGGCTGCACAAGCGGATGCAGCAGCGCGGTGGGCGGTTGGGCCTGGTCAACCCGCAGGCAGGGGTCCTCAAGGTGCTCAAGCTGACCGGTCTGGACGCCGCCCTGCACCTCTACCCCGACATCGAGGTCGCACTCGCCAACGGCTGACGCCAGCGGCTGCGGTCGGGCCATAGCCGGGTCATGGACCGGAGCCGGGCCGGAGCCGGGCCGGAGCCGGGCCGGAGCCGGCGGGGCAGCCGGGTCAGGGCAGGGCGGCGACCAGCTCGGCGACCGACCGGCGGCGCCCGGTGAAGAAGGGCACCTCCTCGCGCACGTGCCGGCGCGCCCGCGACGCGCGCAGCTCCCGCATGAGGTCCACGATGCGGTGCAGCTCGTCGGCCTCGAACGCGAGCAGCCACTCGTAGTCGCCCAGAGCGAACGAGGCGACCGTGTTCGCCCGCACGTCCGGGTAGCCGCGCGCCATCCGGCCGTGCTCGGCGAGCATGTCCCGGCGCTCGTCGTCGGGCAGCAGGTACCACTCGTACGACCGGACGAACGGGTAGACGCACAGGTAGGCGCGCGCCTCCTCACCAGCGAGGAACGCTGGGACGTGGCTCTTGTTGAACTCGGCCGGCCGGTGCAGGGCGAGCTGCGACCAGACCGGGGCCAGGTGCCGGCCGAGAGCCGTACGGCGCAGCTGCCCGTACGCCTCCTGCAGCAGGTCGCTGGTTGGCGCGTGCCACCAGACCATCAGGTCAGCGTCGGCGCGCAGGCCGGACACGTCGTAGGCGCCGCGCACGACCACGTCCTTCCCGGCGGCCTGGGCGAAGAGCGACTCCACCTCGGCCGCGAGGTCGTCACGCAGTGCGGGCAGGGCCTGCTCGGCCCGGAACACCGACCACATCGTGTAGCGGATGGTCTCGTTCAGCTCTCGAAGGCGGGCCGCGTGCGGGTTGGTGGTCTGCTCGGTCACGCCGCCCATCCTCCCAGAAGCGCCGCTGCCACCTCGTCGGCGGCGGCCTCCCCGGACTTGATGCAGGCGGGGATGCCCACGCCGTCGTACCCGGCTCCGGCGAGGGCGAGCGGGCCGGCCTGGCGCAGCGCCTGCCGCACGCCCGCCACCCGCTCCACATGCCCTGGGGGGTACTGCGGCAGCGCCCCACCCCACCGGTTCACCGCGGTCGCGACCGGAGCCGGCAGCGGGCGCCCCAGCAACGCCGCCAGCTCCCGCTGTGCCACCTCAGCGAGCTGCTCATCCGTGGCGTGCAGCAGCCGCTCCTCGCCGTGGCGGCCGATGGACGCCCGCACCAGCACCGTGCCGTCGGGCCGTCGCAGGTGGCCCCACTTGCGGGTGAAGAAGGTGGCCGCCTTGACCGCGTACCCCTCGGTCGCGGGCACCAGGAAGCCGGACAGGTCGGGCAGCCCGGTCGCCGGCAGCGCCAGCGTGACCAGGGCGAGGCTGGCGTACTCCAGCTCCGCCAGCCCAGCCGCCGCGGTGGCGTCGACCCCGCGCAGCAGCCGGGTGGCGCGCGGCGCGGGCAGCGCGAGGAGCACCCCGTCGACCTCGTCGTCAGGGGGTGAGCCCCGGGCCGGACCGGAGAGGACCAGCCGCCACCGGGGCCGGTCGGCCAGGCGCCGCCGCGACGACGCGACCGCGCCCGCGGCCCCGGCCAGGGCGCGCACCGGCCACCCGAACCGCAGCTCGACCGGGTCGGGCCCGCTGCGCAGCTCCCGCGCCACCGCCTCGACCAGGCGGGACAGCCCGCCCCGGATGGTGGCGAAGACCGGGCCGTCCGGCGGCGGACGGCGGGCGCGCCGGGCGGCGCCCAGCAGCGTCGGCTCGGTGCGGCAGGCCGCGGCCAGCGCCGGCACGGTGGCGGCGAGCGAGAGCCGGTCGGCCAGCCCGGCGTACACCCCGCCGAGCAGCGGGTCGACCAGCCGGTCGGCGACCTCGTCGCCCAGCCGCCGCCGGACCAGGGCGCCGACCGCCACATCCTCGCCCTCGGCCAGCAGCGGCCGGCCTTCGTCGCGGTCAAGCTCTGCGCGCGCCCGCGCCACTCCGTCCAGTGTGGACAGATCCGTTGGTACGCCGAGCAGCGTGCGCGCCGGCATCGGCAGCAGCGCCCCGCCGACCGCGATGGCGGCCGTACCGGTGCCCGGGTGGACCAGCGCGTCGCCGAGCCCCACCCGGTGGGCCAGCCGCACCGCCGCGCTCTGGCCGCCGGCCGGGTCCCGGCACAGGAACGCGTCGGCGCCGGTCTCCACCGGCATCGCGGTGCCGTCAACGCCGGCGAGGGCGCCCGTGCGCAGCTTGCCGCCGAGCGCCCGGCTCTGCTCGTACACGATGATCTGCGCCTGTGGCAGCCGGTCCCGCAGCCTTAGCGCGGCGGCCAGCCCCGCGATGCCGCCGCCCACCACCGCGACCCGCAGCCGGTGCGCGCTCATGGTCCCCAGCCTGTCACAGCGCGACCGGGTCGCCGCTACGGTGGACACCGTGGAACGGGTTGCCGTCGTCACGGGCGCCGCGCAGGGCATTGGCCGGCGCACCGCCGAGGTTCTCGCCGCCGAGGGGTACGCGGTGGCCGTCTTCGACCTGCAGCAGGTCACCGGTCTCGGCGACGCGCTGGTGGTCACCGGGGACGTCACCGACGCCGCCGACGTGGACCGGCTGGCAACGGCGGTGCTGGAGCGGTTCGGCCGGGTGGACGCGCTGGTCAACAACGCGGGCATCGCCTACATCGCCCCAGCCGAGGCGACCCCGCTCGACCACTGGCGGCGGGTGCTGGAGGTGAACCTGACCGGCCCGTTCCTGCTCAGCCAGGTGCTCGGCCGGCACATGCTGGCCCAGGGATCGGGCGCCATCGTGAACATCGCCTCGGTCGCCGGGCTGCGCGGGGTCGCCGACCGTGCGGCGTACAACGCCAGCAAGCACGGCCTGGTCGGGCTCACCCGCACCCTCGCCGCGGAGTGGGGCGGCCGGGGCGTGCGGGTCAACGCCGTGTGTCCCGGGTGGGTGAAGACGGATATGGACGACGTGTCGCAGTCCGCGGGGGCGTACGGCGACGCGGACATCACCGAGCACGTGCCGCTGGGGCGGTTCGCCCAGCCCGAGGATGTCGCCCAGGCCGTCGCCTACCTCGCCGACCCGGCTCGCAGCGGCTTCGTCAACGGCGTGACGCTCTCGGTGGACGGCGGCTGGTCCGCCGACGGGTCATGGCAGTCGCTACGCCTGGCCGCCCGGGCCCGCTGACCCGCTATCGCCGCCGACCGCCCCCTGCGTGGTGCTGTGCACCAGGTCCACGACGCGGGTCAGCATCCCGGGATCGGTCTCCGGCAGCACGCCGTGACCGAGGTTGAACACGTGCCCGTGTCCCCCGTGCCCGTGCTCCCCGTGCTTGCGGTCCTCATGCTTATGCTCCCCGTGCCCGTGCCCGTGCCCGTGCCCGTGCCTGCTATGCCCGTGGCCGCGGGCCGCCAGGCCTTCGGCGACCACCCGGCGCACCTGTGCGGCAACGGCCGGCCACGGCGCGAGCAGCGCCGCCGGGTCCAGGTTGCCCTGGACCGCCCGGGCGCCCGCGCCGATGCGGGTCGCGGCCTGGTCCAGCGGGGTGCGCCAGTCCACGCCGACCACGTCCGCACCGGCCTGCGCCATCGCGCCCAGCAGGTGCCCGGTGCCGACACCGAAGTGGATCCGGGGCACCCCGGCATCGGCGAGCCCGCCCAGCACGCTCGCCGAGTGCGGCAGCACGAAGCTGCGGTAGTCCGCCTCGGACAGCGCGCCGGCCCACGAGTCGAACAGCTGCACCGCCGCCACACCCGCGGCGACCTGGACCCGCAGGAAGGTCAGCGTGATCTCGGCGAGCCGGGCACAGAGCGCATGCCACTGGTCCGGTGCGCCGTACATCATGGCCTTGGTACGGGCGTGGCTGCGCGACGGTCCACCCTCGACCAGGTAGCTGGCGAGCGTGAACGGGGCCCCGGCGAAGCCGATCAGCGGGGTGGTGCCCAGCTCCCGTACCACCAGCCCGACCGCCTCGGCCACGAAGTCCACGTCGCCGGGCGGGAGCGTACGCAGCCGGGCCAGGCCAGCCGCGTCGCGGACGGGCTCCGCCACCACCGGCCCGACGCCAGGCACGATGTCCAGGTCCACCCCTGCCGCGGCCAGCGGCACCACGATGTCGCTGAAGAGGATCGCGGCGTCCACGCCGTGCCGGCGTACCGGCTGGAGGGTGATCTCGCAGACCAGGTCCGGGCGCCGGCAGGCGGCGAGCATCGGCACGCCTTCCCGTACCCGCCGGTACTCCGGCAGCGACCGGCCAGCCTGGCGCATGAACCACACCGGCGTGAACGGGACCGGCTCACCGCGGCAGGCGCGGATGAACGCGGATGCGGCGGTGGCCGTTGCGGCGGGACCCCGATGCTCAGGGCGGCTGTCAGGCATTGTGGTGGTCATCGAGCGCCATGGTGCCACGCCGGCCCGGCCGGGGCGCGCGGCGCCCGCAGCCGACCGGCGGGGCAGCCACTCGACGCTGATCCTCAGCCTCCTGACCGGGCCGGTGATCTTTCATGATCATTGGACATCTACCCACAAAATTCTGCCCATTTTTCTCAGTAGGCGTCCAATGATCATTGTTGTCCGTCACAGCCGCGCGGGCCGGCTCGGCGGCATGCGGCGGCCACAGCCCCACGGCGGCCACAGCCCACGGCGTGCCGCTGCCCGGCGCTGTCGGTGCGGGCTTAGGCTGCGCTCATGGCGCCCTCGACCGTATTTCCGGAGGCGTTCGCGCGCGCCGTGGTGAGCCTTCAGTCGATCCGGCCGCGACCCGAGATCGTGCTCGAGGACGTCCCGGCGCCACAGCGGCTGGCGCCGTATGCGCACGCTATCGGAGCGGCGGTGGTCCGCGACTCGGAGGAGGTGGCGACCGGGCGGCTGATCCTGCTGCACGACCCGGCCGGGCACGAGGCGTGGGACGGCACCCTACGGCTGGTGACGTACGTGACCGCGGAGCTGGAGCCGGACCTCGCGGCAGATCCGCTGCTGCCCGGCGTCGGGTGGAGCTGGCTGGTTGACGCGCTCGACCTACACGGCGCCGACTACACGGCCCTCGGCGGGACCGTCACGCAGACCCTGTCCACCCGGTTCGGCGACCTCGCCGGGCCACCCACCGCCGCGGATGTCGAGATCCGCGCCTCATGGACGCCGCTCAGCACCGATCTCGACACGCACGTGCTCGCCTGGTGCTCGCTGCTCGCCTCGACCGCCGGCCTGCCGCCGCCGGGCGTCACCGCCCTGCCGGACCGGCGCCGCTCCGGCGTGGCCTGACTCCGGCGTGGCCTGACGACAGCACAGCGCGCGCCGGTCCACCGGCTAAGGGGCGCAGGCGCCGTGACCGACGCGCGTCGGCGACATCACGCGAGGCGGCCAGCTGCGCAAGTGACCTACTGCGCGAAGCGGCCTGTCAGCAGATGTCCAGCGATGTGCAGGCGGCCGCGATGGGCACCGCGAGACCGATGCCTTCCGCGTTGCTGGCCTTCAGCGTCGCGATGCCGACGACCTGCTTCGCCGAGTTGATCACGGGACCACCGGAGTTACCCGGGTTGATCGGCGCGCTGAACTGGAAGACCTCACCCGGCGACTCACGCAGCTGGCGGAAGGCGCTGACCACCCCGGTGGTCACCGAGTCCTCCAGGCCGAGCGGTGCCCCGACCACCACGATCGGCTCTCCCGACCTGACCCTTGCGGTCGCCGTCGCCAGCGGCGTGAGCCGCCGCTCGGCTTCCAACAGCGCCAGGTCGTGCGCCTCGTCGACCCGGCTGATCCGGGCCGAGAAGCGCTGGCCCTTGCGCTCCAGAGTGACCTGCCGCTCCCCCCGGTCGTAGGCCTGCTCTATGACGTGGAAGTTGGTGAGCAGGTAGGCACGGTCCGCGGAGGCGTGCCGGCCGACAGCGAAGGCGGTGCCGCTGAAGTCGCCGGCGACCACGCGGAACACGCTCGGCAGCACGGCAGCGGCGATCTCCGCCGAGTCGAAGGCGCTGCCCAGCTGCTTCTCCAGCTCGCCTGTGCGTTTGTCCAGCGTGTCCAGCCGGCTCTGGTCAGCATCCTGGCCGGCCGAGATCCGGGTGTCGGCCCGGGCGAGCCGGTCCTGCAATGTCGAGATCCAGAAGGCCTGGACGCCCACCACTGGCAGCAGGATGATCGCCAGGACGAGGGCGGCAATGCCCGGCCAGCCGCGGGACCGGCGGCCAGCGACCGGCGTGGCGAGCATGCCAGGCGGCACCGGACCGGGGAGGTAGGGCGTCGCCGACATCGGCTGGGGCCCCACCAGCTGCGAAGGCCCCACCAGCTGCGAAGGCCCAGCCGGCTGCGAAGGCCCAACCGACGCAGCGCCGGGCAGCCCAGGACCGGGCAGCCCAGGACCGGGCAGCCCAGGACCCGGCGGCCGGCCCTGCGGTCCAGCGCCTTGCGGTCCAGCACCCTGCGGCCCGGGACCCTGCAGTAAGCCCTGCGGCCCGGGACCCTGCGGCCCCCAGCTGGGAGGCAGACCCTGCGGCCCAGGGGTTGGCATTGCGGGGCTGGCCGGCACCGGCCATGGCTGTGCTGGGGCACCCGGCGGCTGCGCCGAGGCACCCGGAGGCAGGGCCGAGGCACCCGGCGGCTGCGCCGGACCGCGGTAACCGGCACCGGGCGCCGGGCCGGGCCGCGGCGGGCCAGCCTGCCACGGGCCCGAAGGCTGCGACAGATGCGTTGGCGGCTCGAAACGCGGCGGCAGCGGACCAGGCCGCGGTAGGGCCACGGTAGGCGGCTCGGCCTCGTCCGCGCCTGGGTCGGCGCGGCTGTCGAGCCTCGTCTCGTCGTACTCGGAAGCCATGCCCCGCCCTCCCTGCCGCGTGTCCAGCCTGTCACCTCAAGTCAACACGCTAAGGACCGCCACGCGCCCCGGGACCGTACGGCCGAGCGCCCTTTTTGTCCGCCGTACCGACCCCTACCGGCGCGCCGACGCCACCACCGGACGCAGCGCGCCCGACCCGCCCCGTACGGTGGTCGCGTGACCGTCGAACCACCTGTGCGTGAAAATGGCCCTGAGGCCCGGGTGCCGGCGGGCGGCGGGCCGGCGCTGCAGGCGGAGCCGGTCCTGCTGACCGCCCCCCGGAACGGTACTCCACGGCCGGTGGAGACACCGGCGGAGCTGGCAGCCGTGGCACGGCGCTTCGCCGCTGGGCACGGGCCGGTGGCTGTCGACGCCGAGCGGGCCTCCGGCTACCGCTACAGCCACCGGGCCTACCTGGTGCAGCTGCGTCGGGAGGGGGCCGGGACGGCCCTGGTCGACCCGCTGCCACTGGGGGACCTGCGCGTGCTCGCCGATGCCCTTGCGGACGAGGAGTGGGTACTGCACGCAGCCAGCCAGGACCTGCCGTGCCTGGCCGAGCTCGGCATGATGCCCACCCGGCTGTTCGACACCGAGCTCGCTGCGCGGCTGGCCGGCTTCGACCGGGTCGGGCTCGCCGCGCTCACCGAGCAGCTGCTCGGCTACGCGCTGGAGAAGCATCACTCGGCGGCGGACTGGTCCACCCGCCCGCTGCCCCAGGCCTGGCTCACCTACGCCGCGCTCGACGTCGAGCTGCTTGTCGAGCTGCGGGACGCGCTAGCGGCGGAGCTGGAACGGCAGGGCAAGGCGCAGTGGGCGGCCGAGGAGTTCGCGGCCCTCGTCGCCGGCGCCGGGCAGCCGCCGCGGCAGCGGCCGGACCCGTGGCGGCGGACCTCCGGCATCCACCGGGTCCGCGGGGCACGCGCCCTGGCGAGGGTACGGGCAATGTGGTACGCGCGGGACGAGGTCGCCGCCCGCCGGGACGCCGCTCCGGGGCGGGTGCTGCCGGACTCCGCGATCATCGCCGCTGCCGAGACCGACCCGAAGGACGAGCGGATGCTGGTCCTGCTGCCCGGCTTCGGCGGCCGGTCGGTGCGCCGGCTGGCCCGCACCTGGCTCGCCGCGCTCGACGAGGCGCGCAGCCTGCCCGAGGCCGCGCTGCCCACCACCCCGCCCCTGGACGGTCCGCCGCCGGCGCACCGCTGGGCCGAGCGTGACCCGGTGGCCGCGGCGCGGCTGGCCAGGTGCCGGGCGGTGGTGACCGGCGCGGCGCAGGCACACACGCTCCCACCGGAGAACCTGGTCTCGCCGGAGGCGATCCGGCGCCTGTGCTGGAGCCCGCCCAGCGACCCGACCGTCGAGACCGTGGCCGCCGCGCTCGCCTCGTACGGCGCCCGCGCCTGGCAGATCGGCCTGCTCGCACCCGGGCTCGCCACAGCGCTGGTCGACCCGCCACGACCGGTCGGCTGACCTTCGGCACGCCCCGGGATAGCTCCATTGGTTACCGACGAGTAGCATCGGCGCCACGCGCTTCCAGCGAGGAGGTCCCCCGTGCTCCGTACCGTGCGTGACGTCGTCTTCATCGACGGCGTGCGGACGCCCTTCGGCAAGGCCGGCGGGGTGTACGCGCACACCCGCGCGGACGACCTCGTGGTCCGCTGCGTCCGGGAGCTGCTGCGGCGCAACCCGCAGCTGCCGCCGGAGCGGGTCGACGAGGTCACCATCGCCGCCACCACGCAGATCGGCGACCAGGGCCTGACCATCGGCCGGACCGCCGCGCTGCTGGCCGGGCTGCCGAAGTCGGTGCCCGGGTTCGCGGTCGACCGGATGTGCGCCGGTGCGATGACCGCGGTCACCACAGTCGCCAGCGGCATCGCGGTCGGCGCGTACGACGTCGCCATCGCCGGCGGCGTCGAGCACATGGGGCGCCACCCGATGGGTGAGGGGGTCGACCCCAACCCGCGCATCCTCGCCGAGCGGCTGGTCGACCCGTCCGCGCTGGTGATGGGGGCCACCGCGGAGAACCTGCACGACCGGCTGCCGAAGGTGACCAAGAAGCGGGCCGACCGGTTCAGCTACGCCTCCCAGCAGCGCACGGCCGCCGCGTACGCCGCCGGCAAGCTCCAGCCCGACCTGGTGCCGGTGGCCACCCGCGACCCGGCGGCCGGGTGGGGCCTGGCGAGCCTGGACGAGGCGCCGCGGCCGGACACCTCGGTGGAGAAGCTGGCCACGCTGCGTACGCCGTTCCGCCCGCACGGGCGGGTCACCGCCGGCAACTCCGCCGGCCTCAACGACGGCGCGACCGCCTGCCTGGTCGCCGCGGAGGAGGTGGCGGTCGAGCTGGGCCTGCCGGTGGCGATGCGGCTGGTGAGCTACGCGTTCGCCGGAGTGGAGCCGGAGGTGATGGGCTTCGGTCCGATCCCGTCGACCGAGCGGGCGCTGCGGCTGGCCGGCCGTCGCGCCAACGGCGCCGCGCCGGCCGGCGGGCTGTCCATCGACGACATCGGGCTGATCGAGCTGAACGAGGCGTTCGCCGTCCAGGTTCTGGCGTTCCTCGACCACTTCGGCATCGCCGACGACGACCCGCGGGTGAACCCCTGGGGCGGGGCGATCGCGGTGGGCCACCCCCTGGCCTCCTCCGGGGTACGGCTCATGACGCAGCTCGCCCGCCAGCTCGCCGAGCGCCCCGACGTCCGGTACGGCCTCACCGCCATGTGCGTCGGCATCGGCATGGGCGGCTCGGTCATCTGGGAGAACCCGCACTGGGAGGGTCGGTCGTGAACGCGAGAAGCGAAGTGGTCACGCAGGCGCTGCTGCGGTTCGTGGCAGTGCCCGGCCTGGACCGGCCCGCGGCCCTCATCACGCTGGACAACGGGCACGACCACACCAAGCCGAACACGCTCGGCCCGGGCGGGCTGGCCAGCCTGGACCGCGCGCTGGACGAGGCGTTCGCCGCCGGCCCGGCGTTCGTCGCGGTCACCGGCAAGCCGTACGTCTTCTGTGTCGGCGCCGACCTGACCATCGTGGGGCAGCTGGCCTCCCGCGAGCAGGTGCTCGAGATCGCCCGGGAGGGCCACCGCGTCTTCGCCCGGCTGCGCGGCAGCACCGTGCCCACGTTCGCGTTCGTCAACGGCGCGGCCATGGGCGGCGGCCTGGAGCTGGCCCTGCACTGCCACTACCGGACGCTGTCCAGCGGGGTCGCCGCGGTCGCGCTGCCCGAGGTCTCGCTCGGGCTGGTGCCCGCCTGGGGCGGCACCCAGCTGCTGCCGAACCTGGTCGGCATCGTCGCCGCCGCGCAGGTGGTCGTGCAGAACCCGTTGACGCAGAACAGGATGCTGCGCGCCGCGCAGGCGTACGAGATGGGTCTGGCCGACGCTCTCCTCCAGCCGGCCGACTTCCTGGAGCGGTCCCTGGAGTGGGCCGCGGACGTGGTGCGCGGCCGGGTCACCGTGCAGCGGGCGCCGGTGGACCGCAGCGAGATGTGGGACGCGGTCATCGGCTACGCCCGTACGCAGCTGGATGAGCGGGTGCACGGCGCGGTGCCGGCGGCGTACCGGGCGCTGTCCCTGCTGGGCATGGCCAAGACGGCGGACTTCGCGGCCGGCACGGCGGCCGAGGACGAGGCCCTGGCGGACCTGGCGATGACGCCGGAGCTGCGTAACGGGCTCTACGCGTTCGACCTGGTGCAGCGGCGCGCCAAGCGGCCGGTGGGTGCGCCGCCGGCGGCGCTGGCCCGGGACGTGACCAAGGTCGGCCTGGTCGGTGCCGGGCTGATGGCCTCCCAGCTCGCGCTGCTGTTCGTACGCAGGCTCGAGGTGCCGGTGGTCCTCACCGACCTGGACCAGGCCCGGGTGGACAAGGGCGTGTCCTATGTGCTCACCGAGCTTGACAAGCTGGCCGGCAAGGGGCGGCTCGACGCGGGTCAGGCGGCCAAGCTGCGCGGCCTGGTCAGCGGCTCGGTCGACAAGTCCGCGTTCGCCGACGCGGACCTGGTGCTGGAGGCGGTCTTCGAGGACCTGGCGGTCAAGAAGCAGGTATGGGCCGAGGTCGAGAAGGTGGTACGGCCCGACTGCGTGCTCGCCACCAACACCTCCTCGCTGTCGGTCACCGCGATGGCCGCCGACCTGGAGCACCCCGAGCGCGTCGTGGGCATGCACTTCTTCAACCCGGTCGCGGTGATGCCGCTGCTGGAGGTGGTACGCGCCGAGCGGACCGACGACGCCTCGCTCGCCACCGCCTTTGCGGTCGGCAGGCAGCTGCGCAAGTCGTGCGTGCTGGTCAAGGACGCGCCGGCCTTTGTGGTGAACCGGCTGCTGCAGCGCTTCCTCGGTGAGGTCTTCGCGGCGGTCGACGCCGGCACGCCGCCGCAGGTCGCCGACGCCGCGCTGGACCCGCTCGGCCTGCCGATGCGCCCGCTCGCGCTGCTACAGCTGGTGGGGCCGGCCGTGGCCCACCACGTGGCGCAGACGCTGCACGCCGCGTTCCCCGACCGGTTCGGCGTGAGCGACAACCTCGGGCGCATCGCCGCGGCCGGCCTGCCCGGGCTCTACACGGCCGACGGCGAGCTGGCACCGCAGGCGCTGGAGCTGCTGGAGCTGGGCGACGCGCCGCTCACCGCGGAGCAGGTACGCGACCGGGCGCTGGACGCGCTCGACGAGGAGATCCGGCTGATGCTCGCCGACGGCGTGGTGGCCGAGCGGCAGGACATCGACCTGTGTCTGATCCTGGGCGCGGGCTGGCCGTTCCACCTGGGCGGCATCACGCCCTACCTGGCCGCCCGCTCCGCCGCCGCTCCGTCCCCAGCATGACCTGTCGTCCATGGGGTCGAGGTCATCGGCCCGTAGCAGGCAGGCGGCGCCCCACCTGGCCACGGGTCACATGGGATCACTACAGCAGGTCAAAGTACGTGCGGAGCGCCCTATCGACCTGCCGGAGGGTGCCGGGCGTAAGCTCGCCGATACGCGCACGAACGGCCGAGGGATCCACCGGGCGCAACCGGGACACGTCGACAGTGCCCCGCACGGGATCGGCTGCCGCGGTCGGGACCAGGACCGCGACCGGGGGCACCGGGACACCCGCACCGAGAACCACGGCGAAAGTGCCGCGACGCGGGCTGTAACGGGTCGCCGAAACGATCACCACGCGGGCGCGTTGGCTGCCGACGGTGTACTCGTAGACCTCGCCACGCCTCATGTGCCCAGATCTGCCAGCCGATCAGTCTCGGCGAAGGCGGCGAGCACCGCCTGGTCCTCGGGCGGGAGCGCCTGCTCCCATTCTTCGATGAGCTGCACGTCGTAGCGGGCAGCTCGGTTGAGAATCGCCTGCTCCACCCACTGAGACAACGACTTACCGTCGCGGGCGGCACCCGCCCGCGCGGCCGCGATCGCGCTCTCGTCCAACGTGAGCGATGTCTTCCGGCGCATACCGCCCAACATACCGCCACCGCGCGGATGGGATGGCAGCGCGACACGCCCGCTGTCGAAAGATCCCGAGAATGACCTTCTTCACGGGTCAGGATGGGCCGCGTGCCGGTTCGCCGGGCCGGGGACCGGGAGGAACGCCCGTACCGCTGAGAGAACGCCCGAACAGCTAGGACCAGCTGAAACAGCGAGGAGCAACCGTGCGACTACCGCAGCTTCGCCGAGTCCGTTGGGCCGTCCGCGCCACCCTCTCGCTGGGTGTCGCCGCGTCGGTGAGCGCTAACGTCCTGCACGCTCAGGACAACCCGATCAGCCAGGCGATCGCCGCATGGCCGCCACTCGCGCTGCTGCTCACGGTCGAGCTGATCTCGCGGGTGCCGGTGCACCGCCGGTCGCTGGCCTTCGTGCGGCTGGTCGCCACGGCCATCATCGCCAGCATCGCCGCCTGGGTGTCCTACTGGCACATGGCCGGGGTCGCCTCCCGCTACGGGGAGACGGGCACGTCACCGTACCTGCTGCCGCTCTCGGTCGACGGGCTGATCATCGTGGCGAGCGTCTGCCTGGTGGAGCTGGCCGGACAGATCCGGTTGGCCGAGGACGAGCGGGAAGCTGGCATGGCGGCGGCTGGCTCAGCACCGGTGCTGGCGCCGGTAGCCGTCCGGCACCTCGCGCCGGCACCAGCCAGCCCGCCCGCGCCCGCCGGCCCGGCCAACGGCGCCAACGGCAGCGGTAACGGCAACCACCTCAACGGCGGTCACCAAGCTAGCGGCGGTCACCTCGCCAGCGGCGTACCGGTTGCTGAGGCTCCCCGGCGGGCCACCGGCACGGCCAAGGTGCGCGGCGGTGGCGGCGTACCGGCGGCGCCCAGGCCGGGTGGCATGCCGATGATGCCGCCGGTCACCCAGCGGCCCCCGGCGGCGAAGGGCGGGGCCGGCGAGCTGGCCAGCCCCCGCCAGCGGCGCCCGGTCGCGGAGACCGCGGCGCTGGCCGCGGCGATCGAAGCGGCCCATCCGGACATCACCGCTGCCGAGGTCGCGCAGCAGCTGGGCATCAGCACCACCCGGCTCAGGACCATCAAGCGGGAGACCCGCCAGCTCGAGCCGGCCGGGGCGTAGACGCAGCTCAGGTGATGACGGTCGGGACAGCTCAGTGGTGACGGTCGGGACAGCTCAGTGGTAACGGTCGGGACAGCTCAGGTGATGACGGTCGGGACCGCCGCCGAACCGGCCAGCACCGGCGTGGTCCGGGCGGCGGGCAGGCTGACCGTCACCTCCAGCCCGCCGCCGTCGAGCGCCGCGGCGCTGACCGTCCCGCCGTGCGCGTCGACGACCGCGCGCACGATGGACAGGCCGAGCCCGGAGCCACGGGCCCCGGTGCGCTCCCGCCCGCCCCGCCGGAACGGCTCGAACAGGACGGGTACGTCCGCCGGCTCCACCTCGAAGCCGGTGTTGCCGACCACCAGCCACGCCCGCTCCTCATCGGAGCCGGTGCGCAGCCAGAGCCGGCCGTGCAGGTGGTTGTAGCGCACCGCGTTCTCGACCAGGTTGCCGGCGAGCCGGTCCAGCAGGCTGGGGTCGCCCACGACCGGGGCCGGCCGCAGGTCGGTGCTGACGGCGAGGCCGAGCCGGGCGGCCTCACCGCTGACCTCGTCGAGCGCGGCCCGCGCCCCGCGGGTCAGGTCCGCGGGCTCCTTGCGGACCAGCCGGCGGCCAGCCTGCGCCTCGGTACGCGCCAGCACCAGCAGCGCCTCCACGAGCGCGTTGGCGCGCTCGGACGCGTTGCGCACGACCGTCGCCATCCGCCGGTACTCGTCGATGTCAGCTTCCGGGTCGGCCATCGTCACGTCGATCTCGGTACGCATCACCGCCAGCGGCGTACGCAGCTCGTGCGAGGCGTTGGCGACGAACCGCTTCTGGGTCTCGAACGACTCGGCGATGCGGTCCAGCATCGCGTCGAACGTGCCGGCCAGCTCGGCCACCTCGTCGTCCGCGCCGGCGTAGCGGATGCGCTGGTCGAGAGTTGCCTCACCGAGCCGCTGCGCGGTGGCGGTCACCTGGTGCAGCGGGAGCAGGGCCCGCCCAGCCACGATGTACGCCCCGGCGATGCCCGCCGCACCGGTCACGAGCAGCGCAAGCAACCCTTTGGCCAGCAGCTCCCGCTCCGCCTCGGCGACGACACGCTGCTGCCACGCGCCCGCGTCCAGCACCTGGCCGTCGGCCAGCTCTACCTCGGTGTCGGGGTGCAGCCGGGCGGTCGGGTGCAGCGCGTCACCGACCAGGAGCCAGGCCAGGACGACCATCACCGCACCGGCGCCGACCAGCAGGATCCCGTTGAGCAGGGTCAGCCGCAGCCGTACCGTGGGCCGCAGCAGCCGCCGCATCTTCCGTCCGCTGTAGACGGTCATAGCGGCACCCG
Organism: Micromonosporaceae bacterium; assembly: GCA_035649895.1. Classification (GTDB taxonomy): domain Bacteria; phylum Actinomycetota; class Actinomycetes; order Mycobacteriales; family Micromonosporaceae; genus DASSUC01. The sequence continues at coordinate 9,034 of DASRIS010000022.1, read as the reverse complement.
GTAGCCGGCGCCCACCACGGTCTCGATCAGCGGCGGGTCGCCGAGCTTCTTGCGTAGCGTCATGACGGTCACCCGTACCGTGGTGGTGAAGGGGTCGGCGTTGGCGTCCCAGACCCGCTCCAGCAGCTCCTCGCTGGACACCACGGCGCCGCGTGCCTTGAGCAGCTCCTCGAGGACGCCGAACTCCTTACGGGTCAGGTCGAGCGGCAACCCGCCCCGGGTCACCACCCGCCGGGCCGGGTCCAGCTGCAGGTCGGCGACGGCGAACACGGGCGGCGCGGCCGGTGTCGCGCGCCGGCCCAGCGCCTGCACCCGGGCGACCAGCTCGTCAAAGGCGAACGGCTTGGTCAGGTAGTCGTCGGCGCCGAGCTGCAGACCGCCCACCCGGTCGGCCACGCTCCCGCTGGCGGTGAGCATCAGCACCCGGGTCAGCGTGCCGGAGGAGACCAGGTCGGCGCAGATCTGGTCGCCGTGCACGCCGGGCAGGTCGCGGTCCAGCACGACCACGTCGTAGCGGGTCACGAACGCCATCTCATGGCCGGAGCTGCCGTCGTAGGCCACGTCGACCGCCATGCCCTGGCGGCGTAGCCCGCGCGCGATCGCGTCGGCGAGGTGCCGCTCGTCCTCGACCACCAGCACGCGCACCGGTCCGCTCCCGTCCTCTCCGCTCGCGTCCGCCAGCCCCCGCTCCCGTCCCGCGGGCCGGAGCGCCCCGCTCCCGTCCCTCAGGCCCGAGCGCCCCGCTCCCGTCCCTCCGGCCCGAGCGCCCCGCTCCCGTCCCTCAGGTCTGAGCCGAGACCCGAACCGAGGGTACGGCAGCCGCGCACCCCTGGGCCCGGCTCCGACCAGCGCCCAACCGCCCAGGTCGGGCCGGGTGGGCGGTTGCAAAAAAGCTCCGCCTGCGCAACGCTTCCTGGCAACCCGCTACAGCGAGGAGCCGGACCATGAACAGACGGACAGTGCTGCGTGCCGCTCTGGCCGCCGGGGCGGCCGCCGCAGCCGGCCCCGCCGCAGCCGCGACCGCGGCCAGCCCCGCCGCGGCTGCGGCGGGCATCAAGAAGCCGACCCAGCCTCGCAGCATCGCCTACCGGGCATGGACCACGAGCGCCGACTTCGCCACCGGTACGGCGGCCGGCACCGTCGTGGCCGGCGACGCGGTCAGCATCGGTACGCCGGTCGGCCAGTTCACCTACACCGACCCGCACACCGGCCGGACGGCGACGTACGACTACGCGACCTGGACCTCACCCATGGTCATCCCGGGCTTCGCCGCGTCAGAGCTGATCCCGTCCTGGACCGCGGCGACGCCCGGCGGCACCTGGCTGCAGATCGAGCTGCGCGGGCTCACCGAGCTGGGTACCACCACGAAGTGGTACAACCTCGGCCGCTGGGCCGCGGATGACAACCAGATCCTGCGCACGTCGGTCCCTGCCCAGGGCGACGTCAACGGCTTTGTCGCGATCGACACGTTGGTGGCGGCCAGCGGCCGCGGCTGGACCCGCTGGGAGCTGCGCGCCACGCTCTACCGCCCGGTCGGCAGCACCGACACCCCGACCCTGCGCTCGGTGGGCGCGGCCGCCTCGCTGCTGCCCGAGCCCGGCAGGCTCACCCCGAGCGTCCCCGGGACGGCGCTCGGCGTGGTCCTCAACGTGCCGCAGTACTCGCAGGAGATCCACGCCGGCGAGTACCCGCAGTGGGACGGCGGCGGCGAGGCGTGGTGCAGCCCCACCTCGACATCCATGGTCGTGGCCTACTGGGGCACCGGCCCGACGCCGGCGGACTACGCCTGGGTGGACCCGTCCTACGCCGACCCGTGGGTCGACTACGCGGCCCGCAACACGTACGACTACTCGTACCAGGGGTGTGGCAACTGGCCGTACAACACGGCGTACGCCGGGCGCTTCGGGCTGGACGGGTTCGTCACCCGGCTGCGGTCGATGAACGAGGCGGAGCTGTTCATCGCCGCCGGCATCCCGCTGGTGGTCTCCGCCTCGTTCAGGAAGAGCCAGGTCCCGGGCCTCGACTACGGCACCAATGGGCACCTGATGGTGGTGGTCGGCTTCACCACAACCGGCCAGATCGTGATGAACGACCCGTTCTCGCCCAGCAACGCCGCAGTACGCAAGATCGTGGGCCGGGCCGAGTACGAGGAGGCGTGGCTCAACACCAGCCGGGGCGTGGTGTACGTGATCAAGCCGCCGTCGGTGGCGCTCCCGCCCGCACCGCAGCAGCCGAACTGGTAGCCGCGGCGCGCAGCACCTGCCAGTCGGGCGGGCCCGCCCGGTCCACCGGGTAGGCCCGCCGATGGGCCGGCAACCGCCCGCGCTACGCCGCCACGACCGCGTCGTCCGGCTCCTGTAGCCGGGAGACCCACTCGGTCACCTCGCGAGCCACGTCCTGCGCGGTCAGCCCCAGGTCGGCCAGCAGCTCCGGGCGGGTGCCGTGCGGGTACCAGCCGGGGGTCACCCCCAGGTCCCGAAGCGGCGTGGGGACCTGCGCATCGCGCAGCGCCCGGGCCAGGGCGTCACCGAATCCGCCCGCGCGCACGCCGTCCTCCACGGTCACCACGAGCCGGTGCTTGCGCGCCAAGGCGACCAGCTCGGTCGGGACCGGCTTGACCCAGCGCGGGTCCACCACGGTGAGGCCGTACCCCTGCTCAGCGACCCTGGCGGCCGCCTCGACGCCGAGGTGCGCGAACGGCCCGACCCCGACGAACAGCACGTCCTTGCGCTCGCCCTCGGCGAGCACGTCGACGTGGCCGACCCGGCGCAGCGCCGTCAGGTCCGCGGGCACCGAACCGGTCGGGAACCGGACGATGGTCGGCCCGTCGTCCACCGCGACCGCCTCGCGCAGCTCCTCCCGCAGCGTGGCGGCGTCCCGCGGCGCGGCGATGCGCAGGCCCGGGACCACGCCGAAGGCGGCCATGTCCCAGATGCCGTAGTGGCTCGGCCCGTCGGGGCCGGTGATGCCCGCCCGGTCCAGCACGAAGGTCACCGGCAGGCGGTGCATCGCCACGTCCAGCAGCACCTGGTCGAAGGCGCGGTTGAGGAACGTCGCGTAGATCGCCACGACCGGGTGCAGGCCGCCCAGGGCGAGCCCGGCCGCTGAGGTGACCGCGTGCTGCTCGGCGATGCCCACGTCGTACGCCCGGTCCGGGAAGCGGCGGGCGAGCTTGTTGATGCCGGTGGAGTCGCCCATGGCCGCGGTGATGCCGACGATGTCCGCCCGCTCCTCGGCGAGCGCGACCAGCTCGTCGCCGAACACCCCGGTCCACTTCACCGACGAGGGCGCCAGCGACTTGCCGGTCTCCGGGTCGAACGCGGCAGAGGGGCTGTGCAGGCAGTCGGTCTCGTCGTCCTCGGCCGGACGGTAGCCGTACCCCTTGCGGGTCACCACGTGCACGATCACCGGGCCGTCGTAGCCCTTGGCCCGGCGCAGCGCCGACTCGACCGCACCGACATCGTGCCCGTCGACTGGTCCGACGTACTTGATGCCGAGGTCCTCGAAGAGCGCCTGCGGCGCGACCGCGTCCTTGATGCCCTTCTTGACCGCGTGCAGCGCGTCGAACAGCGGGCGCCCGACCAACGGGGTCCGCTCGAGCGCGTCCCGCACCAGCTCCAGCGCTGTCTCGTAGCCGGGGCTCAGGCGCAGCGCGGCGAGGTGGTCGGCGAGGCCCCCGATGGTGGGCGCGTACGAGCGCCCGTTGTCGTTGACGACGATCACCATGCGGTTCTTGGCGTGGGCGATGTTGTTCAGCGCCTCCCAGCACATGCCCCCGGTCAGCGCGCCGTCCCCGACGATGGCGACCACGTGCCGGTGCTCGCCGCGCAGCGCGTACGCCTTGGCCATGCCGTCGGCGTAGGAGAGCGCGGTGGATGCGTGGCAGTTCTCGATGAGGTCGTGCTCGCTCTCGGCCTGGCACGGGTAACCGGTCAGCCCGCCGCGCCGGCGCAGCCGGTCAAAGCCGGCCTGCCGCCCGGTCACCATCTTGTGCACGTACGCCTGGTGCCCGGTGTCGAACAGCAGGCGGTCCTTTGGCGAGTCGAACACCCGGTGCAGAGCCAGCGTGAGCTCGACGACCCCGAGGTTGGGGCCGAGGTGGCCACCGGTCCGGGAGACCTTGGCGACGAGGAAGTCGCGGATCTCGGCCGCGAGCAACGGCAGTGCCTCCGCAGGCAGCCGCCGGAGGTCCTCTGGGCTCTTGACCGATGCGAGCAGGGAAGCCGGGGCGGTGCCGGGTTCTGGGCTCATGGCCGCACAGTCTATACGGGGCTGGACAGCCGGCCCGGAGTGCGCATCACCGGCTGCTGCGAGCACGGTCACCGATCGCCGCTGCCCTACCGGCGGCGTCCGGTACCGGTGACCGCATCCGGCCCTCATCGCTTATGGTGTGCACGTGCAGCCACGCGACGAGGCGCGGACCGGCCCGTGATCCATCTGCCTGTCCATCGACAAGGACCGCTCCGCGCCCTGAGCACGCGTCTGGCCGCGGCGATAGCGCTTGTCCTTTTTATCGTTTTCGTCGTCTATCTGGACCGGGACGGCTACCGCGACGCCGGGGACCCCGGCGGCGAGCTGAGCCTGCTCGACAGCTTCTACTACACCGTGGTGTCCCTCTCGACCACCGGGTACGGCGACATCACGCCGGTGACCAGGGCCGCCAGAATGGTCAACGTCCTTGTTGTGACGCCCGCCCGGGTGCTCTTCCTGATCATCCTCGTTGGCACCACGCTGGAGGTACTGACCGAGCAGTACCGGACCACACTGCGTGTGACGAGGTGGAGGAGGGTCGTGAAGAACCACGTAATCGTCTGTGGCTACGGCACCAAGGGCCGCAGCGCGATCAGCGCGCTGCTTGAGGAGGGCTTCGACGTCCGGCAGATCGTCGTGGTGGAGCAGGATCCCACGATGGTGCGCCAGGCCACCGCGGCCGGGCTGGTGGCGGTCGAGGGCTCCGCCACACACTCCTCGGTGCTGACCGAGGCGAACGTCAAGGAAGCCAAGACGGTGATCATCGCCACCAACACCGACGACGCCGCGGTGCTGGTCACCCTTACCGTCCGGCAGCTCACCTCCGGCCAGGTACGCATCATCGCAGCGGTCCGCGAGGCGGAGAACGCCCCGCTGCTCAAGCAGAGCGGCGCGCACCATGTCATCGTCTCCTCCGCCACCGCCGGCCGCCTGCTCGGCATGTCGACCTCGGCACCGCCCCTGATCGACCTGGTTGAGGACCTGCTCACACCGGGCCGAGGGATGGCCCTCGCGATGCGCTCCGCCACCCGCGACGAGGTGGGGTCGGCCCCGCGAGAGCTCGAACAGCTCGTGATCGCGCTGGTACGCCGCGGCCAGATCGTCATGCTCGTCGACCCGGAGAGCCACCAGATCCAGACCGGCGACCTGCTGGTCTACGTCCGCGACGACCGAGGGGTGAACGTCACCCTGCCATAGGGCGGCAGTAATCGCTTTTCGTCAATGCGATGCAGTACGCTGCCAGGCATGTGCCAGGCCTTGCGACGCTCGCCCGGCTCACCCTCGGGCGCGGCCCCTGCCCAGCCACTGCCGCCCTACCAGCCGCTTCGCCGCAGCCACCGGTTCCTTCTGGCCGCGCTGGCCGGACTATTGGTGACTACAGCAGCCGGCGCGTGCACCTCCACGTCCGCCGCGCCGCCGCGACCTGACCCGACGCCGACCGCGCAGGCTCCGGCCCCGCCTCGCCAGACGATGGACGAGAGGTCGATGTGCGGGCATCTCCTGCCGACCCTGAGCCGGGCTACGACCGTGGTCACCGACTACCTCCGGCAGCCGACCGCCGTCGACAGGACCGTGCTGGCCGAGACGATCGACAAGCTCACGATCCTGCACGACGGCGCGCCCGACGCGATGCTCAAGGACCTCAGCACTGAGATCGACACCCTGATGAGCATCGAGGAGCACCTGGCCGGCAAGCGGTCCGCGATCACCAACGTCGAGGGCTTCAGGATGGCCGGCCTCCGGCTGATGGACACCTGCGAGCCGTACGTCAAGTAGCCGGCGCAGGTATGCCTCAACGGTCTTAGGCGACTGCGGCAGAGCATCTTTGTCCGGCCTTGCACCTGTCTACCGTGGACGGTATGGCCGCACACGGTATCGTCGTCGCGTGCGTCCCCTGCTGTCGGTCAGCGCGCAGAACTTTCGGAGCCTCCGTCGCGTGAACGTGGAGCTCCAGCCGCTGAACGTGCTGGTAGGTCCAAACCAGGCGGGTAAGTCGAACTTCCTGGACCTGATCGCCTTCCTCGGCGACTCGGCACGAGACGACCTGGTTCCCGCCCTTGACAAGAGAGGCGGCTTCGACCGGGTCCACTTCCGCGGCGGGTCAGGCGGCTCGGTCTCCATTCATGTTATGGCTAACGTGACCCGGCACAGCTCGGAACGGGCGCCCGATGAGTACCGTCTTGCGTTCTGGATCGGCCGGTCCAGCCGGCGGCAGTACCTGGCGAGGGAGGAGCGCTTCACGTTCAAACGCACACAGGGACGTGGCCGTCGCATCACCGTCTCGGGCGGCAAGGCAGATTTCATTCGCGTGACCAGTGGCGACGAAAATCGCGAACAACAGCTGCAGCTCCGCCCGACCGCCTTGGCCCTGTCCACGCTCCGCCAGCTGCCGAAGGGCGAGGGCGGCGAGGAGATTGACCGGGTCGCACAGCTGTTCTCCACCTTCCGCGTGTTCAACCCCGATGTCGATCTCGCCCGACAGCCAGTTCGGGCTGACTCCGGCTCGTTGACCGCGAACGCCAGTAACCTCGCCGCAGCGATCATGCACCTCATGGACACTGAAGCCTACGAGGACTTTCTTGACGACGCACGCGCGATGGTTCCCGGGCTAGCGGACATAGCGTTGCAAGGCATTGACGGACCCGCCCCAGCGGTTGGTGTGCGCCTGGTGGAACGAGGGTTGCGCGACCCCACCTACCTGGCGGACGCATCCTATGGAACGGTCCGGGTTCTTGCCCTGCTAGCCCTTCTCTACGACCCTGACCCACCGCTTCTGACCTGTATCGAGGAGATCGACCACGGGCTCCACCCTCACCTGCTGGACAGGCTGGTGGAACGGCTCAGAGACGCGTCGCGAAGCACCCAGTTCCTGATCGCCACCCACTCTCCTGCTCTGGTGAACCGCCTGAAGCCGGAGGAGCTGGTGGTCTGCGAGCGGGCGCCCGACGGGTCGACCGTTCTTCCCGCAGTTGAGTCAGCCGACATCCGTCGCAAGGAACATGCCGTCCGCGGCGAGCTGGGGCTTGGCGAGCTGTGGTTCTCCGGTGCGCTGGGTGGTGTTCCTGAGTGACGCAAAAGGGCGCTCGTCGCCAGCGGCTCGTTCTTATATTCGGTGAGGACGAGACAGACAGCAGCGCCGTCAAGGAGCTTATCCTCGGGCTCCGCCCCAACTTCTCGGGCAAGATCAAGACGGTACGCCGGCCACCCGTGTACTCCAAGGACATCAACCGTAAGGATGCCCGGTCCCACGTCCGACGTATGTGCAGCGTGATCGCAGCGGAGCAGGCGACGGCAGACGTCGTGGCCGTCTTCGTCCACCGGGACTGCGACGCCCCAGAGCCCGCCCATCAGCAGCAGAGCGCAGAGCTACAGGGCGAGTTCGGTGCCTGCGGCTATTCGGTTCTTGCGGTTACTCCGGCATGGGAGCTGGAGTCCTGGCTGTTTCTGTGGCCGGATGCCGTTGCCACCCATAGGCCCAGCTGGAACCGTGTCCACCGTTACCGCGGCCAGCATGTAGGGCTGATTCCGAACGCCAAAGAGGAGTTCCGTCGCGCTGTCCGGTCCGCTGACATGAAGGGGCGAGGCTACCGCCCGTCCGACGCACCTGCAATCGCCGAGCAAGCCCGAAGGCTCGGCATCGTCGGTTCCCCGCAGGCCCGCAGCGACTCGTTCGCCTGCTTTCGGCGCGCTGTCGTCCATGCTGTCCCCGACACGTAACAGACCAAGGTCGTCCGTGGCCATGAAGAAGTTCCACCCGTGGACACCGAAAGTCCCTGTCCCCACCTCGCATGGGATGAGTTGATCTAGAAATCCTGCGGCACGCGATCTGGCGGCTCGGCGAAGCACCCTGATCGACCTCGACGCCGGCTGTGGCACTGCGACAACGCCGCCCGCCGGTACGCCACCGGCCTACGTGAACGCGGTAAGCCCGTCGGTGTCCCACCCTGCGCCCTTGGCTCATCGCGCCGACAAGATCGCCTACGCAATGGCTCTTAACGGCCTTGACACCAACTACCGCCAGCTAGACCAGGGCCCAATCCCGATCAACAAAGTGGACCAGAACCCCGGATCCGGGACCTCCACTCTGACGACTGACCCGTGCGTCATGATCTTCCACGCGAGGCGGACCAGAGCGGAGCCCAGCAAAGATCAGTTTTATAGCAGGTCAGCACCTATTCCCAACCGTTGACCAGCAGCGCCACAAGCTCTAAATGATGCGTCATCGGGAACGCGTCGTACCCGCGCAGCGCGGCCAGCCGCCAGCCGGCGTCGCGGAACGTGCCTACGTCCCGGGCGAAGGCGGCCGGGTCGCAGGCCACGTACGCCACCGCCCGCGGCGTGGCAGCGACGATCCCCCGGACCACCTCGGCGCCGGCACCGGACCTGGGCGGGTCGAGCACCACGATGTCCGGCCGCGGCAGGCCGCGCCGCAGAGCGGCCTCGACGGGCGCGCGGACCACCCGTACCCCGGGTAGGTCAGAGAGGTTGGCCCGGGCGGCTGCGGCCCCGCGCCGGTCCGCCTCGACCAGGGTCGCGGTGCCGGTGGGGCCGAGCGGGCCGGCGAGCGCCGCCGCGAACAGGCCGGCACCGCCGTAGAGGTCCCATGCGCTCTCACCGGGCTGTGGCGCCAGCAGCTCCAGCACCGCACCCGCAAAGGTGTCCGGGGCGGCGGGGTGGCCCTGCCAGAAACCGGACGCGTCCACGAGCCACCGCCGGCCGACCGCATCCTCGCGCACCTGCGCCGGCCCGGACACCAGGCGCACCCGGTCGGGGTAGGTAGCCA
>DASRIS010000021.1:0-16085 GCA_035649895.1 Micromonosporaceae bacterium | reverse complement strand
CCACCAACAGCTGCTCACCAGCCTGGCCACCCTCTACACCCAAGGCACCACCCCCAACTGGGAACACCTCACCGAAGCCACCCCACCCACACCCGTCACCCTGCCCACCTACCCCTTCCAACACCAACGCTACTGGTCAGCCCCCACACCACGCCGGTCGGTCCGGCGTGGTGCAGGCGAGCATCCACTGCTCGGGCAGCTCGTACGCGCGCCGTCGCTGCGCGAGACGGTCTTCGAGACCGTGCTGGGCGCAGAGTCCCACCCGCTGCTGGCCGAGCACCGCATCAACGGGGACGTCGTCGTCCCGGGCGCGCACCACCTCGCGATGCTGCTCGCCGCAGCCGCCGCGAGCGGGGCTGGCTCGCCCGCGCTGCGCGATGTGGTGTTCCCGCAGCCGCTGGTCCTGGCCGAGGCGGCTGAGCGGACCGTACAGACCGTCCTGGAGCCCGACAGCGCCAGGATGCGGCTCGTCACCTACGACGACGCCGCCTGGACGGAGTACGTGACGGCACAGCTCGAACCCGACGAGCGACCGCAGGACGCGTCGCTCGACCCCGGCGCGGTCCAGGAGCGCTGCTCCCGGACGGTCGACGACCTGGATGCGTTCTACAAGACGGTCACCAGCGCCGGTCTGGACCTCGGGCCGAGCTTCCGTTGGCTCGGGCAGGTCTGGGGCGGCGACGGCGAGGCGCTCGGCGCGGTCCGGCGGCCGGACCAGCTTGACACCGGCGTCCCGTACCCGGTCCATCCTGGCCTGCTGGACGCGTGCTTCCAGCTGCTCGGGCTGGCGCGGCCCCCGGCAGGTGGTGAGCTGCCGCTGTATGTCCCGTTCAGCATCGAGCGGCTGCGCTGTGCCCAGCAGCCCGAGGGCGAGCTCTGGGCCTATGCGCAGGCTCGTGCCGACGGCTCCGGCGACCACACAACGATCGTCGGTGACGTGCGGGTCGTGGACCGGTCCGGCCTTGTGGTCGTCGAGATGGCGGGCCTGCGGCTCAAGCAGGTCGACCCGGCGGCGATGCGTCGCGGCTCGGGGCGCCAGGACGACCTGCTCTACGAGGTCACCTGGCAGGCCGCGACGACGGCCGGCAACCCGGCGGCCAGCGGTGCGCCCGGCAGCTGGCTGGTCTTCGCCGATGAGCACGGGCTCGGCCAGCAGCTGGCGTCCACACTGGAGGCCGATGGCGGCTCCTGCACGCTCGTCCGGCCCGGGGCGGCATTCGAACACACCGAGGATGGCCGGTACACGGTCAACCCGCACAGCCCTGACGACCTCACCCGGCTACTCGGCTCGGCAGCGGCTGGCGACTGGCGCGGCGTGGTCCACCTGTGGTCGCTCGACGCTCCTGCCGATCCCGACGCGCAGCTGTCAAGCCTTGAGGATGCGCAGCGGACCGCGCTGCAAGGCGCGCTGCATCTGGTGCAGGCGCTGGCCACCAAGGGCGTCTCACCGCGGCTGTACCTGGTCACGCGCGGGGCTGCGGCCGTCGGCGAGCTGACCGGGCCGCTGGCGCTCGGCCAGGCGCCGCTATGGGGGCTGGCCAGCGTCATCGCGCTGGAGCACCCCGACCTTCGCTGCACCCGGATCGACCTCGATCCCGAAGACGCGGCCGGCGAGGCGGCACCTCTCGCCGCCGAGCTACGGGCCAGCGGGTACGAGGACCGGGTCGCCCTGCGCGGCGGCGAGCGCTACGTGGCGCGCCTTTCGCGCTATGCCGCAGCCGGTGCCAGCCAGCCGCTGGCCGTACCCAGCGTTGAGGCGTTCCGGCTCGACATGGCCACGCCGGGCGTGCTCGACCAGCTGGTGCTGCGCCCGGCGGCGCGCCAGGCACCCGCCGCGGACCAGGTCGAGCTGCGGGTCACCGCGACCGGTCTGAACTTCCGCGACGTGCTCAACGCGCTGGGACTCTACCCCGGGGACGCCGGACCGCTCGGCCTCGAGTGCGCTGGCGAGGTCGTCACGGTCGGCTCGGCAGTCCGCGGGCTGGACGTGGGCGACCGGGTGGTGGCGCTGGCTCCGGCGAGCTTCGGCAGCTTCGTGACCGTCGACTCCCGGCTGGTCGCGCCGCTGCCCGCCGAGGTCGGCGATGCCGAGGCTGCCACGGTCCCGGTCGCGTTCCTGACCGCGCTCTACACGCTCGACCAGATCGGCCAGCTTAAGGCGGGTGACCGGGTGCTGGTCCACGCGGCAGCCGGCGGTGTCGGCATGGCCGCGGTGCAGGTGGCGCAGGCCATCGGCGCTGAGGTCTTCGCAACGGCCAGCCCGGCGAAGTGGCCGGTCCTGGAGCAGATGGGCGTACGGCACGTCTTCAGCTCGCGGACGCTCGACTTCGCCGGGGAGATCCGCGACCGGACCGCAGGCGCGGGCGTTGACGTGGTGGTCAACTCGCTGACCGGTGACTTCATCACCGAGAGCCTGAAGCTGCTGCGGGGCGGCGGCCGGTTCATCGAGATCGGTAAGCGCGAGACCTGGCCCGCCGAGCGCGTGGCCGAGGTGCGCGACGACGTGACGTACACCGCCTTTGACCTGGTCGAGCTGGCCCGCGACGAGCCGGAGACGGTACAGGAGCTGCTGCGGTCGCTGCTGCGGCAGATCGCCGAGGGGACGCTGCGGCCGTTGCCGTACCGCGTCTTCGGGCTGCCGCGGGCGGTCGACGCGTTCCGCTACATGGCGCAGGCCCGGCACACCGGCAAGATCGTGGTGACCCATGGCGCGGTCGCTGCGGGCACCGCGTCGGGCACAGCCCTGGACACCGCCGAGAGCGTCGTACGCCCGGACGGCAGCTACCTGGTCACCGGTGGCCTTGGCGGGCTGGGCCTGCGCGTGGCGCAGTGGCTGGTGGAGCGCGGCGCGCGGTCGCTGGTCCTGGTCGGGCGCAGCGGCGTGACCGACGCGAGCCGTGCGGACGTGGCGGCGCTGCGCGATGCGGGCGCACAGGTGACGGTCGCGCAGGTGGACGTCGCGCAGGCCGACGCCGTGGCCCAGCTGGTCCACGAGGTCACGGAGACGCTGCCGCCGCTGCGGGGCGTGGTGCACGCCGCCGGTGTGCTCGACGACGGCATCCTGCTCCAGCAGCAGTGGCCGCGCTTCGAGCGGGTGCTCGGGCCGAAGCTGGCCGGCGCGTGGAACCTCCACCGTGCAACAGGCCAGGCCGACCTCGACTTCTTCGTCCTCTTCTCGTCGGTCGCGTCGGTGCTCGGCTCCGCCGGGCAGGGCAACTACGCGGCGGGCAACGCGTTCTGCGACCTGCTCGCCGCCGAGCGCCGCCGGCTCGGCCTGCCGGGCCTGTCCATCAACTGGGGACCGTGGCGCGGCGCGGGCATGGCGGCGTCGGTCGACCGCGGCGGCCGCCAGTGGACGGCGCGCGGCGTGGGTCTGGTCGAGCCGGACCAGGGCGTCGCCCTGCTGGAGCAGGCGCTCGCCCAGCCCGCGGCGCAGCTCGCCATCTTCGTCGTCGACTGGCCGGCCTACCTGCGGCAGTACCCCGCCGGGCACCAGCCGCCGCTACTCGGCGACCTCGCCGGGCCGGCGCAGGTCTCCACCGGCGGCGCGGCGGCTGGCGGCAGCGACCATCGGGCGCTGCTGAGGCGGCTGGAGACCACGGCCCCCGGCGACCGCCACGACGTGGTCCTGGCGCATGTCCAGGAGCTGGCGGCGCGGGTGCTGGGCCTGACGGCCGCGCACACGCTGGACACCCAGCAGCCGCTCAACGAGCTCGGTCTGGACTCCCTGATGGCGGTGGAGCTGCGCAACGCGCTCAGCCTCAGCGTCGACCGGTCGCTGCCGGCCACGCTGCTCTTCGACTACCCCACGGTCGAGTCGCTGGCCACGTTCGTCGAGCAGGAGCTCCAGCCGGCCGAACCGGGCGAGCCTGATGCGCCGGCGGCGCCAGCCGTCGCCGAGGCGCGCCGGGACGCCTGGATGGCTGAGATCGGTCAGCTGTCCGACGCCGAGGTCGAAGCATTGCTGGACAAGGAGCTCTCAACGCCACGGAAAAAGGGTCGTCATGAGTGAAGGTCAACGAACCGACCAGCTGACGCCGCTGCAGCGGGCGCTGCTGGCCATCCGGGAGCTGCGCGCGCAGCTCGACGAGGTGGAGCACGCCAGGACCGAGCCGGTCGCCGTCATCGGCATCGGCTGCCGCCTGCCGGGTGGCGCCAACGACCCGGAGTCGTTCTGGCGGCTGCTGCACGACGGCGTCGACGCGATCCGGGACATGCCGGAGGACCGCTGGGACGTCGACGCGTACTTCGACCCCGATCCTGAGGCGCCGGGCAAGATGAGTACGCGCTGGGGCGGGTTCCTCAACGGGATCGACCAGTTCGACCCGGCGTTCTTCGGGATCTCGCCGTGGGAAGCGGCGAACATGGACCCGCAGCAACGCCTGATGCTCGAGGTCGCGCAGGAGGCCTTCGACGACGCCGGCCAGGTGCGCGCGCAGCTGCGGGGCAGCCGGACCGGCGTGTTCATCGGCCTGGCGCACAGCGAGTACGGCTGGCTCAACTTCAACAACCCAGATCTATCTAATGTGTACACCGCGACCGGCTCGTTCGGCTCGATCGTCGCCAACCGGGTGTCGTACCTGTACGACCTGCGCGGCCCGAGCTACACAATGGACGCGGTTTGCTCATCGTCGCTGCTCGCCGTGCACCAGGCATGCGAGAGCCTGCGCAGCGGTGACTGCACGATGGCGCTGGCCGGCGGCGCGGGGCTGTTCCTCAAGCCGGAGGGCTTCGTCTGGTTCACCAAGCTCGGCGTGATGGCGCCCGACGGGCGCTGCAAGGCCTTTGACGCGAGCGGCGACGGCATCGTGCTCGGCGAGGGCGTCGCCGCGGTGGTGCTCAAGACGCTGTCGCGGGCGCAGGAGGACGGCGACCCGATCTACGCGGTGCTGCGGGGCAGCGCCGTGGTCCAGGACGGTCGCAGCAACGGGCTGACCGCGCCCAGCCGGCTGTCGCAGGAGGCCATGCTGCGCGAGGCGTACCAGCGCTCCGGTGTCGACCCGCAGGCGGTGCAGTACGTCGAGGCGCACGGCACGGGCACGATCCTCGGCGACCCGATCGAGGCCCAGGCCCTCGGCACGGTCCTGGGCAACGGCCGGGACAGCGACCGGCCGCTCATGATCGGATCGGTCAAGACAAACATCGGCCACCTGCAGATGGTGGGCGGGCTGGCCGGGCTGATCAAGGTCGTGATGGCGATGCGGCACTGCCAGCTGCCCGCCAGCCTGCACTTCAAGCAGGCCAACCCGCATATCCCGTTCGACGACTACCGCCTGCGGGTGCAGGACCGGCGCAGCCCGTGGCCGTACCAGGGGCCGCTGCTGGCGGGTGTCACCTCGTTGAGCTTCGGCGGCACGAACGTCCACGTCATCGTCGAGGAGGCGCCGCAGCCGGACGCGGCGCAGGAGGAGGCGCCGCAGCCGGAGGCCGGCCGGTCCGCACCCGCGGACGGGCGCGCCCGGCTGCTGCCGCTGTCCGCGCACAGCCCGGCCGCGCTGCGCGACCTGGCGGCCGCGTACCAGGAGATGGCCAGCGGCCCGGCGGCGCTGGACCTCGACGGCCTGTGCTACACCGCGAGCCTGCGCCGCAACCACTACGACGAGCGCCTCGCGGTCACCTTCACCACACGGGCGGAGCTGGCCGAGCGGCTGGCGGCGTTCCAGCGCCAGGAGGCCCGGCCCGGGCTGTCGTGGGGGGACAAGGCGCTGCACGCCCGGCGCCGGCTGGCCTTCGTCTTCCCCGGCCAGGGCGGCCAGTGGGCCGGCATGGGGCGGCGGCTGCTGGCGCAGGAGCCGGTGTTCCGGCAGGCGGTCGAGGCGTGCGCGGCGGCGATGCAGCCGCATGTCTCCTGGTCGCTGCTTGACCAGCTGCAGGCCGGCGAGCCGGAGTCGCGGCTCGACGAGCTCGACGTCGTACAGCCGGTGACCTGGGCCGTCCAGGTGGCGTTGGCGGAGCTGTGGCGCTCCTGGGGTGTCGTGCCGGACGCGGTGGTCGGGCACTCGATGGGCGAGGTGGCGGCGGCCTACGTCGCGGGGGCGCTGAGCCTCGACGACGCCGCGGCCGTGATCTGCCGTCGTAGCCTTCTGGTGCGGCGCATCCAGGGCCAGGGCACGATGGCCGTGGTGGAGCTGCCGCTGGACGAGGCGCGCGCCGCGATCGCCGGCCATGAGGACCAGCTGGCGGTCGCCGTGAGCAACAGTCCAACCTCGACGGTGCTCTCCGGCGGCACCGCCGCGATCGAGGCGGTGCTGCGGGAGCTCGGCGAGCGGGACATCTTCTGCCGCCGGGTCAACGTGGAGTTCGCCTCGCACAGCCCGCAGGTGGACGTGCTGCACGACGAGCTGCTGGAGGCGCTGCGCGAGGTGCGGCCCCGGGAGGCGGGCGTGCCGATCTACTCCACGGTGACCGGCCAGCCGACGGACGGCCGCGAGCTCACGGCCGGCTACTGGGCGCGCAACCTGCGGGAGCCGGTGCTCTTCTCCACCGCGGTACGGCAGCTGGTCGAGGCCGGGCACCCGCTCTTCATCGAGATCAGTCCACACCCGATCCTGCTGCCGTCGATCGAGCAGGGTGCCCAGCACCTCGACACGCCGGTGGTGGCGCTGCCGTCGCTGCGCCGCGACGAGGACGAGCGAGGTGCACTGCTGGGTACGTTCGGCAGGCTCTACACCATCGGCCAGCGCGTGGACTGGCGCCGCCTCTACCCGTCGGCGCACACCGCGCTGCGCCTGCCGCGCTACCCGTGGCAGCGCGAACGCTACTGGCTGGACTTCCAGCCGGCCGGCACCGCCGCGGTCCACCCCGCCGCAGCCCACGCTGGACCGCCGCAGCAGGCGGTGGGTGGGGCTGGCCGGTACTTCCAGGCGGCCACCGACGGCGGGGAGCACTTCTGGGAGATCTCCGTTGACCGCAGCTGGCTGCCTGAGATGGACGAGGGGCAGGAGCGGCGGGCCGCTCAGCTGCCCGAGGCCGGGTACGTCGACATGGCGCTCACGGCCGGCGCGGCGCTGCTGCGGACAGCGGCGTGCGTCCTGACCGACGTGACGCTCGGGGAGCCGCTGGAGGTCCCGGCCGATGGCAGCCTGGTCCAGGTGGCGCTGGGCAGCGTCCGCCACGGCAGCGCGGACTGGCAGGTTCTCAGCCGCCCTGCTGCGGCTGCCGCGCCGGGTGGCCCAGCGCCGGCCGGGCGGTGGACCAGCCGCGCCAAGGGCACGCTGCGACCGGCGTCGGGCACCAGCCAGCCGTACCTGCTGCCCCAGGACACCCCCGACGCGGTCCGGACGCGGTGCACCAGCGAGGTCCCCGGGACGGCCTACTACCAGAGCCGGGTCGCCGCCGGACTGGCTGGCGACGCGGCGTCCGGCACGGTGCAGCGGTTGTGGCGCCGCGACGGTGAGCTGCTGGCGCTCCTTCAACCGCCGTCGGGCTCCACCGGCCGCCGGTCACCTGTGGACTGGACGCTGCTGCACAGCGCGTTCGGCCTGCTGACGATCGTTGTGCCGAGCGAGACCGACGCCGCTGTCGGCTACCGCACCACGGCGGTCGAGCGGCTGCGGGTCTTCCGGCCCGCAGCGGGCGACCTGTGGGCACATGCCCGGCTGCGTGAGATCGGCGAGGGCTCGCTCAGCGGCGACGTCCGGCTGCTCGATGCCGAGCTGCGCGTGGTTGCCGAGGCGAGCGGGGTGCGGCTGCGGCTACCCGGCACCGGGCGCGGGGAGGCGGGGAGCGTCGCTGGGCTCATGGACCCGGCTGGTGCCGGTGCGCCCATGGACGCGGCGGCGGAGACGGTGGTGGCCGGAGCCGCTGGTGCTGGTGCGGTGGCGGACCCGGCCGGGCCGCCGGCAGCGCCAACGAGCCGCAGCGCCCTACAGGCGGTCGAGCCGGCACAGCGGCGTACCGTCCTCACCGCCTACCTGCGCGAGCAGATCGCGGCGGTGCTCGGCCTGCCGACCGCGCAGCTCGGGCTCGACCAGCCGCTGGCCGGGCTCGGGCTGAACTCGCTGATGATCTTCGAGCTGCGCAACCGGATCAAGGTCATGTACGGCACCCAGATCGCCGCCGAGAGGTTCGTCGCCGGGATCTCGGTCGCCGAGATCGTCGACCAGGTGCTGGCGCAGCTCGACACCGCCGGGACAGCGCCGCCGCCCGAGCAGGCGCCTGCCGCGCGCCGTCCGGCACAGCCGGCTGGGGCGAGCCGTCCGGCACAGGCCCGGCCCGCGCCTGGCCGTACCGCTGCTGCGGTGAGCACCGAGGCCACCGACTGGCTCGTGCGCAGCAGGACGGACGCCCAGGCGCGGATGCGCCTGTTCTGCCTGCCGTACGCGGGCGGCAACGCATCCGTCTTCCGCCGCTGGGCCGACGAGCTGCCCGCAGAGGTCGAGGTGTGCCCGATCCAGCTGCCCGGCCGGGAACGGCGCCACAAGGAGCCGCCGTTCACGCAGATGTCGGCGCTGGTCAAGATGCTCACCCAGGTGCTGGGCCCGTACCTGGACCTGCCGTTCGCGCTCTTCGGCCACAGCATGGGCGCCCTGGCCAGCTTCGAGCTGGCCCGCCAGCTGCGCCGCGAGGGGCTGGCCGGTCCGGCGCACCTGTACGTCTCGGCGATGCGCGCGCCACAGCTGCCTGACCTCGAGCCACCGCTGCACCGCCTACCCGAGCCGCGCCTGGTCGCCAAGCTGCGGGAGATCAACGGCACGCCCGAGGAGATGCTGACGGACCCGGAGACGCTCGCGCTCTACCTACCTGCGCTGCGGGCCGACCTCGCGCTGGTCGAGACCCATGTCCACCAGACCGAGCCGCCGCTTACCTGCCCGCTCACCGTGTTCGGCGGCGTGCAGGACGACAAGGTGCCTGAGGAGGCGCTCGCCGCCTGGCGCAGCCAGACCGAGGGCAGCTTCACGCTCCAGCTGCTGCCCGGCGACCACTTCTTCATCCAACAGCGCCGCACCGAGCTGCTGGCGGCGCTGGCGCAGCACCTGACGGACGACCTGAAGCAGCTCGACGAGGGCTTCGTACCGACGAAGCGCTAGACCTCCAGGAGGAGCCGAATGCCGTACATAGCCGCGACCGCGACCAGCCTGCCGCGCCACTACTACGACCAGCAGACGCTGGCCACGACCCTGCGCAAGTACTGCCAGATGATCGGGCTCGACATCGACCTCGACATCATCGACAGCCTGTTCCGGAACAGCCAGATCGACGGGCGGTACTTCGCGATACCGCTGGACACCTTCTTCGACCCGCCGTCGTTCAGCGTCGTCGCCGCGAGATGCGTGGACGAGGCGGCCGACCTGTGTGAGGAGACCGTCCGCAAGCTGCTGGACCGGGCCAGCATCAAGTCCACCGAGATCTCACAGCTCACGTCCATGATGAGCACGGTGGTCTCGGTCCCGACCGTCGACGCGATCCTGATCAACCGGATCGAGTTCCCGCCGCGCATGAAGCGCGTGCCGATCAACGGCCTGGGCTGCATGTCCGGCGTGGCCGGGCTGAGCCGGGTGGCCGACTACCTAAAGGGCCATCCCGAGGACTCGGTCATCCTGCTCACCTGCGAGCTGGGCGGCAGCGCCTTCTGGCAGGGCGGCGTCCAGGGCTACCTCCAGGAGGCGCTGAACCGAGACCTGACCACGAGCGCCTTCTACACGGACCTGGTCTCGCAGATCGTCACGGTGGCGCTCTTCGGCGACGGCGTCGCCGCCGCGCTGATGGTCGGCGACGAGCACCCGCTGGTGCGCCCGGGCCTGCCCCGGGTGGTCGAGACGCGCTCCGGCTTCCTGCCGGACACGCTTCAGGTCGCGGGCGTGGACGTGCTCGACAACGGCTTCCGCAACCGGCTCAGCGTGGACGTGCCCGGCCTGGCAAAGGTGGGCCTGCGTCCGGTGCTCGACCCGCTGCTGGCCGACTACGACCTGACGGTGGAGCAGGTCGGCCACTGGATGATCCACCCGGGCGGTCCCAAGGTGCTGGCGGCGACCGCCGAGGAGTTCGGCATGGACGCCGAGGACCTGAAGCTGAGCCAGCATGTGCTGCGCACCATCGGCAACGTCTCGGGGCCGACCGTGCTCTACATGCTCGACGAGACGTTCCGCTCCTACGAGCTGGCCCGAGGCACGTACGGCCTGATCGTCGGGATGGGTCCGGGCTTCTCGCAGGAGGCGGTCCTGCTGCAGTGGTGAACAGGAGAGTGGTCATGTCTGGTACGACAGCGCCGGCCACGACGGTGACCGGCCCGCGCCGCGCCCCAGGGCCGCGCGGCAGGTTCCTGCTCGGCAGTGTGGTCGAGCTCCGGCGGGACCTGATCGGCTTCCTGAGGCAGCTCACCGAGGAGTACGGCGACATCGTGCGCTTCAAGGTCGCCGGGTTCACGGTGCATCTGGTGAACCACCCCGACCACCTGCGGCACGTGCTGCAGACCAACAACCGCAACTACGACAAGCAGTCGCATGAGTACCGTCCACTCAAGCTCGCCTTTGGTGAGGGCCTGTTCACCAGCGACGGCGACTTCTGGCGCCGGCAGCGGCGGCTGATGCAGCCGGCCTTCCACCGGCAGCGGATCAGCCAGCTCGGCGACGGCATCGTGCGCGACGTCGTCAGCCGGGTCGACACGTGGCGGCCGTACGCCGAGCGCGGCGAGGCACTGGACATCGCCGCGGAGATGGTCAACCTGTCCATGAACGTGGCGACCAAGGCCTTGTTCAGCACCGGCCTGCGCGACGACGACGAGGTCGCGACGATCAGCCGCGACCTGGACACGATGGTCAGCTACTGCCTCTACCGCACGATGTCCCCGCTCGCCCCGCCGCTGCGCGTACCGACCCGCCGGAACCGGGCGTTCAACAAGGCTCTGGGCGAGCTGGACGGGATCATCTTCCGCATCCTCAACGAGCGCCGCCGGCACGGCACGGAAGCTAACGACCTGCTGTCGATGCTGATGGAGGCGCGCGACGAGGAGACCGGCGAGGGCATGCCCGACAGGCAGATGCGCGACGAGGTGGCGACGCTGCTGCTCGGCGGCTACGAGACCACGTCGAACCTGCTGAGCTGGGCCTGGTACGAGCTGTCGCGGCACCCCGAGGTCGAGGTCAGGCTGCATGCGGAGGTCGACCGCGTGCTCGGCGGCCGGCTGCCGACCGTGGCGGACGCCGCGGCGCTACGCTACGCGCAGATGGTCCTCGACGAGACGCTTCGGCTCTACCCGGTGCCGTGGCTGGAGCGGCGGGCCGCCAAGGCGGACACCGTCGGCGGCTACGAGGTCCCGGCCGGCTCGCTGGTCTACATCAGCCCGTACCTGACCCACCGGCACCCGGGGTTCTGGAAGGACCCCGAGCGGTTCGACCCCGAACGGTTCTCGCCGGAGCAGCAGGATGCGCGGCCCCGCTTCGCGTACTTCCCGTTCGGCGGCGGCCCGCGGATGTGCATCGGCAACGGCCTCGCGCAGCTGGAGGCGCAGCTGACGCTGGCGACCATCGCGCAGCGTTACCGCCTGCGTCCGGTGCCGGGCCATCCGGTCGAGGCGAAGATGCAGATCACGACCGCCCCGCGCTACGGCATCAAGATGACGCTCGAGCCGCGCGGGCCGTCGGTCTGAGGCAACTACGAACAGTAGGAGGAGGTGCCGTATGGACGGCAGTCGCCGGAGCCTGAACCGGCTGGGCGGCATCTGCGCGATCCTGGTTGGTGTCTCGTACATTGTGGTCACCGCCTTCTTCGTGCTTGACCCGACCCAGCTCATCCACGACGACAAGGACCGGCTGTGGACGGAGCTGGCCCAGCAGAGCACCCCGCGCGTCATGCAGTACTGGGGCTACGCGCTCGGCGCGGTCTTCGCCTTCGGCGCCATCCCCGCCATCGCCGAGCTCGTCCGTGACCGGCACGAAGGCTGGGTCCGCTGGACGACCGGGCTGGCCTACCTGTCGTTCGGGGTGACGGCGGTCGAGACGTTCCGCCTGGCCACGGCGACGCCACAGTGGGCGGACAGCTATGCGGGTGGGGACGCCACGGTCCAGACCGCGATCGTCACCACCGACCTGCTGCTGCGCCTGGACCCGGCGACCTGGCTGCGCTTCGGGGCGCTCGGCCCCTGGTTCCTGGTCGTCAACATCCTCGCGCTCCGGTACGGGCTGCTGAGCCGGCCGCTGACGTACCTCGGCATCGCCCTGGGCGTGCTCACCACCACCACGGCGTTCGGCGTGGCGTTCGGGATCGGTGTGCTGGTGCTCGTCTCCGCGGTGCTGGGCGGGGCGCTGGCGGCACCTGCCTGGTTCGTCTGGGTCGGCGTCGCGCTGCGGCGCGGCGTACCGCAGGCAGGGCACCCGGCGCCGCAGGTGACGGCGCCGTCCACTGTGGATGCGATGCTGTCCAGAAAGGAGACCCGCGATGCCTGACCGTCACCCGCCGGGGCCGAAAGGCGTTCCGGTGCTCGGCAACCTGTCACAGGTCAGCCGGGGCATGGTCGAGTTCATGATGGAGGTGGCGACCTATGGTGACATCGCGTCGTTCACCATCGGGCCGACCCGTAACTACCTGCTGAGCCACCCCGACCACATCTACGACGTGCTGGTCGCGCGGCGGGACAAGTTCGCCAAGGACCCGCATGACCTGCGGACCTTGGGCCGCTGGATGGGCAAGGGCCTGCTGACCAGCGAGGGTGAGACCCACCGGCGGCAGCGCCGCCTGGTGCAGCCCGCGTTCCGGCACCGGCGCATGAACGGGTACGGCGAGATCGCCGTCGACAGTGCGCTGCGCCTGACCGAGGGCTGGCGCGCGGGGGACGTGCGGGACATGCACCACGAGATGATGAAGCTGACGCTCAACGTGGTGTCCCGGTCCATGTTCGGCAGCTCTGTCTCCCACGAGGAGGCGCTGCGGGTCCAGCGGGCGGTCGCCGGCCTGCAGGACATCGCCATCCAGATCAGCAAGTTCGGGATGCTGGTGTCGCCCCGGCTGCTGCTGCCGATGCACCTGCTTCTCAAGCGCGGCACGCGCGTGCTGGACAAGGCGGTGCTGCGCATCATCGCGGAGCGGCGTGCGACCAAGGAGGACCGCGGCGACCTGCTCTCGACCTTCCTGACGGCCCAGGACGAGGCCGACGGCAGCGGCATGACCGACGAGGAGGTACGCGACGAGTGCGTCACCATCTTCGTCGCTGGTCAGGAGACCACGGCGAACGGGCTGACCTGGGCCTGGTACCTGCTGTCGCAGCAACCCGAGGTGGCTGGGAGGCTCGGGGCCGAGCTGGACGAGGTGCTGGGCGACCGGCCGCCGACCGCGGACGACCTGCCGCGGCTGCGCTATACCGAGATGGTCTTCAAGGAGTCGCTGCGCTTCTGTCCGCCCGCCTGGACGCTCAACAAGCGCACGCCGGTCGAGGATGTGGAGCTCGGCGGCTACCGCCTCCGCAAGGGTAGCGGTGTATTTATCATGCCCTATGTAATGCACCACCTCGAGCGTTACTTCCCTGATCCGTTCAGGTTCGACCCGGAGCGGTTCTCGCCCGAGAACGAGGCCCGGATCGAGCGCTACGCCTTCCTGCCGTTCGGCGGCGGCGAGCGCATCTGCATCGGCGCGGGCTTCGCGATGATGGAGGCGAAGCTGATCCTGGCGACGCTGGCGCAGCGCTTCCGGTTCGCCCTCGAACCGACCCAGCGGGTCGCGCTCAAGCCACTGGTCACCCTCGCGCCGAAGTACGGCCTCCGGATGCGGCTGCACGACCGGGTCTCGCTAGCCGCCGCCCGATGACGCCGGGGGGTACGCCGAGGCACTGGATGAGCAGGACCGTGGCCGTGAGCAGCGCACCGCAGGCCACCAGCGCCAGCGGCAGGCCGGCGAACCGGGCGGTCGCGGCGACGGCGAGCCCGCAGGCGACCACCCCGAGGTAGTCGGCCTGGGCGAGCAACGAGTGCACGGTGGCCCGGATGTCGCCGCTGGTCTGCCGGTTGACCCAGATCGTGCCGAACGTGCGGGTCAGCGGCAGCGCACCCGCCGCCAGCAGCACGGCCATGCTGCCGCTGACCTCCTCGGGTGCGCCGGCGAGGCCGACGGCCCCGACGGCCGCCACGCCACAGGCGACGACGTAGCAGCGTCGTACGGTGTGCACGCCTTCGACGTGCGGCTGCACGAGGCGCAGGGCGGCCGCGCCCATGAGGAAGGCCAGCACGCCCAGGGCGGTGAGCCAGGCGACCGGGTCGGTGGGGAGCCCGATGTCGACCAGGCGCAGCGGGTACAGCCGGCCGAAGGCGCCCGCGACGCCGTTGACCAGGAACGTCGCTGCGAACAGGACGACGGTCACGCGGCTGCCCCGGACCAGGGCCGCCCCGCGTACCAGGATCGACCAGGAGGCCGACCACCGCCTGGCGGAGGTGGCGGCGGATCCTGGCCTGGCGCCAGGCCCCCGCAGCCGCGGTGGGGGTACGAGACGCCGCTCGGGGAAGCGCAGCATGACGTAGAGGCCGAGCAGCAGCATGGCGGCTCCGGCGAGCACCATCACCGTGCCGCGCGGCAGCAGCCCGGCCAGGCCGCCGATGCCCACCATGCCGGCCACCGCACCGGTCAGCTGGGCCCGCCCCGAACGCAGCAGCACCGCGGAGACCCGCGCCGGCTCGTCGAGCTCGTCGCTGACCCACGCCACGTCAGCGCCGCTGGCGAAGGTCCACGACAGCCCCCACAGCATCTGCGTGGCGACCAGGGCCCAGAACCCGGTCACCAGGGCCGTGGCCGCCATCGAGGTGCCCATGAGCAGGTGGGAGACGACCAGTGACCACTTGCGGCTGAAGGTGTCGGCGAGGACGCCGGCCGGGACCTCGAACACCAGCGCGACGCCCGCCTGGGCGACTCCGACCAGCACCAGCTGGGACGCTGGCAGGCGGGCGTCGACGACCAGGTAGACGCTGGTCACCAGCCACCAGCCCCGGTGCAGCACCGCCCGGCACCAGCTCCACCGCACGAAGACGGTGCCGAGGTCCGTGGTGCCGTCGGTCACCAGCAACAACGTCAACGAGATCATGGGTACCTCGCCCGGCGGGTTCTGGAGCTGGACCGCGGTGAACCTGATCAAGGCGATGAACCCGCACGTACGCTGGATCGAGGTGGACGGCCACGGGTACAACGTGTTCGAGGTGACCCCCACCAGGTGCCGGATGGACTGGTTCCACGTCTACGACAAGACCCAGGCCGGCACCGGCACCCGCTGGGTGGCCGGCTGGTCGGTGGGGCTCGGCTCGTCCAAGCTGACCAGGGAGTACGGGCCGATCGTCTGACCGCCGGCGCCACCCGGCCGTGGCTCAGGGCGTACTCGCGGACTGTGTTCTCGTCCAGTTCGGTGACCACGCCCGAGGAGCGCTTGGGGCCAGGCGTACCCAGAGCGCACCGGCCGGTGTGGTGCGGGCCGATCTGTCGCGGAGATGCTTCATCCGGGGTAGGGTCACTACTTTGGTGATCATGACCGCCCTGCGGTGGCTGTTCGTGGAGGCCGTTTCCCGGACCGCATCGGCTGGCAGGAACGGAGGTGGATGTGGTGGAACCTGGCGGTGCCCGGCCGGTTGCCGCGGCGGTACAGGTCGGAGAGCTCTTCACGCGTCATCCGGCGAACCCTGTGCTGACCGCGGGCCAGTGGCCGTACCCGATAAACAGCGTGTTCAACCCGGGAGCCGCGCTGGTCGACGGGGAGACCGTGCTGCTGTGCCGGGTGGAGGACCGGCGCGGCATGTCACACCTGACGGTGGCGCGCAGCGCCGACGGCTTCGGCGGCTGGCGCATCGACCCCGAGCCGCTGATCGCCGGCGACCCGGGCGACGACACGAGCCGGTGGGGGGTGGAGGACCCCCGGGTGACCTGGGTCGAGGAGGTCGAGGGCTGGCTCATCGCGTACACCGCGGTCGGCCCGGCCGGACCGTGCGTCGCGCTCTCGGTCACGCAGGACTTCCGTACGGTCGAACGGGTCGGCGTGGTCATGCCGCCGGAGGACAAGAACGCCACGATCCTCTCCCGGCACATCGGCGGCGAGTACGTGCTGTTCCACCGGCCGGTGTCGCGGCTGTCCGGCCGGGCCGACGTGTGGCTGTCGCGCTCGCACGACCTACGGTCGTGGA
>DASRIS010000020.1:0-3043 GCA_035649895.1 Micromonosporaceae bacterium | reverse complement strand
GCTGGCCGCCGTCGGGGTGGACATCGAGCGGTACGTGCGCTGGCTGCAGGACGTCCGTCGCTACCAGCCCTCCACCGTCTCCCGCCGCCCGTCGATCGTGGTCGGCTTCTACCGGGTCTGCGTGATCGACCAGATCCTGGCGCACTCGCCGGCCGATCAGGTGCGCCGCCCCACCGTACCGGCTGAGTCACCCACCCTCGGCCTGGGCCATCTGCAGTTCGAAGCACCCCACCGCCCGCTTGCGTCGCCGACGCCACCCGACGGCTGCTGTCGCGCAGGTCGGCACCGAGAACCAGACCACCCCGGCACCTTCGACCCGCGCGCCAGCTGCACGTGGTCCATCCCGCGGGCGAGATCAACCGATCCTGCGCACGATCAGCGAGTACGCCCTGCACGAGGCGGCCTGGCTGTTCAACCTCGGCGTGCTGGGGCTCGCGGCCGGGTCGGCCGCGGTGCTGGCGCTGACGCTCACGGGGCTCGTCCGACCGGCCTCGCTGAGCGGGATCGGCCTGCTGCTGTGGGTCGCGGGCCTGCTGGCTGTCGTGTGCTTCCCTAAGCACGACTGGCGGATCGGCCCGTCCGCGACCGGCGACGTGCACCGGCTCGCGAGCCTGATCGCGTTCGTGAGCCTGCCCGCGGCCGCTGTGGCGTGGGCTGGTTCTGGCGCAGGCATCCGGATTGGGCGGCGTACGCCCGATGCACGCTCGCCGGTGCGGCACTCGCGTGGCTGTTCTTCGGCATCATCCTTGGTGCCGTGCTGCTGGAACCGGTGACCGGGGTGCGGTGGTGGCGGGCGATCCCGCTGGGCGCGGTCGAGCGCGGTCTGGCGGTGGCGGAGGTGTTCACCGTCCTGACGTTGGGGCTCTGGGCCCGGTCGGCGACGTCGCGCGGGCGCGAGGTTAGCGCAGCACGGGCCGGCCGTGGTTGGCGAGCTCGGTACCAATGACCGCCCGGACCAAGGCCATGTCGTCCGATGAGTACCGGCCGGACAGGAACGTGATCATCCAGTGCTCGTCGTGCCACGCCTCGACGCGCTCCCGCATCCGGTCCTCCACATTGGATACACCCGCGTGCGCGTAGCCGGCGGAGAGCCGGAAGAAGACGTCCTGCCGGCGCTTGGCGAGGTCGAGCGCACCGAGGTACTGGCCACGGTTGAGGCCGAACCTGGTGAGTACGCTGCCGAGGTCGGCGTCTGCCCTGGCGAGCGCGCGACCGACCGCGGCGCCGCCATCGCTGAGGGCGCTGTCCGTCATCCGCCCCGCGTACGCGTCGCCGGCCCGGATGACCTCGCGGGCCATCGCGCGGGTTTGCGCAGCGATCTGCTGCTGGTGCTTGAGGTCGACGACTCCGGCGTGGACGATCGCGGCTAGGCCGGCGGCGGCACCGAGCGGGAGCACCACGGGGGTCAGCTCGCCGACACCGAGCAGGATGTACCGGCCGACCTCCGGCCAGTTGGGTTCGGCTTCCAAGCGTAGGCCCAGGTGACCCGCGAACGTATGTCGGACCCCATCGTCGGTGGTGAACGGCAGGGTGAGCCCCTGCTTGCCCGATGCCTGCACCAGCAGGAGGTCTCCGAGCGGCCAGCCGCCGTTGGCCGCGAGGCTCTTATCGTCCCACGCTATCCGGGCCAGGATCACCCTGACGTCGAAGGCGACGTTGGCCACGGTGAACGTGACCATGCCGGACAGCTCGGTCTTACTGCGGGTCAGCTCGAAGATGCCCTTGGCACCCGCGGAGACTCCGGAGGCCGAGGCGACCCGGCTCAGCTCGGCGCGCAGGCCCGCGTCCCGCTTCGCGCCGAACTGGCGGAGTACCCGCGCGTCCGCGGCGCTGCCCTTGTCGCCGGCGGCATAGGACCCTTCCAGGGTCACCTGCGCCCGCTTGAGGCGGATCGGGAGCTTCCGCAGCAGGCTCTGCAGCTTGCCGAAGTGTTCGCTCGGCAGGTCGATCTCGTGCTTGACGCGGACTCCGCCGCCCAGGCCGATCACGGGCTCGCGCTGCACCACCCGCGCCGGCGCCGGCGTGGGCGCGGTACGCCCCGCGGGTGCGCCGGAGACCAGCGCCGCCGCGGCTCGGTTGCCCGCCGCCCGCTGGATGGCGAGGAGGTTGACCGGGCTCAGCCTCCGGCCGGCGGCGTGACCCGGGTCGGCGGCGTGACCCGGGTCGGCGGGCCGGCCGGTGGTGACGGCGCCCAGCCGCTCGTCCCGCCGCACCGACTCCGCCGGTTGCTCCGCCAGCCGGCCCGCTGCCACATCCGAATTGTCGGGACAACACGCCGGCCGGAACAGCGCGGTGCGGGTCACCCGGATGGGCAGGCTCCCTGCCCCATCGGGCACGTCCTTTTGGTTTGCTGCCGGCAGTCGTCCATAGAGACTGCCCCGGCGTACTCCGACGCCGAGGTCGCGGCCATCTACGACGTGCTGAACCCGTGGGACCCGGAACGTGCCGACGTCGTGTTCCGCACCGAGAAGGTCATGGCGGCCGGCAGGGTCCTGGACCTCGGCTGCGGCACCAGAAACCTGCTGCAACGCGCCCGCGACCTCGGGCACCGGTCGTCTCGTCGGGCTCGACCCAGACCCGGCGATACTGGACCGGGCCAGGCGGCGCGACGACATCGAGTGGGTCCGCGCGATCGGCCGACGCCGCGTGGGACCGCGAGTTCGACCTGGCCACGATGACCAACGACGCGTTCCAGTGTCTGGTCACCGACGACGCGCTGCGGGCCTCGCTGGCCGCCGTCCGGCACGAGCACCAGCACGTACTCGCCGGACAGGAGCAGCGCCCTCGATCTGCGGCGGCAGGGTGCCGCGCCTCCATGATCACGTGCGCGGTTCTGCCGCCGCCCGGGCGTTACGGTCCGCAGCGCGCGCCTCGCTTCGCTCGCGCTGTTTCCTATCCGGTGTGCGGGGTTGATCGTGGTGAGTAGGCGTCCGGTTCTGCCGCCGCCCGGGCGTTACGGTCCGCAGCGCGCGCCTCGCTTCGCTCGCGCTGTTTCCTATCCGGTGTGCGGGGTTGATCGTGGTGAGTAGGCGTCCGGTTCTGC
>DASRIS010000019.1:0-7332 GCA_035649895.1 Micromonosporaceae bacterium | reverse complement strand
GAGAACACCCGCACCACCTGGCAGATGGCCGAGGCGTCACGGATATGGGTAAGGAAGGCGTTGCCGCGCCCCTGACCCTTGGACGCGCCGCGGGCAAGCCCGGCGATGTCGACGAACGTCACCGCCGCCGGGACGACCTTCGCCGACTTGAACATCGTCGCGAGAACGTCCAGGCGGGGGTCTGGCAGACCGACGACGCCGACGTTGGGCTCGGCACCGCCCGGATGGCGCGCTGCCAGCGCGCTGTTCCGGGTCAGCGCGTTGAACAGCGTGCTCTTGCCGACGTTCGGCACGCCGACGATACCGATGGTAAGACTCACGAGCCGCCAGTCTACGCCCCGCCCCGGGCCGACCCTCTCCACGGTCATGTCCGAATCCCGCGAGCCATCCGCGCCCGGCAAGGGCAGGATCGAGGCGTGGACCTGGACTTCGAGCACTGCTACCGGGCGGTTGCCAGCCGTGACTCCCGGTTCGACGGACGGTTCTTCACCGCGGTCACGTCGACCGGCATCTACTGCCGGCCGTCCTGCCCGGCACTCACGCCCAAGCGGAGCAACGTGCGGTTCTACGCCTCGGCAGCGGCGGCCCAGCGCAACGGCTTCCGGGCGTGTCGCCGGTGCCGGCCGGACGCGGTGCCCGGCTCACCCGACTGGGACGCGCGCGCCGACCTGGTCGGCCGTGCGATGCGGCTGATCGCCGACGGCGTCGTCGACCGCGAGGGCGTGCCGGGCCTGGCCTGGCGCCTGGCGTACACCGAGCGGCACCTCAACCGGATGCTCACCGCGGAGCTGGGCGCAGGGCCGCTGGCGCTGGCCCGGGCGCAGCGCGCGCAGACCGCGCGGATCCTGGTGGAGACGACCGAGCTGGGCCTGGCTGAGGCCGCCTTCGCCGCCGGCTTCGGCAGCGTCCGGCAGTTCAACGACACGATCCAACAGGTGTACGCCGTCACGCCCTCAACGCTGCGGGAGGCCGCCCGGCGCCGCCCGGACGCCCCGGCAGGCGGCGCGGGCACGGTGGCGCTCCGGCTGCCGTACCGGTCGCCGCTGCACGCCGCCGCGCTGCTGGAGTTCCTGGCCGCGCGGGCGGTGCCGGAGGTCGAGGCGGTCGACGGCGCGAGCTACCACCGCGCGCTGCGCCTGCCGCACGGCCCGGCGACCGTCGAGCTGGCGCCCGCCGACGGGCACGTCGCCGCGGCCCTGCACCTGTCCGACATGCGCGACCTCGCCCCGGCGGTGGCGCGCTGCCGGCGCCTGCTCGACCTGGATGCCGACCCGACCGCGATCGACGCGGTGCTCGCCCAGGACCCGGCGCTCGCTCCCGCGGTCGCCAAAGAACCAGGGGTACGGGTGCCCCGCGCCGTCGACGGCTTCGAGATCGCGGTACGGGCCGTGGTGGGGCAGCAGATCTCGGTGCCGGGAGCGCGCAAGGTGCTCACCCGGCTCGTCGCGGCGCAGCCGCCTGGCAACGAGCGGCTGTTCCCGGACCCGGAGGCGCTGCTGGACCTGCCGGACGAGGCGTTCGCCATGCCGGCCGCCCGCCGGGCGACCCTGCGCGCGCTCGCCCAAGCGGTGGCCGCCGGGGAGCTGGACCTCGACGGGGGCGCGGACCGTACCGAGACCGAGGGGCGCCTGCTGGCGCTGCCCGGGGTCGGGCCGTGGACCGCCGGCTACGTGCTGCTGCGCGCGCTCGGCGACCCGGACGTGTTCCTGCCGACCGACCTAGCGGTCCGCCGGGGCGCGACAGCGCTCGGCCTGCCCGGCACCCCGACTGCCCTCGATGAGCACGCGGCGCGCTGGCGCCCGTGGCGCTCGTACGCCGTGATCAGATTGTGGAGGACAAAGTGGATATGACAACTGTGCCCACCCCGGTCGCGCCAATGACGATCATTGTGGACACAGACGGGGCGGTGCTCGCCGCGGGGTTCACCACGGACGTGGGCGCGCTGCTGGCACTCGTACACCCGGGCCTGCGGACCGCGACGGAGCCGCACCGGCGGGCGGATCTCGGGCCGGCCGGCGAGGCCGTGCGGCGCTACCTCGACGGGGACCTCACCGCACTGGACGAGGTGCCGGTCCGCCAGCGCAGCGACGGGGCTTTCCTGCCGGCGGCCTGGGCGGCCCTGCGCGAGGTCAAGCCGGGTGAGCCGGTCACCTATACCGACCTGGCGACCCGGGCCGGCCGGCCCGCCGCGGTACGCGCGGCGGCGCAGGCGTGCGCTCGCAACGCCGCGATGCTGTTCGTGCCGTGCCACCGGGTGGTCCGCGCCTCCGGCGCGCCCGGCGGCTACCGGTACGGCACGGCCACCAAGCGCTGGCTGCTGGACCACGAGAGCCATAAATCTGACGTGAGAAATGTCGTACCCAGCAGGTAACGTTTCGGTGTGCCGGATGACCCTTACCCCCGGAACGCTCTTCACAATCTGTGGCGGATCAGGCGCTATCTGCGCCCCTATCGGAGTCAGCTGATCCTGCTCATCGGGACCGGATGCGTGACGACCGTCGTGAGCATCAGCGTCCCGCTCGTGGTGCAGCGGGTCATCGACGGCCCGCTAGCCCACGGCGACAAACGGGGCCTGCTGCTGTTCGGCGGCCTGGCCCTCGGGCTGGGGCTGGTCGAGGCGTTGCTGATCTTCATACGCCGGTGGGTCCAGTCCAGCTACGCCCTGGGCATCGAGACCGCGATCCGCCGCGACCTCTACGCGCACCTGCAGCGCCTGCCGGTCGCCTTCCACGACAAGTGGCAGTCCGGCCAGCTGCTCTCCCGGGTCACCAGCGACATGGGCGTGCTGCGCCGGTTCCTGTCGTTCGGTCTGGTCTTCGGGGTGGTCAACGGCGCGACGTTCGTGACCGTGGTGGCCCTGCTGCTGCACCTCTACTGGCCGCTCGGCGTCATCGTCGCGCTGATGACCGGACCGCTGTTCTTCTCCAGCAAGCGGTTCTTCCACCGCTATATCAAGGCCGCCCGGCAGGTGCAGGACCAGCAGGGCGACCTGGCGACGCTGGTCGAGGAGTCGGCGCAGGGGGTCCGCCTGATCAAGTCGTTCGGCCGGCGGCGGCACATGGCCGCCCGGTTCACCGGCGGCGCCGCCAAGCTGCACGACACGGCCGTCGGCAAGGCGAAGCTGCTCGCCGCGTCATGGGCGCAGTTCGACCTGGTGCCCAACCTCACCCTCGGCGTGGTGCTGATCGTGGGGGCGTTCGCGGTGGCGCGCGGGGACCTCACCCTGGGCGGCCTGGTGGCCTTCGTCTCGCTCCAGCTGATGCTGATCTGGCCGATCGACTCGCTCGGCTGGATCATCGCCAACGGGCAGGAGGCGATGACCGCCGCCGACCGCATCTACGAGGTGTTCGACACCGAGCCGTCGATCGCGGACCAGCCCGGGGCGGTGCGTGTCGCGCCGCGGGACGTGGTCGGCCAGGTGCGGTTCGAGGGGGTGGCGTTCACCTACCCGGGCACCGCCGCCCCGGTGCTGCGCCGCATCGACCTGGAGGTGCGCCCCGGCGAGACGGTCGCCATCGTGGGCGTGACCGGCTCGGGTAAGACCAGCCTGGTCAGCCTGGTGCCGCGTCTCTACGACGTGACCGCGGGGCGGATCACGATCGACGGGCGCGACGTGCGGGACATCCAGCTCGACTCGCTCCGCCAGGTTGTCGGGGTCGCGTTCGAGGAGCCGACCCTGTTCTCCATGTCCGTCCGGGAGAACCTGACCCTGGGCCGGGCCGACGCGAGCGACGAGGAGATCGCCGAGGCGCTCGCGGTGGCCCAGGCCGAGTTCGTGTACGACCTGCCGTGGGGGCTGGACACCCGGGTCGGCGAGCAGGGCCTGTCGCTCTCCGGCGGGCAGCGGCAGCGGCTGGCGCTGGCCCGGGCGGTGCTCGGCCGGCCCAAGGTGCTGGTGCTGGACGACCCCCTGTCATCGCTGGACGTGCACACGGAGGCGCTGGTCGAGGAGGCCCTGAGCCGGGTCCTGAGCGGCACCACCGCGCTGCTGGTGGTCCACCGCCCGTCCACCGTCGCCCTCGCCGACCGGGTGGCGCTGCTCCAGGACGGCGAGATCGTCGCGGTCGGCACGCACTCGGAGCTGCTGGCCACCGTGCCGGCGTACCGGGCGGCCCTGTCGCAGGAGGCGGAGGCGGAGGTGGGCGCGCCATGACCAGCCAGACCGGCACCGCGAAGGTCAGCTCTACGAAGATCGACGCGTGGCGGGGCATCGCCGCCGAGGCGGACGCCGACCGCACCGCGGCCGAGGCGCCGGACGAGGCCGCGGTGCTGCGGCTGCGCACCAGCTCCCGCCGGCTGCTCGGCTCGCTGCTACGCCCGCACCGGCGGCTGATCGCGCTGATGGTCCTCCTCCTGCTGCTGCAGAACGCGGCCGGCATGTCCGGGCCGTACCTGGTCAAGCTGGGCATCGACCGCGGCATCCCGCCGCTGGCCGCGACCGGCGACGCCGGGGTGCTGATCGGGGTGGCGATCGCGTTCGCTCTCGCCGCCGCCGCGGAGTACGCCGGCAAGCGCGGCTTCCTCACCCTGTCCGGCCGCATCGGCCAGGCCGCCCTGCTCGACCTGCGCCAGCGCGTCTACAACCACTTCCAGCGGCTGTCGATCGGCTTCCACGAGCGGTACACCTCGGGCCGGGTGGTGTCCCGGCTCACCTCCGACATGGACTCGATCGCCGAGCTGGTCGACGGCGGCATCGACGACCTGGTGCTGGCCGGCCTGTCCGTGGTCTCCGTCGCCGGCATCCTGCTCTGGCTCGACCCGCCGCTGGCCGTGGCCACGCTGTTCTCGTTCCCGTTCCTGCTGCTGCTGTCCCGGTGGTTCGCCCGCTCCTCCGCGGTGGCCTACCGCCGCGCCCGGGAGGCGGTCGCGCTGGTGATCGTCCACTTCGTGGAGTCGCTGGGCGGCATCCGGGCGGTGCAGGCGTTCCGCCGCGAGCCGCGCAACCAGGAGATCTTCGACGCGGTCAACGAGAACTACCGGGCCGCCAACCTGCGCGCGTTCCGGCTCATCGCGGTCTTCGCGCCGGGCATCAAGGTGATCGGCAACGTCGCCGTCGCGGTGGTGCTGACCTACGGCGGCTACCGGGTGCTCGACGGGCACATCGAGGTCGGCGTGCTCGCGGCGTTCCTGCTCTACCTGCGCCGGTTCTTCGAACCGATGCAGGAGCTGAGCCAGTTCTACAACTCGCTGCAGTCGGCGACCGCGGCGCTGGAGAAGCTCTCCGGGGTGCTCTCCGAGGAGCCGGCGGTGGCCGAGCCGGCGCACCCGAGGTCGCTGCCTGCCGCCGGTGCCCGTGGCGAGCTGCGGTTCCGCCGGGTCTCCTTCGGCTACCGCGGCGACCGGCTGGTCCTGCCCGAGCTGGACCTGCACATCCCGGCCGGGCAGACGCTGGCGCTGGTCGGGGCGACCGGCGCGGGCAAGTCCACGGTCGCCAAGCTGGTCGCCCGCTTCTACGACCCGGTCACCGGCGCGGTCACCCTCGACGGCATCGACCTGCGCGAGCTCGCCGACGCCGACCTGCGCCGCGCGGTGGTGATGGTGACGCAGGAGAACTACCTGTTCTCCGGCACGGTTGGCGACAACATCCGGTTCGGCCGCCCGACCGCCTCCGACGACGAGGTGGCCGAGGCCGCGGCGGCGATCGGCGCGCACGGCTTCATCAGCGCGCTGCCGGACGGGTACGACACGGAGGTGAACAAGCGCGGCGGCCGGCTCTCGGCCGGGCAGCGGCAGCTCGTGGCCTTTGCCCGGGCGTTCCTCGCCGACCCGGCGGTGCTGATCCTCGACGAGGCGACGTCCTCACTGGACATCCCCTCGGAGCGGCTGGTGCAGCGGGCGCTGCGGACGATCCTCGCCGAGCGTACGGCGATCGTCATCGCCCACCGTCTGTCCACTGTGGAGATCGCCGATCGGGTGCTGGTGCTGGAGGGCGGCCGGATCGTGGAGGACGGGCCGCCTGCGGTACTGATCGAGGGTACGGGGCACTACGCCGCGCTGCACCAGCAGTGGCGCGACAGCCTGGTCTGAGGCGCCGGCTTGGCCCACAGACCGCTGGCCGTGCCTGGGGGGCACAGGCACGGCCAGCGCTGTCCTGACCTACAGGCCGAGGCAGAAGCCCACGTCGTCGTACCGGGAGTTGCGAGCGAACGGGTTGCTGTCGACGACCGTCCGGTCCCAGACCCGCAGCCGCACGACGTAGCCGCACTGAGCCCAGGAGATGGTGGTCTGCAGCGACCAGGTGCCCGCCGGGACGGGGTCGGTCTCCGACTGGGGTGAGTGCTGCGGGGCCGGCGGTGTGAGGCTGGCCGGCAGGGTGTCCAGCTGGTAGGCGCCGAAGTGGGCGTCGGTCGCCTGGAAGGTGCCGGTGACGGTGTCACCGGGCGCCGCCTTGTTGCACGGCGTCCCACTGGTCAGGGTGAGGTCGGCGTGCGGCAAGGTGTTGTCGATACACACAACGAACCATCCGGTGCTGCCGATCGGGGTCCCGCCCGGGTCGGCCATCTCCAGGCGGATCTCGTACCGGCCGTCGGTCACCACGCCCCGGGTCCGCCACGAGCCGAGCACGTTGTAGATGTTCTTCTCGGGTTCCAGGTACTGCGTCAACCCGGTCGCCTGGTCCGGGTGGTGCACGACCACGTCATGACCGTCGGTGGTCACGAAGGGGTCGGTAACCGGGTTGCCGGCCGAGGAGCTGCCCGCCGGGCGCCACAGCAGGCGGTACTGCTTCCCGGTGTCGCTGAACGAATCGGGCACGTCGGCGTTTACGGTCAGCGTGCCGCCGAATGGGCACTGCCGTGACGGTACCCACGGGTCGGCATGGGAGCCCCACAGCCCGAACTTCGCCCAGGGCAGGGTGAGACCGGAGGCCGAAGTGTCGATCTGGTCAACCGGGATCCCGCCGATAAGATCGATCTCGGGCCCGTCGGAGACCGGTCGGCTCGGGGCGACCTCGATGTGCGCCTCGACCGCGTTGCCCCAGCGTGGCATGGCGTAGGGGTCTGTCGTGGACGGTGGGGTGGCCCAGGACAGGACGGCCCGGACCCGCGCCACCTTCGGCTGTTGGCAGCCGCGGTAGTGCTCGGCGAGGCGTGCCGGCACGGCCACCCAGTAGTGCAGCCCACCGGACGGGAGCGGGTCGAGGCTGAACACCGGCTGTTGCGCGGTGCCGGCGTACGACCACTGGCAGGTGTCGTCATAGTCGACCCAGAAGGCGACGTACTCGGTGCTCCCGGGGCCGCACAGCGCGCTGCCGAACCCGCTGTCCTGCTTGGTCGCGAACGTGGCGACGAGCAGGTCGCGGTTGTAGTCCAGGCCGAGGCAGCTCAGCTCCTC
>DASRIS010000018.1:0-90670 GCA_035649895.1 Micromonosporaceae bacterium | reverse complement strand
CTTTCGTTTGAGGGCCGCCCAGATGGGCGGCCCTCAACGCGTTGTCGAGCACTGCGCCGGAAACAGTGTGCGTGCTGCGGGCTGCGGGACCCGGCGGAACAGGGATGAAGGTCCGCGGGAGTGGGGGCCGGGAATGGGGGCCAGACCGGGAATGAGGGCCGGAATGGGGGCTGAGGTCCGGCGGAGGGGTCGCCCCCGGCGGGGGGGGCTCAGGGGCGCCGTTCCAGATCGGCCCGCATCGCCCTTAGCAGGACCGCGGACTCGTCGATCGCGCGGTTCGGGAACATGGCGACTGCAAGCGAGCCGTTGTCGGCCCAGCCGCACACCGCCATCGGCTCGTCGGGGCCGCTGCTGGCGCCGCACTTCATCACTCCGCCAAGCGGGCCCGGTGGGACGGTCCGTACCCCTGCCACGGCGTCCGCCTTGTCGGTCACCAGCTGGAAGAGCCGGTCCAGGTCGCTTTCTGGTTCGCGCAGGGTCGCCGTACCTCCGATGAAGATAACGGAGAGTGACTGCTCGACGGGATCCGCGTAGACGGCCCCTACCGTGCTTTTCAGATCCATGCTGGCGGCCAGGGCGGTGCGCAGGTAGTCGGCGGTGCCCTGCGCCTCGGGGCTCTCGTCGAGCCGCAGACCAGCGGTCTCCCGGGCGAGCTTGAGCTCGGTGTTCCGCTGCTGGAAGACGCGCCACTCGCCAGGTAGCACGACTATCGCTGCCACTAGGGCGGCCGCTCCGGCGGCGCCGAGCGCCAGCAGTCCGAGCCGCCTTCCCGACCCGGAGCGGGTCTGCGGGACGGGCCCGGCGCCTGGCTCGACAAAGTGGCTCGGCTCGACCATTGGCGGAGCGTACGGCACAGGCTGCACATCCAGACGCCGGCCTCCCGCAGGGTGGACGGCGCGACAGCGCAACGGTCCCGGGCACGGCCGGCCTCCCGCGGACACCCGCCTGGGGGCGCTTCGTAGACTCGCAGGGTGACCGACATCTCGGAGCAGCGCGCGCCGCTGGCCGCCACGTACCAGCCCGCCGCCGTGGAGCAGACCCACTACGAGCGGTGGGTAGCGGCCGGTTACTTCGGCGCGGACGCTACGAGTGACCGGCCCCCGTTCTGCATCGTGATCCCGCCACCTAACGTGACCGGCTCGCTGCATGTCGGGCACGCCTTGGACCACACGATCCAGGACGCGCTGGTGCGGCGGCGGCGGATGCAGGGCTTCGAGACGCTCTGGCTGCCCGGCATGGACCACGCCGGCATCGCCACCCAGAACGTGGTCGAGCGCCAGCTCGCGGCCGAGGGTGCCTCCCGGCACGACCTTGGGCGCGAGACGTTCGTGGAGCGGGTGTGGCGGTGGAAGGCGGAGTCCGGGGGCACGATCCTCGGCCAGATGCGCCGCCTGGGCGACTCGGTGGACTGGTCCCGTGAGCGCTTCACCATGGACGAGGGCCTGTCCCGGGCCGTACTCACGATCTTCAAGCGGCTCTACGAGGACGGCCTGATCTACCGGGCGGAGCGGATCATCAACTGGTGCCCGCGGTGCCTGACCGCCCTGTCCGACATCGAGGTCGAGCACACCGAGGACGAGGGTGAGCTGGTCTCGATCCGGTACGGCGAGGGCGAGACGTCGATCGTGGTCGCCACGACCCGGGCCGAGACCATGCTGGGTGACACGGCGGTCGCGGTGCACCCGGCCGACGAGCGGTACCGGCACCTGGTCGGTCGCGAGGTGGAGCTGCCGCTGACCGGGCGGCGTATCCCGGTCGTCGCGGACGAGCATGTGGACCCGGCGTTCGGCAGTGGCGCGGTGAAGGTGACCCCGGCGCACGACCCGAACGACTTCGAGATCGGGCAGCGGCACGGCCTGCCCGCGCTGACCATCATGGACGAGCGTGCCGTGGTCACCGCGCACGGCCCGTACCAGGGGCTCGACCGCTACGAGGCGCGGCCCGCCATCGTGGCGGCGCTGCGGGCGCAGGGGCGGGTGGTGGCGCAGCGGCGACCGTACCTGCACGCGGTCGGGCACTGCTCGCGCTGCAAGACCGCGGTGGAGCCGCGCCTGTCGCTGCAGTGGTTCGTGAAGGTCGAGCCGCTGGCCCGGGCCGCCGGTGATGCGGTACGCGACGGGCGGGTGCGGCTGGAGCCTGCCGACTTCGCAAAGCGCTACTTCTCCTGGGTCGACAACATGCACGACTGGTGCATCTCCCGGCAGCTGTGGTGGGGGCACCGGATCCCGGTCTGGTACGGCCCGGACGGCGAGGTCGTCTGCGTGGGGCCGGACGAGGCGCCGCCCGGCGACGCGGCCGGCGGCTGGCGCCAGGACGAGGACATGCTCGATACCTGGTTCTCCTCGGCGCTGTGGCCGTTCTCCACGCTCGGCTGGCCCGACGACACCGCCGACCTGCGCCGGTTCTACCCGAACAGCGTGCTGGTCACCGGGTACGACATCCTCTTCTTCTGGGTCGCCCGGATGATGATGTTCGGGCTGTACGCGATGGACGGGGTCCCGCCGTTCGACGTTGTCGCGCTGCACGGCATGGTGCGCGACCAGTACGGCAAGAAGATGTCGAAGTCGTTCGGCAACGTGGTGGACCCGTTGGACTGGGTCGAGCGGTTCGGTGCCGACGCGACCCGGTTCACCCTGGCGCGCGGCGCCAACCCCGGCGCGGACGTGCCGGTGAGTGAGGAGTGGTGCGCCGGCTCGCGTAACTTCTGCAACAAGCTGTGGAACGCGACCAGGTTCGCGCTGCTGAACGGGGCCACCACCGCCGGTGACCTGCCGGGCGCCGAGCAGCTGTCCGCCGTGGACCGGTGGGTGCTGTCCCGGTTGCAGCACGTCACCGTTGAGGTGGACGAGCAGTTTGACGCGTACGAGCTGGCGAAGGTGTGCGACACGCTCTACCACTTCGCCTGGGACGACGTATGCGACTGGTACCTGGAGCTGGCCAAGCCGGTGCTCGCCGGTGGCGACACGGCTGCCGCCCAGGCCACCCGGCGGGTCCTCGGCCACGTGCTCGACCAGCTGCTGCGGCTGCTGCACCCGATGATCCCGTTCGTCACCGAGGAGCTGTGGACCGCGCTGACCGGAGGCGGCTCCCTGGTCATCGCGGCGTGGCCGGGGCCGGACAAGTCCTACCTGGACGACGCGGCAGAGGCTGAGCTGGCCGTGCTGCAGCGGGTGGTCACCGAGGTACGCCGGTTCCGCTCGGACCAGGGGCTCAAGCCGGGGCAGCGGGTGGCCGCCCGGCTGACCGGCCTCGGCCGGGCCGGCATCGGCGACCACGAGCCGCTGATCCGGGCACTGGCCCGGCTGGACGCGCCGGGCGACGACTTCGCGGCCACCGCGACCCTGGCGGTCACCGGGCAGATCGGGGTGGAGCTGGACACCCGTGGCGCGATCGACGTCGCGGCGGAGCGGGCGCGGCTGGCCAAGGACCGGGCGGCGGCCGAGAAGGAGGCCGCGCAGTGCCGCGCCAAGCTGGACAACCCGGCGTTCGTACGCAAAGCGCCGGAGGCTGTGGTCGGCAAGATCCGGGAACGGCTCGCCGCGGCCGAGGCCGACCTCGCCCGGATCCACGCGGCGCTCGACGCGCTGCCGGCGTGACGCCGAAGGCGGCGTGACACGGATGGCGGCGTGACATCGATGGCGCAGGAACCGTTGGCGCGGGACCGGCCCCCGGTCGAGCTGGTGGTGGACCGGGGGGCCCGGGAGTGGGCGCGCATCGACGCCGCGTACGAGCGCGGCGAGCTGGACGACGCGGGCTGGTTCGCCGCGACGCAGGCGGTGACCGTGCCCGCCTACCTGGCCGGGGACAACCCGCGGGCGCAGTCGGGGCACTCCGGTGACGAGGCGCGCTGGGAGCGGGCGCGCCGGCACATCCTGGCCGCAGTGGACCGTCCGGGGACCTTCCTCGACATCGGCTGCGCCAGCGGGCACCTGATGGAGACGCTGCACGCCTGGGCGGCGCAGGACGGCATCGCGCTGGAGCCGTACGGGCTGGAGCTGTCGGAGGAGCTGGCGGACCTGGCCCGCCGCCGGCTGCCGCACTGGGCGGGGCGCGTGTTCAGCGGCAACGCGCTGCACTGGACCCCGCCGGACGGCCGGCGTTTCGACTACGTGCGCACCGGGCTGGACTACGTCCCGCCGCGGCGGCGCGGCGACCTCCTCGCCCACCTGCTC
The DNA here is from genome assembly GCA_035649895.1 of Micromonosporaceae bacterium. Taxonomy (GTDB): domain Bacteria; phylum Actinomycetota; class Actinomycetes; order Mycobacteriales; family Micromonosporaceae; genus DASSUC01. The sequence goes on along the minus strand of DASRIS010000018.1, from coordinate 86,498 downwards.
GACGTGGTCGTCGGCCGGCGGCTGGTCGTCGGGGTGTACAACGAGGAGCGGGACCGGCCGGAGTGGGTCCGGCAGGTGCGGGCGCTGGGGTACCACATCGCGGGGCAGGACGAGATCGACCATCCCGATCCGAGGGTCGTCCGGCGCGTCTTCTGGGTCGACCGGGATGCCGGGGTTGACCGGGATGCGGGGCTGGCCGGGTCGGGGCCGACCGGGAGAGTGCCTGATGACCAGCGAGCTTGAGAAGATCGACGCGGAGCTGCTGGCGCGCGGCTTCACCCGGATGGCCTTTGACCTGGGCAAGATCGAGGCGTTGCTGGACCTGCTGGGGCAGCCGCAGCGGGCGTACCCGGCGGTCCACCTCACCGGCACCAACGGCAAGACGTCCACGGCGCGGATGATCGACAGCCTGTTTGTCGCGCACGGGCTGCGTACCGGGCGGTACACCAGCCCGCACCTGGAGACCGTGCGGCAGCGGATCAGCCTCGACGGCGAGCCGGTCGACGAGGAGCGGTTCGTGGCGACGTACCACGAGGTTGCCCCGCTGGCGGCGCTGGTCGACGCCCGCTTTCCGGAGCCGCTCACCTACTTCGACATGACGACCACGATGGCGTTCGCGGCCTTTGCCGACGCGCCGGTGGACGTCGCCGTGGTCGAGGTGGGCCTCGGTGGCGCGGAGGACTCCACGAACGTGCTGCACGCCGGCGTCTGCGTGCTCACCCCGATCGGGCTCGACCACACAAAGTGGCTGGGGGACACGGTCACGGACATCGCCCTGGCCAAGGCCGGCATCATCCACAATGGAGCGACCGTGGTCTGCGCCGCGCAGCCGGAGGAGGCGCAGCGGCCGATCGCCGAGAGGTGCCTGGAGGTCGACGCGACCATCGCCCGGGAGGGCCGGGAGTTCGGCGTACTCCGGCGTGCGCTGGCGGTGGGCGGGCAGGTGCTCACCCTGCAGGGCCTCGGTGGCGCGTACGACGAGGTCTTCCTACCGCTGCACGGTGCGCACCAGGCGCAGAACGCGGCGCTGGCGCTCGCCGCGGTCGAGGTCTTCCTCGGCGCCGGGGCGAGCCGCCAGCTCGACCCGGAGCTGGTCCGTGCCGGCTTTGCGGCGGCCACCTCGCCCGGCCGGCTGGAGCGGGTGCGCAGCGCCCCGACGATCCTGCTCGACGCCGCGCACAACCCGCACGGCATGGCCGCGACCGTCGCGGCGCTGCAGGAGGAGTTCAGCTTCCGCCGGCTCATCGCGGTCGTCGCGGTCCTCGCCGACAAGGACATTCCGGGGCTGCTCAGCCTGCTGGAGCCGGTGGCCGACGCGGTGGTGGTCAGCCGCAGCTCGTCGACGCGCGGGGCCCCGGTCGCTGCGGTCGCCGAGGTCGCTGGCGAGATATTCGGTGCCCACCGGGTACGGGTCGAGCCCGAGCTGCCCGATGCGATCGCCGCCGCGGTGGCGATGGCCGAGTCTGATGTGGAGGGTCCGCTCAGTGGCGTGGCGGTGCTGGTGACCGGCTCGGTGATCACCGTGGCCGATGCCCGTAAGCTGCTGCGGCCATGACCGGCGAGCAACCGTCCGGGCTGCGTAACCCGGCCGGCGCGGTCCGCGGGGTCGGCGCGGGCACGCTCGCCGTCGAGGCGGTCGTCCTGCTGCTGGCGATCCAGCCCCTGCGTACGCTGGGCGGCCCGCGAGCGGATGCCGCGGTGTGGGCCGCGGCAGGGCTCGCCGTGGCCGCGCTGGCGCTGGTCGGGCTGCTGCGCTGGCGCTGGGTCTGGGCCGCCGGTGCCGGCCTGCAGCTGGCGCTGGTCGGCGCGGGGCTGCTGCACTGGTCGCTGGCCGTGCTCGGGCTGGTGTTCGGCGCGGTCTGGGGGTACCTGCTTTACGTGCGGCGCCGGGTGCTGGGATGAGTCCCATCGTGGCCGTGATGGTGCTGGGTGGTGGCTTCAGATGGTGCGGGGTCGCCACTGGATGATGGAGATGCCGTGGCCGTCCGGGTCGCGGAACGCTGCCGCCCACAGCTCCATCTGCTCGCCCTTGGCGACGGGCCGGGGCCGGTGCAGGAACTTGACGCCCTTGCCGCGCAGGTCGTCGTAGACCGCGGGCAGGTCGGCGACCTCGAGGTTGAGGTGGACCAACCGCCGGTCGACGGGTGCCATGTCCGACACCCGGCGCAGCATGATCCGTGTCTCGCCGGAGGCGAGCACCGCGCTGGTCGACCCGCTGTCGACGACGGTGAACCCGAGCAGGTCCCGGTAGAAGTCGATGGAGCGGGCCAGGTCGGTCACGATCAGCGTGACCCCGACACCGTGGATGGCGCCGGCCGCGCCCGACGGCGCGGTCACGGTGACCGTCTCCGCCGCGGGCGTCTCGTCCGCTGTGGCGGTCTCGCGCGCGGTGGCTGCGTGGGCGGGGGTCTCGCGTGCGGCGGTTGTCTCGTGGACGGCGGTCGTCTCGTGCGCGGCGGACGCCGGGGCCGGCCGCACGCCGAGGACAGCTGAGGCGCCTCCCTCGATCGGTGCTATGTCGATGACCAGCACGTCCTCCTCGGCGGAGGTGGCGACTGCGGCGGGTGTGCGCTGGGCGGGCAGCAGCTCGCCGGTCACGACGAGGTCGGTGCCTGGCTGGTGTGCCACGTCCTGATGGTGTGTCACGTCCGGAGAGAACCCGGTGGCTGGCGCGCCGGCGTGGGCCGTCTCCCCGCTGGCAGAGCCGGCCGCCGAACCCGTGGCTGACCGGCGGCGGCGCGGGCTCGGCCGCCGTGGGGTGACCTGCTCACCGGCGGCCGGCTCGTGCGGGGCCGGCCCTGCGGCGGTCGCCGTGGCCGTCATCCGCTCCCCGGCCGGTGACCCGGCAGGACCCGGCTCCTGGCCGGAGCCGGTGGTCGCTTGGCCAGTGCCGGTGGCCGCCGCCGCCCGCGCGGGGGAGACCGGAGCCGCCTCGCTCATCGGGCCCTCGTAGGGCTCGTCGTACGCCCCGTTGTCCGGGTACGCCCCGTTGTCCGGCTCGTCGTCCGGGCCGAGCTCGGCGTCGACGATGCGCTGGACGTACTCGTTGAACCGCTCCTCGTCGGCGGCGACCTCGCCGTGGCTGGGCACCTGGTCCCACAGGACGCGCACATGCCGGGGGTCGTCGATGGCCACCCGGATCGGCAGCGTGGCGCCGATGTCCGGCCACTTGCCGACCGGGACCCGGCTGTCGCGGACCTTGACCTTCGCCGGGGCCAGGCCGGGCGCCTCCACGATGATCTGCAGCTCGCACCGGCCGATCGACACCGACGCCGGCGGCTCGGTCACGTCCACCACGTGGGCGGTGCCGCGCACGAAGTCGCGGATGTTGCCGCGCACCACGGCGACCACGACCACCGTCACCGCGAGGATCAGCAGGGCCACGCCGAGCGCGACAACTGCCCAGTTCGCCAGGCCAACGCCGGCGCACATGGTGAAGACGGCGCAGGCACCGAGTATGACAGCCGTAAACCTGCGCGGGTATGAGACATTCCACCGACGGCCATTCGGCACGGCCCGACCTCCCCTTGCCGATCACCCGTCAGGCTAGGCGTGTCAGGTGGTCGAGGGGAAGCCCTCGTTACGCTGTGTCGACGAAAACTACCCGAGGAGGAGCCAGGTGACCGAGCGCACGCTCGTACTGATCAAGCCCGATGCGGTACGCCGCGGCCTGGTCGGCGAGATCGTCGGCAGGCTCGAGCGGAAGGGCCTCACGATCGAGGCCATGGTCCTGCGCACGATGGACCGGGCACTGGCCGACGTGCACTACGCCGAGCACCTGGAGAAGGGCTTCTACCCGCCGCTGCGGGAGCTCATGACCGGTGGCCCGCTGGTAGCCATGGTCCTCTCCGGTGACCAGGCGGTCGACGTGGTCCGCCTGCTGGCCGGCGGCACCGACGGGCGGGCGGCGGCCGCCGGCACCATCCGGGGTGACCTGTCCCTGTCCAACCGGGAGAACCTGGTGCACGCGTCGGACTCCGCCGACAGCGCCAAGCGGGAGATCGCGCTCTGGTTCCCGGAGCTGGCGTAGCCCGCCCGGGTAGGCGGAAACCGCGGTGAGCGGCCGGGGAGGGTGCGCTAACCTTTACCGCATAGGCGATGACCCGGCTATCACCGGTGAGCCTCCGGAAGAACGGGTGTCCCTGGCGGGGCGCCTCAGTAGAACCGGACGGGTCCGGCCCGTGACAGCCGGCCAACGAGCGGGTCGGGGCGGTGCCCCGGCCAAGCGAGGTGGTACCGCGGGCCCTGGCTCGTCCTCGCGTTGACGACCCGAAGGTGCGGCCGGCACCGGCCGGACCTTCGCCACGTGACCGACGCGAGGAGAGCGACCTGCGATGGCGTACCCGAAGCACACCGCACCGTCCGCAGCCGCCGGCGGCGGCGTCCCGGCAAGCCCCCACCTGCCGGAGATCGAGCGGCGGGTGCTGGAGCACTGGGCGGCGGACCGGACCTTCGACGCGTCGGTCCAGGCCCGGCCGCCGGGCGAGGACGGGGCGAACGAGTTCGTCTTCTACGACGGGCCGCCGTTCGCCAACGGGCTGCCCCACTACGGGCACCTGCTCACCGGCTACGTCAAGGACGTGGTCCCGCGCTACCAGACCATGCGCGGGCGGCGGGTGGAGCGGCGGTTCGGCTGGGACTGCCACGGGCTGCCGGCCGAGGTCGAGGCCGAGAAGCAGCTGGGCATCTCGACCAAGGCCGAGATCCTCGAGCTGGGCGTCGACAAGTTCAACGAGGCGTGCCGGGCGTCGGTGCTGCAGTTCACCAAGGACTGGGAGCGCTACGTCACCCGCCAGGCCCGCTGGGTGGACTTCGCCAACGACTACAAGACCCTCGACCTGTCCTACATGGAGAGCGTCATGTGGGCCTTCAAGACGCTCTACGACAAGGGGCTGGCGTACGAGGGCTTCCGGGTGCTCGCGTACTGCTGGCGGTGCGAGACCCCGCTGTCGAACACCGAGACCCGCATGGACGACGTGTACCGGGACCGGCAGGACCCGGCGGCGACGGTGTGGTTCGAGCTGGAGACGGGCGAACGGGTGCTCGCGTGGACGACGATGCCGTGGACGCTCGTGCCGAACGTGGCGCTCGTGGTCGGTCCGGACGTCGACTACGCCGTGCTGGAGCTGGACGGCCGCAGGTACGTGCTCGCCGAGTCTCGCGTCGAGGCCTACGCCAAGGAGCTCGGGGGAGCGGAACGGGTCGGCACGCTGAGGGGCAGTGAGCTGGTCGGCCGCAGGTACACGCCGATGTTCGAGTTCCTCGTCGAGCGGCTGGCGGACGTGCCGAAGGCGTTCACGGTGCTCGCCGGGGACTTCGTGTCCACTGAGGACGGTACGGGCGTCGTCCAGGTCGCGCCGTCGCACGGTGAGGACGACTACAACGTCTGCACCGAGGCCGGGATCCCGACCGTGCTGACCGTCGACGACCGTACCCGGTTCACCTCAGTGGCGCCCCGGTTCGAGGGTATGCAGGTGTTCGAGGCGAACAAGCCGCTGCTGCGCGAGCTGCGCGAGCGGGGGATGCTGCTGCGCCAGGACAGCTATGTGCACTCGTACCCGCACTGCTGGCGCTGTGACACGCCGTTGGTCTACAAGGCGGTGTCGTCGTGGTTCGTGGCCGTCACCCAGGTGCGCGACCGGATGGTCGAGCTGAACAAGCAGATCAACTGGGTGCCGGGGCACGTGCGCGACGGGCAGTTCGGCAAGTGGCTCCAGGGCGCCCGGGACTGGTCGATCAGCCGTACCCGGTTCTGGGGCTCGCCGATCCCGGTGTGGAAGTCCGACGACCCCGCCTACCCGCGGATGGACGTGTACGGCTCGCTCGCGGAGCTGGCGCGCGACTTCGGGGTACGCGTCAGCGACCTGCACCGGCCGGGCATCGACGAGCTGACCCGGCCCAACCCGGACGACCCCACCGGGCGGTCGCTCATGCGCCGGGTGCCGGACGTGCTGGACTGCTGGTTCGAGTCGGGCTCGATGCCGTTCGCGCAGGTGCACTACCCGTTCGAGAACGCGCGGTGGTTCGAGGACCACTACCCGGGCGACTTCATCGTGGAGTACACGGCGCAGACCCGGGGCTGGTTCTACACGCTGCACGTGCTGGCCACGGCGCTGTTTGACCGGCCGGCGTTCCGCGACTGCGTGGTGCACGGCACGCTGCTCGGCTCGGACGGGCGCAAGATGTCCAAGAGCCTGCGCAACTACCCTGACGTGTACGAGGTCTTCGACAGCTACGGCGCCGACGCGATGCGCTGGTACCTGATGTCCTCGCCGGTGCTGCGCGGCGGCGACATGTCGGTGACCGAGGCGGGCATCCGCGACACCGTGCGCCAGGTGCTGCTGCCGCTGTGGAACGTCTGGTACTTCTTCGGCCTCTACGCCAACGCGGAGGGCTACGACGCGCGGCGGCGGGTGGACAGCGCGCACCTGCTGGACCGCTACGTGCTGGCCAAGACGCGGGCGCTGGTCGAGGACACCACGGCCCGGATGGACGGGTACGACATCTCCGGCGCCTGCGCCGCCGTCCGGTCCTACCTGGACGCCCTGACGAACTGGTACGTACGCCGGTCCCGGGACCGGTTCTGGGGTGGGGACGCGGACGCGTTCGACACCCTGTGGACCGTGCTGGAGACGCTGTGCCGGGTGGTGGCGCCGCTGGCGCCGATGACGGCCGAGGAGGTCTGGCGCGGGCTCACCGGCGGTCGCTCGGTGCACCTGACCGACTGGCCGCTGCCTGCGGACCTGCCGGAGGACGCCGATCTGGTGTCCACCATGGACCGGGTACGGGAGGTCTGCTCGGCGGCGCTGTCCCTGCGCAAGGCGCGGGGGCTGCGGGTGCGCCTGCCGCTGCCGGCGCTGACCGTGGCCGCGCCCGGGGCGGAGGCGCTGCGGCCCTTCGCCGACCTGGTCGCCGACGAGGTGAACGTCAAGGAGGTGCGGTTCACCGAGGACCTGGGCGGCTACTGCGAGCAGGTGCTCACCGTGGTGCCGCGCTCGCTCGGCCCGCGGGTGGGCGGCGCGGTGCAGCAGGTGATCCGCGCGGTCAAGGCGGGCCAGTGGTCGCTCGTCGACGGCCGGCCGGTCGCGGCCGGGGTCACCCTCGAGGAGGGCGAGTACGAGCTGCGCCTGGTCGCCGCGGACGCCGAGCACTCGGCGCCGCTGCCCGGTGGCGAAGGGGTGGCGGTGCTCGACACCACGGTCACGCCGGAGCTGGCCGCCGAGGGGCTCGCCCGGGACGTGGTGCGCGTGGTGCAGCAGGCGCGGCGGGAGGCGGACCTGGCGGTGACCGACCGGATCGCGCTCGTCGTGGCGGGCTCGGCGGAGGTGGCCGCCGCGGTCGAGGCGCACCGGGCGTTCCTGGCCGCGGAGACCCTGGCCGAGTCGGTCGAGCTGGGGCGGGCGCCGGCAGGCGGGGGCGCGCCCGCGGGTGCCGCGTTTACCGGCACTGCGTCTACCGACGCCGTGTTCGTCGGCGAGGTCGGCGACGGCGAGGAGGTGCGGGTCAGCGTACGGGCCGTGTCGCGGTGAGCGGTCTGTGCCGTGGCGCGCACGCGTCGTGGTGACGAATCTCTCGGGTACCTGACCGGCCGATCGCGGCCTGCGACGTACCGGTTATGGTGCGGCGACCGCCGTCGGGATTCGGAGGCCGCGTGTCCGCGTTATACGCCTTCAGCAAGGTGACCGTGGCGCCGCTGATGCGCCTCGCCTGGCAGCCCAGGGTCACCGGCCTCGAGTACGTCCCGCCGACCGGCCCGGCGATCCTCGCCAGCAACCACCTGTCCATGGTCGACTCACCGCTGATGGGCGCGGTGACCTCGCGACCGCTCTACTTCCTCGCCAAGGACGACTACTTCGTCCGCCCCGGCCTGGCCGGAGCGGTCGTGCGTACGGTGCTCACCGGGCTCAACCAGATCCCGGTGGACCGCTCCGGCGGCCGGGCCAGCCTAATGGCGCTCGACGCCGCAGTGCCGGTGCTGCGGGCGGGTGAGGCGCTCGGCATCCACCCGGAGGGCACCCGATCCCCGGACGGGCGGCTCTACCGCGGGCGTCCGGGCGTCGCCCGGCTCGCCCTGGAGACCGGGGCGGCCGTCGTGCCGGTCGGGCTGGTCGGCACCGACCGGATCCACCAGGTCGGCGCGCGCCTGCCCCGGATCGCCTCCGGCGTCGAGGTCCGGCTGGCGCCGCCGCTGGACCTGTCACCGTGGCAGGGCGAACGCCCGACCTCGCGGGCGCTGCGCGAGATCACCGAGCGGCTGATGCGCGAGATCCAGAAGCTGACCGGCCAGGAGTACGTCGGCCGGTACGCCCCACGCCGGGCGGAGGCGGCAGCTAGCCGCGGTTGATGAGTGCGGCGCGCAGGGTCCGCAGCAGCTCCGCGCTGTCCTGGACGTCGCGGCCGGGGAAGGTCCCGACCGCCATGCTGCCGTGGTCGGCCCAGCCGCACACCGACACCGCGGCGCCGTTCATCCGGCCCTTGCCGCACCGCATGTGGCCGCCGAGCCGGCCCGGGTCGGCCTCGGCCAGGTCGGTCAGCGACAGCTTCTGGGAGAGCCGGTCCAGCTCCCGGATCAGGTCCTGCTCCGGGCTCCACCGGAACTGCGTGGCGCCGAACAGCGTCACCCGCCGCTCGCCCCGTGCCGGGTCGGCGTAGACCACGGCGAACACGTCCTCGGCCAGCCAGTGGTGCATCCGTACGTCGGTCTCCAGCGCGAACGTGGTCGCCTGGTCCTGCACCCGGACCAGGCCGGCCACCCGCTCCGGCGGGTTGGCGACCGTGGCCCGCTGGTCCGCTAACGGCTTCACCCACGCCACGCAGCCGCAGCAGCAGAGCGCCATCAGCGCGGTCAGGAACAGCAGCACCCACGGCCACCGCCGGCGCCTGCGGGGTGGCCCGGGCGGGTACCCCGGGTAGGCCACCGGGCCGCGCGGCGGCCGCATCTTGGGCGGCTTGGGCGGCTTGCGGGCGGGCACCGGGGGTACGTCGTCCGGCCCCCACCCGGGCGGCAGCACCGCTGTCACCGGCCGGTTGGGGTCGTGCTGTGGTGGCGGCGGGAACGGCGGCCACACCGCCTCCTCGGCCGCCGTCATCTCCAGGGTCTCCGGGTCGTCGCCGCCGCGGCGGCGCCCCTTGCCGGGTGGCCGCGGCGGGATGGCCGCTGACCCGCTCCAGCGGGTCGGGACCGGCTCGGTCGGCGGCTCGGCTGGCTCACCCGCTCGTGCCCGGACCGGCTCGGTCGGTGGCTCTGGCCTACGCACCGGCTCGGTCGGTGGCTCGGGGGCTCCCGGCGGCAGCGGGGAGTCGGACATCACGGCGCTCCTCTCGCTGACCGAGGTTAGCTCGCCCGCGCGAGCCAGCGGCGCGCGTGACGCGGGTCAGCGTACGAGGGCCCACACCGCCCAGCCGGCCAGGCCCAGCACCAGCAGGCCGCCGGCCCGGCGGGTGTGCAGGAACGCCAGCGGCGCCCACCACAGCGGCCACACCGGGGTCGGCACCGGTGGCTCGGCCGGCTTGGGCTTGGCGTACTCGCGGACGGTGCGTACCAGCATCGGCACCGCGAGCAGGGTGAGCAGCGCGGGCCAGGGCAGGGCGCCGGCGGCGACCAGCGCGGCCACGCCAGCGTGGTAGCCGACCATCATCGCCTGGGTGAGCGCCTTGGCCCGGCCCTCGCCGAGCAGCACCGGCAGGGTCCGGGTGCCGGCCGGAGCGTCGTACGGGATCTTGTCTATGTGCTTGCCCAGCAGCACCGTGGTGGGCAGCAGCGCGTAGACCGTGGCCGCGGCGACCACGGGCCAGCCCAGCTCGCCGGTGCCGGCGTAGTAGACCCCGCCGACCATCAACGGACCCCATGTGACGAGCACGTCGAGCTCGCCCAGGCCGACCCGCTTGAGGCGCAGCGGAGGAGCCGTGTAGGCCCAGGACAGGAACAGGCCGCCGATGGCGAACGCGGCGACCCACCAGTCCTGCCGCGCGATGAGCGTCACCATGATCGCCAGATCCAGCACGTTGGCGAGCAGGATCGCAAGGACGAGCCGGCGCCTGCTGACCAGGCCGGTGAGGATCGGGTGCGGGGCGTAGAGCGCCCGCGGGTAGCTGGCGGTGTCGCTGCCGACCTCGGTGTCGGCCAGGTCGTTCATCATGTTGTTCGCGATGTGGGCGATGACGATGCCGAGCACGGCCAGGGTCACGTTGAGCCAGTCCACGCCCACCCGGCCGGCGCCGGCGCCGGCCGCCGCGAGCAGCACCGCGACCAGGCCCGAGGTCAGGGTCATCGGGAGTACGCCGGCACGGGTGACCACCAGCCAGCGGGTGACCTCGTCCACCACGCCCTGCTCGGGCGGGTTGGTGGTGCGGAAGGCGTACCGCCAGGCGGCCAGCCGTGCCGCGATCGGCGCCCGCGCGACTGCTGGCCGCGTGACTGGCGGCGGCGGGGCGGCGCCTGGTGAGGGTGAGGCGGCGTGCGGCGGCGGTGGGGAGGCTGCGGTGCTCACGAATGTGAAGCGTACTCATCTGGGCAGGGGCTAACCTCATAGGTTGACCCAGGAGGCCGCTATGCCCGTAGTCACTGTCTTTCCCCAGCTTGAACCGCTGCTGCCGCAGGTGACCAAGCCGATCCAGTACGTCGGCGGCGAGCTCGGCGCGGTGGTGAAGGACTGGGACGCGGCCGCGGTCCGCTGGGTGCTGATGTACCCGGACGCGTACGAGGTGGGCCTGCCCAACCAGGGCGTGCAGATCCTCTACGAGGTTCTCAACGAGCAGCCGGACGTGCTGGCCGAGCGCACGTACGCGGTCTGGCCGGACCTGGAGCGGCTGATGCGCTCGCACGGCGTGCCGCAGTTCACTGTGGACGCGCACCGGCCGGTCGGCGCGTTCGACCTCTTCGGTGTGTCGTTCGCCACCGAGCTGGGCTACACCAACCTGCTCACCGCCCTGGACCTGGCCGGCATCCCGCTGTGCGCGGCCGACCGGGACGAGCGCCACCCGGTGGTGGTCGCCGGCGGGCACGCCGCGTTCAACCCGGAGCCGATCGCCGAGTTCGTCGACGCCGCGGTGCTCGGCGACGGCGAGGAGGCGGTGCTGGAGATCACCTCGATCGTGCGGGAGTGGAAGGCCGCCGGCCGGCCGGGCGGGCGCGACGAGCTGCTGCTGCGGCTGGCCCGTACCGAGTCGGTCTACGTGCCGCGCTTCTACGACGTGGACTACCTGCCGGACGGGCGGATCCAGCGGGTCGTGCCGAACCGGGCGGGCGTGCCGTTCCGGGTGCGCAAGCGCACCACCATGGACCTCGACGCCTGGCCGTACCCGCGCAGGCCGCTGGTGCCCTTGGCCGAGACCGTGCACGAGCGGTACGCGGTGGAGATCTTCCGCGGGTGCACCCGCGGCTGCCGGTTCTGCCAGGCCGGGATGATCACCCGGCCGGTGCGGGAGCGGTCGCTCACCACGATCGGGCAGATGGTCCGCGACGGGATCGAGCGCTCCGGCTTCTCCGAGGTGGGGCTGCTGTCGCTGTCCAGCGCGGACCACTCCGAGATCGGCGACATCTGCTCCGGCCTCGCCCAGCAGTACGAGGGCAGCAACGTGTCGCTGTCGCTGCCCTCCACCCGGGTGGACGCGTTCAACATCACGCTCGCCGAGGAGCTGTCCCGCAACGGCCGGCGTACCGGGCTGACCTTCGCGCCTGAGGGCGGCTCGGAGCGGATCCGCCGGGTGATCAACAAGATGGTCTCCGAGGAGGACCTGATCCGTACGGTCGTGACCGCGTACAGCAACGGCTGGCGGCAGGTGAAGCTCTACTTCATGTGCGGCCTGCCGACTGAGACCGACGACGACGTGGTGCAGATCGCCCGGCTGGCGCACGAGGTGATCCGGGCCGGGCGGGCGGCGACCGGGTCGCGCGACATCCGGTGCACGGTCTCGATCGGTGGCTTCGTGCCCAAGCCGCACACGCCGTTCCAGTGGGCGGCGATGGCCCCGCCGGACGTCATCGACCGCCGGCTGCGCCTGCTCAAGGCGGCTATCAACGCCGACCGGCAGCTGGGCCGGGCGGTGGGGTACCGCTACCACGACGGCGAGCCGTCGCTCATCGAGGCGCTCCTGTCCCGCGGGGACCGGCGCGTGGCCGCGGTGATCCGGCGGGTGTGGGCGGACGGCGGCCGGTTCGACGGCTGGTCAGAGCACTTCTCGTACGAGCGGTGGGCGCAGGCCTGCGCCGACGCCGGGGTGGACCTGCACTGGTACACCACCCGGGAGCGGGACCGGGCCGAGGTGCTGCCCTGGGACCACCTCGACTCCGGCCTGGACAAGGAGTGGCTCTGGCAGGACTGGCAGGATGCGCTCGCAGAGTTCGAGCAGGACGACTGCCGGTGGACGCCGTGCTTTGACTGCGGCGTGTGCCCGGCCATGGACACGCAGATCCAGATCGGGCCGACCGGGCGCAAGCTGCTGCCGCTGACCCCGGTCGCGGCCGCGGTCCCGGCCGCGGTCCCGGCGGCGTCCAGCAGGGAAGGAGCGTAGCCATCAGCAGGCGACCCCAGCCGGAGGGCGGCCAGGCCCCGGTCGTGCAGCGGATCCGTATCCGGTACGCCAAGCGGGGCCGGCTGCGGTTCACCTCGCACCGGGACTTCGCCCGCGCGTTCGAGCGGGCGCTGCGCCGGGCGGGTACGCCGATGGCGTACTCGCAGGGGTTCACCCCCCACCCGAAGATCTCATACGCCAGCGCGGCGCCGACCGGGGCGGCGAGCGAGGCCGAGTACCTGGAGATCGGGCTGCAGCGGGCGGTTGACCCGGCGTCGCTGCGGGAGGCGCTGGACGCCGCGCTCTCGCCAGGGCTCGACGTGCTGGAGGCGGTGGAGGCGCGGGGGAGCGGCGGCCTGGCCGAGCGGATCGACGCGGCTCGTTGGCGGGTCGAGCTGCCCGGCGTGGCGCCGGCCGCCCTCGACGCCGCGGTGGCCGCGTTCCTGGCAGCGTCCGAGGTGGTCGTGGAGCGCCTGACCAAGCAGGGGCGGCGGCCGGTGGACGCCCGGGCCGCGGTGGTCTCCATCGAGGTGGTCCACGCCGGGCAGGTGGGTGCCGGCGGCCCAGGCCGTTCCGGTGCCATGGACCCGCACCACGCCGAACCTGAGGTACCTTCCGAGGTCGCCGCGGTACCGTGTGCAATACTCGACCTTGTCGTACGACAGGTAACTCCGACCGTACGGCCCGATGACGTCCTGTCCGGCCTTCGCGTGGTGGCCGACCTGGAGCCGCCGGTCCCGCCTAGGGCCACCCGGCTGGCGCAGGGCACGTTGACCGCGCAGGGCCAGATCCTCGACCCGCTCCGTGCGGATCGCGACGAGGCGGTCATCGAGGAGCGGTAGCCGGGGTGGCCGCCGCTCACCGTCAGACTTCGGCGGCCCGTCCGACCAGGCGCGACCCGGTTGGACTGGTCACCGGAACAGCAATGGGGGCATCCCCGCGTGGCTGCGATGATCGCGCCCGGGGAGGCCGGAACTGGGAGAACAACCGCATGCTCGAGGACGAGCCGATCAGCACTACCGCAGGGCGGGACGAGCCGCCCACCACCGAGCCGGCTGAAGGTGGCACACCGGTCCGGCGGGCCCGCGCCACGCGGCGGCGTACCGCAACGGCCGCCGCGGGCGAGCCGGCCCCGGATGCCGGCGCCAGCGCCGGGTCGGACGGGGCGGCGCAGGCCGAACCCGCCGAACCAGTGAAGGCGACCCGGCGCCGCCGGAAGGCCGCCGAGCCGGACCAGGCGGTCGGCGGCAACGGCGAGGCCGGCCTGACCGCGCAGGCGGCGGGCGGCGACGAGCCGGCGCCGCGGATCCGTCGCCGCCGGGCCACGGCGGCGGCCACCGAGCCGGCCGCGACCGCCACCGGGGAACCGGCTCCAGCCGGCACCGAGCGGGGCCAGCCCAACGCCGAGCGGGGCCAGCCCAGCGCCGAGGGGCGCGCACGGCTCTCGGCGGCCGCCGTACTCTTCATGCCGCCTTCGGAACAGTCGCCACCGCCGCCCGCCGACGAGCCGGTGGAGGCTGCCGAGCCGGCACGGGCCCGCCGCCGGCGCAGCCGGCGCACCACCGACCAGGCCGAACCGGTCGAGGTGGAGGAGCCCGCCGAGCCCGTGGCCGAGCCGGTGGAGGCGGCAGAGGATGACGACGAGGATGACGACGACGAGCTGACCGCGGCTGGGCGGCGCCGGCGCCGGCGGGGACGCCGTGGCCGTGGCCGCGGGCGCGGCCCGTACGACGACGAGGACGAGGAGGCGCCGGCCGCCGCCGAGGAGGCGGGCGACGCGGCTGACCCGGGCGCCGAGGGCGACGGGCTGACCCGGCGCCGTCGGCGCCGCCGGCGCAAGGGTGCCGGCGACGTGGAGCAGTCCGAGGACGACGGCGTGCTCACGGTCGTCAAGATCCGCGAGCCGCGCGGCACCTCCGACGAGGTCCAGGGAGTGTCCGGGTCGACCCGGCTGGAGGCCAAGCGGCAGCGCCGCCGCGACGGCCGGGAGCAGCGCCGGACCCGCCCGCCGATCCTCTCCGAGGCCGAGTTCCTGGCCCGGCGCGAGGCGGTGGACCGGGTCATGGCCGTCCGGCAGAAGGGCGACCGTACCCAGATCGCCGTCCTCGAGGACGGGGTGCTGGTCGAGCACTACGTGACGCGGGCCTCGGCCGGCGCGATGGCGGGCAGCGTCTACCTCGGCCGGGTGCAGAACGTGCTGCCGAGCATGGAGGCCGCGTTCGTCGATATCGGGCGGGGGCGCAACGCGGTGCTCTACGCGGGCGAGGTCAACTGGGACGCCTCGGGGCTGGAGGGCAAGGCCCGCTCGATCGAGCAGGCGCTGCGCTCCGGCGACTCGGTGCTGGTCCAGGTCACCAAGGACCCGGTCGGCCACAAGGGAGCCCGGCTTACCAGCCACATCGCCCTGTCCGGGCGGCACCTGGTCTACGTGCCGCACGGCAACGCCTCCGGGATCAGCCGCAAGCTGCCCGACACGGAGCGCAAGCGGCTGCGGGACGTGCTGAAGAAGCTCGTGCCCGAGGGCGCCGGGGTGATCGTGCGGACCGCCGCCGAAGGCGCCACAGAGGACGAGCTGGCCCGCGACGTCAAGCGGCTGCAGGCCCAGTGGGAGGACATCTCCGCCAAGGCCGCCGCGAGCACCGCGCCGGTGCTGCTCTACGAAGAGCCGGACCTGGTCATCCGGGTGGTCCGGGACCTGTTCAACGAGGACTTCCGCGAGCTGGTCATCGCCGGCGACGACGAGTACGACGTGGTCGAGGCGTACCTGCAGCACGTGTCGCCGGACCTGGTCGGCCGGCTGCGCCGGCACACCGGCGTCGCGGACGTGTTCGCCGACAAGCGGGTCGACGAGCAGATCCTCAAGGGCCTCGACCGCAAGGTCTTCCTGCCCTCCGGTGGCCACCTGGTGGTCGACCGCACCGAGGCGATGACGGTCATCGACGTCAACACCGGCAAGTACACCGGTGCCGGCGGCAACCTCGAGGAGACGGTGACCCGCAACAACCTGGAGGCCGCCGAGGAGATCGTGCGGCAGCTCCGGCTGCGTGACATCGGCGGCATCATCGTCATCGACTTCATCGACATGGTGCTGGAGTCGAACCGGGAGCTGGTGCTGCGCCGGCTCACCGAGTGCCTGGGCCGGGACCGTACCAAGCACCAGGTGACCGAGATCACCTCTCTGGGTCTGGTGCAGATGACCCGCAAGCGCATCGGGCAGGGCCTGCTGGAGGCGTTCAGCGAGGCGTGCGAGGCGTGCAAGGGTCGCGGGCTGCTGCTGTCCAGCGAACCGGTCAACGACAAGCCCAGGGCCGGCACCACCGACCGGGCCAAGGCCGCCGCGCCGGCGCCGGCCAAGGCGGATGGGCGGTCGCGTACCCGGCGTACCCGGCGGGGCGCGGCCGAGGAGGAGCCCGAGTACGCCGACCCGGCGGCCGTCGAAGAGGACGCCCTGCCCGACCCGGACGACCCGGAGGTCTCCGACGACCCGATCGAGACCGAGGATGCCGAGCCGGTGACCGACGAGGACGAGGACGACGCGGTGCCCTCCTCCGGCCGGCGGCGGGCTCGGCGGAGCGGGGTGCGGCGGCGTACCCGTCCGTGATCGTGCGCGGGTTAGGCAGCTGGGCCCGCTGGGTAAAGAACGGGGCGTAATGGGCTTCTTGGCGCACGGAGCCTGCATTGGCCACGTAGGCTCCGGCAGTGCGGCCCGCTGACTGGCCGCCGGGCTCGTGGGCGCTGGTCGGCAACGCCTGACCGCGGCTGTGCCGCGGGCGCGCGCAAGCCCGTAACCCCGACTCGTAAGGACCTACTCATGCGACGTGTGCTCGCCCTGGCGGCGCTGGCCGCCGCCCTGTTCGCCGCCGGCTGCGGTGATACCAACGACTCCACCACCGGTGGCTCGCCGGCCACCACGCTCGCGGACAACACCAAGGAGGTGTGCGCGGCGGCCGAGAAGGCCATCGCGGACGGCACCACCAGGCTCGGCGGCGAGATGGGCCGGATCGCGACGGCCGCGGCCACTGGGGACGCGGCTGCGAAGCAGCAGGCCCTGGACTCGGTCAAGAACCTCCTCAAGAGCTGGTCCACTGGCGTGCGCGCCGAGGCCGACCGGGCGACCAACCCGGAGCTGAAGCAGGCGCTGACGACGTTCAGCGCTGAGGTCGACAAGATGGACGCCAGCCTGACGTCCTTCGACAAGCTGAAGGACCTGGGCAACTTCGAGACGCCCGAGATCAAGACAGCCAGCGAGACCGTCAACCGGCTGTGCTGACCTGGCTGGTCTGGTGCTGACCTGACTGGCCAGCTGGGGTCCGGTCCCTGTTCGTTGGGGCCGGACCCCGCTGGTTGGGTCCTGATCCCTGCCGGCTAGGTCCGGTCCCTCCAGCTGGGTCCGGTCCTGCCGGTGCTGGTTCCCGCACCGGGCCGCGGATGCGGCCCGGGTTGGGACGGGACTGCGGGATGACGTACTCTTGACCGCGGTGCACCGTCGGGTGCCCGCTCATGCGCGCCCATCGGGCCGATCCCGGTCGCCGCGCGAACCACCGAACCACACGACGACAGGGAGTCCGCGTCCGATGTACGCGATCGTCAAGACCGGCGGCAAGCAGTACAAGGTCGCCGAAGGCGACGTGATCGAGGTCGAGAAGCTCTCCGTCGAGCCGGGCGACGCGGTCACTCTCGCCGCGGTGCTGCTCGTTGACGGGGAGGACCTGGTGACCGACGCGGCGCAGCTGGCTGGTGCCTCGGTGACCGGCGAGGTTGTCGCGCACACCAAAGGCCCCAAGATCCGGATCCACAAGTTCAAGAACAAGACCGGTTACCACAAGCGTCAGGGCCACCGCCAGCGGCTGACGCAGGTGAAGGTCACCGGCATCTCGACCGGGAAGTAGGCGCAAGATGGCTCACAAGAAGGGTGCCTCCAGCTCGCGGAACGGCCGCGACTCGCAGTCCAAGCGACTCGGCGTCAAGCGGTACGGCGGCCAGCTCGTCAACGCCGGCGAGATCCTGATCAGGCAGCGCGGCACCAAGTTCCACCCCGGCGACCTGGTGGGTCGTGGCGGGGACGACACGCTGTTCGCCCTCGCGACCGGCGCGGTGCTCTTCGGCACCAGGCGTGGCCGCAAGGTGGTCAGCATCGTGCCGACGGAGCGCTGACCGCCGCCCGGTTGATACCGCCCGGCCCGGACGCTGTCTCGGCCCGGCATCCAGTCCATACGGCGGGTCCGGACGTTGTCCGGGCCCGTCGTTGCGCGCTGGCGCATGGCTGCCGCCGCCGTCCGCCGACGCCGACGTGTCAGCGCCGACGTGCCGGCTCTGGCCGGTCGTGCTGGCTTGGCCGGCTGTGCTGTCGTGGTTGCTGTGCTGTCGCGGTCGTGGCGCTGCCACCGTGCGGCCAGCGTAGAGAGGGGAGGATGGTCCGGTGACCACCTTTGTCGACCGCGTCGTCCTGCACGTACAGGCGGGTGACGGCGGGCACGGGTGCGTGTCCATCCACCGTGAGAAGTTCAAGCCGTTCGGCGGGCCGGACGGTGGTAACGGTGGCCACGGCGGGGATGTCGTGCTCACCGTGGACCCGGGCGTCCATACGCTGCTGGACTTCCATTTCCGCCCGCATGTGAAGGCGGAGAACGGCAAGGGCGGGGCCGGGTCCAACCGGCACGGCGCGGCAGGGGCGGACCTGGTGCTGCCGGTGCCCGACGGGACGGTGGTGCAGACCTGCGGCGGTGCGGCCCTCGCCGACCTGGTCGGCATCGGCACCAGCTTCGTGCTCGCCCGTGGCGGCCGCGGCGGGCGCGGCAACGCGGCGCTGGCCGGCCCCCGCCGTAAGGCACCCGGCTTCGCCGAGCTGGGCGAGCCGGGCGAGCGCGTGGACGTGGTCCTGGAGCTGAAGAGCGTGGCCGACGTGGGGCTGGTCGGGTTCCCCTCGGCCGGCAAGTCGTCGCTCATCTCCGTGCTGTCGGCGGCCAAGCCGAAGATCGCGGACTATCCGTTCACCACCCTGGTGCCCAACCTCGGCGTGGTACGGGTCGACGACCAGACGTTCACCATCGCCGACGTACCGGGCCTGATCCCCGGCGCGGCCACCGGCAAGGGGCTGGGGCTTGCGTTCCTGCGCCACATCGAGCGCTGTGCGGTGCTGGTCCACGTGGTGGACTGCGCGACCCAGGAGCCGGGGCGGGACCCGCTGTCCGACATCGACGCGATAGAGCACGAGCTGGCTGAGTACGGCGGCCTGCAGGACCGGCCGCGCCTGGTGGCGCTGAACAAGGTGGACGTGCCCGACGCTCAGGTCCTTGCCGAGCTGGCACGCCCCGAGCTGGCCGCGCGCGGGCTGCGAGCGTACGAGGTCAGCGCCGCGACCCGCGAGGGGCTGCGCGAGCTGGCGTACGCCCTGGCGGAGATCGTGGCCGAGCACCGGGCCGCCGCGCCCGCGGCGCAGCCGACCCGGATCGTGCTGCGGCCGGTGGCCGTGGATGACGCCGGGTTCACGGTGGAGGCCGAGCCCGACGGGGTGTTCGTCGTACGCGGCACCAAGCCGGAGCGCTGGGTGCGGCAGACCAACTTCGACAACGACGAGGCGGTGGGGTACCTCGCCGACCGGCTGGCCCGGCTCGGCGTGGAGGGGGCGCTCGCCAAGGCGGGTGCTGAGCCGGGCTGCCTGGTGCGGATCGGCAGCCGGGAGTTCGACTGGCAGCCGACGGTGTACGCCGGCACCGACTTCACCCCAGGCTCGCGCGGGGCCGACTACCGGCTGGCGGCCAGCGACCGGATGCCGGCCGCGGAGCGCAAGGCGATGCGCCGGGCGCGACGCCAGCGGCCCGCCGACGAGTCGCCGGGTGCTTGGACAGGCGCGGACGAGGATGTCTGGGTGGACGCGGACGAGGATGCCTGGGCTGAGGCCGGCGACGGTGCTGGGTCTGGCGGGGACGAGCGGGCCGGTGCGGCCGGAGCTGGTGAGACCGGAGCTGGTGAGGGCGCCCAGGTGGAGAGAGACCCGCGGCGAGATTCAGCCGGGGACAGGGCGGGCCGGGCCGGCGAGGGGTAGCCTGCAAGCCACGCCGAACGGGAGGAGGGGGCGGCGTGGGCTGGCTGCGTAGGCTGCTGGGCCTGGATGCACCGGGTCGCCAGCGGGAGGCGGTGCGTCGGGGCAGGCTGACGAATGAGCGGTGGGATGCCGTACGCCCGCTGCTGCGCCCGGTGCTGCGCGGGGTGACCCTGCCGATCCGCCACGCCCAGACGAAGCCGCCACTGCGCCGGCCCGCCATGCCGCACCTGGCCGAGCTCGTCGTGGTCGACCAGCCCGACGCGATGCGGTACGTCAGCGCCGAGCGGCCGGCCAGCTGGGGCGTGTCCGCTGCGGCGGTGTTCGCGGCGGCGAGGCAGAACCTGGTGCGAAACCTGCGCCAGCCGGTCGCGCCGCCGCCCGAGGGCGCTTCCATGATCCGTTTCGTCGACGACGGCAACGCGTACTGGACGTCGTACCTGCTGCTCGATGGCTGGCTGGCCGGGCTCGCCGGGCGGGTTGGCGGGCGACCCGTGGCCTTCGCGCCGGACCGGCGCACCCTGATCGTCGTGCCCGACCAGGCGGAGCTGCTGCACACCCTGTTCCAGATGGTCGAGGCCGACTACCTGCAAGAGCCGAGGGCCATCTCCCCGGTCGCCTACGTCAGCGACGACAACGGGCGTACGGTGCCCTACGACGCTCCGCCGGGCCATCCGCTGCACCAGTGGGTGCGCCGCAGCGAGCGGGTCCTGGCCAGCCGGGAGTACGCGCACCAGCACGCCGCGTTCGAGGGCCGCTACGGCGATGCGACTCTGGTCGAGCCGACGCTGGTGGAGAGCCCTGGCGGCTCGGTCATCACCACCGCCAGCTGGCCGCAGACGGGCAGCGTGCTTCTGCCGCGTACGGACTTTGTGGCGTTCGTGTCCGAGCCCGGCGTGCCGCAGTTCGTCGTACCGTGGCCGGAGGTGATCGAGCACGTGCCGCTGCGGCCGGCGGACGGGCTGGACCCGGCCCGGTACCGGGCCGAGCGATGGCCCAGCGACGAGGTCCTGGGACGGCTGCGGGCCGCCGCCGTCCCAGGGCTCACCTCCTGACGGCTCAGCGCAGGCTCGCTGACGGGGCTCAGCGCAGGCCGAGTGCTTCCTTGGCGCGCCGGACGGTTGCAGCGGCCCGCTCCCGGGCTCGTTGCGCCCCGGCGGTCAACGCGGCCTCGACCCGGTCCGGCTCACGGGCCAGCTCTGCATAGCTAGCCTGGACCGGCCGGAGCACAGCCGTGACCGCGTCGGCGACGGCGCTCTTCAGCTCGCCGTACGAGCCGAACTGCCCGGACAGCGCCACCGGGTCCTGCCCGCAGCAGCTGGCCAGGATCTCCAGCAGGTTCGACACGCCCGGCTTGGCCGCCGGGTCGTACCGCACCTCGGTCTGCGGGTCGGTGACCGCCCGCATCACCTTGCGCCGCAGCACATCGGGCGGGTCGAGCAGGTAGAGCGTGCCGGCTGCCGCGGCGGTCTTGCCCATCTTGGCGGTGGGGTCGGCCAGGTCCATGATCCGGGCCGCCACCGGCGGGTTGACCGCCCGCGGCACCACGAACGTGTCGCCATACCTGGCGTTGAACCGCTGCGCGACATGCCGGGTCAGCTCCAGGTGCTGCGTCTGGTCGTCGCCGACCGGCACCTCCTCGGTGTCGTGCAGCAGGATGTCCGCCGCCATCAGCACCGGGTAGGTCAGCAGGCTGAGGCGGACCTGCTCCTGTGTGGACGCCTTCTCCCGGAACTGGATCATGCGGCGGGCCTCGCCGTACCCGGTGGCGCACTCCAGCAGGTAGTGCAGCTCCAGGTGCTCTGGCACGTGCGACTGCACGTAACAGGTGGTCCGGTCCGGGTCGACGCCCGCGGCCAGCAGGACCGTCGCCTGTTCCGCGATGAGCGCGCGCAGCTGGGCCGGGTCGTGCTGCACCGTCAGCGCGTGCAGGTCGACCACGAGCACGACCGAGCCGGAACGGCGCTGTGCCTGCACCATCGGCCGGATCGCGCCGAGGTAGTTGCCGAGCTGCAGGTGGCCGGTTGGCTTGAGGCCGGAGAGGCGGCGCGCGGTCCGCGGCCGGGTTGCGGTAGTGGGCATGTCAGCTCCTCGGTCGGGTACGCCGACCGCCCGCGCCGGGCACCGCCGGAGATACACGACGCGGCCGCCCGGTCGGGGCGGCCGCGTAGGTGGCTGGGAACGCGGATCTTCGGTGGCCGCCCGTCAGGGCGCCCACCAGCTGCACATCATCAGCGGGATCCGCATGTGGGCAGTGTACCGCGGCGGTTATACGTCGAACTCGCCGTCCTTCGTGCCGGCCACGAACGCCTCCCACTCACTTTCGGTGAACACCAGGATCGGCCCGTCCGGGTTGGCCGAGTTGCGCATGCCGATCAGGTCGTCCACGAAGGCGATCTCGATCTGCCCGCCGTCCGGGTCGGCCTGGGCGGTGCTGGTCCGACCGGAGCCGCCGCCCCGACCGGAGCCGTCGGCCCAGGTGGTGCCGTCGGCGTCGGCGGCGTGGCCGGTCGAGCCCCCGGCGCGGCGCCATACCGCGCGCCGGGTGTCGAAGGCACCTTTGGGGTGGTCCATGACTGTGCTCCTTGTCTAGGTCCGCGTCCCCCCGCGCAGGGGATAGAGCATAGGCGCCAGGCGCCGCTTTGTGTCGCCGCTGCACCGGGTGGCTCTCGGACCGGCAGGTCGCCGCTGCACCGGGCGGTCCTCGACAAGCAGGCCGGGCGGCGGTGCCTCCGGGCGCCGCCCGGCCCCGGGGCCGGAGCGTGGGCCAGGGCAGCTGCGGCCCCGGTGCCGCTCGGGCAGGCCACTCCCGCAGGCGCCGGGCGGGTGCAGGGTATGCGGCGAGGAGGTCTGATGGCGCCGCACCGCTTCGTGCTCATCGTGGACAGCACACCAACCGCCCGACAGCTGGTAGCCCTGGCCGCACTCGGGGCCCGGCCGGCCGCCGTACCGGGGCCGCGGCAGAGCGGCGGGTGGATCGTGTTCGAGCGTGCCGAGCTGGACCTGGCCGGGGCGGTGGTGGCGGCGGTACGGGACGCGGAGGGGGCTGGGCTGCGGCCGGTCCGCCTCGTCGACGGCGACTGGGTGACCCTCGCCGACATCGCCGACCGGCTCGGCCGTTCCCGGGAGGCGGTCCGGCTATGGGCGCTCGGGCGGGTCGGCCCGGGCGGGTTCCCGCCTCCGGTCAACCCCGGCCGGGACACGCTGTTCTACAGCTGGGCGGAGGTGAGCCCGTGGCTGCGCGACCGGCTCTGCGTACCAGCGCCCGGGTCGGACCCGGTCCTTGCGGCGGCGGGCCTGGCCGTACGAATGCGCGCACTCGCCCCGCGGGTGCCGGATATGGCTACGCTCCGCGAGCTGATCGGGCCGTGAGGCCCGGCGTTTCTCTGCCGGCCGGGCCGGGCACATACCCCGCCATGCAGGAGTCGTACGAGGAACACGACCTGGACACACTGCGTGCCATCGCCCGCGGGCAGGGGGTTGAGGGCGCCGACGAGATGGAGCACGACGCGCTCGTGGAGGCACTGCGCGAGGCGGGCCTCGCCGAGCCGAACGGCCCGGTGCAGACCCAACCGGCCGATCCTGGCGACACCGGTCCGGCGCTCTACCACGGTGAGGGCGTTGGCCGCCGGGAGACCGTCGGCGACCAGGCGGCACATGAGGACGAGACGACCCGCGAAGGTATTGGCTAATGACAATGTCTGTGCGGCGGCCGGGCCGCCTGGCGGCGATGGTTCTGAAATGATCGGCTCGTGGAGGCGGCAACGCGGCGGATCGGCATCATGGGTGGCACGTTCGACCCGGTCCACCACGGTCACCTGGTCGCTGCCAGCGAGGTCGCAGACCGGTTCTCGCTCGACGAGGTGGTGTTCGTGCCGACCGGACAGCCGTGGCAGAAGGCTGAGACCCCGGTCGCCGCGGCCGAGGACCGCTACCTGATGACGGTGATCGCGACCGCGGCGAACCCCCAGTTCCTGACCAGCCGGGTGGACATCGACCGGCCCGGGCCGACGTACACCGTGGACACCCTGCGTGACCTACGGCAGGCGTACGGCCCGGCGGCCGAGCTGTACTTCATCACCGGGGCGGACGCGTTGGAGAAGATCCTCTCCTGGAGGGAACCGTCCCGGATGTTCGGGCTGGCCCGGTTCATCGGGGTCACCCGACCCGGGTTCGAGCTCTCCGACGCGCACCTGCCGGCCGACACGGTCACGCTGGTGCAGGTGCCGGCCATGGCTATCTCGTCGCGCGACTGCCGGGAGCGGGTGCGCACGGGCAAGCCGGTGTGGTATCTCGTGCCGGACGGTGTCGTCCAGTACATCGCAAAACGCCATCTCTACCGTTAGGCCGCCGCAGCGGGTGGCTACGGGGTACGCGTACCCGTCTTGTGAGAGGCTTGAAGCCGCACCGCCGGAGTAGAGCTGACCTCGGCGGGTGTGAAGTCCGGCGACGGAAGGAGACCGGTGCCCGCATCTGAACGCGCCCGCGAGCTCGCGCTGGCCGCCGCCCAGGCAGCCGCCGACAAGAAGGCGCAGCAAATCGTCGTTCTCGACGTCGGTGACCAGCTGGTGATCACCGACGCTTTTGTGCTCGCCTCCGCGCCCAACGAGCGGCAGGTCCTCGCCATCGTCGACGCGATCGAGGAGCGGCT
The DNA here is from genome assembly GCA_035649895.1 of Micromonosporaceae bacterium. Lineage (GTDB taxonomy): Bacteria > Actinomycetota > Actinomycetes > Mycobacteriales > Micromonosporaceae > DASSUC01. The sequence goes on along the minus strand of DASRIS010000018.1, from coordinate 62,292 downwards.
GCTCGCCCTGCCGGAGAAGGCGAAGCCGGTACGGCGAGAGGGTGAGCGGGCTGGTCGCTGGGTGCTGCTGGACTACGTCGACGCGGTCGTGCACGTCCAGCACAGCGAGGAGCGGGAGTTCTACTCCCTGGACCGGCTGTGGAAGGACTGCCCGACCATCCCGTTCGTCGACCGGGCCCTGGCGTCGGCGCCGGTCGACGCCGCGTGACCCGACTGGTCGTCTGGCGGCACGGGCAGACCGAGTGGAACGCCGCCGACCGGGTGCAGGGCCAGTACGACGTGCCGCTCAGCCCGCTCGGCCGGGAGCAGGCCGCCGCCGCGGCGGCTCGCCTCGCCGGCCTGCACCCCGACGCGATCGTCGCGAGCGACCTGCGCCGGGCGGCCGACACCGCCGCTGCGCTCGCCGGGGTGACCGGGCTTCCCGTCGCTGCCGACCCTAGGCTGCGCGAGCGCTACTTCGGCGAGTGGCAGGGGCTGACCCTGGCCGAGGTACGGCGGCGCTGGCCGGCCGAGTTCGACCGGTGGCGGGCCGGCGACCCGTCCCCGGGCGGCGCCATCGAGCACCTTGAGGAGCTGGCGAAACGGGTGGCTGAGGCGCTGCGCGAGGCGGCCGAGCGCAGCCCCGGCGGGACCGTCGTGGTCGCCACCCACGGCGGCGCGGCGCGGCAGGGCTGCGCCGGGTTGCTGGGCTGGCCGGAGGGGGTCACGCGGACCCTTGGCGGGCTGGCCAACTGCCACTGGACCGAGCTGCGCGACGACCCGGTCCGCGGTTGGCAGCTGTGGGGGCACAACCTGAGCTGAGCGCCTCCCCGCCGGGGCGGCGCCGGGTCACGGGCTGGGTTGCGGCCCTGAGCCGCGGACCCGGCGGTTGCGGACCGGGGGTTGCGGAGCTGGGTCACGGAGCCCCGGGGTCGCGGAGCTGGGTCACGGGCTGCGGCGAGTGGCGGCGGTCGCGGAACCGGTGCGGCCCGGGTAGCGTCCAACGAACATGAGTACGCGTCGCACATCCGTAGCCGTCGTCGTGCTCGGCACGTTCCTGCTCGCCGGGTGCGCCGCGGGGCCGGGCGGTCCAAGCCCCGCACCGAGCGGTCCCACCTCCCCAGGAGGATCCGTGGCCTCGTCCGACTCCCCGTTCCCGCCCCAGCCCAGCCCGGGGCCGATCCTGCCGCCCTCGCCCTCGCCCCCTGCGCCGGGCCCGACCAAGCCCTCCCCAACCAGCCCGACCTCGCTTACCGGGACGGTCGAGATGTCCGAAATTGAGGGTGGCTGCCTGGTGCTGCGTACCGGTGGCGTGACGTACGAGCTGCTCGGCGGCGACCGTACGCTGCTGCGGCACGGGGCCCGGGTGACCGTCGAGGGCAAGGTCAACCCGGACGTCGCCACCATCTGCCAGGTTGGCCCGGTCTTCGAGGTCTCTGCCGTCCGTCCGGCATGAGTCCCACCTCACCTGTGGTGCGTACCGGCCGTCCGGCCTGAGCACCGCCTCCGTACGCGCCGAGCACGCGCCCGTCCGGCCTGGGCAGCGGGCCAGCTGGATCCGATACCGTTCGGCGCATGCCCGTCGCGGTCGTGACCGACTCCACCGCGTACCTACCCGATGATCTTGCCCGTGCGCGCAACGTGACCGTTGTGCCGCTCGTGGTGGTGATGGGCGGGGTCGAGGGCCGCGAGGGCGTGGATGTGGTGCCGGCCGACGTCGCCCGGCTGCTCCGCAGCCGCCGCGTCGACGTGAAGACCTCCCGCCCCGCCCCCGCCGAGTTCGTCGAGGCGTACCAGCGGCTGCTCGCGACCGGTGCGACCGGTGTGGTCTCGGTACACCTGTCGCAGGAGCTCTCCGGCACCTTCGACGCGGCGGTGCTCGCCGCGGAGGAGGTCGGGGACTCCGTCGCCGTCGTGGACTCCCGGGCCACCGGCATGGGGCTGGGCTTCCCGGCACTGGCGGCGGCCTCCGCGGCGGCCGCCGGCGGCGCGCTGGCCGGGGTACGCGACGCGGCGCTGGGCGCCGTCTCGCGTACCACCACGCTTTTCTACGTCGACACGCTCGAGTTCCTGCGTCGGGGCGGGCGCATCGGAGCTGCGTCGGCCCTGGTGGGCACCGCGCTGGCGGTCAAGCCGATCCTGTGGATGGTGGATGGCCGGATCGTGCTACGGGACAAGGTGCGTACCGCCAGCCGTGCCCTGGCACGCCTGGTGGACCTGGCGGTGGAGGCGGCCGGCGAGTCCGAGGTGGACGTCGCGGTCCACCACCTGGCCATGGCGGAGCGGGGAGCGCAGCTGATGGAGACGGTCGCCGAGCGGCTCGGCGGGCGGCTGCGGGAGCGCTACGTCTGCGAGCTGGGGCCCGCGGTCGCCGCCCACGTCGGGCCAGGGTTCGCCGGCATCGTGGTCCACCGGTGTGGGTGAGCGGCTGTCGGCCGATGAGGGCGGATGCTGGGCCATAGCAGATCGCGGGGCTCGGCGGTAGCTCATCCACACCCCCCTCGGCTGTCCACAGCGGACAGCGGCAGCAGCGGCACCCGGCCCGCTCATCCGCCTACGGTCGCCACGTGTGGCAGCGACGGGACAGCGACGACGAGACGGCCGTGCACGAACGCCTGGCGCGAGTGCTGCGGCCCGCCGTGCCTGCGCCGGCCGGGCCGCGCGTTGTTGGTGAGCCACATACCGCTGATGGGGAGCCTGCTCACGCGCGGGCGCCCGCCCCTGACGTAGAGCCCGACCAGGCATGGGCGCCCGTGCCCGGCTCTGTTCTGGGCTCCGGGCGGCACGGCGTCCAGGATGCCGTGCCGCCCGGCGGCGGGCGCGGGCTGCCGGTGGCTGACGCCGGTCACGCGACCCCGGATCGGGCTGCACCGGTCAGCCCGACCTCGACCCGTGCTCTGCTGGCTGGGGCGATGGACCCCGGCCGCCGCGGGGTCCGCGCGCTCGGCGCGGTCGCGGTCGTGGTCGTGCTCAGTGCCGCGGTTCTGGCATGGCAGGCGCGGCCACGGGTCGAGCCACTCGCCGCGGCGGCCGGCGCGACCAGCGGGGTGGCCGTTGCGGCCAGCCCGACGGCCGTCGTGGTCGCCGTCACCGGACGGGTGCGGCGCCCGGGCCTGGTCGACCTGCCGGCCGGCGCCCGGGTCGCCGATGCCATCGCCGCCGCCGGCGGCGCCCTGCCAGGCACTGACCTGGCCTTTGTCAACCTGGCCCGGCGGGTCACCGACGGCGAGCTGATCGTGGTGGGTGTCGCGCTTCCGCCCGGTGCCGGAGGGCCGGCCGGTGGCCAACCGGCCGCGGGAGCGCCGGTCAACCTCAACACCGCTACGCTCGCCCAGCTCGACCAGCTGCCCGGGGTCGGCCCGGTGCTGGCCCAGCGCATCCTGGACTACCGCACGGCGCACGGCGGGTTCCGCTCGGTCGCCGAGCTGCGCCAGGTCGACGGCGTCGGTGACACCAGGTATGACCAGCTCAAGAGCCTGGTGACGGTGTGAGCGGCGATGCTGGCGCCCTCGGGCGGCTCGACCTGCGGCTGGCCGGTCTGGCCGGTGCCGCCTGGCTCGCCGCGCTGACGGTGCTCTACGCCGGCGCCGTAACCGGGACAGTGCTCAGTGCCGCCGCGGCGGTCCTCGCCACCGCGCTCGGTGCCGTTGTATGGCGGCGGGCGGGGATGGCCGGCGGGGCGGTGACGACCGCAGCCGGATGGGCCGCCGTGGGTGTGCTGCTGGGCGTGGTCTGCGGCGCCGCGTCCGCGACCGCCCGGGTTGCGGTAAGAGACGCCGCGGAGACCGCCGAGCTGGCACGCGACCGCACTGCGGTGCGGGCCGAGCTGGTCGTCCGCGACGACCCGCGGGCGCTGCGGGGGTCGGTCGGCCGGCCAGCGGTCTCCGCGGTCCCGGCCGGCCTGCACCGGCTGACGTGGTCCGCCGCCGGCTCGACGCGGGTCCTCGCGGTGGACGTCCGGGTGCTGGTCCTCGGCAGTGACCCGGCGTGGCGAGCGGTCCTGCCCGGCCAGCGGGTGGCCGTGACCGGCCGGCTGACCCCGGCGCGCGGCGGTGACCTGCGCGCTGCGGTGCTCTCGGCGAGCGCTACACCGCAGCTGCTCGCCCCGCCGCCGTGGCACCAGCGGGTGGCCGGCTCGCTGCGGACCGGCCTGCAGCGAGCCTGCGCCCCGCTGCCCGACGAGCCGGGTGGACTGCTGCCTGGCCTGGTGGTCGGCGACACCAGCCGCCTCGACCTCGCCGTCGAGGAGGACTTCCGGGCCACCGGGCTCACCCACCTGACCGCCGTCAGCGGTGCGAACTGCGCAATCGTGATGGGCGCGGTGCTGCTCCTCGCCCGGTGGTGCCGGTCCGGCCCACGGCTAGCGGCGGCAACCAGCCTGCTCGCGCTGGCCGGCTTCGTGGTCCTCGCCCGACCCTCGCCCAGCGTGCTGCGGGCCGCGGTGATGGGAGCCCTGGCGCTGGTGGCGCTCGCCTCGGCCCGGCCGCGGGCCGCTCTGCCGGCGCTGTGCGCGGCGGTCACGGTGCTCATCATGGTCGACCCCGAGCTGGCCGGGGATGCGGGGTTCGCTCTCTCCGTGCTCGCCACCGGCGCGCTGCTGCTGCTCGCTCCCTGGTGGCGGGACGCGCTGCGCCGCCGCGGTGTCCCGGCCGGCCTGGCCGAGGCGCTGGCGGTGCCGGCCGCGGCACAGGTCGCGTGCGCTCCGGTGATCGCGGGGCTCTCCGGGACCGTGAGCCTGGTCGCAGTGCCCGCCAACCTGCTCGCCGTGCCCGCGGTCGCGCCGGCCACGGTGCTCGGCGTGGGCGCGGCCGTGCTGTCGCCCGTGTCGTCAACCGCTGCCAGCGCCGCGGCCTGGCTGGGCCAGTGGCCGGCATGGTGGCTGGTGCTGGTCGCCCGGTACGGCGCGCATACCCCGGCGGGCGCCCTGCCCTGGCGGTCAGGCGCGCTCGGCGCGCTGCTGCTGGCCGGAGTGCTGGTCGCAGCCCTGCTCGCTGGACGGCGCCGAGCAGTGCGGGTGGTCGCGGCCGTCGTCGCAGCCGCGGCAGTGGTGGGGGCGCTTCCAGTCCGGCTGCTCGCCAGCGGCTGGCCGCCGCCGGGCTGGCTCGTGGTGGCGTGTGCCGTCGGGCAGGGAGACGCGGTGGTGCTGCCGGTCACCGCCGGCCAGGCAGTCGTGGTCGACGCCGGCCCGGACCCGGCCGCCACGGACGCCTGCCTGCGCCGGCTGGGCGTGACCGCGGTGCCGCTGCTTGTGGTGAGCCACTTCCACGCCGACCACGTGGATGGTGTCGGCGGTGTGTTTCGCGGGCGCCGGGTCGCAGCGGTGGTGACACCGGCGTGGTCCGAGCCGGAGGCCGGGCGGGCACTGGTGCGCCGCAGCGCGGCCGGGCGCGGTGTGCCGGTGGGTGAGGTCGGCGCCGGCTGGGCGTACGCGGCTGGGCAGGTGCGGCTGACCGTGCTCGGACCGCCCGGCCGGATCACCGGCACGCGGTCCGACGCGAACAACAACTCTCTGGCGGTGCTGGCCACCGTGCGCGGGGTCGACATCCTGCTCACCGGGGACGCCGAAGAGGAGGAGCAGGCGAGGATGCTGGCCGCCCATGGCGCCGGCCGGCTCGCCGTCGACGTGCTGAAGGTCGCTCACCACGGCAGCGCGTACCAGGACCCGGCCTTCCTTGCGGCGGCTGCGCCGCGGGTCGCGCTCGTGTCGGTAGGGGAGGGGAACCGGTACGGCCACCCCAACCCGGCGGTGCTCGACCTCCTGCGCCGCCACGGCGCCCGGGTGCTACGCACCGACATCCAGGGAGACCTGGCCGTCGTGCTGACCCGGGAGGGCCTCGCCGTGGTCGCCCGGGGGCCGGGTGCCTAGAGTCTGACCAGGTACGAAAACGGGAATGGGGCGAGCACGGATGAGACTCGGCGTACATCTGGTGAACTTCACCCTGCCCGGCGGGGCTGCGGCGGTTGGGCCGACCGTCGCCCGGGTCGGGCAGGCGGCCGAGGACGCCGGGGTGGTCAACCTGTCGGTGATGGACCACTACCTGCAGCTGGATATGGTCGGTGGGCCCGAGCAGCCGATGCTGGAGGGTTATACAACCCTCGGCTTCCTGGCCGCCCACACCCGCACGGTCGAGCTACAGCTGCTGGTCACCGGCGTCACCTACCGCCATCCCGGGCTGCTCGGCAAGATCGTGTCCACACTGGACGTGCTCTCCGGCGGGCGAGCCATGCTCGGCATCGGTGCGGCCTGGTACGAACGCGAGCACGCCGCGTACGGGGTGCCGTTCCCGCCGCTGGCGGAGCGGTTCGAGCGGCTGGAGGAGACGCTGCAGATCGTCCGCCAGATGTGGAGCGACGACGATGGTCCCTACCACGGCAAGCACTACCAGCTGGCGGAGACCTGCAACGTGCCACAGCCACTGGCCCGTCCCCGTCCACCGATCATGATCGGCGGTGAGGGAGAGCGCAAGACCCTGCGGCTGCTGGCGAAGTACGGTGACGCCGGCAACCTGTTCGCCAGCCCGGACAGAGGGCCTGAGCAGGTCAAGGCCAAGCTCGACGTGCTGGCGGCACACTGCGCGCGGGAGGGCACCGACTTCGACCGCATCCGCCGGACCATCCTGTGGGCCAGCCCGTTCCAGCCCACCGCCGAAGGCGGTCAGGCGTTCGTCGAGCAGATGCGCGGGTTCGCCGACGTCGGCATCCAGGAGGTCCACGTGATGCCGCTCGGGGACGACCCGGTCGGGTTCGTCGAGGGCTTGGGCAAGCACGTCATCGGCCGCCTCAACACACTTGGCTGACCGTGCGGCGCCGGCCGGCGACGAGGCCGCTCACGCGACGGGAATGCGGGCGGGCTTGTACGTGGCGCGGAAGAAACCGCGGACGGGCCGCTGGCCGATGCCGAGGTTGTGCTCGAACGTCGTCGGTCGGGTCGCATCGCTGGCGTCGAAGCGGATGAAGATGTCGTCGCGGCGACCGCGGTTCGGGTCGTACACCTGGATGGTGACCCTGCCGTCGGCCCTTTCATAGCTGCAGGCCAGCACTTGATGGTTATGTCTCACGTTCCGGGGGTCGACCGAAGCCATGGTGACCACGCCGAGCGGGACTGGGTTCCCTCGGTCGAGGTCCTTGTAGACGCCTTGCCACTGCTGCTCCACCGTGCGCCACGCCAGGCCGCGCCGGTCGCGCACCGAGCGGCCGAGCAGGATGCGGCTCGTGTCGCTGTCGGGCAACCTCATCCACCGGTAGTAACGGACTCCGGCCAGCGGGAACCAGGACCTGACCAGCCGCCGGACGATGAAGCGGTAGAGCGGGTGGCCGGCTTTGGGTTGCTCGGGCGGCAACGGCGTACCGGACTGCCAGTAGTCGAGCGCCGCGTAGACCATGCCGCCGCAGAGCCCCGCAGCGGCGTCCCCCACGGTGACCCTGCCGACCCAGGTCTTGTGCTCCCACGCCGGCTGGCTCGGCCAGGTGTTGACAAAGGCGAAGCCATCCCGGGATGGCAGGAACCTGCGCTGCATCGTCTCTCCCGCAGGGCTTCCAACGCTTGTTACCGATAGTTAAGTGTCGCCAACGCTAGGTTTAACAACAGATACAACGGTCGACATCCCGACGACGTCGGCTTTGCGACCGTCGTGGGCGGGTAGCCCGCCCACATCCATCTCAGGCCGTGGCTGCCGGCTGGTGGGTGGAGGGCAGCCGGTCGGCGGCTCATCATGTCGGTGGTCCATGCGACGATGACGCCGTGACGACGGCGCTTCCACCCCCGCTCAGCCTCGTGCTCGGAGACGAGGAGCTGCTCGTCGCCCGCGCCGTTGCGGATGTGGTGGCGGCCGTCCGGGCCGCTGATCCCGAGACCGATGTCCATGAGTTCGCAGCGGCGGACACGGTGCCAGGTGCGCTTGTCGAGTCGCTGAGCCCGTCGCTTTTCGGCGGCCGGCGGGTGGTCGTCGTCCGCAACGGCCAGGATGCGAAGAAGGACCTGGTTACGGCGGTGCTCAGCTACGCCCGAGACCCGGATCCTGAGGTCAGCATGGTGGTGACGCACGCTGGCGGGGCCAAGGGCAAGGCCTTCGCCGACGGGCTGCGCTCTGCCGGCGCGGTCGTCGTGGCCGCGGCCAAGCTGACCCGCCACCGTGACCGGGTCGACTTCGTCCGTGGCGAGATCCGCCGGCTCGGTGGCCGGTGTCCCGAGGACGCGGCCGAGGCGCTGCTCGCCGCCGTCGGCACGGACCTGCGCGAGCTCGCGTCGGCATGCTCACAGCTGATGGCCGACACCGATGGCCGGGTCACGGCCGAGACGGTGGCCCGCTACTACCGGGGCCGGGCCGAGGTCAGTGGCTTCACGGTCGCCGACGCCGCGATGGTCGGCGACGTGCCCGCCGCACTGGAGGCGCTGCGCTGGGCCTTGCACATCGGTGTGGACCCGGTGCCCATCGCGGACGCGCTCGCCGACGGGGTGCGTACGGTGGCCCGGGTCGCCGCGGCCGGCCGGGGCAACCCGTACCAGCTGGCGAGCGGGCTCGGCATGCCGGCGTGGAAGATCGAGCGGGCGCAGCGGCAGGCGCGGGGCTGGTCGGCGGAGGGGCTGGCCGACGCCATGCAAGCGGCAGCGGTGTGCAACGCCGAGGTCAAGGGCGGGTCGGACGACCGGGCGTACGCACTGGAACGGGCGGTGTTCGCGGTTGCCGCGGCCCGCCGGGGCGCTGGCGCGTCCTGACTCCGGACCTGAGGACCCCCCGGCCGGAGCCCCCGGCGTGGAACTTCCGGCCGGAGCCCCCAGCGCGAGACTTCCCGGCCGGAGCCCTCAGCGTGAAACTCCCGCGGCCGGAGACTCGGCTGAGGGCCCTGCCTGACGCCGCCGGACGTCGGACGTGCCCGCGGCGAAGGGCGGTCACCGGTGGCGTCGGCTGGTCGGTAGCGGCAACCACGCACCCATTACCAGGTACTCGGGTGGCAGGTTGCCGAATGTGAACGGCGCGGTGAGATCGGTGAAACCGAGGCTGCGGTAGAGCCGTTGAGCCACGGCCGAGTCGCTACGCACGGAGAGGATCGCCTTCGGCAGGTTACTGGCGTTGCACACGCACGTGATAAGCGCCCGGCCGATCCCCCGGCCCTGTCGATCCGGGTGCACATGCAGCTCGGTGAGCTCGAAGACGTTGGACAGCCACTCCTCGGTGCCCGCCTGGACAAGGTGCGGCCGGATCTGGCTCTCCCACCAGCTGGACGGCAGCCCGGGAAAACCGTAACAAAAGGCGACGAGCCGGTCCTTGTCGTCGAACGCGCCGAGGCTGATGATGCCAGGGCGCTGGGCGTGCCCGCGAAAGATCTCCTCACGTTGGCTGGCCTCAGCTGGGTCCAGGCCGAACGCCACCGTCATCACGTCGCGCGCCTGGGCGGCCCGTTCGGCCAACGCAAAGGAAGCCACCCGCATATCAGCGACATTCTCCCGAGCGAGCCACCGGGAAACCAGCCCTGCGGCGGCAGCCCCTACAACCGAGGGGCGCTTGCTGAGCGGCCGGGCCAACCGGCGCGACTCAACGATCACACCAGCTATCTGACAGCGGCGACCACTGGCTCAGGCGGGTAACTGGATCGTCGAGGCTGCCGACAGGGCACCCCCGGGAGCACGACGGCCCGCCGAGGCGACCCAGGACCAGAAGGTGGACCCGCAGGGTCAGGAGGCCAGCGTCTGCAGCCGCTTGGCAATGGCCGACTTGCGGTTGGCCGCCTGGTTCTTGTGGATAACGCCCTTGCTGACCGCCTTGTCCAGCTGGCGGGATGCCTCGCGCATCAGCGTTGTCGCGTTCTCGGGGTCACCAGCCTGCGCCGCGACGCCGAACTTGCGGATCGCGGTCTTCAGCGACGACTTGACCGCCTTGTTGCGCAGGCGGCGCTTCTCGTTCTGCCGGTTGCGCTTGATCTGGGACTTGATGTTCGCCACGCGACAGCCTCGTCCTGATAGTTCGGTTCGGGTAGCTAGGAGCTCAGGCGGGCGCACGCAACGCGGACACGCCACCCGGCGCGAAGAGCAAGGTTACCAGGCCAGGCGCGAGCCATCCAAAACGGGCCAGCCTCGGCGCTGCGCGAGCCATGCCAGGCTCACCTCACCGCTCCACCGCTGGTGCCCACGCAGCGCCGGTGAGGCGTCCGAGGGCCCCCAGCCGCTCTGCACCAGCCAGAACCCGGCGAGCCCGGCGAGCAGCGCATCCAGCGCCTCCGGCGGCGCGGTCCGCGCGGTCGGGTGGGCGGCGAAGAGCCCGTCCGCGTCCAGGCCGCTGGCGTACGCGGTCACCAGCAGGGCCGCCGTGTCGACCCAGGCCGGTCCGGTGCAGACCCAGTTCCAGTCGCAGATCCAGGCCCGCCCGCCCGGGTCGACCAGCACGTTGTCGAGGCGCAGGTCGCAGTGGGTCACGCCGGTGGCCCCGGCGGTGTGCCCGGGCAGGGTGGCCTCCAGGGTGGCCAGCTCATCCAGCCGGCCGCGGGCGTACCCGGGCATGCCCGGCAGCGGCGCCCGGTGCGCGGCGACCGGCTGCCAGTGACTGAGGTCACTGGCGGCGATGTCCGCGAAGGCCGGCAGGCCGAGGGCGGGCAGTCCCGGCGGCGGGTGGCGCAGGGCCTCGGCGGCGGCGGCCCATGCGGCGAGCGCCGCGTCCAGCTCTGCCGGGTCCCAGGGCAGCCCCGGCACATGGCCGTCGACCGGGTCCAGGCAGATCGCGTACCAGCCCGCCGCCGTCCCGGTCCAGCGCAGCCGCGCCGCTGGTACGGCCGCCGGCAGCGCGGCCGTGACCTCGGCTTCGCGGGCGTACGCGGCGGCGACCGGCGTGCCGGCCGGGGCGGCCTTGACGAACGCCCGCTCGCCGGTGGTCGTGCGCAGGACCGCCGCGAAGCCGCGGGTGAAGCCCCCGCCGGCGGTGCGCGCCTCGGCCACCGGCGCGCCGAGGCGCTGCTCGATGCCGCTGCGCACGCCGTCCGGGAGCTCGGCCCAGCCAGGGCGCTGGGCGGTCGCGTGGTAGGGCACGGCCGGCAGCGTGGTCCGCATGGGGCTGATCCTGCCCGCGACCGTTGCGTGGGACCATAGGACCACCTGGCGACAGGCGAGAGACCACCGGCAGGCCGACGACGACGGCAGACCGGCCGACCGAGAACCGGCAGAACAGCGACGAGAGACGACCGACCGACGAGAACGGACGACCGTGCCTGACGTTCCCCCGCTCGACCCCGGCGCGACCGACCCCGCACTGATCCGGAACTTCTGCATCATCGCCCACATCGACCACGGCAAGTCAACGTTGGCGGACCGGATGCTCCAGCTGACCGGGGTGGTGGACGCGCGGCAGATGCGCGCCCAGTACCTGGACCGGATGGACATCGAGCGGGAGCGCGGCATCACCATCAAGAGCCAGGCGGTACGGCTGCCGTGGCGGGTGGGCGCTGGCGAGCGGGCTGGCGAGCGCTTCGTCCTCAACATGATCGACACGCCTGGCCACGTGGACTTCACCTACGAGGTATCCCGCAGCCTCGCCGCCGGCGAGGGTGCGGTGCTGCTGGTCGACGCGGCACAGGGGATCGAGGCGCAGACGCTGGCCAACCTCTACCTGGCCCTGGAGAACGACCTGCACGTCATCCCCGTGCTGAACAAGATCGACCTGCCCGCCGCCCAGCCGGACAAGTACGCCGAGGAGCTGGCGAACCTGGTCGGCTGCCTCCCGGAGCAGTGCCTGCGGGTCTCCGGCAAGACCGGGGAGGGCGTGCCGCACCTGCTCGACGAGATCGTGCGGCAGTTCCCGCCGCCGGTGGGGGAGGCGGCGGCCCCGGCCCGGGCCATGATCTTCGACTCGGTGTACGACGTGTACCGCGGCGTCGTCACGTACGTGCGGGTCGTCGACGGCCGGATCGAGGCGCGGGACCGGATCCGGATGATGTCCACCGGGGCAGTGCACGAGCTGCTGGAGCTCGGTGTGATCTCACCCGAGCCGACCAAGGCCCGGGCCCTCGGCGTCGGCGAGGTGGGCTACCTGATGACCGGCGTGAAGGACGTGCGCCAGTCCCGGGTGGGCGACACCGTCACCATCAACAACCGGGGCGCCCGCACGCCGCTCAGCGGCTACAAGGACCCCAAGCCGATGGTCTACTCCGGGCTCTACCCGATGGACGGGTCGGAGTACCCGGACCTGCGGGACGCGCTGGACCGGCTCAAGCTCAACGACGCGGCGCTGTCGTACGAGCCGGAGACCTCGGCCGCGCTCGGCTTCGGCTTCCGCTGCGGCTTCCTCGGCCTGCTGCACCTGGAGATCATCCGGGAGCGGCTGGAGCGCGAGTTCGGCCTCGACCTGATCTCCACCGCGCCCAACGTGGTCTACCGGGTGGGCATGGAGGACGGCACGGAGCATGTGGTCACCAACCCGTCCGAGTTCCCGACGGGCAAGGTCGCCTCGGTGTCCGAGCCGGTGGTGCGCGCCAACCTGCTCACCCCCAACGACTACGTCGGGGCGGTGATGGAGCTGTGCCAGGGCCGGCGCGGGACCCTGCTCGGCATGGACTACCTCTCCGCCGACCGGGTCGACCTGCGCTACACGCTGCCCCTGGCCGAGATCATCTACGACTTCTTCGACCAGCTCAAGAGCCGTACCAAGGGGTACGCCAGCCTGGACTACGAGCCGAGCGGCGAGCAACCGGCAGACCTGGTCAAAGTAGACATTCTGCTCCATGGCGACCCGGTGGACGCGTTCAGCGCGATCGTGCACAAGGACAAGGCCTACGCGTACGGCGTGTCCATCGTGGCCAAGCTGCGCGCGCTCATCCCGCGCCAGCAGTTCGAGGTGCCGATCCAGGCGGCGATCGGCAACCGGGTGATCGCCCGGGAGACGATCCGCGCTATTCGTAAGGACGTACTTGCGAAGTGTTACGGCGGTGACATCACGCGCAAGCGGAAGCTGCTGGAGAAGCAGAAGGAAGGCAAGCGGCGGATGAAGATGGTGGGCCGCGTGGAGGTGCCGCAGGAGGCGTTCATCGCTGCGCTCTCCACCGCCGCCGCGCCCGACGGGAAGGGCGGCGCGAGCGGTAGGAAGTAGCACCTCCTGGTTTGGGATCTGGGGCAGCGGGCATAAGTCCGATCGTCCGTTCCGAAATCCCGAAGGAGGGGCCGTGACCGTCACCGGTATCATCTCGGCGCTCATCATCGGCCTGATCGTCGGCGCTCTGGGGCGGTTGGTCGTACCCGGCCGCCAGAACATCCCGATGTGGCTGACCATGCTGATCGGCGTCGGTGCGGCGCTGCTCGGCAGCGCGATTGCCCGTGCGGCGGGCGTGGTCGAGACCGCAGGCGTCGACTGGATCGAGATCTTCATCCAGGTTGCGCTCGCGGCGCTCGGCGTCGCGCTCACGGTCGGTCTCGCCGGCCGGCGAAGCACCATCTAAGCGCTCAGGCGCGGTCGGAGGAGCCCCCAAATGGGGGCTCCTCACCGTGCGTAGCCATGCGGTTGACTAAGTTGGCTCAGTCAATGTTGAACCAGCTTCATACATCAGTATCCGTCACTTATTTTTGTGGTTCTGCCACGGCTGGGAGGCGTTACCGGTCCGCGTTATCAGGCTCAGGCGCCGGCGGGCACATCGGCTCAGGCGCCGGCGCGGACCTCGGCGAGGACCCGCGGTGTCGACGCCCCTTTCACCCGGGTCCAGATGCCGCTCTTCGCGGTCCACTCGCGGTCCTCGTAGGCGACCCGGATGACGCCGACGTTTGCGGCATGGGAGACCAGCCAGTGCGCGTACTGCCAGCCGGTCTTGGCGCTGGACACGGACAGCGACAGCGTCGGCCCGGCTGCGGAGGCCTCGGTCGCGTCCCCCCAGTCGAGCTGGAGGTGGCTGCCGAGCGCCGCCGCAGCGGCCTCGCCGCGCAGCGCCGGGTCCGGCAGCGAGCAGGCCACCGCCCCGCTCGCATGGCCCAGCAGCGCGGTGGTGAGCACCGCGGACTCGTCCGCCCACCGCTCGTACGCCTGCGGGTAGGCGCTGCGCTGCACCGCCTGTGCCGCGTCGGTCACCCGCATCTTCTGCCAGCCGCGCACCCGCAGCAGCGCGGTGTAGAAGCGACCGGCCGAGTACCGCGGGTCCCGGATCTGCTCCGGCGTGCCCCAGCCCTGGCTCGGGCGCTGCTGGAACAGGCCGACCGAGTCGCGGTCACCGCCGGCCAGGTTGCGCAGCTTCGACTCCTGCAACGCGGTGGCGAGCGCGACCACCACGGCCCGCTCGGGCAGCCCCCGGCGGATGCCCACCGCGGCGATCGTCGCGGAGTTGGCCATCTGCTCCCAGTCGAGGGTCACCGTGCCCTCCGCCTCGACCGTGCAGGCGCGCAACCGCGCGGACGGCAGCTTCACCTCCCCCGTGCGCAGCGCGAGGAAGAGACCGAGCCCGGTCACCAGCGCCAGCACCAGGACGACGCCGAGCAGTGTCCGGATTCGCACTTCCACCTCCTCTTGTCCGATGCCGCAGCTCCACAGTACGCACGCGCCCGCGGGGCCTACGCGCCCGCGGCGGCCACGCGTGCGTGGTGCTCACCGCCCGGGCGCCGAGGCGGGACCGGGCTCGGCTCGGGGCACCCACGCCGCGTCCCGTTTCTCCCAGAACGCGGCGATCCCCTCCCGCCCCTCGCCGGAGCGGAAGTAGCCGGTCGACAGCTCGGTGAGCGCGGCCAGCTCGGCCCGCAGGTCACCGGCTGGCCGCCGGCGCAGCAGCTGCTTGGCTCCGGCGAGCGCGCCGGGCGCCCCTCGCACCAGCGCGGCGCAGTACCGCTCGACCTCGGTGTCCAGCTCCTGCGCCGGCACCGCCGCCGTCACCAGACCGATCTGCGCGGCCCGCGCCCCGTCAAAGGTCTCCCCGGTCAGGAAGAGCTCGGCCGCCGCCCGCGGGGCGAGCCGGGGCAGCACGGTCGCCGAGATCACCGCCGGGATGACGCCCAGCCGTACCTCGGAGAAGCCGAAGGTCGCCTGGTACGCGCACACCGCGATGTCCGCCGCCGCGACGAGCCCGATCCCGCCGGCCCGGGCCGGCCCGGCCACCCGCGCGACCACCGGCTTGGGGCACTCCACGAGGGTGACGAGCACGTCGCCGAGGCGCGCGGCCGGGAGCTGGCCGGAGGCGACCGCCGCCGCGGTCTCCTTCAGGTCGGCGCCGGAGCAGAAGACCGGCCCGGTGTGCGTGAGCACGATGACCCGTACCGCGTCGTCACTGGTCACCGCGGTCAGCGCCGCGAGCAGCTGGGCGAGCAGCGCACCGGAGAGGGCGTTGCGGTTGCGCGGGCTGTCCAGCGTGAGCGTTGCCACGCCGCGGCTGACCCCGGTGCGGACAAGCTGTTCGGTCGGCGCCGTCATGCCGGCAGACTAGACAACCCGGCGGGCACACTGGGTGCCATGCCCGGCCCACTTCCCAAGGGGGCACCCGTACCGGCTGACGGGTCCCTGCCCGAGCACGCGCGCGGCCAGGCCGGCGCCCGGGGCTTCGGCGTGTACGTGCACGTGCCGTTCTGCGCGAGCCGCTGCGGCTACTGCGACTTCAACACGTACACCCCGGCGGAGCTGGGCGGTGGGAGCGGCGGGACCGGCGCCAGCCGGGCGGCGTACCTGGAGGCGGTCCTGGGCGAGCTCGACCTCGCCGCCCGGGTGCTGGACGGAGCCGCGCCAGCGGCCCAGACGGTGTTCTTCGGCGGTGGCACGCCGACCCTGCTCCCGCCCGACGACCTGGCCCGCATCCTGGAAGGGGTGGACAAGGCGTTCGGGCTCGCCGCAGGCGCTGAGGTGACGACCGAGGCGAACCCGGAGTCGGTGGACCTCGCGGCGCTGCGGCGCCTGCGCCAGGCCGGCTTCACCCGGGTGTCGCTGGGCATGCAGTCGGCAGCGCCGCACGTGCTCGCCGTCCTCGACCGGCAGCACACGCCGGGGCGCGCCACCGCAGCTGCGGAGCAGGCGCGCGAGGCCGGGTTCGCCCACGTCAACCTGGATCTCATCTACGGCACGCCAGGGGAGACCGCCGAGGACTTCGCCGCCTCGCTGGCCGCGGCCATCCGGGCGGGTGCGGACCACGTGAGCGCGTACGCCCTGGTCGTGGAGGACGGGACCCGGCTCGCGGCCCGCATGCGCCGCGGCGAGCTGCCGTACCCGTCGGACGACGTCGCCGCCGACCGCTACCTGGCCGCGGACGCCGTGCTGTCGGGCGCCGGCCTGACCTGGTACGAGGTGTCGAACTGGGCCCGCGGCCCGGCCGGGCGCTGCCGGCACAACCTGCTCTACTGGACCGGCGGTGACTGGTGGGGCCTGGGGCCGGGGGCGCACAGCCACGTCGGCGGCGTGCGCTGGTGGAACGTCCGGCACCCGGCGGCGTACGCCCAGCGGCTGGCCGCCGGCGGGTCACCCGGGCAGGCCCGGGAGGTGCTGACCGGGGCGGAGCGGCACACCGAGGACGTGATGCTGCGGCTGCGCCTGGCCGACGGGCTGGCGCTGTCCACTCTGGACGCGGCGGCGCGGGCCGGCGCGGAGCGTGCTCTCGCCGCCGGGCTGCTGGCGGGCGGCCCCTATGCGGCCGGGCGTGCGGTGCTGACCCTGCGGGGGCGCCTGCTCGCCGACGCGGTGGTGCGGGACCTGCTGCCGTGACGCCCGGCGGGCGCAGGTGATGGGGGGAGCGGAACGGGGGCGCGAGCGGGGCTGGCCGGTGCGGGGCCCGACGCATCCGTCAGGCCCCGCAGGCTCGGCTCATTTCACCATGTTGATCGTCATCGGGTAGCGGTAGAGCTGGCCCTCGTTGGCGCGCACGCCGCCGATGACGCCGAAGACCACCGCGATGATCATCACAACGATGCCGGGGATGAAGAGCAGGACGCAGCCGATCGTCCAACCGATGATCGCCGCGATCGTCATGGTGATGTGGAAGTTGAGGGCCGCCACCGAGTGCGCGCGTACGGTCGGCGACTCGTTGCCCTTGGCCAGCAGCGACACGAGCGGGGCCACCCAGCCACCGGCGCCGGCGCCGAGGAACGCCCCGAGCGCGCCGCCGAAGTGGGCGATGAGGGCCCAGGTCCTCTCGTCGTTGTTGGCGTAGCCGGCCACCGGGGCTCCGGCTGGGTAGCCCTTCTCGTAGCCCCCCGGCGGACCGTAGCCCCCGGGCGGGCCGTAGCCGGCCGGTGGGCCGTACCCGCCCGGGCCGGGTGGGGCATACCCGCCTGGCGGCGGAGGATACCCACCCTGGGGTGGCGGGGCGTACCCGCCCGGACCAGGCGGGCCCGAGGACGGCGGCCCTGACGAGGGAGGCCCTGACGAGGGGGGCGGGGGGTATCCGTAGGCGGGCGCATCGCCCGGCGTCGAGTAGGACCCGGGGGGTGTAGGCGGGGAGGTCGGACCGGCCGGCGGCCGGTACGGGTCGTCCCCAAACGGACGAGTTGCTTCGGTCATGCAGGTCACGTTAGGGGTACCGATCAACCCCGCCACGTCAGGGGTACGGACCTCCGGCTCACCCGAGCGGGGCTCGAGCGTCAGTAAGGGCGTACCCGACATAACTGGTGAACCAGCTCGCGGATCATCGCGTTGCTCTGGACGGCCGTCGTAGACTGGCACTCGCTGCCGCAGAGTGCCAGCAGGGTGCCAGGAGGTGAGCCATGCCCCTCGATGACCGCAAGCTGGATGTGCTGCGCGCCATCGTCGAGGACTACGTGGCCACGCAGGAGCCGGTCGGTAGCAAGGCCCTGGTCGAGCGCCACCACCTGGGGGTCTCCCCGGCCACGGTGCGTAACGACATGGCCGTGCTGGAGGACGAAGGCTACATCCGCCAGCCGCACACCAGCGCGGGCCGGGTCCCCACCGACCGCGGCTACCGCCTCTTCGTCGACAAGCTGTCCCGGGTCAAGCCGCTCTCGCCGGCCGAGCGCCGGGCGATCGAGCGGTTCCTCATCGGCGCCGTCGACCTCGACGACGTGGTGCACCGCACGGTCCGCCTGCTCGCCCAGCTGACCCGGCAGGTCGCGATCGTGCAGTACCCGCGCCTGTCCCGCTCCTCAGTGCGCCACCTGGAGCTGGTCCCGCTCTCGACCACCCGGCTGCTGGTCGTGATGATCACCGACACCGGCCGGGTCGAGCAGCGGCTCGTGGAGCTGCCCGGGCCGCTCGGGGCAGAGGCGGTGACCAGCCTGCGCCAGAAGATCAACGAGAGGCTCGGCGGCCACCGGCTGGTCGACACCCCAACGCTCGTCCAGACGATGGTGGAGGAGACCGCCGCGCCGCTGCGCCCGGCCATGACCGCGCTCGCCACCGTGCTCCTGGAGACGCTGGTCGAGCGCTCCGAGGAGCGCATGGCGCTGGCCGGCACCGCGAACCTCGCGCGCGGCGGCATGCTGGACTTCCAGGGCTCGCTGCGCCCGATCCTGGAGGCGCTGGAGGAGGAGGTGATCCTGCTCAAGCTTTTCGGCGAGGTGAGCGGAGGCACACTCAACGTGCGGATCGGGGACGAGAACGAGATCGAGGACCTGCGCTCCACCTCGGTGGTGAGCACCGGCTACGGGCCGGGCACCACGGTTGTCGGGGGGATGGGCGTGCTGGGTCCCACCCGGATGGACTACCCCAGCACAATCGCCAGCGTGCGCGCCGTGGCACGCTACCTTGGCGACCTGCTGGCGCAGAACTGACCTGACTGACGGGCGCGACAAGGACAATGAGGACACGGGACGCAGTGGCCAAGGACTACTACGCGATTCTCGGGGTAAACCGGGACGCCTCCGCGGAGCACATCAAGCGGGCCTACCGCAAGCTTGCCCGCCAGTACCACCCGGACGTGAACCCGGATCCGGCGGCGCAGGAGAAGTTCAAGGACATCAACGCCGCGTACGAGGTCCTGTCCGATCCGGCCAAGCGGGAGATCGTCGACCTCGGCGGCGACCCGCTCGCCCCCTCTGGCGCCGGCCCCGGCCCCGGTGGGCCGTTCGTCGGCTTCCAGGACATCATGGACGCGTTCTTCGGCACCGCCTCGGCGCGCGGGCCGCGGCCCCGCATGCGCCCCGGGGCCGACGCGATCCTCCGCCTCGACCTGGACCTGCAGGAGACCGCGTTCGGCGTGGAGGCGCCGATCACCGTGGACACAGCCGCGCTGTGCACCACGTGCACCGGCGCCGGCACGGCGGCGGGCACCCACCCGACCACCTGCGACATGTGCGGTGGCCGGGGCGAGGTGCAGGCGGTGCAGCGTACGTTCCTCGGCCAGGTCGTCTCCTCCCGCCCGTGCGCGGCCTGCCAGGGCCACGGCACGGTCATCTCGCACGCATGCCCCACCTGCGGCGGCGACGGCCGGGTGCGCACCCGGCGCAACCTCACCGTGAAGATCCCGCCGGGGGTGGAGGACGGCATGCGCATCCGCCTCGCCCAGCAGGGTGAGGTGGGGCCGGGCGGAGGACCGCCCGGCGACCTCTACGTGGAGATCCACGAGCGCCCGCACGACGTCTACTCCCGCAAGGACGACGACCTGCACTGCCGGGTCACCGTGCCGATGACCGCCGCCGCGCTCGGCACCCGGCTGACCATCAAGACCCTCGACGGCGAGGAGCACCTCGACGTACGGGCCGGCACGCAGCCCGGCTCGACGCTGCGCATCCGGGGCAAGGGCGTGCCGCACCTGCGCGGCGTCGGCCGGGGCGACCTCTTCGTGCACCTCGACGTGCGTACGCCCACCAGGCTCGACGCCGACCAGGAGCGGATGCTGCGCGACTTCGCCCGGCTGCGCGGCGAAGAGGTGGCCGAGCTGTCCAAGCAGGGCGGTTTCTTCTCGCGCATGCGGGACGCGTTCAACGGCCAGTGACCGCCCAGCTGTTCCTGGTCGAGTCGCTGCCGCCGGGTGAGCGGTGCGTGCTGGCCGGGCCGGAGGGGCACCACGCGGCAGACGTGCTGCGGCTGCGCGCCGGCGAGGAGCTGCTCCTCGGCGACGGGCAGGGCGGCACCGCGCGGGCCCGGGTCACCGCCGCCGGCCGCGGCAGCCTCGAGCTGTGCCTGCTCTCCCGCTGGTACGCGCAACCGCCCGACCCGCGGCTCGTGGTCGTGCAGGGCATCGCAAAGGGCGAGCGGGGCGAGCTGGCGGTGCAGGCGATGACCGAGGTCGGGGTGGACGCCCTGGTGCCCTGGGCGGCGGCCCGGTCGGTGGCGCAGTGGCGCGGCGAGCGGGGCGACCGGGCGCTTGCGCGCTGGTGCGCAACCGCCCGGGAGGCGGCCAAGCAGGCCCGGCGGCCCTGGCTGCCGCGGGTGTTTCCGGCCGAGTCGACCGCGCAGGTGGCGCAGCGGCTGGGCGCCGCCGCGGCCGGGTTCGTGCTGCACGAGGAGGCTGACGCCCGGCTGGCCGGGGTGGCGCTGCCGGCCGCCGGGGAGGTGGTGCTCGTGGTCGGGCCGGAGGGCGGCGTCGCCCCGGAGGAGCTGGCGTTCTTCACCCAGGCCGGCGCCATCCCCGTGCGCCTGGGGGAGACGGTGCTGCGTACCTCCACCGCTGGCGTCGCAGCCCTGTCGGTGCTCTCCGCCCGCCTCGGCCGCTGGTGAGGTGACCGGCGCGCCCTGCCCAGCTGCGTAGGGCCGCCGCGCAGCTGCGTAGGGCCGCCGCGCAGCTGTGCAGGGCCGATCAGCTGCGCAGGTATGAGGCTCCGTTGAGGTCGAGGATCGCCCCGGAGGCCCACTCGGCCTCAGGGGAGGCGAGCCACAGCACCGCGGCGGCGATCTCCTCCGGCCGGGCCACCCGGCCAAACGGGCTCTGCGCCCGGACCGCGTCCCCGCGCGGCGGCTTGAGATGCTCGTTGGTCATGTCCGTCTCGACGAACCCAGGCGCCACGGTCGCCACCGCGATGCCGTGCGGGGCCAGGGCGAGCGCGAGCGACTGGCCCATCGCGTTGAGCCCGGCCTTGCTGGCGCCGTACGCCGGCTGGCCCGGCTCGCCGCGGAAGGCCCCCCGGGACGAGATGTTGACGATCCGCCCGCCCGGGCGCATGTGCCGTACCGCGCACCAGGTGGCGTTCGCCGCGCCGAGCAGGTTGGTGTCCAGCGTCCGGCGCCACTCGCGCTGCCAGTGCTCGTAGGAGCTGTCCAGGATCGGGTGCGGCGTGTAGATGCCGGCGTTGTTCACCAGCACGTCCAGCCCGCCCAGCGCCTGCGCCGCCGCGTCGACCATGTCCTTGACCGCCGCCGGGTCGGCGAGGTCGGCCCGTACCACTGTGTGCCCTTGCCCGGGCAGCGCGGCCCGCAGCTGCTCGGCGAGGTCCGGCGAGCGGCGGTGGTGGACCGCCACCCGGTCCCCGGCGGCGGCGAACGCCGCCGCCACCGCCCGCCCGATCCCGCGCGAGGCCCCGGTCACCAGCACCGCCCGTCCGGTCTGCTCCATGAGCACATACCATGCCAGGCGTGAGCGAGCGCAGCGAACGAACCGATGGGTTAGGCAGCGAGCGGAGCGAGCTACCTGGCCGGCGGCGCAGCGACTGTCTATTCTGTCGCCTCGCGGCTGGCGAGGTCCTGGCCACCGTGGTCCACCAGACGGCCACCACGCTGGCCTTCCGCGACATCGGGCCGAAGGCGCCGGTGCACGTGCTGGTCATCCCGAAGGCCCACCACGAGGACGTGTCCGCGCTGGCCGAGGCGGACCCCGGCCTCGCTGGCGAGGTGCTGGCCACGGTCGCCGCGGTGGCCAAGGCCGAGGGGCTGGGCACGGACGGCTTCCGCACGATCTTCAACACCGGCTCGTACGCCGGCCAGGAGGTCTTCCACGTCCACGCGCACGTGCTGGGCGGCGCGCCGCTCGGCCCGATGCTGGCCGGGTAGGCGTGGACCCGCACCGGCACTACGAGCGGATGGCGCGGCGCACCCAGGCCGACGCCCGGGTGCCTGCGCTCTCCGTGGCGCTGCACCGGGCTGACCGTCCACTCTGGACATTGCAGGTGGGCGGCGCCGGCCAGGCCACGCAGTTCCGCATCGGCTCGGTGACGAAGACGTTCACCGCGGTCCTGGTCATGCAGTGCCGGGACGAGGGTCTGCTGGAGCTGGACGACCCGGTCGGCGCGCACCTGGACCTGCCGGCCCACGGCGAGCTGCCGGTGCGCCGGCTGATGTCGCACACCTCCGGCCTGCAACGCGAGCCGTACGGCGACGTGTGGGACACCCTCGACGCGCCCGACGCGGCCCGGCTGCTGGCCGAGCTGGACCGGGTCGAGCGGGTGCTGCCACCGGCCCGCCGCTTCCACTACTCCAACCTGGGCGTGGCGCTGCTGGGCCACCTGGTCGGCCGGCTGCGCGGCGGCACGTGGGAGGAGGTGCTGGCCGACCGGGTGCTGGACCCGCTGGGGCTGGCCGGCACCACCGTGGCGCCCACCGAGCGGGCCACCACCGGCTACCTGGTCGACGCGTACTCCGACCACGTGCAGCCGGAGCCGCCCACCGACTTCGGCGCGGTGGCCCCGGCCGGCCAGCTCTGGAGCACCGCGGCGGACATGGCCCGCTGGGCCGCGTTCCTGGCCGACCCGGCCGCCGTGGACCCGGGCGGCAAGGTGCTGGCCGCCGCGACGCTGGACGAGATGCGCTGGCCGCTCACGGTGACCGACGAGGCGCTGTGGAGCGTCGGGTACGGGCTCGGGCTGATCATGGTGCCGCAGCCCGCGCGGGCGGTCCACGTCGGGCACGACGGGGCGATGCCGGGGTTCCTCGCCGGCGTCTACGGCCGCCGCGGCGGCCCCGGCACCCCGGCCGCCTGCGGCGCGGCCGTGCTCGGCTCGTCCGGCACCGCCGAGGCGGTCCTGGAGCTGCCGCACCAGCTGCTGGCCGCGGTGGTCGAGCACGACCCGGCGGAGGTCACCCCGTGGACGCCGGGCCCGCCGGCGCCGCCGGAGCTGCGCTCGGTGCTCGGCCGCTGGTGGGGCGAGGGGTTCGAGTACATCTTCTCGTGGCGCGACGGCGCCTTGCAGGCGCGCGGCGCCAACCACCCGGCCGACCGGCCACCGTCGGTCTTCGCGCAGGTGGAGACGGACCTGCTGCGTACCGTGTCCGGGCGGGAGGCGGGCGAGCTGCTGCGGCTCACCCGGGACCCGCAGACCGGGACCGTGGTGCGCATGCACTGGGCGACGTACCGGTTCACCCGTACCCAGGAGACCTTCTCCGGGGCCTGGGCCAGCGCGCCACCCGAGTGACGCACTGCGGGTCGCGCGTATCGGGTCATTCTCCAGCGGTAGCCGATACCATGGGGGGACCTCATCGGCCACGCGCTGGGCCGCTCGTCCGGCGCGGCACGGAAGCGGAAGCAGGTGGCGGAAGGCCCTGGCGGGCCGCACTATGACCGACAGTCCACGCCCCGGCGCGCCAGCCCGGGTGACCACCAAGATCACAGTCCCGGACCCGCAGCTGATGGTTAACCTCCTCGGTGCCGGAGACGAGCTGTTGAGACTGGTCGAGCGCGCCGTCGCGAGCGACATCCACGTGCGAGGCAATGAGATCACCATTACTGGAGCTCCGGCCGACAACGCGCTGACCGCGCGCATCTTCACCGAGCTGATTGAGCTGATCGAGAAAGGCGAGACACTGACCGCGGACAGCGTGCGGCGCACGGTCGGCATGATCGAGCAGGGCAGCGACGAGCGCCCGGCCGAGGTGCTGACCCTCAACATCCTCTCCCGTCGCGGCCGGACCATCCGGCCCAAGACGCTGGGCCAGAAGCGGTACGTCGACGCGATCGACGGCCACACCATCGTGTTCGGCATCGGGCCGGCCGGTACCGGCAAGACGTACCTGGCGATGGCAAAGGCGGTGCAGTCGCTACAGGCCAAGCAGGTGACCCGGATCATCCTCACCCGGCCGGCGGTGGAGGCCGGGGAGCGGCTGGGCTTCCTGCCCGGCACGCTCTACGAGAAGATCGACCCGTACCTGCGCCCGCTCTACGACGCGCTGCACGACATGATCGACCCCGACTCGATCCCCCGGCTCACCCAGAACGGCACGATCGAGGTCGCCCCGCTGGCGTACATGCGCGGGCGCACCC
Organism: Micromonosporaceae bacterium; assembly: GCA_035649895.1. Classification (GTDB taxonomy): domain Bacteria; phylum Actinomycetota; class Actinomycetes; order Mycobacteriales; family Micromonosporaceae; genus DASSUC01. The sequence goes on along the minus strand of DASRIS010000018.1, from coordinate 38,298 downwards.
TCAACGACGCGTTCATCATCCTGGACGAGGCGCAGAACACCACGCTCGAGCAGATGAAGATGTTCCTGACCCGGCTCGGGTTCGGCTCGAAGATCGTGGTGACCGGTGACGTGACCCAGGTTGACCTGCCGGGCGGCACCCGCAGCGGCCTGCGGGTGGTGCGGGAGATCCTGGACGGGGTCGACGACGTCCACTTCTCGATGTTGACCAGCGCGGACGTGGTGCGCCACCGGCTGGTGAGCGACATCGTCGACGCGTACGCCAAGTGGGACGCTGCCCAAGAGCCGGAGTCCGGTCAGGCGGTGCATGCCGTACCGTCCCGCGGCGGGCGCGCCGGCCGGCGCCGCTAGCCGACCTGCGGGGTGCAGATGTCCATCGAGATTGCCAACGAGTCCGGGGTGAGCGTCGACACCGACGCGGTCCTCGGCGTGGCCCGGTACGTCCTCGGCGAGATGGGGGTCAACCCCATGGCCGAGCTGTCGGTGCTGCTCGTCGACGTCGACTACATGACCGAGCTGAACCACCGCTGGATGGGCGGGGACGGCCCGACCGACGTGCTCGCCTTCCCCATGGATGAGAGCAGCGTCGACCACGGGCCCAGCGAGGGTCCGGCCGGGGAGCCGGCGCTGCTCGGCGACATCGTGCTGTGCCCGGAGGTGGCGGCCAAGCAGGCGGCCACGGCCGGCCACTGCGCAGCCGACGAGCTGCACCTGCTGACCGTGCACGGGGTGCTGCACCTGCTCGGCTACGACCATGCCGAGCCGGAGGAGGAGCGGGAGATGTTCGCGCTGCAGGCGCGGCTGCTCGACGGCTGGCGCGCCCGTCGGTGATCACGACGCTCGCCGCACAGACGCCGTCTGGCCTACCCGACGGCACCCTGCTGTGGAACGCCGCTGGCCTGGTCGTGCTCGCCGGCTTCTTCGCCATGACCGACGCCGCGCTCGGCGCGGTCTCCGCGGCCCGGGCCGGTGAGCTTGCCCGCGAGGGCCAGCGCGGGGCCGGGGCGCTGCAGGCGGTCGCCGCCGACGTGGTACGCCACCTCAACCTGCTCCTGCTGCTGCGGCTGCTGTGCGAGCTGACCGCGACGACCCTGGTGGCCCTGGTGGCGGTGGACACCTTCGGCGCCGGCTGGACCTCCGCGCTGCTCACCGCGGGTGCCATGACGCTGGTCAGCTTCGTCGTCGTGGGCGTGGGCCCGCGCACCATCGGGCGCCAGCACGCGTACGTGGTCGGCCGGCTCACCGCGCCGCTGGTGCGCTGGCTCGGGCGGGTGCTGAACCCGCTGACCGCGCTGCTGATCCTCATCGGCAACATGGTCACGCCGGGCCGGGGCTTCCGGGAGGGGCCGTTCGCGACCCAGGTGGAGCTGCGGGAGCTGGTGGACCTCGCGGAGCAGCGGGGCGTGGTGGAGCACGGCGAGCGGCAGATGATCCACTCCGTCTTCCAGCTCGGGGACACGATCGCCCGCGAGGTGATGGTGCCCCGTACCGAGATGGTGTGGATCGAGGCGCACAAGAGCCTGCGGCAGGCGCTGGTGCTCGCGCTGCGCTCCGGCTTCTCCCGGATCCCGGTGGTCGGCGAGAGCGTGGACGACGTGCTCGGCGTGGTCTACCTCAAGGACCTGGTCCGGCGGATGCAGGCCGGCACCGGCGGCGACCTGCCGGTGGCCGAGGCGATGCGCGAGGCGACCTTCGTGCCCGAGTCCAAGCCCGTCGACGACCTGCTCTCGGAGATGCAGGCGGCGCGCACCCACCTCGCCATCGTGGTCGACGAGTACGGCGGCACCGCCGGCCTGGTCACCATCGAGGACATCCTGGAGGAGATCGTCGGGGAGATCACCGACGAGTACGATGTGGAGCGCCCGCCGATCGAGCACCTCGGCGACGGCGCGGTGCGCGTGTCGGCCCGCCTGCCGATCGAGGACCTCGGCGAGCTGTTCGATGTCGAGATCCCCGCTGGTGAGGTGGAGACCGTGTCCGGGCTGCTCGCCCAGGCCCTGGGCCGGGTGCCGATCCCCGGTGCGGCGGCCAACGTGGCCGGCCTTTGGCTGGTCGCCGAGGGCACCACCGGCCGGCGCAACCGCATCGACACCGTGCTGGTGCGGCGGGAGGCGGCCGCGGTCGCCGAAGCCCACGAGGAGAGGCTGCTGTCCGATGCCTGAGCCGGCTACCGAGACGTCCCAGCTGAGCGCCGAGGACGCGAAGCTGGTGACGCTCGCCCGCGCCGCGCGTGCCCGGACCGGGTCGATCGAGGGCGCGGCGGTGCGCGACGGCGACGGGCGAACGTACGCCGCGTCGAGCGTGAGCCTGCCGTCCCTGTCGCTGACCGCGCTCCAGCTCGCGGTCGCCACCGCGGCGGCGGCCGGCGCGGGCCGGCTGGAGGCGGCCGCGGTGGTCACCGAGGCGTCCACACTGGACCGGGCGGGCCACGCGGCAGTCCGGGACCTGGCCGGCGAGGCACCCATCCACGTGGCCGCGCCCGACGGCTCGCTGCTGGGCACCGTCGTCTCGTGACGCAGCAGCCGTACCGCGCCGGTTTCGCCTGCTTCGTGGGGCGCCCCAACGCCGGCAAGTCCACCCTGATGAACGCGATCGTCGGCCAGAAGATCGCGATCACGTCCAGCAAGCCGCAGACCACCCGGCACGTGATCCGGGGCGTGCTGCACCGGCCCGGCTCGCAGCTGGTCCTGGTGGACACCCCGGGCCTGCACCGCCCCCGTACGCTGCTCGGCGAGCGCCTCAACGACCTGGTCCGCCAGGTCTGGAGCGAGGTCGACGTGGTCGGGGTGTGCCTGCCGGCCGACGAGGAGATCGGCCGCGGCGACCGGTTCATCACCGCCGAGGTGGCCGGGCTACGGGCGACCGTGCTCGCGGTGGTCACCAAGATCGACCTGGTGTCCCGGGACCGCCTGCTGGCGCGCCTGGCGGCAGTCGCCGAGCTGGGCGACTTCGCCGAGGTGGTGCCGGTCAGCGCGGTCACCGGCGAGCAGGTGGACCGGCTGGTGGAGGTGATGACGCGTTACCTGCCACCGTCGCCGCAGCTCTACCCGGACGAGATGCTCACCGACGAGCCGGAGCAGGTGCTGGTCGCGGAGCTGATCCGGGAGGCGGCCCTGGAGGGCGTCCGGGACGAGCTGCCCCACTCGATCGCCGTCGTGGTCGAGGAGATGATCCCCGAGGACCGGATCACCAAGATCTATGCCGATGTGTACGTCGAGCGGCCCAGCCAGAAGGCGATCGTCATCGGTGCCCGGGGCAGCCGGCTGCGTGACGTGGGCATCCGGGCCCGGCAGGAGATCGAGGCGCTGCTCGGCACCCGGGTCTACCTGGACCTGCACGTACGGGTCGCCAAGGACTGGCAGCGCGACCCCAGGCAGCTGCGCAAGCTGGGCTTCTAGGGTGGCCGGTCCTCCCACCATCGCAGCGGCAGAGGCTCGTTTCTACGAGCTTGTGCGGCGGGTATGCCAGCAGCACAGCGGGTCACGAGATGATTCCGAAGGGCTGGAGATGACATTGGAGATCCTTGGCGACTCCGGGTCCGTGGAGCGGATCTCCGAGAGCCTCAGCGCGCTGGCCCGGGGCGAACCCGGCACCGATCTCGCTACGGTGCGCGCCGACCTGGCTCGCCGTCGCGCTATTGGTGCATGAGCTATGCAGTAGTGGTGTTGCGGTAGGGGCCCGCTGATACCGTGCAAGGTATGCCGGTCGACGAGTGCAGCCCGGCGGCAACCATCGAGGAGCCACAGCGCGCCAGTACGCGGAGCGCACGATCCGGCACTGGCTGACCCACGAGACCGCTGGACGACCGCTCGTCCACAGCATCAAGCCCGCCCGACGTGGACACCCGTCGGTGCCCTTCATCGCCCTGATCGAGGCGTACGTCCTGCGGTCGCTGCGCAGCCTCGGCCTGTCACCAGCCAAGATCGCCAGTGCGGCGGCCGGGGTCCGCCGCCAGTTCGGAACCGAGTACGGCCTGGCCAGCCGCCGTATCGCGACTGACGGCATTGATGTGTTCATCCACTACCTCGAGACCGACGAGGTAGTGCGGGCCGGTGACGGTCAGCTGCCGTTCCGGGAGGTCATCAATGACTACCTCCGCTACATCGTATGGGAGGAGGACGATGACTTTCCCACCCGGCTGACCCTTCGGATGTATGACCCCGCGGTGGCCAAGGTCGTCATCGACCCGCGGTCCGCCTGGGGCGCCCCGATAGTCGAACCGGCCAGGGTCCCGGTAACCGCCGTCCTCGGCATGTGGAAAGCCGGAGAGCCCTCTGATGTCGTCGCCGACGAGTACGGCCTAACCGTTGAGCAGGTCCGGGCGCTCGTCCGGGTCGCCGCCTGAGCTCTTTGCCGACCGGTGCCTTGGCAAGGGCGCCCCGCGGCTTCTCATCGACTGGGGATGGGCGGTCCACCTCATCGGAGATCATTTCCCCGACGATGCAGAGAATGTCAGCGATCCCGAGTGGATCGAGTACGGACTTATCCATGGATGGTCGTTGCTGACACAGGACGCTCGGATCGCTACCCAGGATGCGGTGGATACGTTGCTGCGCAAACATCGCGGATCGGTCCACTGTCTGGACAGCGCCGAGCTGCCTGTCCGCACCCGCGCGGAACGGTCCCACTCCCGCCAGAAGGTTATCTACCAGCATGTTCGCGACCGCCGGACCGGCTTCTTCGTGATCGGCGATGCTGGACCGCCACGCCGGAAGCGGTACCGGTAGCACGGCGAGGCGTTCGTCCGAGACTGCTCGGGTCATCGGTCAGGCGCGGCGGACCGTGATCCGGCCGGAGCCGGTAGTCACGTCGACCGCGGAGACGCCGGTGAGGGTTATGTCGCCGGAGCCGGTGCGGCCTGCGACCCGCACCGGGTTCGGGGGCGTGGCGCGGACCCGCGGCATGGTCGGGGGAGAATACAACCGTGCCCGGCCTGCGCCGCCCAGTCTTCCGCGACGACGCGGTGGTGCTGCGCTGCCAGAAGATCGGCGAGTCGGACCGGGTCATCACGCTGCTGACCCGCCGGCACGGCCGGGTCCGCGCGGTCGCCAGAGGGGTACGCCGGACCATGTCCCGCATCGGCGGCCGGCTGGAGCCGTTCGGGCACGTGGACTTGCAGATCACCGAAGGCCGGTCGCTGCACACGATCAGCCAGGTGGAGGGCGTGGAGCTCTACGGCAAGCGGTTCCTGGCCGACTACTCCCGCTACACCGCGGCGAGCGCGGTCGCGGAGACCGCCGAGCGGCTCACCCCGGTCGAGGAGGAGCCGGCGCTGCGGCTGTTCCTGCTGACGCTCGCCGCGGTGCGGGCGCTGGCAGAGACCGGCCGGCCCGCCACGCTGGTGCTCGACGCGTACCTGCTGCGGGCCATGGGGCTCGCCGGCTGGGCGCCGGCGCTGACCGCGTGCGCGGTGTGCGGCGCGCCGGGGCAGCACCGCTCGTTCTCCGTACCCGCTGGGGGTTGTGTCTGCCCGGACTGCCGCCCCCCCGGCGCCGCCCATCCGGCGCCGGCCACCCTGGACCTGATGGCCGCCCTTGCGGGGGGCGACTGGGGGGTCGCTGGCCGGGCCGAGGTGTTCACCCGCCGCGAGTGCTCGGGCCTGGTCGCGGCACACCTGCAGTGGCATCTGGAGCGGGGGCTACGCTCGCTGCCACTGGTTGACCGCGAACCCCGGGAGCCCGCTTGAGGAGACCCTCGACCGGTGGCCGTGCCCTCCGCCAGGTAAAGCCGCCGTCACCACATCCGTCCGGGGCACGCCCGCCGGCCCTGCCCGCCGGGGCGGTCCCGAACCATGTGGCGATCATCATGGACGGCAACGGGCGCTGGGCCAAGCAGCGCGGGCTGCCCCGCACCAAGGGGCACGAGGCGGGGGAGGCGGCCCTCTTCGACGTCATCGAGGGCGCCATCGAGCTGGGCATCCGGAACATCTCCGCGTACGCGTTCTCCACCGAGAACTGGAAGCGGTCCCCGGAGGAGATCCGCTTCCTGATGGGCTTCAACCGCGACGTCATCCGTCGCCGCCGCGACCAGCTGCACGAGCTGGGGGTACGCGTGCGGTGGGCGGGCCGCCGGCCCAGGCTGTGGGCGAGCGTCATCTCCGAGCTGGAGTACGCCGAGGAGCTGTCCCGCCACAACGACGTGCTGACGCTGCAGTTCTGCGTGAACTACGGCGGCCGGGCGGAGATCGCCGATGCGGCGGCCGCCCTCGCCGCTGACGTGGCCGCGGGCCGGGTGCGGCCTGACCGGGTCACCGAAAGGGTGTTCGCGCGCTACCTCTACCGGCCCGAGATCCCGGATGTGGACCTGGTCCTGCGCTCCTCCGGCGAGCAGCGGCTCTCCAACTACCTGATCTGGCAGGCCGCGTACGCCGAGTTCGTCTCGCTCGACACGCTGTGGCCGGACTTCGACCGGCGGCACCTGTGGTACGCGTGCGAGCTGTTCGCCCGGCGCGACCGCCGCTACGGCGGCGCCCTGCCCAATCCGGTGGCACCGCCCGACGGAGATCATTGGACACCTACCGACAAAAATCGCCAGGCGGATTCACGGTAGCCGTCCAATGATCGTGGCCGGTCCAGAGTTCAGAGCTCAGCCGAGCAGGGGGCGGAAGGTGCCCAGGGCGAGGCTGGTGCCGAGTGCCAGCGCGGCGGCCCCGGCTGCGGCGGTGACCAGCGCCCAGTCAGCGGCGCCGAAGCGCTGCGGGCGCGCGATGGTCCGCGGGACGCCGGAGTCGAACCCGCGCGCGTCCATCGCGGCGGCGAGCCGGGTGCCTCGCCGAATCGCACCGACCAGCAGCGCGAACGCGGTTGACCAGAACAGACGCAGGTGGGCGACTGGGTTGCGGCCGGGGTCGACCCCCCGCGCCCGCCGGGCCATGCGCAGCAGCTCCCACTCGGCACCCAGCAGCGGGGCGAGCCGGAACGCGGCGAGTGCCCCGATCGCGAACCGCGCCGGCGCCTTGAGGTGCTGCACCAGCGCGTCGGCGAGGTCGGTCGGGTCGGTGCTGGCGAAGACCAGCACGCCGGGCAGGGCCACCGCGACGACCCGCAGCGCCAGGCCAAGGGCGTTGTTCAGCAGACCGGTCGTGATGACCAGCGGGCCGATGGCGAACAGTGCCTCGCCAGTGCGCTGAGCCGCGAACACTCCGAGCGCGACCACCACCCCGACCGCCGAGAGCAGGATCGGGAAGGCGCGCCGCAGCAGCGTGCCGTACGCCACGCCGAACAGCGGCACCACGGCCAGCTCCAGGGCGAGCGCGAGAGCTGGCGCCACCGGGTCCAGCGTGGCCAGGAGCGCGAGCGTGAGCACACCCGATGCGGCCAGCTTCGCCACCGGGTTGCGCCGGGCGAGCAGGGCGCCCGGGTCGGCCATCGGCGCGGCGAACCTCACCGCGGCTCGGTCCGGTCGCGGGGTGGCGCAGGCGAGTGGGGATGCGGCGGTGCAGTCGGGAAGGGGGGTGGCGCGGGTGGGTCGGGATGCGGCGGATGTGGAGCGTGAGGCGGCGTAGGCGGCTCGGGGAGGGGCACGGCCCGGTCGGCGAGGGCGGCGACGAAGTCGGCGTCGTGGGTGACCGTGACGATGCCGTGGCCCAGGTCGCGAAGGTCGGCGAGGAGCTCGACCAGCGCGATCCAGGTGCGCCGGTCCTGCCCGAACGTGGGCTCGTCGAGCACGAGCAGGCGAGGGCTGTCGAGCGGCCGGGGCCCGGGGATGGCCGCGCCGGCCAGCGCCGTCGCCACGCTGAGCCGCCGCTGCTCCCCACCGGACAGCGTGTACGGGTTGGCGGCGGCGAGCCCGGCCAGCCCCAGCCGGTCCAGCAGCAGGCCCACAATCGACGGAGGCACCCCACCCAGGGCCAGCTCGTCGCGGACCTGCGTGGTGACGAACTGGTGCTCGGGGTTCTGGAACACCGAGCCGATCCGGCTGGTCAGCGCCGCGGCCCGCCACCGGTGCGGCGGCCTGGCCGCGTCCGCCCCGGCCAGGGCGGGCGAGGCCCGCACCGTCCCCGTGGTCGGACCGAGCAGCCCGCCCAGCAGCAGGGCGAGCGTGGACTTGCCGGCCCCGTTCGGCCCCACCACGGCGAGCGCCTCGCAGCCGCGTACCGTGATGTCCACCTCGGACAGCGCCGGGCGGGCGGCGCCGGCGTGCCGGAAGCTGAGCCGGTCGCCGCGCAGCAGCTCCGTGCCGGGCGGGCAGGCGGCGAGCCGCGCGGGCAGCGGGCGCCCCGGCACCCAGACCCCGCGGGCCGCGAGCTCCTCGCCGTGCAGCGCAAAGACCTTCTCTGGTACGCCGTCCGCCTGCACCCCGCCACCGGGCTCCAGCACCACCACCCGGTCGACCAGCGGCAGCGCCTCGGCGACCCGGTGCTCCACGAGCACCGTTGTCACGCCTGAGATGGTGGCCAGCGCGGCCCGTACCAGGGCCGCCCCGGCCGGGTCCAGGTTGGCGGTGGGCTCGTCGAGCAGCAGCAGCCGCGGGCGCAGCGCGAGCACCCCGGCCAGGGCCAGGCGCTGCTGCTCGCCGCCGGAGAGCGCCTCGACCCGCCGGTCCCGCCCGTAGGGGAAGCCGACCGCGGCCAGCGCCGCGTCCACCCGGGGCCAGATCTCGGCTGCCGGCACGCCCCGGTTCTCCAGGCCGAACGCCACGTCGTCGCCGGAGCGGGCCATCACGAGCTGGGTCTGCGGGTCCTGGAAGACGATCCCGGTCAGCTCCCGGGCGGTACGGCTGGGCTGGCCCGCCACCCGGGCCGTACCCTCCTGCTCGCCGGAGTCCTCGGCGAGCAGGCCGGCGAGGGCGGCGAGCAGGGTGCTCTTGCCGGCCCCGGAGGGCCCGAGCAGGAGCACCCGCTCGCCAGCTTCTATCCGCAGGTCGACGCCGCGCAGCGCCCAGGCTCGGCGACCGGCGTGCCGCCAGCCGAAGCCGCGCAGCTCGACCTCTGCCACGGCCGGCTCAGACCAGCGCCCGTTCCCGTCCAGAGGGGAACGGGTCCAGCACGCCGGTCTGGGCGAGGGCGCGGGTCAGCGCCCACGACCCGAAGCCGGCGACCACCATCGAGCTGGCCACGGTGATCAGGATGAACGGGACCCCGAAGGAGACCCAGGAGAGGTCCGGGTACCAGGCGACCTTGTCGTAGACGCCGGCGGCGAGCCCGGCGAAAGCAGCCGCGACCGTGGCCACCGCCAGCCCCCACAGCCGGTACGCGAACAGCGCGAACGCGACCTCGGCGGCGATCCCCTGGATCGGCCCTTGCAGTACGAGCGTCCAGCCCCAGATGGTGCCGAGCGCGACGGAGACGAGCGCGGCAACGGTCTCGGTGTAGAAGGCTGCGCCCGGCTTGCGGATCACCAGGCCACCGAGGACCGCCGGCACCAGCCAGACGCCGTAGATCACCGCTCGGGCGGGCAGCGGGATCGCGTCGGCCGGGCCGTTCCATAACAGGCTCCACGCCCAGAAGATGACGCCGAAGGCGACGCCTAGCACGGACGCGACAACGATGTCGACGGTGCGCCACCGGCTGGCAGTGGGTTGTTTCATGAGTTGCCTCCCAGTCCAAGAGCGAACCAGGAGAAGACGCACGCCGTGCCGGGGGAGAGTGCCCGGCGCGGCGCCGCTGCTGGAGGTCTCGACCGAGCTCCCTGCGCTGGCATTACCCAGATCAGGTTCGAGGGTCTGCTGGACGTCACTGCTAAAGCGGCGCCCAGCACTCTCAGCGCTGTGCGCTCCCCTGTCGGATGTGAAGTTGTTGCGCAGACGCTAACATTTCTGCCCTGTGCCCGACCACGGTAGCCTCTGCGTGTGACCGCCGTTGCCCCGTCGCCGGCCCCACCCGGCCCGGGGGATACGAGCAAGGCCCCGCCACCGCAGCGGGGTCGTCTCTTTGGCGACCGGATCGGCTCGGTCGAGGTCCTCGCCGTCCTGCTGGTGCTGCTGGTGGTCTTCCGCGGGACGATCGCCGGTGCCATCTCCGACCCGCGGCTGGCGACCTGGACCACGGTCTTCGTCTCGATCATGGTGCAGGCAACCCCCTTCCTCGTCTTCGGCGTAGCCCTGTCGGCCGCTATCGCGGTGTTCGTGCCCCGCTCGTTCTGGGCCAGGGCCCTGCCACGCCATCCAGCGCTCGCGGTGCCGGTCGCCGGCTGCGCCGGGGTGGTGCTGCCGGGGTGTGAGTGCGGGGCGGTGCCGATCGCCGGCTCGCTGATGCGCCGCGGCGTGACCCCCGCGGCTGCGCTGGCATTCCTGCTCGCCGCGCCGGCGGTCAACCCGGTCGTGCTGACCGCCACGGCCGTGGCCTTCCCGAACAACCCGGAGATGGTGGTCGCCCGCGGCGGCGCCAGCCTGGTCGTCGCTGTGGTCATGGGCTGGCTTTGGCTGCGGCTGGGCCGCACCGACTGGATCCGCCTGCCGCACCGGCCGGACCTGGACGACGCGTCCCGCGGGCGGGCGTTCTGGTCCGCGGTGCGCCACGATATCGGGCACGCCGGCGGGTTCCTGGTGCTCGGCGCGATGGCGGCGGCGTTCATCAACGTGCTCGTGCCGGAGCGCTGGCTGTCCTCGCTTGCGCAGAGCCCGGTGCTGTCCGTGCTGGCGCTGGCGCTGCTCGCCGTACTGCTGTCGATCTGCTCCGAGGCGGACGCGTTCGTCGCCGCCTCGCTGTCGCAGTTCTCGCTCACGTCGCGGCTGGCCTTCCTGGTGGTCGGCCCGATGGTCGACCTGAAGCTCATCTCGATGCAGACCGGCGTGTTCGGGCGGCGCTTCGCGGCGCGGTTCGCGCCGGCCACGTTCGCCGTCGCCGTGCTGGTGTCGGTGGCCGTCGGAGGGGTGCTGCTGTGAACCGTCAGGGCCAGGCGGTGGTGCTGCTGCTCCTGGGCGGCGCCGTGCTCAAGGCCAGCCTCACCGACCTCTACCTGCGGTACGTGAAGGAGGGGCTGCGGCCGTTCCTCATCGCCGCCGCGCTGATGCTGGTCGCCGCTGCGGTGATGACCCTCTGGTACGACCTGCGCCCGGCCGCTGCCGCCACCCTCGCCCCGGACCAGCCCGAGACAGAGCATCCCCACACCGGACCCGGGCACCCGCGCGCCGAGCCGGGGCCAGGGCACCCGCGCGCCGAGCCGGGGCACTCCCGGCCCGAGCCGGAGCACTCCCATCGTGAGCCGCGGGTGGCGTGGCTGCTGATCCTGCCCGTGCTCGGCCTGCTGCTGGTGGCCCCGCCGGCGCTCGGCTCCTACGCCGCCGGCCAGGCCGGCACCGCCCTCGGCAGCCAGCAGGTCTCCGACTTCCCACCGTTGCCCGGGGGTGACCCCGCGAAGATCAGCGTGCTGGACTACGCGTCCCGCGCCGTCTTCGACAAGGGGCTGTCGATCGGGTCGCGGCGGGTCCAGCTCACCGGATTCGTGCTCACCGGCCCCGAAGGGGAGCCGTACCTGGCCCGGATGATCCTGTCCTGCTGCGCCGCGGACGCCCGGCCCATCAAGATCGGCATGACTGGGAACGTGCCCGCCGGCCTGCCGGCCGACACCTGGGTGGAGGTGGTCGGCACGTACACCGCACGGACGATCTCCGACACGGTCAACGGGGAGACCATCCCGTTCCTCACCGTGGCCGAGTGGCGCGAGGTGCCGCCGCCCAAACGGCAGTACGAGGGCTAGCCATGCCGGACGGGACGCGGCAGGTCGCCGCGCGCGGGCTGACCTTCGACGTACGGGTCGGGGGGCCGCAGGACGGTGCTCCGGTCCTGCTGCTGCACGGCTTCCCGCAGCACTCGGGGCAGTGGCGCGCGGTCGCACCGGCGCTGCACGCCGCCGGCCTGCGCACGGTCGCACCGGACCAGCGCGGCTACTCTCCCGGTGCGCGGCCGGCTGACGTGGACGCGTACCGGATGGATGAGTGCGTGGCGGACGCGCTGGCTCTGCTGTCCACGTTGGACATCGAGACCGCGCACGTGGTCGGCCACGACTGGGGCGCCATCGTCGGCTGGCACCTGGCCGCGAAGCATCCGCACCGGGTCCGTACCCTCACCGCCCTGTCCCTGCCGCACCCGCGCGCCTACGCGCGGGCCATCGCCACCGACCCGCAGCAGCAGGAGCGGGCGGCCTACCTGCAGCTGTTCCGGATCCCCGGCAAGGCGGAGCAGGTGCTGCTGGCTGAGGACGCCCGGCGGCTGCGGGGGATCTTCGTGGGGCTCGACCCGACCCTGGTCGAGGGGTATGTCCGGCCGTTGCTGGAGCCCGGCGCGCTGACCGCGGCGCTGGCCTGGTCCCGGGCGGTATCCCTGGCCGACGCCGAGGGGCTGGGTCCGGTGCCGCTGCCCACCACCTACGTCTGGGGTGATGACGACGCGGCGGTGGCCGAGTCCGCCGCGTACGACTGCGCGGCCCATGTGACCGGTGACTACCTGTTCGTGCCGCTGGCCGGGGCCGGTCACTGGCTGACCGATGTGGCGCCGGACGCGGTGGCCGAGGCGGTGCTCGCCCGGGCCGGCACGGCCTGACGTCTCGCGCGGAGCCGTGCGGGAAAGCGACGTGACGTCTCGCGCGGAGCCGTTGCGGAGAGCGGCCGACGTTTCGGGCGGCGCCGTTGCGGGAAACTCGCGGCGATGGCGGCTGAGACGGCGAAGCGGGCGGGCACCGGAGGACAGGCGGGCGTGGGCCCGAACGGCAACGGCGACAACGGAGACAGCGATGAGACCGAGGCCGAACGGCTGAACCGCAACTTCACCGACCTGCTGCAGGAGCTGCGGGTCGCGCAGACGGGCATCCAGATCCTCTTCGCGTTCCTGCTCACGCTGGCGTTCACCAACCGGTTCCAGGACGTCGACGACTTCGACCGGACCACGTACATGGTGGCGCTGCTGGCCGCCGCCGGCGCAGCCGCCTTGATCATCGCTCCGGTGGCGTACCACCGGATGCTGTTCCGGCAGGGACGCAAGCCCGAGCTGGTGCGCTCGGCGCACCGGATGGCCTCCAGCGGGCTGGCGTTCCTGCTGGTGGCGATGGTCGGCTCGGTGCTGCTCGTGGCGGACGTGGTGGTGGGGCGGACCGGGGGGGTCATCGTCGGCGCGGCCACGGCGGTCTGGTTCGTGCTGCTGTGGTTCGTCCTTCCGCTGGCGCGGCGCACCGATGACGACGGTGACGAGGGCCTCTGACGGCCGGCGGGTAACGCGCGCGAGCGGAAACCTACCGCCGGGTAACAACAGCCGGTAACCTTGCCTCAACCAGCTTCGGCGAGCCGGGCTTCGGTGAGCCGTACCCAGGTCGAGGGGGAGCCGTGACCACCACGCAGAGCAGCCGACCCGCGGTGGAGGACCGCGGCGCGCGAGTCAGCGAGAAGCAGGCCCGGCAGGTCGCCGAGGCGGCCCGGGAGCGCGAGTGGCGCAAGCCCAGCTTCGGCAAGGAGCTGTTCCTGGGGCGGTTCCGGCTCGACCTGATCAACCCCTGGCCGCAGCCGGACCCGGCGCAGACGGCAAAGGCCGACGCCTTCATCAGCAAGCTTCGGGCGTACCTGGAGTCCGAGGTCGACGGCGCGCAGATCGAGCGGGACGCCCGCATCCCCGACGAGGTGTTCCAGGGCCTGGCCGGGCTGGGCGCCTTCGGCATGAAGATCGACGAGCAGTACGGCGGCCTCGGCCTGTCCAACCTCTACTACTGCAAGGCGCTCACGCTGGTCGGCTCGGCCAACCCGGCGGTCAGCGCGCTGCTCTCCGCGCACCAGTCGATCGGCGTGCCGCAGCCGCTGAAGATCTTCGGCACGCCCGAGCAGAAGCAGAAGTTCCTGCCCCGGCTGGCCGCCGGTGAGGTGTCCGCGTTCCTGCTCACCGAGTCAGACGTGGGGTCCGACCCGGCCCGACTGCGCACCACCGCCGAGCCACTGCCGGACGGCAGCGGGTACAAGCTCAACGGCGTAAAGCTGTGGGCCACCAACGGCACGGTCGCCACGCTGCTGGTCGTGATGGCGCAGGTGCCCAGGTCCGAGGGGCACCGCGGGGGGATCACCGCGTTCGTGGTCGAGGGCGACGCGCCCGGGGTGACCATCGAGCGGCGCAACGAGTTCCTCGGCCTGCGCGGCCTGGAGAACAGCGTGACCCGGTTCACCGACGTCATCGTGCCGGCCGAGAACGTGATCGGCGGCGAGGGCCAGGGCCTGAAGATCGCGCTGACCACGCTCAACACCGGCCGGCTGTCGCTGCCCGCGATGTGCATCGGCGCGGGCAAGTGGTGCCTGAACGTGGCCCGCGAGTGGGCCGCGGAGCGGGTGCAGTGGGGCCGGCCGGTGGCCCAGCACGAGGCCGTGGCCAAGAAGGTCGCGCTCATCGCCGCCACCACGTACGGCATGGAGGCGATGCTCGACCTGTGCTGCATGCTCGCGGACGACAACACCAACGACATCCGGATCGAGGCGGCGCTGGTCAAGCTCTACGCCTCGGAGATGGCCTGGACGCTGGCTGACGAGCTGATCCAGATCCGGGGCGGCCGGGGCTTCGAGACCGCCGACTCCCTCGCCGCCCGCGGGGAGCGTGCGGTCCCCGCCGAGCAGATCCTGCGGGACCTGCGGATCAACCGGATCTTCGAAGGCTCCACCGAGATCATGCACCTGTTCATCGCCCGGGAGGCGGTCGACGCCCACCTGTCCGTGGCCGGCGACATCATCGACCCGGACGCCAAGCTCGGCCGCAAGGCCCGGGCCGGGGCCAAGGCCGGCGCGTTCTACGCCCGCTGGCTGCCCACCCTGGTCGCGGGGCGGGGCCAGCTACCCACCGGGTACGGCGACTTCGGCTCGCTCGCCCGACACCTGCGGTACGTCGAGCGGGCCTCCCGCAAGCTCGCCCGGTCCACGTTCTACGGCATGTCCCGCTGGCAGGGGCGGCTGGAGCGCAAGCAGGGGTTCCTGGCCCGGATCGTGGACATCGGCGCGGAGCTGTTCGCCATGAGCGCGGCCTGCGTGCGGGCCCGGGCCGAGCGCGACAGCCGGCCGGAGGGCGTTGAGCTGGCCGACCTGTTCTGCCAGCAGGCGCGGCTGCGCGCCGAGCGGCTGTTCGACGGCTTGTGGGAGAACACCGACTCGGTCGACGTGGCCGCCGCCCGCCGGGTGGTCGACGGCCGGTACCGGTTCCTCGAGGACGGGATCCTGGTGCCGAAGGCCACCGGCGGCTGGGTCGCCCCGTGGCAGCCCGGCCCGGCCACCGTGCCGGACGTACGCCGCCGGATCCCACCCAGCAGCTGACGACCATCCCACCCAGCAGCTGACGACCATCCCGCCAGGGCCTGACGGCCCGCCCAGCACCTGACGACGACCCCGCCCAGCACCTGACGGCCGCCGGTTGTCACCCTCGCCGACCTTCGTCGGCGAGGGTGGTTGGGCCCCCAGGCGCGCCGGTATCGTGCTCGCATCGACGGATCTGCGCCAGCCACCGGTTCCGTACCCCGCCGCCGGGCCGGGCTGGTCGGGCTGGTCGCCGCCGAGGGGATATCGACCATCGGCACCCGTACGGCGTCGGTCGCCATTCCGTGGCTGGTGCTGGTAACCACTGACAGCCCGACCAAGATGGGCGTTGTCGGCGGTTCGTCGGCGCTGGCGTTCGTGGTGGCGAGCATGTTCGGCGCGCCTCTGGTCGACTGGCTCGGCTACCGGCGGGTGTCGATCGCGGCGGACCTGTTCGCGGCAGCCGCCCTGGTCGTGATCGCCCTGGGCCAGGGCGAGTTCTGGCTGCTCGTGGTGATGGTCGCGGTGGTCGGCGCGCTCAACGCGGTCGGCGTGCAGGGCAAGCGGGTGATCCTCCAGCCACTGGCCGAGGCGGCGGGCACGCCGATGCCCCGGGTCACCGCGGTCTACGACGGCATGAGTCGCACCGCCACCCTGGTCGGCGCGTCGGTCGGAGGCATCCTGATCGCCTGGCGCGGCCCGTTGTGGGTCATCTGGCTCAACGCGGTGACGTTCGCGGTGTGCGCGCTGATCGTCGCGGCTGTGGCCAAGGTGCCGGACGAGCCATCGGCGCAGCCAGCGGGAGCGGCCGGTGAGGCGAAGACGGCCGGTAAGGGAACGGCGGCCGGTGAGGGGAAGGTGGCCGGTGGGGGGAAGGTGGCCGGTGGGGCCGCCGGTGGCGCGGAGAAGCGGGCCAAGGAGCCCTACCTGACCGCGCTGCGCGGCGGCTACTCGTACCTGCGGCGGGACCGGCTCATCTTCGGGCTGGTGATGGTGCCGTTCTTCACCAACCTCATCAACCAGGCCGCGGGCTCGGTGCTCATCCCGCTGTGGGCGTTCGAGGTGGCGGGGTCGGCCGTCGCGCTCGGCCTGGTGAACGGCGCCTTCGCGGGTGGGGCGATCCTCGGCAACGTCGCCTTCGCCGCGCTGGCGACCAGGCTGCCCCGGTTCCCGACGCTCGCGGTCGGCTGGCTGGTCGGTGGCGCGCCCCGGTTCCTCGTGCTCCTGCTGAGCCAGGACCTACCGGTCGTCCTCGTGGTCACGTTCCTGGCCGGAACAGCCATCTCCACCGTCAACCCGATCATCGGTGCCCTGCTCTACGAGCGGGTCCCGCGGCCGTTGCAGGCGCGGGTCTTCGGGCTCGCCGGGGCGGTCGCCACCGGGGGCATGCCACTCGGCGGGGTGGGCGGCGGCTGGGCGGTCGACGTCTTCGGCCTGACCGCGGGGCTCGTGGCCGCGGCCGTGGTCTACTTCAGCGCGACCCTGGTCCCGCTGGCGCGGTTCCGCAGCTGGCAGCGGATCGACGGGGAGCCGCCGGCCGAGCCCGCCACCGGGGCGAGCTCGGCGCCCTCGGGCGCCGGGCAGGCCGCCCGGTCACCGTGACCCGTCAGCCACCACCCACAGCCACCACCCACAGCCACCACCCACAAAGCCACAGCCGCAAGCCACCACCCACAACCCCGCTCGAGCCGGTTGCCGCTACCCGCCCGTCCGGGCGAGGTAGGCGGCGCGCAGCGCCTTCTTGTCCACCTTGCCGGCGTTGGTGAGCGGGAGCTCGTCGACGAGCTCCACCTGCCGCGGCGACCACTTCGCGTTGAGCTTGGTCACCACGAGCTCGCGCAGCTCCTCCGGCGTCACCTGCGCATCCGGCGCCGGGACCACGAACGCGTGGATCTTCTCGCCCCACTTGTCGTCCGGCACCCCGACCACCGCCGCGGCGCGTACGTGCGGGTGGCTGAGCAGGACGTCCTCGATCGGGCGCGAGTAGACGTTGGTGGAGCCCCACCCGGTGATGATGATGTCGCGGACCCGGTCGACCAGGAAGAGGTAGCCGTCTGCGTTGAGGTAGCCGACGTCCCCGGTGCGGATCCAGCCGTCCACCAGCGTCTGCGCGGTGAGCTCCGGATCACCCCAGTACCCGAGCATGTTGAGCCCGCCGGACGTCCACACCTCACCGGTCTCGCCGGGGGGCAGCACCTCGCCCGCGTCGTTACGGATCTCGATGCGCATGTCGCCGTACGGCTGGCCGCACGAGCCCATCAGCGCGGCGTGCCCCGGCTCGCTGCCCAGCCTCGGCAGGGCGGTGATGAACGCCGACTCGGTCGACCCGTACGTCAGGCGCAGCACCGGGCCCAGCCGCTCGATCCCCTGGGCCAGCCGGGCCGGCGCCGTCGCGCTCCCGCTGACCGAGACCATGTCCAGGCTGCTGGTGTCGGTCTCGGCGAGCTTGGGATGGTCCAGCACCAGGTAGAACAGCGGCGGCGTGAACAGCACGCTGGTGATCCGCTCCCGCTCGATGACGCTGAGCACGTCACCGGCGTCGAAGTACTCCTCGGGGTAGAAGGTGCCACCGGTGAAGAGCGTCATCAGCGCCGGCACCTGGCCGCTGACGTGCCAGAAGCCGGTGAGCGCCAGGTGGCGCAGGCGCGGCTCGCCGGCCGCCAGGTAGGCCTCGGAGAGGGCCAGCAGGGACTGGAAGAACGAGTGTCCGTGGTGGACGAGCTTGGGCCGCCCGGTGGTGCCCCCGGTCTGGAACAGCGACTCCGGCTCGGTAGTGACCACAGGCAGCTCGGCCACGGTGCCGTCGGCACCGGCTGCCAGCAGGTCCGGCCCGACCCCACCCGGACCGAGGCAGAACGCGGGCAGCTCCGGCACGGCCCGCGCCACCCGCTCACCCAGCGCCGCGTGCATGCGGGGGTCATAGACGAACGCGTCCACCTGCGCCAGGCGAAGGAAGTCGACCTGGTACGCCTCGGGCGCGTTCCACGCGATCCAGCTGGTACGGCAGCCCAGCAGATGGGCGCCGAACTGCAGGTAGAGCGCCTCGTACGGGTTGCCGACCAGAACCCCGATCGCGCTGCCCGGCCCTAGGCCCTGCGCCAGGAGACTGTCCACCATCTGCCGCACGCCCGCGCGAAGCTCGGTGTAGCTGACCCGGTCACTGCCGGAGACGATCGCCTCCTCGTCGCCGTACTTCTCGAACAGATCGAGCGCGCGCCATGCATAGCTCTGGCCTGCGTTGCCGGGTACGTCCATGACCGAGGCTCCTCGCCGGTGTGCCGCGCGTCGGTCGCCTGGACCGGGCCGGCCCAGGATGCGAGCACGATACCGCTCGGGTGCGTACGGGGCCATCGGATGCGTGGCGCTGCGTCAGGGCCGGGCCGGGGTTACCGTCATGGTGCGCCACGAGCACATCAGCTGTCCGGCATGACCGACTGAACGGGAGGTATCCGGCTAAGGAGTCTTCTGTTCCTGGCGGTTCCGCGAAGTGCGTGCCTGCCCTTGACAAGCTGGCGACGGTCAATGAACCGTATGCGATACGGAGGCCCTACGCATCGAAGGAGGACCGACTATGCCGGGAGCGAATCAAATGCCCCGGAGGTCGGGTCCTGTGCCGGGCCCCAATGAGCCCACTTCGCCGCCGCTGGGCAGCTGCCATGCCCGACGTGGCCTAGGCGCCGGAAGGAGGGACGTTCATGCGTGAGCTCGAAGCCAACATGATCGAGGCCGACACTGCCCTGCGTGACGAGTAGCACCTGCGTCAGCACCGGTGGATCCTCAGCTGACGGGAGGGAGGGGTGTCATGCGCGAAGCCGAGCCGGCCATGATTGAGGCCGAGATCGCAATGAAGGACTAGTAGCCCAACGACCAAGCAGCACCAGGCCGGGCCATCGGTCCGGCGTACGACCGAACAGCCGGGATCAATGGTCTCGCGTTCGAGCATGCGGGACCATTGATCCCATGCACCGCGGGCGCCGCCCTCAGCGGCGCAGGCCCAGCGAGCGCAGCTCGAGCGCGGCGAGCGCCTCCACCGCGGCCGGGTCGCCCCGCCGCCAGGCACCGGCCGGGTCCGGGCCGATGGCCGCGATCCGCCGTACCGGCTGGTTGCTGAGCGCCCGCAGGGCGAGCAGGTCGCGACCTGCCGCCCCGCCGCGCAGCAAGGCCGCGGACCTGGCCCGGCGTATCCACCGCAGCCGCAGCGGCAGCCAGCCGAGCAGCACCAGGCCGAGCGGCGCCACCAGTACGGCCACCGCCAGCCACAGCGCGAGCTGGTCCACGATCTCCTGCTGCTGGCGGCCCGCGTCGGCCAGCGCCCGGGCGGCGCCGGCGGCCCGCTCGAACGGCGCGGCAAGCGCATTCCCGGCCCCAGGTATGTTGTCCACCTTGGACCCGGCCTCGGTCAGGTTGTCGGCGATCCCGTTGCCCGCGTCCTCCACCTTCGCCCCGGGTGCGGCGAGCCGTTGGACGAGATCATGCAGCCACATCGCGGCCCAGATCCAGAACCCGACCCAGGCGGCGACGAGGAGATCGGTCAGCAGTTGGCGGGTGGCGACCGGGAACCGGTCGGCATAGAGCGGCATCACACCGGCTAGAGTGCCCGATCCGGCCCGCCCGCACACGCCGGACACGTGCCGAAGATCTCCAGGGTATGGCTGACGTCGACGTAACCATGCTGGCCGGCGACGCGGTCCGCCCAGCTCTCCACCGCCGGGCCGGCCACCTCGACGGTACGCCCGCAGGACCGGCACACCAGGTGGTGGTGGTGCCCCTCGCTGCACCGCCGGTAGCGGTGCTCGCCGCCGGGCGGGCGCATCACGTCGACCGCACCGGCCTCGGCCAGCCCCTGCAGCGTCCGGTAGACCGTGGTCAGGCCGACCCGCTCGCCCCGGGCACGCAGCATCGCGTGCAGCTCCTGCGCGCTGTGGAAGCCGGCCACCTCGCCGAGCAGGGCGCCCACCGCCGACCGCTGCCGGGTGTTACGTGCGGAGGAGGTGCCGGTGCCGCGGCCGGTCAACCCCGGCCCTCCCCAGGACGGGCCGGTGCGGCGGCGACCATGCGAGCCCCGCCCGCCTCGCCGGCGTGGCTGACGGCATCCGCCACGATATGCGCTATGTGCTCGTCGACCAGGGAGTACGCGATCTCGCGCCCGCGCCGGGCACCGCGCACCACGCCGGCCCCCCGCAGCACCCGCAGGTGCTGGGAGACCAGCGGCTGCGGCGCACCCAGCTTGTCGACGAGCTCGTGCACGCAGCGTTCGCCGGCGCCCAGCTCGGTGACGATTGCGACGCGGATCGGGGCGGCCAGGGCACGCAGCAGCTCGCCGGCTGCCTCGTAGCCCTCGTAGCCGGTCGAGCCCATGCGGCCACCGTAACCGACCCGCGGGCAGGTCGAGGGTCGACAGTCCGGATCGGTCGAGGGTCGACAGTCCGGATCGGTCGAGGGTGGACAGTCCGGAACGGTCGAGGGCCGCCGGTCCGGAACGGGTTGCGGGTCGGCGGTCCGGACCGGGCCGGGGCCTCCCGGCCGGGTAGCCCGGGTCACCGGTCCAGCACGACGTCGGGCTGGTCCTCCGGGACGTGGTCGGCGTCGGCGACGGCCCCGGCGCCGGCGGAGGCCGGCCCCGCGACCCGCCGCCTGCGCACCGCCCGCCGGAGCCCGGTGCCGACCGCCACCACGAGGAACGCCGCGATCGCCACCAGCACGATCGTCGCGCCCGGTGCGGTGTCGTACGTGCCGGCGAACCAGATGCCGGCCGCCGCCGACAGCACGCCGATCGCCATCGCGGCGGTCATCGTGGCCCGGAAGCCGCGGGTCACCTGCTGAGCCGTGGCGACCGGCACCACCATGAGGGCGCTGACCAGCAACAGCCCGACCGCGCGCATGGCGACCGTCACGGTGACCGCGGTGGTGACCGCGAGCAGCAGGTTCAGCGCGCGCACGGGCAGGCCGGACACCTGGGCGTACTCCTCGTCCTGGCAGAGCGCGAACAGCCAGGGCCGCAGCAGCAGCGCCACGCCGAGCACGACGGCGCCCAGCAGGCCCATCGTCACCAGGTCGGCGCGCGAGGTGGTCAGCGGGGAGCCGAACAGGTACGCGGTGAGGTTGGCGCTGGTCTTGTCGGCGGAGAGGCCGACCAGGAAGACGCCACCGGAGATGCCGCCGTAGAACAGCAGGGCCAGGGCGACGTCGCCGGAGGCCCGGCCGCGCTCGCGGATCAGCTCGACCACCACCGCGCCGGCGGCCGCGGCCAGTACCGCGGCCAGCACCGGCGAGCCGCCGGTGAGCAGGCCGACCCCGACGCCGGTCAGCGCGACATGGCCGATGCCGTCGCCGATCAGCGCGAGCCGCCGCTGCACCAGGTACGTGCCGAGCGCCGGCGCGGTGAGCCCGGTGACCAGCGCGCCGAGCAGCGCGCGGAGCATGAAGTCGTACTGGAAAAGGCTCACCGCACCCCCCACAGCCCACCCAGGTGCTCGTCGGGCGCGTGCGGGTGGACATGGTCATGGTCCGGGTCGGCGTGGTGGCCGGCGGGTCGGGGTACCGGCCCGTCGTGGGCGATCCCGCCCTGATGCACCACGACCGCCCGGCTCACCACGGGAGCCAGCGGGCCCAGCTCGTGGGCGACGAGCAGGACCGTGCCGCCCGAGCCGGCGAAGTCGGTGAGCGCCCCGGCGAACGCCGCCTGGCTGGCCGCGTCCACCCCGGCCGTGGGCTCGTCGAGCACCAGCAGCTCCGGCTCACCGGCCAGCGCCCGGGCGATCAGGACCCGCTGCTGCTGGCCACCGGAGAGCGTCGCCACCGGGTGGCGTACCCGGTCCAGCAGGCCCATCGCGACCAGCGCGGCGCCCACCGCGCGCCGGTCGTCGTCGGAGGCCGGCCGGAGCAGGCCGCGCCGCGCGAGCCGGCCCGAGGCGACCACCTCGCCGACGGTGGCCGGCACCCCGCTGCCGGCGCCCACCCGCTGCGGTACGTAGCCGATCCGCCGCCACTGCCGGAACCGGCGCAACGGCGTGCCGAACAGCGTGACCGCGCCCGCGCTCACCGGCACCAGGCCGAGGATGGCCCGGACCAGGGTTGACTTGCCGGACCCGTTCGCACCGAGGATCGCCACGACCTCGCCGGCGCGGACGGACATGGTGACGTCCCGCAGCACCGGGCGGCCGCCGTACCCGACCGTCCCGGCGGTGACGTCCACCACGGTCAGTGCCTTCTCGGCTCTGCCCGCGCGGCCCTCGCTCCGCTCGGTGCACCCGGTCACGGGCAGCCCAGCGCCGGCCGCAGCGTGGCGAGGTTCCTTCGCATCACCGAAAAGTAGTCGTCGGTGGAGCCGGCCGGCAGCCCTTCGACGGGGTCGAGCACTGCCGTGGCCGCGCCGACCTCCCGCGCGATGGTCTCGGCGACCTTCGGGCTCACCAGTGTCTCGAAGAAGATCGTGGTCGCCTGGTGCTCGCGCGCCTGCTCGGCGACCTCGGCGAGCCGCTGCGGGGGCGGCTCGTCCTCCGGCGAGATGCCCGAGAGCGCGATCTGCTCGAGCCGGTAGCGCCTGGCCAGGTAGCCGAACGCGGCGTGGCTGACCACCAGCTCGCGCCGGGCGCAGGAGCGCAGGCCGTCGGCGTACTCCCGGTGGAGCTGCTCCAGCCGGGCACGCAGGTTGCCGGCGCGCTCCCGGTAGCCGGCCGCGTGCGCCGGGTCCACCGCGCTGAGCCGGTCCGCCAGCCGGTCGGCGATCGTGGCGAGCCGCACCGGGTCCAGCCACATGTGCGGGTCCTTCCGGGCCCCCCCGCCCGTCGCGCCCGCCCCGGCCGAACCGGACGGGCCAGCCGAACCGGACGGGCCAGCCGTACCGGTGCCCGGCGCGCCTGTCTCGCCGGCATGCGCGTCGTCCATGTGCCCGCCCTCGTGCCCGGCCTCCGCGGCGGCGTCCAGCAGCGGCTCAACGGACGCAACGTCGAACGACGACTGCCGGGCCTGCTGCGCGACCGACTGGTCCACCGCGGGCTGGAAGCCGCTGAGGTAGAAGACCAGGTCGGCGTCGGCGATCCGGGCCATCTGGCGCGGGCTGAGCTCCAGGTCGTGCGGCTCAGCGCCGGGCTTGGCGAGGTTGGTGACCGCGACCGCGTCGCCGCCGACCTGCTCCGCGACGAACTGCAACGGGTAGAACCCGGCCACGACGTGGACCTTCCCATCCTCAGCGCCGCCGTCGCCGGCGCATCCGGCCGCGCCGACCCCGGCAGCCGCCGCGAGAAAGATCGCAACCATGTGTGTACGGATCACCATCCGTATACTGTCCGTGCTAATGATAATGATTGTCAAAAACGCATGCGTGCCGGACGGGCAACGCGTGCGTGCCGGGCGCTCCGCGACCTGCCGTGGCCGTCAACCGACCCGGCCGAGCCCCGCGACCACGAGCAGCACGACTACGGCGAGCCGGAGTGCCCGGGCCGCCGGAGCGGTTACCGGCCAGGCCCCGGCCAGCAGGGCGGCGAGCCCGGCGGCGAGCGCCAGCAGCAGGAGGCCACCGACCGGGGGCGGGGCGAACAGCCCGGCCAGCATGAGCGCCAGGGTGGCCAGGAACACCGTGGTCCGGTTCTGCCGGCTCAGCCACGTGAGCAGGCCGCCGGTCCTGGGCTCGGGCGCAGTCATCGGTGTTCCCTTCCGTAGGCTCGGTCCTGTCGCCATTCAACTCCGCTGGGGAGGCCGTGCATGCTGGTGGTGAACCGGTTTGTCGTCCGTGACCCGGACCTCGGTGACCCGGACTCTGGCAACGGCGTGCCGGACGAGGCTGCCGTGGCCGCCTTCACCACGCGGGCGCACGCCGCCCTCGCCGCGCTCGCCGCCAGACCCGGCTACCTGGCCGGCCGGCTGGCCCGGGCGCTGGACGAGCCCAGCCACTGGTGCCTGGTCACCGAATGGGAGAACGTCGGGGCGTACCGGCGGGCACTGGGCGCCTACGACGTCAAGCTGGCCGGCGTTCCGCTGCTCGCCGAGGCGCTGCCGGAGCCATCCGCGTACGAGGTGCTGGCCAGCGCGGACCGGACCGGCGCGGTGACCGTGGCGGCGAGTGACCGGGGGAGCGACGATGCGGGTCCGGGCGCACTACGATCGCGGACATGACCGCACCGGGCAGCTTCACGCCCGAGCCATCGGGCCGCAGCGACCCGTCGGCGCCGGGCTCCGGAGCCCCGGCTGGCGCGGTCCCAGCTGGCGCTGCTTCGCCTGGCCCGGCCTCGCCTGGCCCGGCCTCAGCCAGCGGGGTCCCGGCTGGTCCGGTCCCGGCCAGTGGGGTCCCGGCTGGGGCGCCTGCGATGGGCCCGGTCCTGGTTGGCGGGTTCGTGCCGGCGCCGCCTCCCGGCCCTGGCGTGCAGCCGCCGTTCGCGGCGCCGCCGACCGAGGGCGACCGCCGCCGGCTGTGGCTCGGTCTTGGCGCCGGTGGCCTCGCCCTGCTGCTGTGCTGTGTCGGCGGGTTGGTCGGTGTCGGTGCGCTGCTGGTGACCAACGTGCAGGCCGTCCACGAGCAGGCGCAGAAGACAGTCACCAACTACCTGCAAGCGCTGCGCTCCGAGGAGTACGCGGACGCGTACGACCTGCTGTGCGACTCGGCCCAGCGGGCAGAGTCGCAGGATGAGTTCGAGCAACGGGTGGCGCGGGAGCCGAGGATCGCCTGGTTCGAGGTCGCCGAGCCGCAGTTCGTCGACCAGGTCATCGTGCCGGCCGAGGTCCGCTTCGCCGACGGGGACGTGGACACCCTGCGGTTCGTGCTCAAACAGGACCGGACCGGCACCTTCGAGGTGTGCGGCTTCGACGAGTAACCTGGTGCGGCCGAGCAGCGGGTCACCGTAGGCTCGGAAGAAACCGTGCGGAGAGTTTCGGAAGAAACCGTGCGGAGAACAGCGCCGCCAGCCCAACGGCGGCGACTGTCGACGGGCGCTGGCGGCGGTCGCTGCCTGCCAACCCGAGCTACACCCGCGAACCCGAACCACGCACGCCGGCAGCGGCCGGCGTCGAGCCCAGATTGCGCGACCGGCAGCCAGCCGGCGCCAGAGGAGGAGCAATGCCCGCGGACCGGATCGACTCGATCGTCAGTCTCGCCAAGCGACGGGGCTTCGTCTACCCGTCCAGCGAGATCTACGGCGGCACCCGGTCGGCGTGGGACTACGGACCACTCGGCGTGGAGCTCAAGGAGAACGTCCGCCGGGCCTGGTGGCGTTCGATGGTGCAGCTGCGCGACGACGTGGTGGGCGTGGACTCGGCGGTGGTCCTGGCCCGCCAGGTATGGGAGGCGTCCGGTCACATCGCCGAGTTCGTCGACCCGCTCACCGAGTGCCAGGCGTGCCATAAGCGGTTCCGCGCGGACCACCTCGAGGAGGCGTACGAGGCCAAGCACGGCGCCCCGCCCGCGTCCCTGGCCGAGCTGAACTGCCCGAACTGCGGCAACAAGGGCACCTTCACCGAGCCGAGGATGTTCAACGGCCTGATGAAGACCTACCTCGGCCCGGTCGAGAGCGAAGAGGGGCTGCACTACCTGCGGCCGGAGACGGCGCAGGGCATCTTCGTCAACTTCCTCAACGTGATGGGCTCCTCCCGCCGCCGCCCGCCCTTCGGCATCGCGCAGGTGGGCAAGAGCTTCCGCAACGAGATCACGCCGGGGAACTTCATCTTCCGTACCCGCGAGTTCGAGCAGATGGAGATGGAGTTCTTCGTCGAGCCCGGCACCGACGAGCAGTGGCACGAGTACTGGCTGACCGAGCGCTGGAACTGGTACGTAGACCTGGGCCTGTCGCCGGAGAACATGCGCTACTTCGAGCACCCCAAGGAGAAGCTGTCGCACTACTCCAAGCGGACGGTGGACATCGAGTACCGCTTCGGCTTCGGCGGCACGGACTTCTCCGAGCTGGAGGGCATCGCCAACCGCACCGACTTCGACCTGTCCACGCACGCCAAGCACTCCGGCGTCGACCTGTCCTACTTCGACCAGGAGAAGGGCGAGCGCTGGGTGCCGTACGTGATCGAGCCGGCGGGCGGCCTGACCCGGGCGGTGCTCGCCTTCCTCATGGAGGCGTACGACGAGGACGAGGCGCCCAACACCAAGGGTGGCGTGGACCGGCGTACGGTCATGCGGTTCGACTCGCGCCTGGCACCCGTGAAGGCCGCCGTCCTGCCGCTGTCCCGCAACGCCGACCTGTCACCCAAGGCACGTGACCTCGCCGCCGCGCTGCGCCGGCGCTGGATGGTCGAGTTCGACGACGCGGGCGCGATCGGCCGCCGCTACCGCCGCCAGGACGAGATCGGTACGCCGTACTGCGTGACCGTCGACTTCGACACGCTGAACGACGACGCGGTCACCGTACGGGACCGGGACACCATGGCCCAGCACCGGGTGCCGGTCGACGGTGTGGAGCGCTACCTGCTGGAGCGGCTCGGCTGACTGCCCGGTCAGGTGTGCGGTTGTTGACTGACGGTATTGATAGCTACGAGTAGCGTTACGGGCCCGGCCTGCGTGGTGGCAGGGCGGGCCTACGCCTCGGAGGCACTGATGTCGTACCCTTCAACGCCCTATCCGCCCAGCGAGCCTGACGACCGCCCCGCCACGGCAGAGACGGCGGGTCATCCGGCGCCGAGCGAGCCTGACCAGACCGCGCCGCTGCCGGCAGCGCAGCCACCGCAAGCACCAGCGGGGTCGACGTGGCCGTCGGGGCACCTGCCGGGCCAGGCGACGCCACCGAGCACGGGCACACCGCCACCCACGCCTTGGGCGCCCGCATCGCCCGCGCCGTGGACGCCGTCGTCGCCGGCTCCCGCTGCCCCGGCGGCACAGGCGTACGCGCCCGCGTGGCCACCGTCCGTGCCTACCTCACCGGCGTTCGCGCCGGCTCCCAGCTCCCACGCGCCCGCCCCCAGCTTCCATGCGCCCGCTACCGGCTTCCACGCGCCCGGGCCGATGTCATCGCCCCCGGCCGCCGGACGCAGCAGGACAGTGCCGCTCCTTCTGGCGCTGACCATCGTGTTCTTCATCGCCGCAGCCACCATGGGCGGGCTTGCGCTGGTGCAGAAGAGCAGCTCGGACGACACGATCGCCAAGCAGAAGACACAGGTCACCCAGCTGGAGCGGGATCTGGCCGCCAAGACCGACGAGGCGACCAGGGCCAGCGCGGACCTCAAGACCGCCCAGGGCCGGGCCGACGACGCCACCAGCCGGGCCGAGGGCCTGCAGGAGCAGGTGGACCAGCAGGCCCCGTGCCGCAAGGCGGTACGGGACTTCTTCGACGCGGCGCTCGCCAACAACGAAGCCGCCGGCCAGAAGGCTCTCCGGGCCATGCAGCTCAGCTGCTAGACGACCCAGCCCGGCGCGGGCCGCGGGTGGTTCCCCGGCGGCGCCCGTCACCGCGGCGCCCGTCACCGCGGTGCCCGTCACCCGAAGTCGAAGCCGCCCGGGCGGGCGTTGCGGTCGGCGATCAGGCCCGCCAGCGTCGCCACCGCGATCTCCGCCGGGGTACGGGACCCGATGTTCAGCCCGACCGGCCGGTGGACCCGCGTGATGTCGGGCTCGCCGACCCCCAGGTCCCGCAGGGCGGCCACGTGGGGCGCGGTGTGCCGCGGGCTGCCCATGACGCCGACCCACCGCGCCGGCAGACCGAGCACCGCGCGAAGCACACTGCCCAGCTCCGGCCGGTCATGGTCGGTGACCACCACGTCGGTGTTGCCGTCCACGATGGACTTGTCGGCGGCGGTGACGACCTGGTCGCTCCGGGGCCGGGGTGGGCCGGCGAGCCGCACCGGGTCCGGTTCGACGAGCACCGTGCGGTAGCCGAGGTCGAGGCCGAACCGCAGCAGGTAGCCGGCGACCGGCGAGGCGAAGACCGCGACCAGGGTGCGTGGCCCCACCTCGGGCGGCAGGTCGCCATGCGCCATGGCGCACGCCGGGTCGACCGTCCCGTCGTGGTTGTGTGTCATGCCATCGACTCTGCCAGACCCCCGGCGCGCGGGCATCGCCTGACGCCTCCACCGCTGCCGGCGCCTCCGCCGCTGCCGCCGCTGCCGCCGCTGCTGGCGTGCGATCCTCGACAGGTGACCTGTCCACCGCTGGCCCTGGGGCCGTACCAGGTATGGCCCCCGGTCGTGCTCGCGCCGATGGCGGGGATCACCAACGTGGCGTTCCGGCAGCTGTGCCGGGAGCAGGGGCCGGGCCTGTTCGTGTGCGAGATGGTCACCACCCGGGCCCTGGTCGAGCGGAACCCGAAGACGCTGCGGATGGTCCGGTTCGCCGGGGACGAGCGCCCGCGCAGCCTGCAGCTCTACGGCGTGGACCCGCAGACCGTGGGCCGGGCGGTGCGGATGGCGGTCGACGAGGACCTGGCCGACCACATCGACCTGAACTTCGGCTGCCCGGTGCCGAAGGTGACCCGTAAGGGCGGTGGCGCCGCGCTGCCCTGGCGGCGCCGGCTCTTCGCCCGCATCGTGACGGCCGCGGTGACGGCGGCCCGGCCGGCCGGCGTACCGGTCACCGTCAAGATGCGTAAGGGCATCGACGATGACCATCTGACCTTTGTGGCGGCCGGCTTGGTCGCGCAGGACGCCGGGGTCGCCGCGGTGGCCCTGCACGCGCGCACCGCGGCACAGCGCTACTCCGGCGTGGCGGACTGGGCGGCGATCGGCGAGCTGAAGGAGCGGCTGGCGGTCCCCGTACTCGGAAACGGGGATGTCTGGGAGGCGGAGGACGCGCTGCGGATGATGGCCGAGACCGGCGCGGACGGCGTGGTGGTGGGGCGCGGCTGCCTGGGCCGGCCGTGGCTCTTCGCCGACCTGGCCGCGGCGATGGCCGGCCGGCCAGAGCGGGCGCTGCCGCCGCTGGGCGCGGTGGCGGGCACCATGCGCCGGCACGCGCAGCTGCTCACCGAGGCGTACGGCACCGAGCTGGAAGGCTGCACCGACTTCCGCAAGCACGTCGCCTGGTACCTCAAGGGGTTTCCGGTCGGCGCCGAGCTGCGCCGGGCACTGGCCATGGTGTCCTCCCTCGCCGAGCTGGACGACCTGCTCGGCAAGCTCGACCCGGCGGCGCCGTTCCCGGTGGAGGTGCTGGGCCAGCCGCGGGGGCGCACCAACTCGCCGGCCCGGGTGGCGCTGCCGCACGGCTGGCTCGCCGACCGGGACGCCGACACCGTCCCGGAAGGGGCCGAGCTGCCCGACTCCGGCGGCTGACGGCAGCTATGCCGTGGGCTGGTCGACGCGGATCATGGCGATGCCTGGACGCACCTTGGTGTCTGCAAGGTACGTCATCGACCGGCGCGTTCGCTGTCTTCCAAGATGCGCTAACCCTTCGTCCTGGTAGGGACCGGGCGACCCCGGACGGCTGATCAGGTCGGCGTACGGACTAACCTGCGGCGAGGGAGGCTCCCGGGTGGCGCCCGGGCCGGCCCAGCGGTACGACAGGCACAAGACACCTCAAAGACCAGGTAGACAGCGACGTCCCAGGCCATACGGAAAGGCTGGCACCGTGACGCAGAAGTACGTGTACGACTTCACCGAGGGGAACAAGGACCTCAAGGACCTGCTCGGCGGCAAGGGGGCGAACCTCGCCGAGATGACGAACCTCGGGCTGCCGGTCCCGCCCGGGTTCACCATCAGCACCGAGGCGTGCCGGGCCTACCTCACCTCGGGCGACGAGCCGGCTGAGCTGCGCGAGCAGGTCAGCGCCAACCTGCGGGCCATGGAGTCGGCGATGGGCAAGCGCCTGGGCGACCCGGCCGACCCGCTGCTGGTGTCCGTGCGCTCCGGAGCCAAGTTCTCCATGCCGGGCATGATGGAGACCGTCCTCAACGTCGGGCTCAACGACGAGAGCGTGCACGGCCTGGCCCGGCAGGCGGCGGGCAGTGCCGGTGCGGACACCAACGGGGGCGGTGAGCGCTTCGCCTGGGACTCGTACCGCCGGCTGATCCAGATGTTCGGCAAGACCGTCTGCGGCGTGCCGGGCGAGGAGTTCGAGCATGCGCTCGACGCCGCCAAGACCGCCAAGGGTACGAAGAACGACCTGGACCTGAACGCCGACGACCTCAAGGGCGTGGTCGAGGCGTACAAGAAGATCTTCTCGGAGCACACCGGCCGGGACTTCCCGCAGGAGCCGCGCGAGCAGCTGGACCTGGCGATCCGGGCGGTCTTCGACTCGTGGAACGCCGAGCGCGCGGTGCTCTACCGCCGCCAGGAGCGGATCCCAACCGACCTCGGCACCGCGGTCAACGTGGTGGCCATGGTCTTCGGCAACCTGGGCCCCGACTCCGGCACCGGGGTCGCGTTCACCCGGGACCCGAGCACCGGGCAGCCCGGCGTCTACGGCGACTACCTGTCCAACGCCCAGGGCGAGGACGTGGTCGCCGGCATCCGCAACACCGTGCCGCTGCAGGAGCTGGAGGCGCTCGACAAGGCCAGCTTCGACCAGCTCATGCAGATCATGTCCACACTGGAGGGTCACTACAAGGACCTGTGCGACATCGAGTTCACCATCGAGCGCGGCAAGCTGTGGATGCTGCAGACCCGGGTCGGCAAGCGCACCGCCGCCGCCGCGTTCGTCATCGCCAACCACCTGGTCGACGAGGGCGTGATCGACCTGGACGAGGCGCTGCACCGGGTCAACGGGGCGCAGCTGGCCCAGCTGATGTTCCCCACCTTCGACCTCAGCGGTGACCCGAAGCCACTGGCGAAGGGCATCGCCGCCTCGCCGGGCGCGGCCGTGGGCAAGGCGGTCTTCGACTCGCGGCAGGCGGCTGAGCTGGGCGCGGCGGGGGAGCGGGTGGTCCTGGTCCGGCGCGAGACCAACCCGGACGACCTGCCCGGCATGATCGCCGCCCAGGGCATCCTGACCAGCCGGGGCGGCAAGACCAGCCACGCCGCGGTGGTGGCCCGGGGCATGGGCAAGACCTGTGTCTGCGGCGCCGAGGCGCTCGACGTGGACCTGGCCGGCCGGCGGTTCACCGCGAACGGCACGACGGTCAGCGAGGGTGACGTCATCTCCATCGACGGCACCAGCGGGCGGATCTACGTGGGCGAGATGCCGGTGCAGCCGTCCCCGGTGGTGCAGTACTTCGAGGGCACCATCGCGCCGGACGAGGACGCGCTGGTGGCCGCCGTACACCGGACCCTCACCCACGCCGACCGGGTGCGGCGGCTGAAGGTGCGCACGAACGCCGACACCGGCGAGGACTCGGCCCGGGCGCGGCGCTTCGGCGCGCAGGGCATCGGCCTGTGCCGCACCGAGCACATGTTCCTCGGTGACCGGCGCGAGCTGGTGGAGCGGCTGATCCTGGCCTCGACGGACGAGGAGCGGACCGCGGCGCTGGACGCGCTGCTGCCGCTCCAGCGCGACGACTTCGTCGAGATCTTCCAGACCATGGACAGCCTGCCGGTGACGGTACGGCTGATCGACCCGCCGCTGCACGAGTTCCTGCCCCCGCTGGAGGAGCTGGCGGTGCGGGTTGCGACGGCGCAGGCCCGCGGCGAGGACCCGGGCCGGGACGCCACGCTGCTGGCCGCGGTCCGCCGGATGCACGAGCAGAACCCCATGCTGGGCCTGCGCGGGGTACGGCTCGGCCTGGTGATCCCCGGCCTGTTCGCGATGCAGGTACGGGCCATCGCCGAGGCGGCGGCTACGGTGCGCAAGGCCGGCGGCAACCCGGTGCCGGAGATCATGGTACCGCTGGTCGGTGCCGTGCAGGAGCTGGAGACGGTACGGCACGAGGCGCAGCGGGTGCTGCGCGACGTGTGGTCGGAGCACGGCGTGGAGGTCGACACGCTGATCGGCACGATGATCGAGGTCCCGCGGGCCGCGCTCACCTCGGGCCAGATCGCCGAGGCGGCCGAGTTCTTCTCCTTCGGCACCAACGACCTGACCCAGATGGGCTGGGGCTTCTCCCGCGACGACGTGGAGGGCGCGTTCTTCTCCCGCTACCTGGACCTCGGTATCTTCGGGGTCTCGCCGTTCGAGTCGATCGACCGGGACGGGATCGGCCGCATGGTCGCCATCTCCGTCGAGGAGGGCCGGGCCGCCCGCCCGGGCCTGAAGATCGGCGTGTGTGGTGAGCACGGCGGTGACCCTGAGTCGGTGCACTTCTTCCACGAGGTCGGGCTGGACTACGTGTCCTGCTCGCCGTTCCGCGTGCCGGTGGCCCGGCTTGAGGCGGGCCGGGCGGCCGTGGCGGCGGAGGGCTCAGACAGCCGCTGACGCCGACGCGACCGGGGCGGGCACCTGTCGCAGGTGCCCGCCCCGGTCTTTGTCATGGCAGCTGTGCCAGCCGGCCCTGCCTGCCAGCCCTGCCCAAGGACGGGTCGGGCAAAAGATGGGATCGGCCGGCCAGCCTCTAGCCGTCCAGCATCGAGCCGGTCAGCCCGCAGCTGACCAGCCGCGACGGGGGAGTGGAGGGACCGGGTCACCACGGCGGGGCAGGTCCCGCCGGGGAAGGTCAGATCCGGCACGGGCCGGCGCGCCGTAGCCGGCACCGGGCGCGCGGTTGTTGGTGCTGGCTGGCCGGTAGCCCCCGCTGGGCACCTGCTCGTCCGTGCCAGGCGCGAAGAGGTCGTCACCGTCGTCCACATCGAGCACCTCGACGATCGCGGCTACCCGCTCGGCGACCTGGCGGGCCTCGATGTGCAGCAGGCTGACGTTCGCCGAAGCGGCGGCCACCACCGTGAAGAGGACGCGGTTGCCTGCCGCGTAGGTGGCGACGTGACCGCTCGTCGCGCTGACCACGGTCTCGGTCAGGTCCCCGTGATGCACCGTCGCGGCGATCCGCTGGCCGAGCCCGAGACCGGCGGCGGCAAGGGCGGCGAGGCCCGTAGGCTCGACGCCGGACGGGGTGTCATCGGCCACCAGCATGCCGTCGAAGCTCGCGACCAGACTGCCCAGCACCCCCGGGACCTGGTCCCGCAGCCGGCGGATCTCGACGAGGACCTCCTGCTCGACGCTCATGGTCGACCCTCCGGCGCGTTCCTGGTGCCTCGCCCACGACCGGCGCGAGGCGGTTACCAACCGTCTCACGGCACGCTACACCTGGCGATGAAAACGGCGAAACTTCCATCCAGCTACCAAAGTGTGGGCTGAGCAAATGATGGCCACGTGGCCTGGCGCTCAACGGCCCGGACGGTACGCCTGGCAGCCGGGTGACCGGCAGGAAAGACCCGGCCGTCCAGCGCGGATCGTCATTCGGCTGTGCGGTGCGGCTGAAGGCCCGATGGTGAGCGGCTTCGCCAACCAGATGCGAGCCGAGGTCGCCTTTCGAAGGAGCGCGCGGGACCGCTGGCGCAGGCGTCGCGTCGGGGCGGACGTGAAGGTCATGCGGGCGTAGGGTGAATGGCGCATTTCGGTGAGTGTGGGAGGCGGGATGGGCAGTCGGTGGTACGCGGTGGTCGTCGCCGCGACCGACCCCGCGCGGCTGGCGCGGTGGTGGGCGGAGGTCCTGGACTACCGGATCGCCTACGAGAAGCTCGACGAGGTGGGCATCGAGAGCGAGACGGGTCCGGCGCTGGTGTTCGCAGCGGAGCGGACGGCCAAGACCGCCAAGAACCGGCTGCACTTCGACCTCGACCCGGACGACCAGGAGGCCGAGGTGGAGCGCCTGGTCAACATGGGGGCGCGCCGCGTCGACGTCGGCCAGGGCAACGGCGCCACCTGGGTCGTACTCGCCGACCCCGAGGGCAACGAGTTCTGCCTGCTTCCGGCGCGCGCCCGGTGAGCGCGCCCGCCCAGGCGGCCGGTGCGCTCAGCCCGCACACCGCCGCCCCCGAGGTGGTCTACCTGGTGCCGCACACGCACTGGGACCGCGAGTGGTACGAGCCGTTCCAGCGTTTCCGGCTGCGCCTGGTCGACCTGCTCGACGATGTAATAGCCCGGGCGGAGGCCGACCCGACCTTCCACTTCACGCTCGACGGCCAGCTTGCGGCCGTCGACGACTATCTGGAGGTACGGCCCGAGGCCGCGCCCCGGATCACCGCACTGGTCCACACTGGACAGTTCGCGATCGGCCCCTGGGCGATCCTGATGGACGAGTTCCTCTGCTCCGGCGAGAGCATCGTGCGCAACCTGGAGTGGGGCCTGCGCCGCGCCGGTGAGCTGGGCGGTGCGATGCCGGTCGGCTACCTGCCCGACATGTTCGGCCACTGCGCCCAGATGCCGCAGATCCTCGCCGGTGCCGGCCTGCGGCAGGCGTGCGTGTGGCGTGGCGTGCCGGCCGCGGTCGACCGGCACGCGTTCGCCTGGCAGGCACCGGACGGCACCGCGGTCCGCGCGGAGTACCTGCCCGGCGGCTACGGCAACGCCGCGGAGCTGGTCGCCGACCCGGACCGGCTCTCGCGCGCTACGGCCGACCACGTCGCCGCCGCGCGCCCGTGGTTCGGCACCGACCCGATCCTGGCCATGTACGGCACCGACCACTCCGCCCCGCTGCCGTGGCTGTCCGCTGCTGTCGCAGGCGTTGGAGCCGGCCCAGCTGACGCTGCCGGTGTGGACGGTGGGATCCGGCTGCGCCTGTGCACGCTCGCGCAGTACCTGGAGCGGTACGAGCGGCACGACGGGACCGCCGTGGACGGCCTGCCAGTCTGGCGGGGCGAGCTGCGCAGCCACGCCCGGGCCAACATCCTGCCCGGCGTGCTCTCCAACCGGCCGCACCTCAAGCGCGACCTGTCCCACGCCGAGCGCATGGTCGAGCGGTACGCGGAGCCACTCGCGGCACTGTGGACGCCGCCGGAGCGGTGGCCCGCCCGCCTGCTCGAGCTGGCCTGGCAGCGCCTGGTGCAGTGCTCCTGCCACGACTCGGTGACCGGCTGCGGCGTCGACGAGACCGCGGTCCAGGTGGCCGCGCGCATCGCCGAGGCCGAGCAGATCGGCCGCGGGGTCCGCGACCGCGCGCTCGACGCGACGGCGGCGCTCGCCCCGGCTGGCGCGTCCGTCGTGGTCAACCCGTCACCGCACCAGCGCTGTGACGTCGTCATGCTCACCCTGCCCACCCCGCCGGTCCTGCCGGTCGCGCCGGCCCTCCCCACCCCGCCGGTCGCGCCGGCCCTGCCCAACCCACCGGCCGCGCCCGACTCGCCCGACTGGCCGGCGGTCGCGGCCTGCCTGCCGGACGGCTCGTGGCTGGCCATCCAGCCGATCGCCAGCAACGCCGGGCGGGCGCTCTACATCACCGTCCGTCCGTCCGGGTGGGTCGCGGCCGGGCTGCGAAAGGGCTCACTCGGCCTGGACTTCCTCAGCCGCCGGGTGCAGGAGGTCGAGATCACCGGCGACCGGGAGCTGACCGTGACCATGGGCCGGGTCGGCCCCGGCTTCACCACAGCCCATCAGACGCTGGCAGAGGCGGTCGAGCAGGCCGCTGGCGACTGGCGGCTGCGCGTGGTCGAAGAGCCCCTGTGTACGGCGTACGTCGCGGTGCCCGCGCCCGCGCTCGGCGCCACCTGCGTGCGCTTGGTTCCTGCAGCCGATCCGGTGCCGGTGCCGGGTGCGGTCACAGCCGGCGAGAGGCGCCTCGCCAACGACCGGCTCACCGTGGCGGTGGCGGCCGACGGCACCCTCGATATGTCCACTGTGGATGGCGTACGCCTGTCCGGGGTCGCCCGGCTGGTGGACGGCGGCGACGCCGGCGACCTATACAACTACGCCCCGCCCCCGGACGACCAGCTGGTCGATACGCCGAGCGCGGTGGAGGTGACCGTGCTGGAGCACGGCCCGCTGGTGGCTGCGCTGCAGGTTCGCCGGGTCTACCCGTGGGCCGACGTTGACATGCGGGTGGAGCTGCGCGCCGCTGAGCCGTTCTGCCGTCTGGAGGTGACCTTCGTCAACCGGCTCGCCGACCACCGGGTCCGGCTGCACGTCCCGCTCGCCGAGCAGACTGACACCTCGTACGCGGAGGGCCAGTTCGCCGTGGTAGCCCGTGGCCTGACCAGCGAGGGCGGCCACGGGGAGGAGCCGCTGCCCACCTTCCCGGCCTACTCCTTTGTGGACGCCGGTGGTGTGGCGGTCCTGCTCGACCAGGTCAGCGAGTACGAGCTCACGGCCGGCGGCGCCCAGCTCGCAGTGACCCTGCTCCGGGCGACCGGCATGATCAGTCGGGCCGAGCACCCGCTGCGCGCCGAGCCGGCCGGGCCGGTCATCGCCACCCCTGCAGCGCAGTGCCTGGGCGAGGTGCGTACCAGGCTAGCGGTCCTGCCGCACCTGGGCGGCTGGGCCGAGGCCGGCGTCGCAGCGGCGGCTGAGGCGTTCCGCTGCCCGTTCGTTGCGGTGGGGGGCACCGGCCCGCTCGACGCTCCGCTCGCCGAGCGGCCCGGGCTGGCGGTGTCCGGCGACGGCGTGGTGCTGACCAGCCTGCGCCGCCGCGACCCCGACTGGCTGGAGCTGCGGCTGGTGGCGATGACCGACGCACCCACCACCGCCGCTGTAGCTGGTCCGGTCACCGAGCCGCGCACTGCCGACCGGACCGAGCCAGTTGTTGGCGACCGAGCCGGCCCGGTCGTCCACGGGGCGGAGCCGACCGGGGGCAGCCGGGCCGAGGCGACCGGTTCCCTGGTGGCTGCCCGCAGGGCCGACCTGCTGGGTGTACCCGGCGCGGAGCTGCCTGTCGAGCGGGGCGTGGTCCGCTTCGCCCTACGCCCATGGGAGATAGCCACCCTCCAGGTCCGGCTCGCACATCCGCTGGGCGTGTCCACCGGTTGACCTGACCCGGCGGCAAGGACTGGAGGCAGGCCAATGTCGCACAGGGCCGACGCCTGCGGAGATCCGACGCCGGGCCGGCGCAGGCGGTCCGGACCCGCCGCGTCGGGGTGTGGTCGTCCTTCCTGCCTGGGCCGCAGCGAATGGGTTTGGCGAGAGTCGATCAGGTCGTTGCGGGAGATGCCGGTGAGCACCGAAAGGGGACGGTGGCGCATCGCTCGGCGAACGCCGGGTAACAGAGGGTCTATAGTGGACTGCGTCGAACGCATGTCCTAGAATGTAAGGCATGCGGGTGGCGTCGGCGATGATCGCGCGAGCGGTCGACGAGTACGCCGCCACCGCGGTCTGGGCACTGCCCGATGATGAGCTGGTCGACGCGCTGGGTGAGCTGCACGTGCTGCAGCAGCGGCTGGCCGCGGTGAACCTGGCGCTGGTGCGGGAGGTGGACGGGCGGGGGTTGGCGGTGGCCCAGGGGGCATCGTCGACGGCGGTGTGGCTGCGGGGCCGGATGCGCATGTCCATCGGGGTCGCCCGGCGGTTGGTGGAGCTGGCCGCTGCGGTGGATGCGGGTCCGGCGGTGGTGCGTGACGGGCTGGCCGCCGGTGCGCTGAGCCTGGAGCAGGCGCAGGTGGTCACCCAGGCGGTGGCCGCGCTGCCGGCCGAGGTCGGCCCCCGCGGTGGCGGACAAGGCCGCAGCCACGTTGGTCGACTACGCCCGGGACTACGAGCCGGTGGTGCTGCGCCGGCTGGGCGAGCGGATCCTGCAGGTGGTCGCCCCAGAGACGGCCGAGCAGGTCGAGCGGGCCGCGCTGGCGCGGGCCGAGCAACGGGCTGACCGGGACCGGTTCTTCAGCCTCTCCGATGGTGGGGACGGGGCGGTGCGGCTGTCGGGTCGGTTGGGTGCCGAGGCCGCCGCGGTGGTCCGCGCGGCGCTGGAGCCGCTGTGCCGACCCCTCCCCGGTGACACCCGCACCCCTGGGCAGCGCCGCGCCGACGCCCTGGTCGACCTCTGCCGGCTGGCCCTGGCCACCGACGAGCTACCCGACCACGGCGGCGAGCCACCCCAGCTCGTGGTCACCGTCGAGTACGACCTGCTGGCCCGCCAGCTCGGACCCGGGCTGCTGGACACCGGCGAGACCCTCAGCCCCGAAGCCGTGCGCCGCATGGCCTGCGACGCGCGCATCGTGCCCGCGGTCCTCGACGGCACCGGGCAACCCCTCGACCTGGGCCGGCAACGACGGCTGGTCACCGGCGCCCTGCGCCGTGCCCTGGTGCTACGCGACGGCGGCTGCGCCTTCCCCGCATGCGACCGACCAGCAAAATGGTGCCACGGCCACCACATCGAGCCGTGGGCCGACGGCGGCCCCACCTGCCTCAGCAATGTCGTGCTGGCCTGCGGGTTCCACCACGGCCTGCTGCACCACG
>DASRIS010000017.1:0-27067 GCA_035649895.1 Micromonosporaceae bacterium | reverse complement strand
CAGCTCCGGCGGGAACGTCCTGGTCAACACCCCGATCGCCACCCGATCCGGTAACCGATCCCGCGCCGCCTTGACGATACGAGTCACACCAGCCACACGGAAGATCATACACCATCAAATGCTTAAGGAAGCGCCATTGGGGCTGGCCGGGCCTCGGCTGCGGCCAGCAGAACTTACCGAGCTCGAAGTTTCGGACTCGACTCTGTTCAGGGCGACCTCGTCCAGCCCTTGTTCCGATAATCCAGTCGATGCTGGTCAGAACCTGAGCCGACACCGGGACTCGAACCCGGAACCGCCCGATTACAAGTCGGGTGCGCTGCCAGTTGCGCCATGTCGGCCGGCACCCCGTTACGGGGTACGCCCTAGCGATGGTACGCGCCCGCCCCCGCTGAAGCCGGTCCAGCGCACCGGCCGCCCACTAGGGGAACCGCTGGCGCGGCAGGCCGCCCACTCGGGGACCCGCCGGCGCGGCAGGCCGGGCTCGCACCGGGGACCGCCGGCGTGGCGGGCTCGCTCTGGAGGTCCGGCCGGCGCGGCGGGCCGGCTCGCTTGGCAAGCCGGTCCGCCGAGAACTACGGTGACGGCACCGGGCTCGTACGCGCCTGCGGGGCGATGAGGCCCCACCCGCACCTTTACTCGGATCGTCCGGCACGTTCCTGCCGGTGAAGGGAAGCGCTCAACCATGGCTACGGTCACGTACACAAAAGCCACCCGGACCTATCCGGGCACGCCGCGCCCCGCAGTCGACTCGCTCGACCTGGAGATCGGCGACGGCGAGTTTCTCGTCCTGGTCGGCCCGTCCGGCTGTGGTAAGTCCACCAGCCTGCGCATGCTCGCCGGTCTCGAGGACGTCGACGCGGGTTCGATCAGCATCGGCGACCGCGACGTCACCCACCTGCCGCCCAAGGCCCGCGACATCGCGATGGTCTTCCAGAACTACGCCCTCTACCCGCACATGACGGTGTACGAGAACATGGCGTTCGCGCTGAAGCTGCGCAAGACCCCGAAGCCGGACATCGACCGGCGGGTGAAGGAGGCGGCGCAGCTGCTGCAGCTGGAGGACTTCCTCGGCCGCAAGCCCAAGGCGCTCTCCGGCGGCCAGCGCCAGCGTGTGGCGATGGGCCGGGCGATCGTCCGCGAGCCGCAGGTCTTCCTGATGGACGAGCCGCTGTCCAACCTCGACGCGAAGCTGCGGGTGCAGACCCGTTCGCAGATCGCGGCGCTGCAGGCCAAGCTCGGCACGACCACGGTGTACGTGACGCACGACCAGGTCGAGGCGATGACCATGGGTCACCGGGTGGCGGTGCTGCTCGACGGCGTGCTGCAGCAGGTGGACACCCCGCGGGAGCTGTATGACCGGCCGGGCAACGTGTTCGTCGCCGGCTTCATCGGCTCTCCGGCCATGAACATCAAGACGGTGCGGCTCACCGACGACGGCGCCGTCTTCGGCCGGATGCTGCTCCCCCTCAGCCGCGAGCAGGTGGCCGTGGCCCGCGAGAACGGCGGCGACAGCAAGGTGACCGTCGGCTTCCGGCCGGAGGACTGCGACCTGGTCGGCGAGGACGACCGCGGCATGCCGGTCGAGGTCGACCTGGTGGAGGAGCTGGGCTCGGACGCGTACGTCTACGGGCACGCGGTGCTGGACGAGGCGACGGCCCAGGAGCGGTTCGTGGTCCGTACCGACAGCCGCAACGCCCCCAGCATGATGGACACGGTGTACGTAAAGCCGCGGACCGACTCGCACCACGTCTTCCACGCAGTGACCAACGAGCGGATCGGCTGACCCGCCACGACCCTGCCTGGCTGAGGCCATCCGCTCTCGGCCAGGCAGGGTCACGCCTGCCACTCGGGGATCAGGCCGCCACCCGGGGTCAGGCTGCCAGTCGGGTCACGCCTACCAGCCGGGTTCCGCCCGCCCGGCGAGCTACGCCCGGCGAGCTACGGCTGCGCGAAGCGCCAGATGACGAACGTCGTCTCCTGCGGGCATGCGATCAGGCTCTCGTTCCACGCGCAGGCGGCCGATCGCACGTCCTTGAGCACACCGAGCTCAGTACGGGTGCCCGTCTGTGCCCCGAGCCCGGTCAGGTTCACGTCCTGCGGGTAGGTGGCCGGCTGGTCAGCGAAGACGAGCACGCTGCCGGCGTTGACCCGTACCCCGGATCCTTCGCGGTTGACCAGCTCCTTACCGGCAGGGTCGAAGATGCGCACCACCGCGGCGGAGTCCTGGCTGGAGACCAGCGCACGGTCGCCGACCGCAACCACCCGCTCACCGGCTGGCGCCTTCTGTCGCGGGGCCTCGCCACCGTCGGCGGTGTTGATGGTCACCAGCTCGACCGACTTGTCATCGGAGCCGGCCTGGTCGAGCGCGCAGATACGGTCCGTGCCGCACGGTGCCAGCGAGAGCAGGCGCCGGCGGGGGTCCGCGACGGTGTAGACCGCCCGCGGCTCGCCCATCTTGCGCAGGTCGTACGCGTCGATCCGGTAGCCGGCGTCCTTGGTCGCCACGTAGAGCTGGTCGCCGTGAGCCAGGTAGATGTCGTCCGGGTCGCCTACGTTGTCCCGGTTGCCGAGCGGGCTGCCGCTGCGCGCGTCGTACACCCGGGCGGTCCGGTCGTGGCCGACCAGGACGATCCGGCGCTCCTGCGGATCGGCGCCGAGCGTCTCTCCGGTGGGCCAGGCCGGTGCGGCCAGCGCCTCCGGCGAGATGACCGGCACCACCGCGACGTCATCGTTGCCGTACTCGTCCTTCGGGTACGGACGGTCCCACCGCTGGTCGCCGCTGGCCGGGTCCAGGCCGACGAGCCGGGAGCTGTGCTCCTCGGCCAGCACCACCGCGTCGCGGAGATAGAACCGGCTGTCGCCGCCGTGAAAGTCCCGCTTCCAGCGCAGGTCTCCGCTGTCCGGGTGGAGCACGTACATGGTGCGCGGCTCGTCGCTGGAGTAGTGGTCGGCTCGCACCACCACGCCACTGGGCAGCGCGGTGATCCCGGCCCACCGCTCGGATGCGCCCGGTACGTCCTTGCGCCACAGCTCGGTGCCGTTGGCCAGGTCGACGGCGACCACCTGGAGCGTGTCGTCCCGCTGCCAGGCGAGGTAGGCCCGGTCGCCGAGCAGCGCGGTGAACGCGCCCGAGCTGGTCGAGGCGCCCTCGCCCATCGGCACGGTCACGTACTCCTCGACCGACTGGAACTTCACCTCCGGATAGCGGTCGCGCAGCAGGAACCACGCCGTCCCGGCTGCGGCGAGCACCACGAGCGCCGTGGCCGCGGCCACCCAGGCGACGGTCCGCCGGTACCACGGCACGGACGCGGCACCGGGCCGGGGCGCGCCGCCGGGCCAGGCCGGAGGGGCTGCCGCCGGGCTGGTCGGTGCCGGGCTGGTCGGTGCGGGATCAAGCGTTCCCGGCGGGGATACGGGTGCCGCCGGAGGCGCAGGGACCCGGGCTGAGGCCGCGGCGTTCGGGGCACCGAACGCGGGCGGGGCCGGCGATGTCGGCGCCAGCGGCCCCGGCATGAGCGGCCCCGGCGGCATCGGCGACGCGAGCGACGCCGGCGCCAGCGACATCGGCGCCGCTGCTGCGGCAGCCACCGCAGCCGCGGCGGTAGACGGTACGGCGGACGGGCCAGGCGGCCGGCCCAGCTCGGCCACCGCTCCCTCGGCCACTGGCAGCTCGGGCTGCTCCAGCACGGTCGGTGCCACACCCAGCTCGGCGTGGAGCAGCCGGGCCACCAGCGGCACCCGGGACGAGCCACCGACCAGGAAGAGGCCGGCGAGCTGCTCCGGCGCCAGGCGGCACGCCGCCACGACCGCGGCGGTCTCGCGGACTCCCCGCCGCACCAGCGGCGCCACGAGCTGCTCCAGCTCCTCCCGGGTCAGGTGGACGGCCTGGTCCACACCTGGCACGGCGACCGGCGCCCGCGCCGTACGGGAGAGCATCTCCTTTGCCGCGCGCACGTCGTCCCAGAAGCGGCGCCGCCCCCGCCGGTCCGTCGGTGTCTGCGGGTGGGCGATCCTGTGCCAGGCGTGCGGAACCGAGCGCTCCAGCAGCCGGCCGAGATGGTCGACGATGACCGCGTCCAGGTCCAGCCCGCCCAGCTCGGTGAGGCCACCCGAGCCGAGCACGGCGAACCGCGAGTGGCCGTCCGGGCCGGGGCCCTCGTTGCGTACCACCGCGATGTCGAGCGTGCCGCCGCCGAAGTCGAAGACCGCCAGCGCCGCACCCACCGGCACCGGCCGGCGCAGCACGTCGGCGAAGTACCGGGCCGCGGCCACCGGTTCGGCCACCAGGTGCGGCGGGGGCCAGCCGGCCTGGCTGGCCGCCGCGGCCAGCACCGCCCGCCGCCGGGCGCCCCACCCGGCCGGGTGGGTGAGCACGGCCGGGGGCAGGAAGCCGACCGCCTCGACCGCGGCCTGGGCCACCGCGCGCAGCACGGCGGCCAGCAGCTCCACCGTCGGCACCTCGCGGCCACCGAGCAGCACGGCC
The DNA here is from genome assembly GCA_035649895.1 of Micromonosporaceae bacterium. Lineage (GTDB taxonomy): Bacteria > Actinomycetota > Actinomycetes > Mycobacteriales > Micromonosporaceae > DASSUC01. The sequence continues at coordinate 22,584 of DASRIS010000017.1, read as the reverse complement.
TGCTCGTCGATACGGCGCTTGGGGTTCGGCTCGTAGCGCGCCGGCTCGGCCTCAGCCAGCCGCTGCGCGTCCCGGCCGACGTGCAGCCGGCCCGTCTCGTCCAGGTAGCCGCCGGACGGCATGATCGGCAGGCCGTCGAAGAGCAGCGGCCGGGTCCGCCCGTCCGGCCAGCGGACCACCGCCACCGTGTTGGACGTGCCCAGGTCGACGCCGAGGGCGAAGCCGTGTGCTGCCATGCCGCCACTCCTCCGGGGCGCGGAAGTGCCCCGGGCGATGGTACGGCGTGGTGTCAGGTGGCGGCCGGGCGCCGCGGGCCTGGCGCCGGGGTGCCCGGCCGGGGCTCCGGCACGGCCATGCCCTCACCCGCCCGGCTCAGCAGGCCCGGCGCTGCGGCGCCCTCGGCGGCCCGGCGCCGTACCACCTCCGCGAGCGTGACAGCCGCGGCGACGCTCGCGTTGAGCGAGGAGACCGCGGACGCCATCGGGATGCTGACGGTCAGGTCGCAGGTGGCACCGACCAGCCGGGACAGCCCCCGCCCCTCGGAGCCGACGACGACCACGAGCGGCCCTACCGCGGCCTCCAGGTCATAGAGCGCCATCTCCCCGTCGGCGTCCAGGCCGACCACGATGAAGCCCTGCTCCTGGCAGGCCTTGATAGCCCTGGTCAGGTTGGTGACCCGGGCGATCGGCACCCGTGCGGCAGCGCCTGCGCTGGTGCGCCACGCGGTCGCGGTCATCCCCGCGGAGCGGCGCTCGGGCAGGAAGACGCCCTGCGCGCCGAAGGCGGCGGCGGAGCGGACCACCGCGCCGAGGTTGCGCGGGTCGGTCACGCCGTCGAGGGCGACCAGCAGCGGTGCCGGATGCTCCGCCGCGGCGGTGAGCAGGTCCGGGAACGGCTCGTACCCGAATGGTGGCACCTGGACGCCGATGCCCTGGTGCAGCACTCCACCGGTCATCCGGTCCAGCTCGCCGCGGGACACCTCGAGGATCGCGATGCCGCGGTCGCCAGCGGTACGGACCGCCTCAGCGACCCGGTCGTCGGCCTCGATGCCCTGCGCGACGTAGAGCGCGGTCGCGGGAACGTGCGCGCGCAGCGCCTCGACCACCGGGTTGCGCCCGACGAGCAGCTCCGGGGCCTCCTTCGCGGGAGCAGCGCGGCGCCCCGGTGCGACCCGGGGACCGCGCCCGCCTGGCTGGCCGCGCCCGCTCAGCTGGCCGCGCCCACCCGGCTGGGCCCGCCCACCCAGCTGCGTCCGTCCACCAGACTGCGTCCGTCCACCAGACTGGGTCCGTCCACCCGGCTGGCTGTGACCGCCCGACTGGCCACGAGCCCCCGGCTGGCCGCGAGTGCCAGCCTGGCTGCGGGTGGTCGGCTTGGTCCCCGGCGTGCCGATCTTGGGCGCCCGGCCCGTGGCGGCTGCGGCCCGGCGCTCCTTCTCCTGCTTCCAGGCGGTGCGCTCGGGCAGCGGCTCGTCGCCGGAGTACCCCTTGTGCCAGGGCCGCTCGTCCGCGGGTAAGGTGCGGCCCTTGCCCTTCAGCCCGGCCCGGCGCTGGCCGCCGGAGCCCTTCACCGGCCCGGCCTTGGACGCGGTACGCCGCCCCCGGCGCTGCGAGTTACCGGCCATCGCTCACCGTCCACCGTGGACCCTGGGCGGTGTCCTCGACCACGACACCGGCCTGCCTGAGCTGGTCCCGTACCGCGTCCGCGGCGGCCCAGTCCCGGCGGGCGCGGGCCTGTGCCCGCTGCTCGAGGGCCAGCTCCACCAGCGCGTCCACCACCCCTCGCAGGTCGCCACGGTCCCTACTGCTCCACTGTGGAGCTGACGGGTCCAGCCCGAGAGCCTCGAGCATCGCCCGCACGCTGGTGAGCGCTCCCCGCGCGGTGGCGTCGTCGCCGCCCGCTAGCGCGGTGTTGCCGTCGCGGACCACGTCATGCACGCTCGCCAGCGCGCGGGAGGTGTTCAGGTCGTCGTCCATGGCCGCGACGAAGTCGGCGCAGAGCGGGCCTGGCCGGTCACCCTCCGCCCGGCCGAGCCGCTCGGTGGCGCGCTGCACAAAACCCTCGATCCGCTGGTACGCCGCAGCCGCCTCGCGCAGCGACTCGGGCGAGTAGTCGATGCCGGAGCGGTAGTGCGGCACTGACAGGTAGTAGCGCAGCTCCACCGGCCGGACGCCGAGCGCGACGACCTCGTCGAGGCCGACCACGTTGCCCAGGGACTTGCTCATCTTGGTGTCGCCGAAGTTGAGCAGCGCGTGGTGCACCCAGTAGCGGGCGAACGGCAGGCCGGCCGCCCGGGACTGGGCGACCTCGTTCTCGTGGTGCGGGAAGACCAGGTCCAGCCCGCCGCCGTGGATGTCGAACTCGGCGCCGAGGTAGCGCCAGCACATCGCCGAGCACTCGATATGCCAGCCAGGCCGGCCCCGGCCCCAAGGCGACGGCCAGTACGCGTCCGCCGGCTCACCCGGCTTCTCGCCCTTCCACAGGGCGAAGTCACGCGGGTCCCGCTTGGCCCGCTCCGGGCCGTCGTCGGCGGGCTGCATCGCCTCGGGCCGCTGCCCGGAGAGCGCGCCATAGTCGGCGTACGACTTCACGTCGAAGTAGACGTCGCCGGAGGTGTCATCGGCCGGGTAGGCGTGGCCCTCCTCGACCAGCGCGCCGATCAGCTCGTGCATCTGCGGGACGTGGCCGGTGGCCCGGGGCTCGTACGTCGGCGCCAGCACGCCCAGGGCGTCGTACGCCGCGCAGAGCAGCCGCTCGTTGGCGTACGCGACCGACCAGTACGGCCGGCCGGTCGTCACCGCCTTGGCGAGCACCTTGTCGTCGATGTCGGTGATGTTGCGGATGAACGTCACGTCCAGGCCCGAGTGCGCCAACCAGCGCCGCAGCACGTCGTAGTTGACGCCGGAGCGCAGGTGCCCGATGTGCGGGGGGGACTGCACGGTGAGGCCACACAGGTAGACGCCGGCCTGACCAGGTGTCTTGGGGACGAAGTCCCGCACCGACCGGGTCGCCGTGTCGTACAGCCGCAGGCTCACCCGGCAAGGGTATCCGGCCGTACGCTCGCGGGCGTGGCCGACCACGGCGGCGGGCGGACGGAGACCGCGCAGACCCTGGACCGGGGCCTGCGCCTGCTACGGCTGGTGGCCGAGACGCCGGGCGGGCTGACGGTGACCGAGGCGGCGGCCCGGCTCTCGGTCGGCCGGGCGGTGGTCTACCGGCTCGCCAGCACGCTCTGCGAGCACGGCATGATCCGCCGGGACCTGGCCGGCCGGCTGCGCCTCGGCGCCGGCGTGCTGCACCTGGCCCGCCGCGCCCAGCCCCTGCTCGCCGACGCCGCGCTGCCCGCCCTGCGGCGCCTCGCCGAGCAGGTCGGCGCCACCGCGCACCTGACCATCGCCGACGGCGGCGAGGCGGTGGCGCTCGCCGTGGTCGAGCCGAGCTGGACCCAGCTCCACGTCGCGTACCGGACCGGCTCGCGGCACCCGCTGGAGCGCGGCGCCGCCGGGCGGGCCATCCTCGCCGGCCGGCGGGGCGCCACCGGGTACGTCTCAACAGCCGGCGAGCTGCAACCCGGCGCGTACGGCGTGGCGGCTCCGGTGCCCGGGCTGGACACGCTGGAGGCGAGCGTGGGCGTGGTGGCGCTGGCCCCGTTCGACGTGGACGCGGTTGGGCCACGGGTGGCCGAGGCGGCCGAGGCCGTCGCCCGGGCCCTGTCCTAGAGCGCCGGGTCCTAGGGGGCCGGCCAGACAGGGTTGTGCGGTCGGGCTACCTGGCCCGGCTGTACCACGCCCCGGCCCGGCCGTGAGCTCAGTCCGGCTCGGCGGCGGCCTTTCCCGACACTTTCTTCGGCGCCGCCTTCTTCGCCGTGGTCGGGCTGGTCTTCTTCGCCGCGCCCGCGGTCTTCTTCGTCGTCGCGGTCTTCTTGGCCGCAGCCGTCGTCTTCTTCGCCGCCGTAGCCTTCTTCGCCGGGGTCGCCCGCTTGCGCGGTGCCGCCGGGCCCTTGGCCCGCTTCTCGGCCAGCATCTCGCTCGCCTGCTCGACGCTGAGCCCCTCGACGGTCATGCCGCGGCGCAGCGACGCGTTGGTCTCGCCGTCGGTCACGTACGGCCCGAACCGGCCGTCCTTGACCACCAGCGGCCGCTCCGTGAGCGGGTCGGTGCCCAGCTCCCGCAGTGGCGCCGCGGCCACCCGCCGCCCCCGCGTCTTCGGCGCCGCGAGCAGGGCGAGCGCGTCGTCCAGGCCGACCGTGAAGATCTGCTCCTCGCTCTCCAGCGAGCGGAACTCGTCGCCCTTCTTCACGTACGGGCCGTACCGGCCGGAGGCGGCGAGCACCTCCTCGCCGTCCGGGGCGGTGCCCACGGTCCTGGGCAGGGAGAGCAGGCGCAGCGCGTCGGCGAGCGTCAGCGAGTCCGGCGACTGCGACCGCAGCAGGGACGCGTTGCGGTCACCGGTGGACACGTACGGGCCGTACCGGCCGGACTTGAGCACCACCGGCTCACCGGTCTCGGGGTGCTCGCCGAGCTTGCGCTCCCCGCTGCCGGTGAGGAAGAGCTCCTCGACCTTCTCCGGGGTCAGCTCGTCCGGGGCCGTGCCCTCCGGCAGGGTCACCCGGTCGTCCCCGGCGCCGCCGTCCGGCGAACCCGACCCATCCGGCGAACCGGGCCTATCTGCCGCGGCAGACCCGTCCGGCTGGCCTGACCCGTCCAGCCCCGGCTCCTCGCCTGGCCCGGTCCGTTGCAGGTACGGCCCGTACCGGCCGACCCGGACCACGACCTGGCGGCCGGAGTCGTCGCGGAACAGCGGGATCGAGTTGACGCCGCGGGCGTCGATCTCGCCGAGCTGCTCGGTGACCATCCGCTTGAGCCCACCGGACTGGGAGACCGCCCGGTCGCCGCCGGGCGCGCCGTCGGCCCGCCCGAAGTAGAACGAGCGCAGGAAGTCCACTGCCGCCGCGTCGCCGGAGGCGATCTCGTCCAGCTCGTCCTCCATGGCCGCGGTGAAGCCGTAGTCGACCAGCCGGGGGAAGTACTGCTCGAGCAGGCTGACGACCGCGAACGCCAGGAACGAGGGGATGAGCGCCTGGCCGCGCTTGAACACGTACCCCCGGTCCTGGATCGTGCCCATGATCGAGGCGTACGTCGAAGGCCGGCCGATCCCGCGCTCCTCCAGGGCCTTGACCAGCGAGGCTTCGGTGTAGCGGGCCGGCGCCTGGGTGGTGTGCCCGACCGCCTCCAGCGACTCGGCCGCGCAGCGCTGCCCCTGGGCCAGCGGCGGCAGGCGCCGCTCGGCGTCCTCGGCCTCGGCGTCCTCGTCGTCGGAGGACTCGACGTAGGCCCGCAGGAAGCCAGGGTCGGTGATCGTCTTGCCGGTGGCGCCGAAGTCGGCCTCCTCGTTCGCCGTGGAGACCGCCCGGATCCGCACCGACACCGACGAGCCGACCGCGTCGGTCATCTGCGAGGCGACGGTACGCCGCCAGATCAGCTCGTAGAGGCGCAGCTCCTCGACGGAGAGCTCCTTGGCCACCTCGCCCGGGGTACGGAACACGTCCCCCGCCGGCCGGATCGCCTCGTGCGCCTCCTGCGCGTTCTTCACCTTGCTGGTGTACCGGCGCGGCTGCGGCGGCACGCTGCGGTCGCCGTACAGGTGCGCGATCTGGGTACGGGCGGCGGCCAGCGCCGTCTCGGAGAGGTTCACCGAGTCGGTACGCATATATGTGATGTAGCCGTTCTCGTACAGCCGCTGTGCGGTGCGCATCGTCTGCGCGGAGGAGAAGCGCAGCTTGCGGGCTGCCTCCTGCTGCAAGGTCGAGGTGATGAACGGTGGGTACGGCCGGCGCCGGTACGGCTTCTCCTCGACCCGGGTGACCGTGAACGGCCGGTCCTCCAGCCGGGCCGCCAGCCCCCTGGCCCCGCCCTCGTCGAGGTGGACCACGCCCAGCTCGGGCCGGACCCGGCCGGTGGCGGGGTCGAAGTCCTTGCCGGTGGCGACCCGGTCGCCATCGAGCGCGACGAGCGTCGCGGAGAAGCTGCGCGGCCCGTCAGCGGCTGACCTCCCGGCCCCGCCCGGTCCACCGAGCCCGCCCGGTCCGCCGGGACCGCCTGCGGCGTCCACCGCCGCGAGGACGGCGGTGATGTCCCAGTAGTCCCCGGAGTGGAACGCCATCCGCTGCCGCTCCCGCTCCACCAGGATGCGGGTGGCCACGGACTGCACCCGGCCGGCCGACAGCCGCGGCATGACCTTCTTCCACAGCACGGGTGAGACCTCGTAGCCGTAGAGGCGGTCCAGGATCCGCCGCGCCTCCTGCGCGTCGACCAGGTCCCGGTCGATCTCGCGCGGGTTGGCCACCGCCGCGGCAATGGCCGGCTTGGTGATCTCGTGGAACACCATCCGCCGGACCGGCACCTTGGGCTTGAGCGTCTCCACCAGGTGCCAGGCGATCGCCTCGCCCTCGCGGTCCTCGTCGGTGGCGAGGTAGACCTCGTCCACCTCCTTGGCGAGCTTGCTGAGCTTGGCGATCTGCTGCCGCCGGTCCGGGCTGACCACGTAGAGCGCGGCGAAGTCGCGGTCCACGTCGACGCCGAGCCGCGCCCACGGCTCCTTCTTGTACCGGGCGGGCACATCCGCGGCGTTGCGAGGCAGGTCACGGACGTGGCCCAGGCTCGCCTCCACGACGTACCCCGGGCCCAGGTAGCCCGAGATCGTCCTGGCCTTCGCCGGAGACTCGACGATGACCAGACGCCTGCTCTTGGCGGTCGGCACGGCTCTCCCTGTGCTGTACGTCGGCGGTTGTTCACGGTGCGGTGCGTCCGAAGGGCCGGTGAGCGAGCAAGGCGTCGCGCGACGGCACGCCGGACGGCGCCACGGTACACCCATCGTCAACGGTGGTTCATGTGACCGTTACGACGCGCCGTACAGAATGCCTGATGAACGGCGTGCCGCGGGGACCCGCCGGCGTCTACCGCGGGGACCCGCGGCGCCTGCCGGACAGAACGGGTGCCGGTCAGCGGCGGCGCGCCGAGCCGGGGTAGGTCGGCCAGCTACCCGGCGGGGCCAGCGCGGGTGCCTCGCCGACCAGCTCAGCCAGGCGGGCCAGCCGCCGCCGCCCCTCGATCCGGTAGGCGGGTCCGCCCCCGCGCGGCGACAGCAGCGCCGAGGTCAGCCCGATGGCGGCCAGCGCGGCCCCCACCGGCGGCCAGCACGGCTCGTCGCTGGCGCCGAGCCGGAGCACGAAACCGGTGGTCTCATCCGGCGCACCAGCCGCGGCCACCCACAGCCGCAGCCTGCGCCCGTCCAGCGCGAAGCCCGGTGGCGGCAGCTTCACCGCCCCGCGCAGCCAGGCGACGGCCATCGGCGCCAGCAGCGAGGAGTACGCCGACCGCACACCGAAGTGGTCGTCGACCGTGGGAACCCAGCTGGTGGCCAGCCCACGGGCGGCCAGCTCCTCGGTGAGCACGTGCACCCGCCAGGCCGCGTCCACCACTACCGAGACCCGCGCCGTCCCGCCCATCCGGACCACCTGACCGGGCCCGGCGAGCAGCCCCTCCAGGTCACCCGGTGCCGGGTCGGCCGCCTCGACCCCGAGCAGCGACAGCTGGCGGGTCACCGGCACTCCGGCACCTCGTCGAAGGCCCGCCGCAGCTCAGTCGACGAGATCTTCGTAGTGTCCAGCGCGCCGCGGCCGTACTCCTCGGTCAGCGTGGCCATGGCGGCCTCCACACCGTCGTAGAACGCGTCGGCGTCGCCGGTGGCGAGCACGTCCACCGCCGTCCGGGCCCGGGCGTAGGCGTCCCGCATGGCGGCGAGCGCGTGCTGGAACTCCTGCGCGACCGCGGAGCCGCCGTCCACATCCGGCACGCCGGCCGCCTCGACCCTGGACCGGGCCGTCTCGGTCGCCTGCTGTGCACCCTCCAGCAGGCGCAGCATGTTCTCCCTCGCCTGGGCCGGCGTGGTCGCTGCCGCCATCTGCTGCTGCGCCCGCGCGGTCAGCGACGCGATGTCGCTGCGCCACGGGCCAAGGGCCTGGCACACCGTCGCGGCCCAGACCCCGGGCGTCGGCCCGCCGCCGCAGGCACCCAGGAGCAGACCCACGAGGAGTACGGTGAGCAGCCTGCGCGGCGTACGCATGCCGGTCAGCGTACGACCGTTCCGGCCCCGCGTCGCCGACCCGCTCCAGGCGCATGCCGCCGGCTCCGGCTCCGACCGCCCCACCCGCCACCGGCTCCGACCGCCCCACCCGCCGCTCGCTCCGGCCACCCCACCTGCCACCGGCGGTCGGCGTAACCTAGCGTGGCTGAGACCTGCTCTTACCCGCTGATGGGAGAAGTGTGCGAGATGGCCCACGTAGCGGCTCGGACCGGTGCGCTGCTCGGCGTCCTGGCCGGCGCGCTGGCTGCGGCGCTCCTCCCGGCGGGTCCGGCGCACGCCGCCGAGGTGGAGTTCCGGATCCGCGCCATGCCGGCAGAGCTGCAGATCGGCGGAGAGGCGGGCACCTTCCAGGCCCGGGTGGCCAACTCCGATGACCGTGCGTACTCGTTCATGCGCCTGGTCATCACCGTCCGGCTGAGCGAGCTGGAGACCGGGCAGGTGGTGGTGAGCCGCGACGGCCAGGACCTGGTCGCCGCGGGCAGCCGGGGGACGGTCCGCTTCGGTGACCCGAGCGGCTTCTCGGTGGGCCGGCAGGAGAGCCACGAGCAGAGCTACCAGCTGCGGTTCCTGGACGGGTCCCCGGCCGGGCGGGCGATCGTCACCGTGGCTGGGTACGTGCCGGACTCCCGGCGCGTGCTGGGCATCTCGCGCGGCGCCACCACGCTCGTACGCGCCGGCCCGGTCGAGCTGACGCCCAGCCCGTCGGACGTCCCGTCGGAGGCTACGTCGACGGAAGGAACTGAGACCGGGACGGGCGACACGGCCGGAGCGGCCAGCCCGGCCAGCGATGACGACAGCGGCCTGCTCTGGCCGGTCTACCTCTTCGGCCTCCTGCTGGTCGGCGCCGGGGTGACGGTCGCCTGGCTCGCGCTGCGCCGCCACCGGGAGGCCGCCGCGGGGCCAGCGGCCAGCGTGCCCACCGTGGACTCGACGCTGGTCATCCCCAGGATTACGGAGCCGGCCGGCTATGCGGGAGGGCCACCGGGCTACAGCGCTGGCCCTGACCCGCGCTACGGCCCGGGAGCCACCCCACCGGGGTACGGCCCCGCGCCCGCCCCTGGATACGGCCCGCCCGCGCCCGCTGGATACGGCCCGGCCGCGCCGGCCCCCGGGTACGGCTCCGGGCACGGGTATCCCCCCGGCCCCCCGCCGCCCGGTCCTGGACACGGCCGGCCGCCCGGGTACCCGCGTGGCAACCCGCCCGGGTACGGCCAAGGCAGCCAGCCGCCCGGACCTGGGTACGGTCCGGGAGCCAACCCGCCGGGCTACCCTCCCGGCTCCCCCGCTCCCGGGTACGGCCCCCACGGACACCAGCCGGGGCACTACCCGGGGATCGACCAGACCAGAGTCGACCCCTCCCAGCACCGGTCACCCTGAGCCGGCGCCTGCGCTCGGCGACTGGGCGGTCGCGCTGGACCGGTTACCACACGTCGCCGTCGCGCCAGTCGCAGGTCAGCGCACCGGCCAGGTCCAGCGGGACCGCGACCGGGAGGACGTAGATCGAACCGTCCTCCTCCTCGGTGCGCTCGACACCGCCCGGCGTGAGCGCCGATGTCGGCCCCTGCCACCGCTGCCAGCCCCGCGCCGCGTAGAAGCCGGCACCGGCCTCGCTCGCGCTCAGCGCACCCAGGTCGTACGCGCCGCGCACCACCCGCTCCAGCGCCGCCATCATCGCCGCGGCGTGGCCACGGCGGCGCTGGTTGACGCGCACCCCGACGCCCTCGACATAACCGGCGCGCAAGGCCCGCCCGCAGTGCAACAGCCGCCGCTGCACCAGCGCCGCGTGGCCGACCAGCTCGCCCGAATCCCAGACCAGCGCATGGATCCCGCCGAGGGCGTGGTCCCAGTCATCGTCGGTGAAGCCTTCGCCGAACGCGTGGTCGAGGAGCAGCCGTGCCGCCGTAAGGGTGGCGGCATCGATATCGGCCGTATGCACGACGCGGACCTCTGCCATGGACGCCATCCTCACCTGTCACCGGCTACTGCTGCCGGTTCGGGCCGCTGCACCGGATGGGCTTTACCAACCGGCTTGGCGGTGGCTGTCAGGGTCCAACTTTCTGCCGGGCTCTGTCCAGATCGGTCTGCCGCTCATCGTCGAAGCTCGCCAGCGATGGGGCCAACCCCGCCAGGCGCCGGCGGCGGTCCGCTGAGCACCAGGTAGAAGTCGCACTCATGTGGACTGATGTCTATCCCGGCGGCCGCGTCCCCGTACGCCTTGATGTTGACGGTCCTGCCCTGCAGCGGTCCGGAGCGGAACCAGCCGTCGTAGCCGGCCTGCACGGCGTCTCCCGCCAGCTCGATGTCGAAGACCTGGGCGGCGATGAGCTCTCCCACGTCGCCTTGCCGGGCGGAGCGCTTGGTGATCGCCGCGATCTGCGTGTCCAGAACGTCACGCTGGCGTAGCAGGTCGGCAAGCCGCGACAGGGCACTGCCGTCATCAACCGCCTGCACACCAGCACCGTACGCGAGCCTGCCCAGCTCCGCCGGGCATGGAGATAGATGCGCCTGGTACGGCTTAGCCCGCTGTTCCGGCCAGATTTCGAGGCTTCGGCGGAGTCCCCCGGCGGGTGTACCGAGATCGTAGGCACGGTCCGAGCGTGATTGTGCCGGCCCTTGATCACGAGTAGCGTCCGGTTCGTTACGAGGAGTGGCATGGCGGCGGAGGTGCTGACATGGCTGGGTCCGAGCTACCTGTCTTCCCGTTCGACACACCACCGGAGCTGGACACCGAACCGGAGTACGCCCAGCTGCGCCGGGAGGACCCGGTGCCGAGGGTACGGCTGGCGCCTGGTGGCGAGGCCTACCTGGCCATCCGGTACGAGGACGTGAAGCAGGTCCTCTCCGACCCGGTGTTCAGCCGGGCGGCGACCAGCGACCCCGGGGTGGCGGTGCTGCGGCCGGCGAGCCGCAACCCGTACCTGATGCTCAGCCTGGACGCGCCGGAGCACACGCGGGTACGGCGGCTGGTCGCGCGCGCGTTCACCGCCCGCAGTGTCGAGCTGCTCCGCCCGCGGGTCGAGCAGATCGTCGACGGGCTGATCGACACGATGACCGCCCAGCCGCGGCCGGTCGACTTCGTGACCTCCTTCGCCTTCCCGCTGCCCGCCATGGTCATCTCCGAGATGATGGGCGTGGCAGTCGCCGACGTGGAGAAGCTGCGCAGCTGGCTGGATGTCGTAATATCGATAACCGCCCATACGGCCGAGGAGATCCAGGCCGCCGGCGGCCAGATGTACGCCTTTCTGACAGAGCTGGTCGCCGTCAAGCGGGCCAACCCCGGCGACGACCTGCTGACCCGCATGATCCAGGCCCGAGACGAGGAGGACCGGCTCTCCGAGCCGGAGCTGGTGAACAACGCGTACCTCCTGCTGATCGGCGGGTACGAGACGACGGCCGGGCTGCTGGCGAACTCGCTGGTGACCCTGCACCGGCACCCGGAGCAGCTGGCCATGCTGCGGGACAAGCCGGAGCTGGTCCCGAACGCGGTGGAGGAGATGCTGCGCTACGTGCGTATCATCAGGTCCCTCCTGGAACGGGTCGCCACCCAGGACGTGCAGCTCAGTGGCGTGACAGTGCCGGCCGGCTCGACGGTGATCCCGTTGCACTACCCGGCGAACCGCGACGACGCCCTCGTCGACGACCCGGACCGGTTCGACATCACCCGCAGTCCATCGCCGCACCTGGGCTTCGGCGGCGGCATCCACTTCTGCATCGGCGCACCGCTGGCACGGCTTGAGCTGCGTGCCGCGTTCGAGGGGCTGCTGCGGCGGCTGCCGGACCTGCGGCTGGCTGTGGACATCTCCGAGATCGAGTGGAAGCAGGGCCTGATGACGCGCGGTCCGACCGCCCTACCAGTCACCTGGTAGACAAGCCAGGCGACAGCGACATCGAACGCATAGGTAGCCAGTAGGTACTTTTATCTTCGGCGTGGGGCCAGTAGCGTCCTGTGGCAGCGCCAACCGCGGCGCTGGTTCGCCTTCTCTCATGATCTAGTGTCCCGGCGTCCCGGCTGGGTGGACAAAGACGGAGGTTGGGATGAAGGGCGCAGTGGCGGTTGTAACAGTCGGGCTGATGTTTGCGTTTGTGGCCCCACCGGGGGTTGCTGCCGCGCCCGATGCCGGGGCCACCCCACCCGGCCCTGGCCAGCCAGGCGAGTACCGGCCGGTTCGAGGACCGTCGGGGCCGGCGGAGCACCGCTTCCTGCAGAAGAGCACGCCTGGGCAGGACCTGCCCCGGCACGCTTACGACCGCGCTGCGGCCGAGGCGGCCGCACTGCCCGTCACCGGCGGCGAGTGGACGTCGATCGGACCGGCCAACATCGGCGGCCGGGTGACTGACCTGGCGTTGGATCCGCACGTGAGGGACACGATCTACGCGGCGGCGGCGTCCGGGGGGCTGTGGCGGTCGAGCGATGCCGGCGCGTCGTTCCAGCCGGCATGGCCCGACAGCTTCACCCAGGCCATGGGTGCGGTCGCGGCTGCTGGCGACGGCACCCTCTACGCCGGCACCGGCGAGGCCAACCCTGGTGGCGGCAGCCTTACCTACACCGGGACCGGCGTCTACCGGTCGACCGACCGCGGTGCGACGTGGACGAACATCGGGCTCAAGGACTCCGGCGCCATCGGCAAGATCGTGGTCGACCCGAGCGATCCGCGGCGCCTGTTCGTCGCCGCTGCCGGCTCGTTGTTCAACCCCGGGGGCGACCGGGGCGTGTACCGGTCGACGAACGGCGGGAACACATGGGTTCGGGTGCTGGCCGGCGCGACCGACACGACCGGTGCCACTGAGGTGATGTTCGATCCCAGCAACCCGCAGCGGCTTTACGCAGTCATGTGGGACCACCGCCGGCAGCCGAATCTTCGCTCGTACAGCGGGGTTGGCTCCGGTGTCTACCGGTCGACCGACGGCGGCACCACGTGGACCCGGCTCGACCGCCTGGTGCCGGCGGCCGCCGATCTCGGCCGGATCGGTCTCGGTGTCGCGCCGTCCGACCCCCGACGGCTATACGCGATCATCGGCCGTGGTCCCAGCTCGTCGAACTTCTTCGACGGGTTCTACACGTCGCGTGACGGCGGCGACAGCTGGTCCCGGCTCCCCGACAACGAGGATCTCGCCGGGTCCCAGTCGAGCTACGCGTGGTGGTTCGGCAAGGTCTGGGTGGACCCGCGCAACGCCAACCACGTACATGTGGCTGGCATCGCGCTGCTTACCAGCCAAGATGGCGGGCGCAGCTGGGACGCTGACGACGACTCGATGCACGTAGACCACCACGCCATGGTGTGGGACCCCCGCGACAACCGGCGGGTGTACCTGGGCAACGACGGCGGGGTGTACCGCTCCGACTCCAACGGTCGCCGGGGGACGTGGGTGGCCTCCCAGCACCAGCCGTTCACCCAGTTCTACAGCGGGGCGATCACCCCGCAGGACCCGGCGCGCGTGTCCGGCGGTACGCAGGACAACGGCAGCCTGCGGTCGTGGACCCGCCGGGGGTGGCAGCTGTACGTCGGCGGCGACGGCGAGGAGAACCTGATCAACCCGACCGATGTCAACAACGTCTTCGCCTGCTACCAGTACGGCAACTGCTTCCGGTCGGTGGACGGTGGCGAGCACCTCACGTACTTCACCGGCGCGACGACGGCGAACCGGCGTAACTGGTTCACTCCCGTCCAGTTCGACCCGGTCAACCCCAACGTCATGTACTACGGGGGCAACCGCCTCAACCGGTCGGTCGACAACGGGGTGACGTGGACACCGATCAGCCCGGACCTCACCGGCGGGCCGGGGCAGGACGCGTACCCGTTCGGCACGATCACGACGGTGGCCGCCGCCGCGTCCAACTCGAACGTGGTCTGGGTAGGCACCGACGACGGCCGGGTCTGGGTCACCCCTGACCTCGGCTCCACCTGGCAGCTGCGACTGTCGGGCCAGCCCTGGGTAACGCGGGTTGCGGTCTCGCCAACCAATGCCACCACCGCCTACGTCACCCTCTCCGGTTACCGGGCCGGCTCGTACCAGCCGCACGTGCTCATGACCAACGACGCGGGAGCGACGTGGACCGACCTCACCGGCAACCTGCCCCAGGCGCCGGTGAACGACATCGTGCTCGGCAGCGGTAGCGAGCTCTTCGCGGCGACCGACCAAGGTGTGTTCATCTCGACCGCCGCCGGCACCTGGCAGCGTCTCGGTTCCGGGCTCCCGCTCGTCCCGGTCGACGACATCGAGTACGACCCGACCCGGCAGCGGCTCGTCGCCGCGACCTTCGGGCGCAGCATGTACCAGCTCACCGTTCCCTAGCAGCTAACCAGCGCTCACCTTGAGGTTCGGGTTACGGGCGAGCACCGGATCGAGCGTGGTCCGCCCCTGCTCCAGCTCCCGTCCCGGGTCCCGAGGCTGTCACCCGTGACCATCGGGCGCGCTCGTCGTAGGCGATGTGCCGGTGGTCGCTGCCGAGGCCGGCGATGACGCGCCGCCAGTGCGACTGGTCGGCCGGGCGGGCGTCCGGCGCCGTGGCGGTGTCACTCGCAGAACACCTGCACCTTGGCGTCGGGCTGGTCCACGTCGACCCGAAGGTCGTCGAGGTGCTCGATGAGCTCCTCGATGTGCTGCGGCTTGAGCTGGGTGAGGTCGACCGGTACCCCGGACTTGTCCAGCTCCGCGTTGATCCGGGTAAGCGCCTGCGGAGGGATGAGGCTGGTGAGCCGGACCCCGGCGCGTAGCAGCTGTAGCGGGACCCGGACGTTGACCCGGCTTGGACCGTCGCCGCCAGAGTCGTCCTCCGAGTTCACCACGACGCGCAGGTACTTGGGTCGGGGTTTCAGGCGGGGCACGGCCCCCGGCGGCGACTCGGGCTGTTCTTGGTCAAGGGCGTCGATCAGCCGCTCGGCCTCGTCCACGGTGACCTTGCCCTCGGCCAGCATCTGCAGGACCTGACGGCGCTGCTCGTTCATTGTTGCTCCTCCCCCTCTGCCTTATCTGACGCTTACCAGCACGGCCATCCGGCCCTGCTCGACCTCGAACCGGGCGCCGGGCAGCGCCCATAGCAACCGCCCAACACCGCGCAGCGCGCTCACCGGGCTCACCCGGAAGACGAGGCAGGCGACCAGTCCGGCCAGCACGGCGAGCAGCAGCAGCGGTGACAGCACCAGCAGCACCGGCAGGACCGGGACGTACAGCCGCAGCCAGCGGCCGTCGGGACGGCGATGGCGTACCGTCACCAGCTGCGGGATCATCGGGACCTCTCCAGCTCGGCCAGCGCCTCCTGGACGCTGATCTCCCCCCGCCGCAGGCGGTCGACGACGTCTGCGCCGGTGGGCGCCGGGTCGGTGTCGACGAAGTCGAGCTGCTCAGCGATCCGGTTCAGCCGGGACTTGACCGTCGGGTAGCTCACGCCGAAGATCCGCTCCATCTCCTTGATCGAACCGTGCGACCGCACGAACGCGGCAACGAACACCTGGTCGTCGATGCTGAGCTGAGCCAGCTGCGGCGGCTCGAACCGGCCCTCGACCACAACGCCGCTGCCGGTGAGGCGGACCCGTTCGACCACGAACGGCTGTCCGCGCGTCAGGTCCGTGAGCTCCTGCCAGTCCACCCTCGGCTCCCGATTCTCCGCAGCGTGCTCGCCATTCATTTGTATCTTAAATTCTTTAAGATCACAACGTATGAAGCTTCATTTTCTTAATTTGGATCTTCACAAGTTCGAGCAGGCGGTGCCCACGATCTGCCGGTGCCCGTGGCGGCCAGCGTGCAGGTCCCCCCGGCTCAGCATGCCTCTGGTTGGGCTGGACGTGCCGGATCCGTCCACGCCGGCGATGAGCCGGGCCATCAGCTCCCCTGCTCGTGGCGGCCCGCCCGTCATTGTGGGTGGCCGCCGGGAGCAGCTCCTCGACCTTCCCCTGTCGAACATCGTTCCGCACCGACTCCGGAGCCCGCTGACGAGATCGCGGCCCCGGTGACTCCGTCACGCGGCAATACGGCAATGCGTCTAGGTTCCAAGCCATGGCCACCATAGTGCTGCGCGTCCGGCTCATCGGAGGAGAACGGATGGATATCACGTACGAGGAACCGGAGGTCGCCGGCGAAGACGACGTCGTCGAGCACGTCATCACGACGCTCGCTCAGGACTCCGGTGTGCTTCGAAGCCGGCATGGAGATCGGCTTGTCGTGCTCTACGGTCGGGGCGTGGCCGCGATCGAGGTGGCACCGCGCGGCGCGGTCGTGTAGAGCGACAAAGGGAACGACCCCGTCGAGGGGATCGGGTGCCGGCGGGGTTGGCGTCCGTCGTCGGGCGCTCGCCGTCCGACGTGTCTACGAGGTGGCGGCGAAGGTCGTCCGGGACCGACCTGACGGAACCGTCGGCGCGCTCGACGAGCGCCGCCCGGACGGGTGACGGTTCCGGCTTCGGGTGTCGGTGTCAGGGCGACCAGCTCGCCGTAGCGCAGTCGGGTAGACAGGTCGTACGGCAGTCCGTTGGTGACGTTCGACCCTGCCCGTCCGGTGCACAGGTGCGGTGCACTCACAGTTGGGGACGTATGGGTTCCCGCGGAACCTGGCCGTCGAGGGAAGTGGTATCCGTGACGACTGCCATAACGATCTCCGGGCTAGTGAAGGACTTCGGCCGCCGTACCCGGGCTTTGGACCACCTCGATTTGGATGTGGAGACGGGCGAGGTGCACGGCTTCCTTGGGCCGAACGGCGCTGGGAAGACCACCACGATTCGCGTGCTACTGGGCTTGTTGCGCGCCGACGCGGGAAACGTTGCCCTGCTCGGCGGTGACCCGTGGCACGACGCGGTGACGTTGCACCGGCGTCTGGCATATGTGCCCGGTGAGGTGAACCTGTGGCCGAACCTCACCGGGGGCGAGGTAATCGACCTGCTGGGCGACTTGCGGGGCGGGCTCGATCCGGATCGCCGGGAGGAGCTGCTCGAGCGCTTCCAACTCGACCCGACCAAGAAGATTCGCGCCTATTCAAAGGGCAACCGCCAGAAGGTCGCCCTGGTGGCGGCGTTCTCCTCCGATGTGGAGCTTTACCTGCTCGACGAGCCCACATCCGGGCTGGACCCGCTGATGGAGGCGGTCTTCCAGGACGTGGTGCAGCAGCTGCGGTCCGCCGGACGCAGCATTCTGCTCTCGAGTCACATCCTGTCCGAAGTGGAGGCGCTGTGCGACCGGGTCACGATCATCCGGGCCGGCCGGGCTGCTGAAACCGGGACGTTCGACGAGCTGCGTCACCTCACCCGCACGTCGGTGGTGGTCGACACCGCCAGACCGCTGGCGTCGGTGACGCGGTGGCCCGGCGTGCACGACGCCCGCGTGCACGATGGGCACGCCGAGTTCAGTGTCGACCCGGGCGAGCTCAACAACGTGCTGGAGCGCCTGGTCGACCTCGACGTGCGGTCGATGATCACTTCGCCGCCCACCCTCGAGGAGTTGTTCATGAGGCACTACGGCGAGGACATCACGACGCCGGCTCGCGAGGCCGATGCCGAGGTGGTGGCGACCCGATGAACGGCTTCACCGGCACGATGCGGCTGGTCCGCCTCGCGCTGCGGCGTGACCGGATCACCCTGCCCGCGTGGGTTCTCGGGATGGCCGGGTTCCTCGCAGCGACGACCGCCATGTTCCAGGACCAGTACTCCAAGCACCCCTTGCTCCTGGAGCCGGACACGCGGATCGTCGTCGAGAACCCTGGCATGCGGGTGCTCGGCTTGGTGACCGGCCCCGATGTCGGGGGCTACACGCTGCACCGGGACGCCCTGGTGCTGGCCGTGCTGGCCGCCATGATGAGCGTGCTCGCGGTCGTCCGGCATACCCGGCAGGCCGAGGAGCTGGGTCGCCAGGAGATGCTGGCTGCCGGCGTGGTCGGCCGGCACGCCTCGCTGGCCGCGGCCGTTATCGTCGCGCTGGCGGCGAACCTGCTGCTGGCGGTGGTGCTTGGGCTCGGCATGGTGGTTGCCGGACAGCCGGTGGCCGGGTCCCTGGCCGCCGGCGCGTCGATCGCCCTGGTGGGCGTCGCTTTCACCGGCGTCGCCGCGGTGACGTCACAGCTGGCGTCCACCACGCGCGGCGCGATCGGTGTTGCCGGTGCGGGACTCGGCGTTGCGTGCTTGCTTGCGGCGCTGGGCAACATGCTCGGGACCGTGGACTCGGCTGCCCTGCGGGTCACCAGCGCCTGGCCGGCATGGCTCTCACCGATCGGCTGGGGCCAGCAGATGCGGCCGTTCGCCGACAACCTGTGGTGGCCGTTGGGTCTCGCGGTGCTGGCTGTGGCCCTCCTTTTCTGGGTGGCCGTCGTCCTCGTCGGCAGACGTGACGTAGGTCGGGGGATGTGGCCCGAGCGCAGGGGTTCCCCCGGCGCGAGTCCGGCCCTGCTGAGCCCGGCCGGCCTGGTCTGGCGGCTGCAGCGTGGAGCGCTGCTGGGCTGGGCGATCGGCCTGCTCGGCTTCGGTCTGGTCTTCGGGGCGTTGAGCGACCAGATCGCGGGACTCAAGGGTGAGGCGACAGAGTGGTACGCCACGTTCGGCGGCGATACCGACCTGCTCGGCGCCTACTGGGCCTCGATGATGCAGATCGCGGCAATGGCCGTGGCGATCTACGTGACCACGCTGTTGCTTCGCCTGCACCACGACGAGGCTCAGGGCACGCTGGAGCCAGTGCTCGGCACCGCCGTCTCCCGCCTTCGCTGGCTGGGCGCGTACGCCGTCAACGCCCTGGGCGGGGCCGTGTTGCTGATGCTGGTCCTCGCGGTGGCGATGGGTATCACCGGCGGTCAGGCGGTCGGTGGCACGGCGTCGCTGCTGCGCGACCTGGTCGGTGCCGCGCTGGTCCAGCTGCCCGCCATGGCCGTGTTCGGTGCCACGGTCGTCGTCGTGGTCATGTTGCTACCGCGTTGGTCGGTCGGCCTGTCCTGGGCACTGGTGGTGTTCGCCATCTTCGTCGGGCCGATGTTCGGCCCCTCGCTGGGGCTGCCGACCTGGCTGCTGGATCTCTCGCCCTTCACCCATGTGCCCAACGCACCGGCCGCGGCCATCAGTCCCGGACCGGTCCTGGGACTCGGCCTCGCGTCGGCACTGCTGGCCGGCGCCGGAATCCTCTTGCTGCGCCGAAGGAACCTCAGACTCCCGGCCTGATGATCGGTCGGTCGGCCAGAGTTGCGTCGGGCGCCGGACGGGGTCCGGCTCTGGACGCCGCTCTCATGTCCGTCAGCCCGGAGCGAACTGTCCGCCCACCCAGATTTTGCGTGCCCGCTGGCAGGCGGAACAGCAGCCGCGGAAAAGGCGTTGTACACCTCAGCGGCGCAGCCGTACCGTCGATACGCACGCACGCACCACCTGACCTGAGGAGTCATCCCGTGCAGCTGTGGCAGGCCGATATACCGCAGACGCGGGAAGCGTCGTGCGGCAGGTCGGTCGTGCCCTTCTCCGGGCGACCCACCATCAACCTGTACGCCGAGAAGCCCAGCCGAGGGCGGTGGCGCGACTAGCGCAGCACCAGGACACCGACGCCGCCCCCGGGCCACCGGACAGGGCGGCGTCTTCGTTGCCAGCAAGCACATACGGGCGTAGCTCAACTGGAAGAGCGGCGGCGTCCAAAGCCGTTAGATGCGGGTCCGGCTCCTGCCACCCGTACGCACAACCCCGGTTGCGACCGGCGGTGCTGGTCGTTGAGAACTCCACAGTGGATGGCATGAGAAAGCCCGCTCGGCGCGGCCGGTCGCCGGTCGTCGGCGGGCTCATCGGGGACGACCGGCACGGTGACCGGGCTCGGTTCGGGGCCGAGAAGCAGCGCGTTCGACTCGCGCGTTCCCGACTTGTGGGGCTGTAGCTCAGCAGGAAGAGCGTCGGTCTGGCAGACCGAAGGCCAGCGGTTCGAGACCGCTCAGCTCCACCCGTGCCTCCCAAGCTCAGAAGGCAGAGCGCCGGTGTGAAGTACCGGAGGTTGCCCGTTCGATCCGGGCGGGAGGCACCGCACGCCGATTCGACCATGGGTTAGGTCGTCAGGCTCTCAACCTGGAGCAGCGGGTTCGAGTCCCGCATCGGCGACAGTGTCAACGGACACCACGCGGTAGTCGCCCAACAGGTAGGGCACCAGCCTTCCAAGCTGGACACGACGGGGTTCGAGTCCCCGCTACCGCTCTCGAAGCAGTGCCCATTTCGTCCCTACATTCCAGTCGCAGCAAGGTCGGCGCAGACGCGGTCGGGAGCGTACGGCCGGCGGTTCGAGTCTGCCCAGCCCGACTGACACCTGGAAGGTTCCGGCCGGTGGCGGCCAGCCGGTCTTGAAAACCGGAGGCGGGGTAACACCCGGGCGTTCGACTCGTCAACCTTCCGCTGATGGGCCGCGAGCATGATCGGTGAATGCTGCGGACTCGTAACATACTCCTCCCTCGGTAGCTCAACGGAGAGAGCAACGGGCTTCTATCCCGTGGCGTGCACGTCCGACTCGCGCCCGAGGGACCTCGCCGCTCGCGTCTGACGGGACGGACTCCGGGCTCTACCAGGACTGAGGGGTTCGAGTCCCCGGGGCGGCACTGCGGGGTGCTTGTAACGGTAACTGGCCGGTCTCATAAGCCGAGCGACTGAGGGTTCGACTCCCTCCCCCGCTACCAAGCCCGCCGCCCGGCGGGAGTACACCGCCGCGCGTTCGGCTATGGGTAGTAGGCCCCGGGTCTTTCAAGCCCGAGAAGCGGGTTCGAGCCCCGCACGCGCGACCATTCCGGTGTCGTCCAACGGCAGGACAGGCGGCTGTTAACCGCCCGATCGTGGTTCGAGCCTACGCACCGGAGCCGATGCCTGCGAGGCCCAGCTGGTGCGGGCGGCGATCTTATAAGTCGACGGTCCCGGGTTCGAGTGCCGGCGCAGGCACGCATGCCCGTGTAGCTCAACGGAAGAGCGCCTGCCTTACAAGCAGGAGGCCGGGGGTTCGACACCCTCCGCGGGTACGCATGTCGTAGCTTGCCGCCCGGGGGTGCCACATGGCCGAATGCCCGAGTGGTGAGGGATCCGCCTGCAGAGCGGAGCACGCCGGTTCGAGTCCGGCTTCGGCCTCAGTGCCATCCACTGTGGACAACCGCAGGTAGGCGCTGGTGTTCAGCCACGCCTACATGGAGCCGCAGTGAGGGTTCTGGTCAGATGGTCAGCTGCCGGACGCGTTACGCGGTCTGGACAGCCGGCGTAAGAGGCCGACCGAGGATCGCGGCGAGCCGCGCAACCTCTTCTGCCAACGCCTCCCGCGCGGGCGGCCCTGACTCGGCGAACCAAGCGACGACAACCTGGTCGCCGGTGAGTGACCAGGTGCCGGACACGGCCCCGCCGGCGACCACGATATTTGCCCCACGGCTGACCAGCGTCCGCTTGGCCGGCGGCACGATGTGGACGTCGGCCGTGCCCGGACCGAGGACCCATTGGTCGTACCCCGGCAGGAGCCGCACGGCAGCCGTCGCGGGCGTCGCGGCCAGTTCCTCGAGGTGCTCGCGCAGGACGTAGGCGGGCTCCCTGTCGATGTCGACCGCCACGAGGCGGTCACCGAGGCCCGCGATCCAGGACTGGACCCGCTTACGGCCCGCGCCCAGACCCTCGCCGAGCCAGTAGCGCACGTGGTCCGGCGTGGCTGGCCCGTACGCCCGGAAGTACGCCTCGACCGCACGCACCCCAGCCTCGTCGAGGCCGGGTATGCCCGCCCAGCGTGGGTTGCGGTCCAGGCGCTGGAACGTGGCACGCCCGTCCCGCGGCGGACCGAAGCTCATGTCTCCGTGCCACGCGAGCGGCTTCAGCAACGTGCTGGCCTGGGCGTTGAAGGCGAAGCCCAGATGCCGGAACCTCGGCCGGGCGGTGACCGCCGCGCCGAGCTCGTCCCGGGTCATCGGCCCGTCGGCAAGCGCCTCCCGGACAGCCTCCCGAAGCGCTGGCCAGTCTGACGGCGCCAGGCCGTAGAAGCTCTGCCAGCTGGGCAGCTCCCACATCCGGCTGGCGGCCCGCAAGGCGAGGTACACGCCACCGTCCTCGGGTGTCATCAGGTGCGTAGCGCCGCGGAACGCGAACGTCTTGATGATCCGGCCCTCGGCCAAGGCGCGGGCGACCTCGCCGGGCCGGGACCGTGCGCGCCTGGTGCGGACGGCCAGCTCGGCCGCTGCGTCGGGTGTCGCCGGGACGGCGCCCAGGCGACGCACGACGCCTGCGACCGGCTCGGTGCCGACCGGGTCGAGCAGCTGCTGCCGCATCCGCCAGCCAAGGGCGGGGGACCAGCTGAGTGACACCATCGCAGGCTATCCCAGAATAGCCGCTCTGCTCACGCCTTGCGGCTGTTGCGCTCATCCGGCGCGGCAGCATGCTTCGCGGCATGAGAGTGAACCCACCCTTGCCGCAGCAGGCGCTGTCCAAGTTCGGCTCTTCGCAGTTGGCTGGATTGTGTATCGGGTTGCGTACGCGCGGTGAGTCTCGAT
>DASRIS010000016.1:0-3759 GCA_035649895.1 Micromonosporaceae bacterium | reverse complement strand
CCTCGGCGGAC
Organism: Micromonosporaceae bacterium; assembly: GCA_035649895.1. Classification (GTDB taxonomy): domain Bacteria; phylum Actinomycetota; class Actinomycetes; order Mycobacteriales; family Micromonosporaceae; genus DASSUC01. Next base: position 3,748 of record DASRIS010000016.1, on the reverse strand, counting down.
GCGCTGGCCCTGCTGCGCCGGCACAAGGTGGAGAAGCTGCCGCTGGTCGACCCCCTGGGCCGGCTGCGTGGCCTGATCACCGTCAAGGACTTCGCCAAGAGCCAGCAGTTCCCGCACGCCACCAAGGACGCGGCCGGGCGGCTGCGGGTCGCCGCCGCGGTCGGCGTTGGCGAGGACGCGTACAAGCGGGCCCGGCTGCTGGTCGACGCGGGCGTGGACGTGGTCGTGGTGGACAGCGCCCACGGGCACAGCCGCAACGTGGTCGAGATGGTCAGCCGGCTCAAGCGCGACGTGCCCGAGGTGGACGTGGTCGGCGGCAACGTCGCCACGTACGCCGGCGCGGCGGCCCTGGTGGCGGCCGGGGCCGACGCGGTGAAGGTGGGCGTGGGCCCGGGCTCGATCTGCACCACCCGGGTCGTCGCCGGGGTCGGCGTCCCGCAGGTCACGGCCATCATGGAGGCGGTACGGGCGGGCCGGCCGGCCGGCGTGCCGGTGATCGGCGACGGCGGCATGCAGTACTCCGGCGACATCGCCAAGGCGCTGGTCGCCGGCGCGGAGTCGGTGATGCTGGGCTCGCTGCTGGCCGGCTGCGAGGAGAGCCCGGGCGAGCTGGTCTTCGTCAACGGCAAGCAGTTCAAGACCTACCGGGGCATGGGCTCGCTCGCCGCGATGCAGGCCCGCGGCGCTGGCCGCTCCTTCTCCCGGGACCGCTACATGCAGGACGACGTGCTCAGCGAGGACAAGCTGGTGCCCGAGGGCGTGGAGGGCCAGGTGCCCTACCGCGGGCCGCTGAGCAACGTCGCCCACCAGCTCGTCGGTGGGCTGCGCCAGGCCATGGGGTACGTGGGCGCGCCGACCATCGAGCAGCTGCACGTCCGCGGCCAGCTGATCCGGATCACCGCCGCCGGCCTGAAGGAGAGCCACCCGCACGACGTACAGATGACCGTTGAGGCGCCCAACTACCACGCCCGATGACTGGCTTGTCTACCGTGGAGCACATGATGCGCGACGTGGTCGAGATCGGGCTGGGCAAGACGGCGCGGCGGGGCTACCACCTCGACGACGTGGCGATCGTGCCGACCCGGCGCACCCGGGACGTGGACGACGTGTCGACGAGCTGGCAGCTGGACGCGTACCGGTTCGCGATCCCCTGCGTGGCGCACCCGTCGGACGCGACCATGAGCCCGGAGTCCGCGGTGGCCCTGGGCCGGCTCGGCGGCCTCGGCGTGCTCAACGTCGAGGGGCTGTGGACCCGCTACGAGGACCCGTCGAAGGTCCTCGCCGAGCTGGCCGCGCTGGACGAGGACGCGCCGGCCACCCGCCGCCTGCAGGAGGCGTACGCCGAGCCGATCCGTCCGGAGCTGATCGGCGAGCGGGTCAGGCAGATCCGCAACAGCGAGGTGACCGTGGCCGTGCGCGTCTCGCCGCAGCACACCCTCGCGCTGGCACCGGTGATCCTGGACGCGGGCGTGGACATCCTCGTCATCCAGGGCACGATCGTCTCCGCCGAGCATGTGTCCACCGTGGACGAGCCGCTGAACCTCAAGGAGTTCATCGCCGACCTGGACCTGCCGGTGCTGGTGGGCGGGTGCACCAACTACCAGACCGCGCTGCACCTGATGCGCACCGGCGCGGCCGGGGTGATCGTGGGCGTCGGCGCCGACGACTGGTCGACCACTGACGCGGTGCTCGGCATCCGGGTGCCGATGGCCACGGCCATCGCCGACGCCGCCGCGGCCCGCCGGGACTACCTGGACGAGACCGGCGGCCGGTACGTCCACCTGATCGCCGACGGCCAGGTGCAGACGAGCGGCGACCTCGCCAAGGCGCTGGGCTGCGGCGCCGACGCGGTCATGCTCGGCGAGCCGCTCTCCCTCGCGGTCGACGCGCCCGCGGGCGGGGCGTGGTGGCAGTCGGTGGCCAGCCACCCGAAGCTGCCGCGGGGCGCCTTCGGCGTGGCCCAGGAGCCGCTGGGCACCCTCGAGCAGATCCTGTACGGCCCGGCCGACGCCCCGGACGGCCAGCTGAACCTCTTCGGCGGGCTCAAGCGGGCCATGGCGAAGTGCGGCTACCGGGACCTCAAGGAGTTCCAGAAGGTCGGCCTGGTCCTGGACCTCTGACGGCGACCGCTGCGACGGCCGCTGACGGCGCTCTTCGGCGATGACCTCTGTCGACGCGTCGCAGCCCGTGACCACTTCGTAGCTGGTTCGTGGCCGGAGCGTGCGTACCGTTGGGCCGTACCAGGGGAAAAGGGGGCCGGCGTGCGACGCGACGGACAGGGTCGGCCCGCGCTGGCGGTGCGGGCGACCGCGGCGGTGACCGTGCTCGCAACGGCCGTGCTGGCGGCGACGACCGCCGGGTGCACCCGCGACGGGCCCGGCAGCCGGCGGGGCGCCACGCCGACCCCGGCCCCGGCGGTGAGCCGCGACTTCCGGCCCGGCGCCACGGGCCTGGGCGACCCCTACTTCGCCGACCACGGCAACGGCGGGTACGACGTGGCGAGCTACGACCTCAAGCTCAGGTACAACCCGGGCACCGACCGGCTGGACGGGACCGCGACGGTCACCGCCACGGCAACAGCCGACCTGTCCCGCTTCAACCTTGACTTCGAGCGGCTCACCGTCATGGCCGTGACGGTCGACGGCGCCCCGGCCGAGTGGAGCTGGGCGCAGGGAGAGCTCACCGTCACGCCGGCCCGCGGGCTGCCGGCGGGTGGGCAGTTCCGGGTCGAGGTGACCTACGGCGGGGTGCCTCAGGCGTTCGGGCGGCCGGGCCTGTCCGGCACCGGCTTCCTGCACACCGCCGACGGCGCGCTCGCGCTCGGCGAGCCGGAGTCGGCGACCGCCTGGTTCCCCGCCAACGACCACCCGCAGGACAAGGCGACGTACGCCATCGCGGTGACCGTGCCGGCGGGCCTCACCGCGGTCAGCAACGGCGTGCCGGAGGGCTCCGCAACTGAGGCCGGCTGGACCACCTTCCGCTGGGCGGAGCGGGTGCCGATGGCGAGCTACCTGGCCACGCTCGCGATCGGCCGGTTCCGGGTCACCGAGGGCGTGCACCGCGGCAAGCCGGTCTACACCGCGGTCGCCACGTCCCTGCCGGCCGGCGCAGCCGACCGGGCGATGGCGCGTACCACTGAGGTCGCCGACTTCCTGGAGGGCCGGTTCGGGCCATACCCCTTCGAGGCGTACGGCGGGGTGGTCCACAACGAGCGGCGGATCGGCTTCGCGCTGGAGACGCAGAGCCGGCCGATCTACTCGCCGGCGTTCTTCGACCGGGGTGGCGACGGCACCTGGGTGGTCGCGCACGAGCTGGCGCACCAGTGGTTCGGGGACAGCGTCTCGGTGCGGCACTGGAAGGACATCTGGCTCAACGAGGGCTTCGCCACCTATGCCCAGTGGCTGTGGACCGAGCACCAGGGCGCGTCCACGGTGCAGGAGACCTTCGACCGGGAGTACGAGTCGGCGTCGGCCGAGGTGTGGCAGACCCCGCCGGGTAACCCGGGGGCGTCACGGATGTTCAGCGGCTCGGTCTACCGGCGCGGGGCGATGACGCTGCACGCCCTGCGGCGCGCCGTCGGCGACGAGGCGTTCTTCCGTACCCTGCAGACCTGGGCCGCGGAGCGGCGCAACGGCAACGGGGAGGTCGCCGACTTCATCGCGCTCGCCGAACGGGTCTCCGGCCGGCCGCTGCGGCCCCTCTTCGACGCCTGGCTGTTCGGCACCACCCGCCCCGCCCGGCCCTGACC
>DASRIS010000015.1:0-17747 GCA_035649895.1 Micromonosporaceae bacterium | reverse complement strand
GGGCGGCGGATGGTGGTGGGGCCGCGCGGGCGGCGGATGGTGGTGGGGCCGCGCGGGCGGCGGATGGTGGTGGGGCTGTGCGGACGGCCGGTGGTGGTGGAGCCGCGCGGGCGGCGGACAACGGCGGGGCCGGCCGGGCGGCCGGGACGAGTGTGGGAGGCGCGGTATGACCGACACCAAGGCCAGTCTCGACGACGTCGAGGAGGCGATGCGGGACGTGGTCGACCCCGAGCTCGGTATCAACGTGGTCGACCTGGGTCTGCTCTACGGCGTGCACGTCGACGACGACAACGTCGCCACCCTCGACATGACGCTCACCTCTGCCGCGTGCCCGCTCACCGACGTCATCGAGGACCAGGCCCGGCAGGCGCTGTGCGGTGGTCCCGGCGGCGGGCTGGTCGACGATATCCGGATCAACTGGGTCTGGCTCCCGCCGTGGGGACCCGACAAGATCACTGACGAGGGCCGCGAACAGCTGCGCGCACTGGGCTTCAACGTCTGACCTATGGGCGCTTGATCATTGGACGCCTACCGAGAATTTCCCACCCGGGTTTTCTCGGTAGGCGTCCAATGATCATTGGTGAGCCGTTAACCCGTCGCCACGGCACGGCGGTGCGTGCCAGGCTCGGTGCCCGTGACCGACGCGCTTGTCTCAGGGCTGCTCGCCGGATACGGGGTGGCGATCCCGGTCGGCGCGGTCGCCGTACTCGTGGTCTCGCTCTCGGCCCGCACGTCGCTGGTGGTCGGCGCCGCTGCTGCGCTCGGGGTCGCGGCTGCGGACGGCCTCTACGCGCTGGCCGCCGTGCTCGGCGGCGCCGCCCTTGCCCGGCTGGTCGAGCCGGTGGCGGTCCCGCTGCGGTGGCTGGCCGCCGTGGTCCTGCTCGCCCTCGCCGCGCGTACCGCCGCCACCGCCCTGGGCCGGCGCCGCGGACCTGTCCAGACCGGATCTGTCCAAGCCGGATCTGTCCAGGCCGGATCTGTCCAGGCCGGTGCCGGTGAGACCACCCTGGGTACGCCGGGGCGTGCGTTCGCGGCGCTGCTGGGCCTGACCCTGCTCAACCCGATGACCATCGTCTACTTCGGTGCGCTGGTGCTGGGCCGGCAGGCGGCCGGACCGCTGGACCCGGCCGAGGCGGCGGTCTTCGTCGTCGCCGCGCTGGCCGCGTCGGCCAGCTGGCAGCTGCTTCTCGCAGGGGGTGGCTCGCTGGCCGGCCGGGTGCTGACCGGCCCGCGCGGGCGGCTGGTGACCGCGCTCGCATCGAGCAGTCTCATCGCCGTTCTCGCGGCCGCGCTGCTCGCCGGCTGACGTGGGCAGTCAGCCCAGGCGCTTGAGCGCCTCGCGTACGGACAGGGGGGACAGGCGGGACTCGTGCGCGTGCACGTACGAGCGCACAGCGGCCGGCGCGGTCTTCGCGTACTCCCGCAGTGCCCAGCCGATCGCCTTGCGTACGAAGAAGTCCGGGTGGCCGGCCTGCGCCGTGCAGTAGCGGAACAGGCGCACCGGGTCGGTCGCCTCGCGGTAGGTGAGCTGGTGCAGCAGCGCGGCGCGTACCAGCCAGCGGTTGTCGTCCACGGCCCAGGCGTCGAGGGCGGGCACCAGCGCCGGGTGCGCGGCCACGAGCGGGCCCACCAGGTGGGCGGCGAGGGTGTCCACGGTGTCCCACCACGACCGGTGCACCAGCAGGTGCCGGGCAGTGGCCAGGAACCCGGCCGAGCAGGCTCGGGCGTGGCGGCGCAGCAGGCCGCAGGCGAAGTACTGGTACTCCCGCTCGGGCAGCGCCCAGCAGCCCAGGGCCACCGCCCGCAGGTCCGCCTCGGCCGGCCGGGGCAGCCCGGCGACGACCTGCCGGGCCAGCGACTTCCGCAGCGGCGACGGGATGCCCAGGAACGGGAACTGGTCACGCATGTACGCCTGCATCGGCCCGGCCCGCGCCGGGTCGGCCGCGCCGCCGTACACCGCGGTCAGGCGTTGCAGGACAGTGGCCGCGAGCGGCGGGTTCGGCTCAGCCATCCCCAGATCATCGCGTACGGTCGCGGTGTGGGGGGCAGGCCGGCGGCGGGCGGAGGCCGCTGGGTCGAGGTGGACCCGGAGCGGCTGGAGCGGTGGCTGGCCGGGTTCGCCGAGCGGCACGGCTCGATCGCGGTGAACCCGACCGAGCCGACCTTGCTGGTGGCGGCGTACGACGGTGCCGTCGCCGAGCTGCACCCGCCGCCCGGCAGCCCGCCCGGGCACGACATCGCCAGCTTCCTGTCCGCGGTGACCGTGCCCCGGCAGCTGGGGCTGCTGCTGGCCCGCCGGGGCGGCGTCGCGGTCGGCCTCGCCGAGGGTGGCCGGCTGTTGTCGTCGAAGGTGGACAGCCAGTACGTGCAGAGCCGCACCGCCGCCGGTGGCTGGTCGCAGCGGCGCTTCGCGCGCCGCCGGGAGAACCAGGCGCGGACCGCCGCGGCCCAGGCGGCCGACATAGCAGTACGGGTGCTGCTGCCCGCCGCCGGGCGGCTGGCCGCGGTGGTGGCCGGCGGTGACCGGCGAACGGTCGACACGATCCTCGCCGACCGCAGGCTCGCCCCGGTGGCCGCCCGGCTGTCCGAGCGCTTCCTCGACGTGCCGGACCCGCGCCACGCCGTGCTCGTCGAGGCGGTACGGATGGCGCGTGCGGTGCGGATCCGGCTCACCGAGCCCGACCCTGCCGAGTCCTGACCACCGGGCACACCGGGCCCTGACCCATCGCGCACACCGGGCCCTGACCCATCGCACACACCGCGCCCGAGCCCGACCGGTCGGAACGCCGCCGGCCCGGGCCAACGGGCCGCCAACGGGCCCGGGCCGGGGATACCCTACGGAGCCTAGACGGCGTTGCCGAACGTGTCGCAGGACTTCGGGTCGCCGCTGGAGAAGCCCCGGTTGAACCACTCCTGGCGCTGCGCCGAGGTGCCGTGGGTGAACTCCGACTCGTTGACCGGCCCGCCCGACTTCTTCTGGATCGCGTCGTCACCGACCGCTGCGGCCGCCTCCAGCGCCTGGTTGATGTCGTCCTGGGTGATGCTCTTGAAGATCGGCTGGCCACCGGCGTCGGTGGTCTGGGTGGCGTTCTTCGCCCACGCGCCGGAGTAGCAGTCGGCCTGCAGCTCCATGCGCACCGACAGGGCGTTGGCGTTGGACGGGTCACGCTGCTGCTCGCGGCGCACCTGCGCCTCGGTGCCGAGCAGCGTCTGCACGTGGTGGCCGTACTCGTGGGCCAGCACGTACGGCTGCGCGAACTCGCCACGGGCCCCGAACCGGCTGGCGAGCAGGTCCCAGAAGGTCAGGTCGATGTAGATCTGGCGGTCGGCCGGGCAGTAGAACGGGCCCACGCCGGAGTCGGCCTGGCCGCACCCGGAGCTCACGGCCTGGCTGAAGAAGACCGTCCGGGCCTGCTCGTACGGCTTGCCCATGGTCTGCGGCAGCGCCGACTGCCAGTAGTTCTGGATCGAGTTGATGAACAGCGCGTTACGGCACTCCACCTGCTTGAGCCGGTCCGGGTTGTCCCGGGCGCAGGTCTTCTCGATGTCGGTGTTGTCACCGGTGTCGGCACCGTCGCCGCCGACCATGTTGCTGCCGAAGATGCCGCCGCCCAGCAGCATCAGGGCGATCACGATGATCGTGCCGATGATGCCGCCCCGGCCGGTCGGGATCGGGATCGGCATGCCGCCGCCCCGGAACCCCCCGCCGCCGAACCCCCCACCTGACCCGCGCCGGTCGTCGACCTGACTGGTATCGATGTCCGCCCGTTCGTTGAGTTCCATGACACCCTCGATCGCCGGTCCGTACCTGACAGTGGGGTTTGGTACCCGGAGCACCCGATCGGTAATCCGGTGACGGTGCGCCGGGCACCCGGTAGAATCGTCGCCGTGCTGCGCTGCGAAGGCTGACCTGCCCCGCACCGACCGGACGTGACGCCGGCCGGTGCAGACGCATGCCCTGACAGCCCTCCCGCAGAGAGCGAGCCTCCGTCATGATCAGTGCAACCGGCCTGGAGCTGCGTGCTGGCGCGCGCATCCTGCTCGCCAGCACGACCCTGCGGGTGCAGCCCGGCGACCGGATCGGCCTGGTCGGGCGCAACGGCGCCGGCAAGACCACGGCGCTCAAGGCGCTGGCCGGGGAGAGCCTGCCGTTCGCCGGGCGCGTCGAGCGGCGCGGGGCGGTCGGCTACCTGCCGCAGGACCCCCGTACCGGCGACCTGGAGATGACCGCCCGGGACCGGGTGCTCTCCGCGCGGGGCCTGGACACGCTGCTGGCGGACCTGAAGGCCGTGGAGGCCGAGCTGGCCACCGCGGGCGCGCGCGGCGACGGGCTGCTGCGCCGCTACGGCACGCTCGAGGACCGCTTCGCCAGCCTCGGTGGGTACGCCGCCGAGGCCGAGGCGGCCCGCATCTGCGCCAACCTCGGCCTGCCCGACCGGGTGCTCGGCCAGCAGCTGGGCACCCTCTCCGGCGGGCAGCGCCGCCGGGTCGAGCTGGCCCGGATCCTCTTCCGCGACGCCACCGAGGCCGGCGGCGGCACCCTGCTGCTGGACGAGCCCACGAACCACCTCGATGCCGACTCGGTCACCTGGCTACGCGGCTTCCTCGCCGGGCACAAGGGCGGTCTGGTGGTGGTGTCGCACGACGCGGCGCTGCTGGAGTCCGTCGTCAACAAGGTGTGGTTCCTGGACGCCAACCGGTCCACGATGGACACCTACAACGTCGGCTGGCGCGCGTACCTCGAGCAGCGGGAGACCGACGAGCGGCGGCGGCGGCGCGAGCGGGCCAACGCGGAGAAGAAGGCCGGCGCGCTGATGGCGCAGGCGGACAAGATGCGCGCCAAGGCGACCAAGGCCGTTGCCGCGCAGAACATGGCCCGCCGGGCCGAGCGGCTGCTCACCGGCCTGGACGAGGTGCGGGCCGGCGACAAGGTGGCCAAGGTGCGCCTGCCCTCGCCGGCGCCGTGCGGCCGGACCCCGCTGTCCGCCCGCGCCCTGTCCAAGTCGTACGGCTCGCTGGAGGTCTTCTGCGACGTCGACGTGGCCGTGGACCGCGGCTCCCGGGTGGCCATCCTCGGGCTCAACGGCGCGGGCAAGACCACCCTGCTGCGCATCCTCGCCGGGCAGCTCGCCCCGGACACCGGCGAGGTGCTGCCTGGGCACGGGCTGCGGATGGGCTACTACGCCCAGGAGCACGAGCAGCTCGACGTGGCCCGTACGGTGCTTGCGCACATGCGCTCGGCCGCGCCGGAGCAGACCGACGGCGAGCTGCGCAAGATCCTCGGGGCGTTCCTGTTCTCCGGGGACGACGTCGACAAGCCGGCCGGGGTGCTCTCCGGCGGCGAGAAGACCCGGCTCGCGCTGGCGACGCTGGTCTGCTCCGGCGCCAACGTCCTCCTGCTGGACGAGCCGACGAACAACCTGGACCCGGCCAGCCGGGAGCAGGTGCTCGACGCGATCGCCCGGTTCCCCGGCGCCATCGTGCTGGTCACCCACGACCCGGGCGCGGTGCAGGCGCTCAAGCCGGACCGGGCGATCCTGCTGCCGGACGGGGTCGAGGACATCTGGAGCGACGACCTGCTCGAGCTGGTGGAGCTGGCGTAACCAGCAGCGGCACGCTGTGGCTGCCTGGTTGTGGCGGCTTCGAGCAGCCCACGCGGGCGAGCCGGTGCGGTCACCAGGGGGTGGTCAGCACCGCCTCCAGCGCGACTGCGGTGGCCGCGCCCACCGCCGCCAGCAGCAGCGGTGCCGGTGGGGGCGGGCCGCCCTGGCGCTCGGGGGCGACCGCGGCAACCGTCAGCCAGGGGAAGAACGGCAGCCAGGCGTGCTCGACGCCGCCCCTGGCGTAGCCGGCGGCCAGCGCGAACACCACCGCGGCGCCGGCGCCCACCAGGAACGGCCAGCCGGGGGTGTTGCGCAGCTTGCGCAGGCTGGCCAGCAGCGGCGGCCCGGCGGCCAGCAGCAGCACGACCAGGCTGAGCGCGCTCCACCACAGCGCCGAACGGTGCGGGCCCACCCGGCTGGCGTGGTCGGCGTGGGCGGCCAGCAGGCCCTCCACCCAGCCGAAGCCGGCCAGGTCCGCACCGAGGACCGGCACCAGCGCGCCGAGGGCGGTGGCGAGGTTCAGGAACGGGCGCCGGCGGGCGAAGTAGAGGCACAGCACCGACAGGCCCAGCCAGGGTGCGGCGTAGGACAGCAGCGCGGTGAGGCCGAGCAGCGCGCCGCACAGCACGGCCCAGGCGGCGGCGCCGGCCCCGGAACGGGAGCTGTCGCTGGCCCGTACGCCCGCGAGCACCATCGCGGCGCCCAGTGCCGCGACCACCGCGTCCAGGCTCACCGCAACCCATATCGCGTACGGGGCCAGGACGAGCACCGGCAGGTAGCGCCGCGCGGCCGGCTCGCCACAGACACCCCGTACGGCCGAGAGCACCAGCGGTACGGCGACCGCGCCGACCGCGGTGACCAGCAGTCCCAGGGACAGGTGGCCGGTGATCCCGGCCCGGTGCAGCGCCCACAGCAGCAGTACCGGGCCGGGCGGGTGCCCTCGGGTGGCCTCCGACTGCTCCGCGGTCCTGCTGGTGAACGAGGCGAGGTAGCCTAGGGGGTCGCCGCCGACGTCGGCGATGTCGCCGAGGTAGGAGTCGGCGGGCCGTAGCGCCCGGGTCAGCCCGTCCAGGCCGTCCCCGAGTGCCAGGGACAATGTCCAGCCGAGCGCGGCGGCGTACCCGGACAACAGGACCACGTGCCAGGGCGCCCGGTCGAACCAGCCCCGTGCGCCAACGACAAGGATGGCCGTGGCGAACGCCACAGCCATGAAGGTACAGAGACCGGCCTCAATGTGGTAGTGCCCCAGGAACGGGGCGCCGGTGGTTGCGAGTCGGGCCCCGCTTCGGACCGCGGAAAACGTCAGTACCAACCCGGCCGCGACGACAAAAGCCCACCTCAGAAGGTCGACCCGGGCGCGGTGAACAGCCTCGCGCAGGTCCAGGGTCGTCATGGCGCAACACGGTATCGGGTAGCCGACAAAAGACGTACACGTGAGTTGGCTTTCGGTCGATATCTAGCGCATGATCGTCGGAGGCGGTCTAATAGAGTAAGACCGCGTTAGGAACGCACCGTCTGGGACGTGAGGGATTCAACATGGCAGCCACCGGCACCACCGCCAGCACTGAAAAGGGTCGCCGGATCGTCGGGGCCGAGCGGCAGACGCTCGCCAAGGACCTCGTCAAGCGGTACACCTCCGGAGAGAGCATCCGTGCCCTCGCCGCCTCCACGGGGCGCTCGTACGGGTTCGTCCACCGGGTGCTGACCGAGTCCGGCGTGCAGCTGCGCCAGCGTGGCGGCGCCCGGCGTCGCAAGAAGGGGTGACGCTCCCCGACCCCACCCCCGCCCCGGAAGGGGAGGCATCGGGGGCACCGCCACCCCAGGGCGGTGACCAGGACGGGGCCCGCATGGAGCGGGAAGGGCCGGTGGCGACGGTGACGTTGTGCCGGCCCGCCGTGCTCAACGCCCAGACGCCGGCCATGTGGTCGGTCCTGCGCCGGATCGGCCGGGACCTGCCGGGCGACGTCCGGGTCGTGGTCATGCGGGGTCTCGGCCGGGCGTTCTCGGCCGGGCTCGACCTCTCGCTGGCCCAGCGCTCGTTCGCCGAGCTCTCGGCGCTGCCCGAGGAGGAGGCGGCCCGGCGCATCGCCGGGTTCCAGGAGGCGTTCTCCTGGCTGCGCCGCCCCGACCTGCTCACCATCGCCGCGGTGCAGGGGCACGCCATCGGGGCCGGGTTCCAGCTCGCGCTCGCCTGCGACCTGCGGGTGCTGGCCGAGGACGCGCAGCTGGCGATGGCTGAGGTGTCGCTCGGCCTGGTGCCGGACCTGGGTGGGACAAAGCGGCTGGTTGAGCTGGTCGGCTACGCCCGGGCGCTGGAGATCTGCGTGACCGGGCGGCGGGTGTCCGCGGCCGAGGCCGAGCGGGTCGGGCTCGCCAACCTCGTCGTGCCCGCCGCTGACCTGGACGGCGCAGTCGCCGACCTGGTCGCGGCCGTGCTGGCCGGCGCCCGGGACGCGGTGGTGGAGATCAAGGCGCTGCTGGCCGGCGCCGCCGCCCGCTCGTACGCCGAGCAGGAGGCCGCCGAGCGGGCTGCCCAGGTACGCCGGATCCGGGACCTGGCCGGAGCCGGCGAGTGACCCGGTCCGCCCGGTGTTCGCTTCCAGCACTGAACCCGTGTTCGCTTCCAGCACTGAGCCTGTGTTCGCTTCCAGCGCTGAGCCGGTGTTCGCTTCCAGCACTGAGTCCCTGTTCGCTTCCAGCGAAGTGCCGGTAAGGACCGGCCGGGAATCGGGTCACCGCGCATGTTGTCGTACCGGTCGGGAAGACTGTGACCCGACCGGAGCGACGCGGAGGTGGCGGGTGGGGCACCCGATGGGACCGATAGCCGGCGGCGGCTGGGGCATGCTGCGCGCCCTGCGGCGCGAGGGTGAGCTGGGCACCCGCCGGGCGAGCCGCGAGACGGCGTGGCGGGTGCTGGCCTTCGCCCGGCCGTACCGGCGGGACATCCTGGTCTTCCTTCTCATGGTGGTGCTCTCCTCCGTCATCGCGGTGGCCACCCCGGTGCTCGCCGGCAACGTGGTCAACGCGATCACCCGCGGCGGGCCCAAGGCGGCGGAGACGGTGGTCCGCATCGCGCTGCTCATCGCCGCGCTGGCGGTGCTCGAGGCCGGGCTGTCCCTGGTCCAGCGGTGGTACTCGGCGCGTATCGGCGAGGGCATCATCCTCGACCTGCGCACCCGGGTCTACGACCACGTGCAGCGGATGCCGCTGCAGTTCTTCACCCGCACCCAGACCGGGGCGCTGGTCAGCCGGCTCAACAACGACGTGCTCGGCGCGCAGCAGGCGTTCACCTCGACCCTGTCCGGCACCGTCGGCAACATCATCGCCCTGGTCCTCACCGCCGGCGTCATGTTCTCCCTGTCCTGGCAGGTGACCCTGCTGTCGCTGCTGCTCGTGCCGGCGTTCCTGCTGCCGGCGCGCTGGGTCGGCCGCCGGCTGGCCGACATCACCCGCGAGTCGTACCAGCTCGACGCGCAGATGAACACCACGATGACCGAGCGCTTCGGGGTGGCCGGCGCGCTGCTGGTCAAGCTGTTCGGCCAGCCCGAGGCCGAGGCGGCGCGCTTCGCCGACCGGGCCCGGCGGGTCCGCGACATCGGCGTGCAGCAGGCGATGTACAGCACCACCTTCTTCGTCGCGATGATGCTCGTCGCGTCGCTGGCCCAGGCGCTCACCTACGGCCTGGGCGGGTGGCTCGCGGTGGCGGGCACGGTCAGTGCGGGCACCGTGGTCACCCTCGCGCTGCTGCTGACCCGGCTCTACGGCCCGATCACCGCGCTGTCCAACGTCCGGGTGAACATCATGAGCGCCCTGGTCTCGTTCGAGCGGGTGTTCGAGGTGCTCGACCTGCCGCCGTCGATCGCGCAGCGGCCCGACGCGGTGCCGGTGCCGCGCGGCTCCGCCCGGGTGGAGTTCCGCGACGTGCACTTCCGCTACCCCGCCGCGTCAGACGTCTCGCTGGCCTCGCTGGAGGACGTGGCGGCGCTGGACCGCACCGCCGGGGACGCGGTGCTGCGGGGCGTGTCGTTCACCGTCGAGCCCGGCCAGATGGTGGCGCTGGTCGGCCCGTCCGGCGCCGGCAAGTCCACCACCGCGATGCTGCTCACCCGGGTGTACGACGCGACGCTGGGCTCCGTCGCCGTGGGTGGGGTGGACGTGCGCGACGCGACCCTCGCCTCGCTGCGCGACACCATCGGCGTGGTCACCCAGGACGCGCACCTGTTCCACGAGACGATCGGCGAGAACCTGCGCTACGCCAAGCCGGACGCCACCGACGAGGAGCTGTGGACCGCGCTGCACCGGGCGCAGGTCGGCGACCTGGTCCGGTCGCTGCCCGACGGCCTGTCCACTGTGGTCGGCGAGCGCGGCTACCGCTTCTCCGGCGGGGAGAAGCAGCGCATAGCCATCGCCCGGCTGCTGCTCAAGGCCCCGTCCATCGTGGTGCTCGACGAGGCCACCGCCCACCTCGACTCCGAGAGCGAGGCGGCGGTGCAGCGGGCGCTGGCCGAGGCGCTGGCCGGCCGGACCGCGCTGGTGATCGCGCACCGGCTGTCGACCGTGCGCGACGCCGACCAGATCCTCGTGCTCGACGGCGGGCGGATCGTCGAGCGCGGCACGCACGAGCAGCTGGTGGCGACCGGCGGGCTCTACGCCGAGCTTTACCGCACGCAGTTCGCGGTGGCCGACTCGCCGCGGCCGTACGAGGCCGGGGTCGGACCCGAGCCGGTCGTGGTGGTAGCGCGGCCGGACTACGTCGAATGAGGGGCGGGCGCTACAGCGAGCGGACCGCCCCACCGTCCACCGGCACGGACAGCCCGGTGAGGTAGCTCGCCGCCGGGGAGAGCAGGAACGCCGCCACCCGGCCGAACTCCTCGGGGTCGCCGAGCCGGCGCAGCGGGATCGCCGCCTCGGCCTCGGCCTGCGCCCGCTGCGGGTCCCCGGTGGCGGCGAAGAGCTCGCGGTTGCGGTCGGTCATGATCCGGTGCGGCAGCAGGCTCAGCACCCGGATGCCGCGCGGACCCAGCTCGTCGGCCATGTCCTTGGCCACCCCGGCGAGCCCGGGGCGCAGCCCGTTGGAGATGCCGAGCTCGGCGATGGGGGAACGGGCCGAGGTGGAGAGCACGAACGCGACCGCGCCACCAGGCTCCAGGGCGCCGGCCACCGTACGGGCCATCCGGACCGCGCCGAGGAAGACCGTTGCGAAGGACTCCTGCCACTGCGCGTCGGTGACCGCGGCGGCGGTGGCGCGCGGCGGGCCGCCGACCGAGACCAGCGCACCGTCCAGCCGGCCGAAGCTGTCCCGCGCGGCAGCCACCAGGCGCTCCGGGGTGGCCGGGTCGGCCAGGTCGGCGGCGACGCCGGCGGCGTTGCCCTCGCCACCCAGCCGGGACACCGCCTCAGCCACCCGCCCCGCGTCCCGCGCGGACACCACGACCCGCGCACCGTCGGCGACCAGGCACTGGGCCGTAGCAAAGCCAAGCCCGCGGGAGGCCCCGGTCAGCACGTACGCCCGTCCGGCAAGTCCGAGATCCATGACGTCGATCCTGCCGTACCGGCCGGGGCCCGCCAGTCGGGGCCCTGCCGTACCGGTCTGGCCTGGCGGAGGGGGAGCCCGGCTCCAGCCGGGCAGCCCCGCTGTGGCGGAGGGAGGCTCAGCGGCGCCCTTGTGGCGGCCTGCGGACGGTCTCCTCGACCAGGTCGAGGACTGGGCGGAGGTGGTCGGCTGGCCGGCCCATCGCCAGGTGCAGCACCAGACCGTCGTACGCCAGCTCCAGCAGCTGCGCCAGCGCCGCCAGCGGTACGTCGTCGCGCAGCACGCCCGCCTCCCGCTGCCGGCGCAGCCGGTCCCGGGTCGCCGCCGCGATCGCCTCGGAGCGCTGGGCCCAGCCCCTGGCGAACTCCGGGTCCGTACGCAGCCGGCGGGACACCTCGAGCTGGGTGCCGAGCCAGCCGGTGACCTCCGGCTCCGCGGCCGGGTCCGTGGCCCGGGCGAGCAGGTCCCGCATCACCTGCACCAGGCCGTGCTCGGCCACCGTGGCGATCATCGCTGCCGCGTCGTCCTCGGCCACGGCGAGGAACAGCGCCTCCTTGTCCCGGAAGTGGTGGAAGATCGCGCCGCGGGAGAGCCCGGTCTCCAGCTCCAGCCGGCGCACGGTGGCACCCTCGTACCCGTGCCGGGCGAAGCAGGTCCGGGCGGCGGCGAGGATCTCGCGCCGCCGCGCGTCGAGCCGGTCCTGGCTGACCCGGGGCACGAGCCGATCGTAATCCGTACGTACGGCTTGCGGCGGGAAGGCCGGGCAGGCGGGGCGGCGGAACGCCCGTCCCGCATCGCTGGCGGTGCGCCAGCGCTAGCGACGCGGGCCGACCAGCAGCGCCTGGGCCCCACGGCCTACCCGGCCGGTGTCGTCGTAGAGCTCGGCCTCGGCCAGACCTACCCCGCTGGGGTCGAGCGTGGAGTCGGCCCAGGCGCAGAACCATTCGCCCACCGGCGCCCGGTGCAGGTGGATCGTCAGCTCGGTGTTGATGAACCACCAGGCCACGAAGTCATACTGGCTGGCCAGGCCGTTGCCACAGTCGGCGAGCGTCACCAGCCGCTGGAGCGGGCTCGGCTGCTCGCCGGCCACGACCGGTATTCGGAGCCTGGACCACGCCACCGCCGGGCCGGGAACGTCGAACCGGCCGTAGACGAAGCGCCACTCGACCGCGGCGAGAAAACCTATGTCGCCCCATGGGCTGGGGGGTGGCGTCTCGGTGGCCGGGCGGTGCGGCGGCGCTGATCCGGTGGCCGGCCGGTGGAGCGGCGCCGGCTCGATGGCCGGGCCGGGTGGCGTCGGCTCAGTGGTCGGGCCGGGCGGTGCCGCAGCAGCGCTGCCGGTCGGACCGCTGGGCAGGTCGAGCGCTGCCGTGCGGACCCGCCAGGCCGAGGCCCGCATGCATGCCCGCCCGGCGGCGCTCAGCTCCGCCTCGACCAGCTCGACGCTGCGGCCCGGACGGGCCACCCGCGCCTGGACGAGGATCTCGCCGGTTGGCACCGGGCCGAGGATCTCCACGGTCAGCCGCGCCACCTGAGCCGGACCCGGGATCGAGCTGGGCAGCCGCTCGACGGCGCGGGCGAGGAGGGCGCAGGGCGGGCCGCCGTGCTGGATCGCGGGCGCCCAGGGCCCCTCGGTGTGCGGGGTGGCGAGGAACCGCTCCGGTTCGCCGGTCGGCAGGAAGAATGCGTCGGACACGCCCGCCATTCTGGTCTGGCGGGTAGCCTGCGCGCTGTGACCCCGACGCACCGCCTGACCGTGGCGGCCGTGCAGGCCGAGCCGGTCCCCGGCGACATCGCCGGCAACGCGGCCGCCGCGGCGCTGCTGGTCCGCGAGGCCGCCGGGCGGGGTGCGGCCGTGGTGGTCCTGCCAGAGCTGTTCCTGCCCGCGTACCACCCGCCGACCCTGCGCGCGGACCCGGCAGCGACCGACGTGGCAGCCGGCGACGGCGGCCGGGTGGACGACCCGCGGCTGGACCCGCTGCGGGCCGCGGCCCGAGACCGCGGCGCGCTCGCCTTGGTGGGCGCCGCGGTACGCCATGGCGACGGCCGGCGCACCTGCTCCGTGCTCGTGGTGGACACCGCCGGCGGCGTCACCACGGCCTACGACAAGCAGCACCTGTGGGGGCTGGAGGAGAACGCGCTGTTCACCCCGGGCGCCGCAGGGGCGACGCTGGTCGTGGGCGGCTGGCGCCTCGGCCTTGCGGTGTGCTACGACGGCTGCTTCCCGGAGCACGGGCGCGCGGCGGCCGACGACGGCGCGCACGGGTACCTGTGCCCGAGCGCGTACCTGGAGGGCTCGGCGCACCGCCGCGACCTTTACTATCCGGCCCGGGCGCTCGACAACACCATGTACGTGGTGTTCGCCAACGTGGTGGGCGGCGCGCCACCGTGGCGCTTCAACGGCGGCGCCGCGGTCTACGACCCGCAGGGCCGGGCGCTGGCCCGAGGGGGCGACGCCGGTGAGGCGGTTGTCGTGGCCGACCTCGACCCGCAGGAGCTGGCGGCGACCCGCGCCGCGCACAGCATGCTCACCGACCGCCTGGCCGGGCAGGGGGGACCACGGCGGGTACTGGTCAGGTGACCGGGACTGTTCCAGAGGCCGCCGACTCCCGTAAGGTGCCGGCGTGCCGTTGTTGCTCCTCGCCCTGGACAACACTCTGATCGATCGGATCGGAGCGTTCCGCGCCTGGGGAGCGTCGTTTCTGGAGCGGCTCGGCGCTCCCGCGTACGACATCGACTGGCTGCTGGACGTGGACGCGGACGGGCTCACCTCGCGCTGGGACGTCGCCGACGCGCTGAAGGAGCGCTACGACCTGCTCGTACCAATGGTCGACCTGGTCGAGGAGATCCACGAGGGCCTGCTCGAGCAGGTCCGGCTGGACCCGATGGTGGCGGCCGCCCTGCACATCGCGGGTGACGCCGGCTGGGTGCCGGTGGTGGTGAGCAACGGCGACGCCCGGCTCCAGGAGCAGAAGATCCACCGGACCGGGCTGGACCGCTGCCTGGCGGACTGGGTGATCTCCGGGGCGGTCGACGTGAGCAAGCCCAGCCCGCGCATCTTCGAGATCGCGGCCCGACGGGTACGGATGAGCCTGCGCAACGCGTGGATGGTGGGGGACAGCCCCGAGGCCGACATCGGCGGCGCTGCCGCACTCGGCATCCCGAGCGTCTGGCTGCACCGGGGACGCCGCTGGACGGACCGGCGCTACCAGCCGACCCGGGTCGCCGACGGGGTGATCGACGCGCTTCGCGCGGTGTTCGACGCGTACGCCCGCGCCGGACCGTAGCTGGCCGCCAACCGGTACGGGCGGAAATCGCTTGCGCCACCCACCGTGGGCGGGAATGCTCGGTTCCCTGGCACCACGACGGCCCGCCGACGGCACATGTCCTGTCGCGACCGGCCTGGTGCGGTGTCTGCCGTTCGCCGGTCTTCGTGCCCGGCTGGAGTCGGAGGGAGGTCCTGTCGTCATGGCTGTTGCCCGGCCGCGTCCGACGCTGCCCTCATCCACTCCACGCTGGGAGATCCGACAGTGCCATCCTCTGCCCGCCGGCGCGGTCTCGACGCCGACGACCTGACCTATCTCAAGCAGCTCCACGAGCCCACCTCCTGGGACGTGAGCGACGACGGCCCTCCTGCCGGCGACCGCTGGTCCAGCTGGGACGACGACGGCGTCGTGCGCGGCCCGGAGCCGTACCCGGACTGGCTCGTCACCGAGCTGGCCGCGGTGGACACCGAGCTCGGCATCCTCAAGACCGGCAAGGAGGCCGACGTCCACCTGGTGTCGCGCGCGGTCCCCGGCACCGGCCGGGAGTGCCTGCTCGCCGCCAAGCGCTACCGCGACAGCAACCACCGGCTGTTCCACCGCGACGCCGGCTACCTCGAGGGGCGGCGGGTACGCCGGTCCCGGGAGAACCGCGCGATGGCGCGGCGCACCGGCTTCGGCCGCGGGATCATCGCGGGCCAGTGGGCCTCCGCCGAGTTCGGCGCGGTGTGCCGGCTCTGGGAGCTGGCCTGCGACTTCGGGGTACGGCCGTTCGTGCCGTACCCGGTGCAGCTGCTCGGCACCGAGCTGCTGCTGGAGCTCATCGGCTCCGACGGCGAGGCCGCGCCGCGGCTGGCCCAGCTGCGGCCGGCACCGGACGAGCTGGCCAGCCTATGGCGGCAGCTGCTCGACGCGCTCGTCGTCATGGCCCGGGCCGGGTTGACCCACGGCGACCTGTCAGCGTTCAACCTGCTCGTCCACGATGGACGGCTGGTCCTCATCGACCTGCCGCAGGTCGTGGACGTGGTCGGGAACCCGCAGGGCCCGGCCTTCCTGGCCCGGGACGTGCGCAACGTGGCCACCTGGTTCGCCGCCCGGGGGCTGTCCGGGGTGGACGCCGGAGAGCTGACCCGGGAGCTGCTGCGCGAGGCCGGCATGCGGTAGCTACCGCAAGCTGCGGGCGGGTGCCCATGATGGACACCCGCCCGCCAGCCGGTCAGCTCTCCAGCATCCGGCGCAGCACGTACTGCAGGATCCCGCCGTGCCGGTAGTAGTCCGCCTCGCCGGGCGTGTCGATGCGTACCACCGCGTCGAAGCTGACACCGGTGTCCGTGCTCACCCGCACCGTGCGCGGCGTGCCACCCGAGCTGAGCTCGGTGATGCCCTCGACCGCGAACGTCTCGGTCCCGGTCAGGCCGAGCGAGTCCGCGGTCTCGCCGGCCGGCAGCTCCAGCGGCAGCACGCCCATGCCGATCAGGTTGGAGCGGTGGATCCGCTCGTACGACTCGGCGAGCACCGCGCGTACGCCGAGCAGCGCCGTACCCTTGGCCGCCCAGTCCCGCGAGGAGCCGGAGCCGTACTCCTTGCCGGCCAGCACCACCAGCGGGACGCCAGCCTCGGCGTACGCCATGGCCGCGTCGTAGATGGTGGTCCGCTCGCCGGTCAGGTGGTTGACCGTGAACCCGCCCTCGGGCAGCTTGCCCACGCCCGGCACGGTCAGCTGGTTGCGCAGCCGGATGTTGGCGAAGGTGCCGCGGATCATCACCTCGTGGTTGCCGCGCCGGGACCCGTACGAGTTGAACTCGGCCCTGGGCACACCGTGCTCGGTCAGGTAGCGCCCGGCGGGGGAGTCCGGCTTGATCGAGCCGGCCGGGGAGATGTGGTCGGTGGTCACCGAGTCGCCCAGCTTCGCCAGCACCCGGGCGCCGGCGATGTCGGTGACCGGCTGCGGGGTGGCGGTCATCCCCTCGAAGTACGGCGGCCGGCGCACGTAGGTGGACTCGGCATCCCAGGCGAAGGTGTCCCCGGCCGGGGTGGGCAGCGAGCGCCACCGCTCGTCCCCGGCGAACACGTCGGCGTAGTCGCGGGTGAACATCTCGCTCGCCACGGCCGCGGCGACGACCTCGTCGACCTCCTTCGCCGACGGCCAGATGTCGCGCAGGTAGACTGGCTGCCCGTCCGACCCGGTGCCCAGCGGCTCGGTCATCAGGTCGATGTCCATCGTGCCGGCCAGCGCGTACGCCACCACCAGCGGCGGCGAGGCGAGGTAGTTCATCTTCACGTCTGGGTTGATGCGCCCCTCGAAGTTGCGGTTGCCGGAGAGGACCGAGACCACCGACAGGTCCTCGGCCTGCACCGCCGCGGAGATCTCCTCGGGCAGCGGCCCGGAGTTGCCGATGCACGTGGTGCAGCCGTAGCCGACCAGGTGGAAGCCGAGCTTCTCCAGGTACGGCACCAGGCCGGCGCGCTCGTAGTAGTTCATGACGACCTTGGAGCCCGGCGCCAGCGTGGTCTTCACCCACGGCTTGCGGGACAGCCCGCGCTCGACCGCGTTGCGGGCCAGCAGCGCCGCGCCGATCATCACCTGCGGGTTGGAGGTGTTGGTGCAGGAGGTGATCGCCGCGATCACCACCGCGCCGTGGTCCAGCTCGAACGGCGTACCGTCCTCGCAGGTGACCGTGACCGGCTGCGACGGGCGCCCCCGGCCGCGCCCGGCGCCGTTCAGGGCGTGCGGCTCGCCGCCGGCGTCGACCTCGGCGGCCGTCGACGGCGGGTCGGAGGCGGGGAACGACTCGGCCACCGCCTGGTCGACCGGGGAGGCCACCCCGTCGCTGACGTAGTCGCGCAGCGAGGACCGGAACATCGCCTTGGCGCTGCGCAGCGGCACCCGGTCCTGCGGGCGCTTGGGCCCGGCGAGTGAGGGCTCCACAGTGGACAGATCCAGCTCGATGTGCTCGGAGTAGGCCGGCTCGGCCGCCGGGTCGTGCCAGAGCCCCTGCTCCTTGGCGTACGCCTCGACCAGCGCGACCTGCTCGGCGGAGCGGCCGGTGAGCCTCAGGTAGCGCACCGTCTCCTCGTCGATGGGGAAGATGGCGACGGTGGAGCCGTACTCCGGGGACATGTTGCCGATGGTGGCCCGGTTGGCGAGCGTGACCGCGCTGACGCCGGGGCCGTAGAACTCCACGAACTTGCCGACCACGCCGTGCTGGCGCAGCATCTCGGTGATCGTGAGCCCCAGGTCGGTCGCGGTGGCGCCCTCGGGCAGCGAGCCGTGCAGCTTGAAGCCGACCACGCGGGGGATGAGCATGCTGACCGGCTGGCCGAGCATGGCCGCCTCGGCCTCGATGC
>DASRIS010000014.1:0-39350 GCA_035649895.1 Micromonosporaceae bacterium | reverse complement strand
GCGACGCACTCCTCGCCGGCCTCGCCAGTCCCGCCGGCCTCGCCGACGAGACCCGTCCCGCCAGCGAGGCCGGTCCTGCCGGCGAGACCGGTCCTGCCGGCGAGACCGGTCCTGCCGGCGAGACCGGTCCTGCCGGCCTTGCCGGACCGGCGGGCCCGACGGAGCCGCCAGCTGGCCCGACTGCGCCGGCGGATGGAGCGGCCCGGGTGACCGTGGCGGCCGTGGGGGTCGGGCCGGCCGCTGCGGCGGCCGGAACAGCCCGGCTGCTGGCGCTGGCCGAGGCGGCCGGCTCGCCGTACCAGGTGGTGGTGTCGGCGGGCGTGGCCGGCGGCTTCCCTGGGCGGGCCGGGACCGGCGGCGTGGTCCTCGCCACGCGCAGCGTCGCGGCCGATCTCGGCGCCACCTCGGCCACGGGGTTCCTGCCCCTGGACGAGCTGGGTTTCGGCAGCACGGTCGCGTTGGCCGACCCCACGCTCACCGCCGCACTGCGGGAGGCCCTGCCGGGCGCGGTCGCCGGCGCAGTGCTCACGGTGTCAACGGTGACCGGCACCGCCGCCCGCGCGGCCGCGCTCACCGCCCGCTGTCCGGACGCCGTCGCCGAGGCGATGGAGGGGTACGGCGTGGCCTGCGCCGCGGCAGTCTCCGGCGTCGCCTTTGCCGAGCTACGCACGATCTCCAACAGCGTCGGGCCGCGTGACCGTGGCTCCTGGCGGATCGCCGAGGCCCTGGCCGCGCTGCGGTCGACGGCCCCGGCGCTGGCTGGCCTGGCTGGCCTGGCCGACCGCGCCGTTCCAGCCGGTCCGGACCACCTGGCTCGGGCTACCGTGGCCCGGTGAGCCCGATGAGCCTTTCGCTGGCGATCTCGCCATGCCCGAACGACACCTTCGTGTTCCACGCGCTGGTGCACGGCCTGGTGCCTGGGGCACCGCCCGTCGAGGTGACGTACGCGGATGTCGACGTCACCAACACCGCGGCCGAGCGGGGCGGCTTCGACCTGGTGAAGGTGAGCTACGCGGCGCTGCCCTGGCTGCTGGAACGGTATGAGCTCCTGCCCTGCGGGGGTGCGCTCGGGCGGGGCTGCGGTCCGTTGCTGCTAGCCGCGGGAGACCATCGACGCACCAGCGACCACCCGGCCACTGCCGATGGGCTTGCCGGCGCGACCGTAGCGGTGCCCGGTGACCGGACAACGGCGTACCTGCTGTTCCGGCTCTGGGCCGCGGCGCGGGGCGCGGCGCCCGGGCGGATCGAGGTGGTCCCATTCGCCGAGATCATGCCCGGCGTGGCCGCGGGGCGGTACGACGCGGGCCTGGTCATCCACGAGGCCCGGTTCACCTATCCCCGGTACGGCCTGACCGCGGTGGCGGACCTCGGCGAATGGTGGGAGCAGGACACCGGCCTGCCGATCCCGCTCGGCGCGATCGTC
The DNA here is from genome assembly GCA_035649895.1 of Micromonosporaceae bacterium. Lineage (GTDB taxonomy): Bacteria > Actinomycetota > Actinomycetes > Mycobacteriales > Micromonosporaceae > DASSUC01. The sequence continues at coordinate 37,927 of DASRIS010000014.1, read as the reverse complement.
GCCAGACGCGGTGCGGTCGACCCCGCCCAGGCGGCTGAGTGGGTCCGGGCGTCGGTCCGCCGCGCCTGGGCGGATCCCGGCGCGAGCCGCTCCTACGTGCTCTCGCACGCCCAGGAGATGGAGCCGGACGTGGTGGACCGGCACATCGGCCTCTACGTCAACGAGCTCACCGAAGATCTGGGCGAGACCGGGCACGCCGCGGTTCAGGCGCTGCTGGGCCGGGCGGCCGCAGCCGGGCTGACCCCGCCAGCCGTCCCCAGGGCCGAAGACCCGGCACGGGCCTGAGGAGCAGATCCGCGGACCAGGACCGGCGGCGAGACACGCGCGCCGGGCCCGCCCGCGACCGGCGCTCAGACCTCCAGCTCGCGGGCTACCGCGTGGACGACCTCGGCGATCTTCTTCGCGGTCTTCTTGTCCGGGAAACGCCCCCGGCGCAGCTCCGGCTGGATCTTCGCCTCAAGCACCTTGATCATGTCTTCGATAAGGCTGTTGAGGTCCTCTGGCGGGCGCCGGCGCAGCTCCAAGAGCGAGGGCGGGGTCTCCAGCAGGGTCACCCCGAGTGCCTGGTTGCCCTTGCGGCTCTCGACAACGCCGAACTCCACCCGCTGGCCCGCCTTGAGCTCGGCCAGCCCGCTCGGCAGCGCCGCCTTGTGGACGAAGACGTCGCCACCGTCGTCACGGGTCAGGAAACCAAACCCCTTCTCCGTGTCGTACCACTTGACTCGACCCGTCGGCACCGCAGACCCCAGTTTTTCTCGTACGTCGTGACCCCACCAAGGCTAGTCACCCCGGCCCGGGCAACCCAACCCGAATCCCCCTATACACGCCCGGCTATATGCCGGCCGGTGGCGGCTGGCAGCCGCGGTCGAGCCAGGCCGGGAAGGCGGTGAGGTCGGGAAGCACCGCTCGCGCGCCGGCCGCGTAGAGCTCCTCCACTGTGCACGGTCCGGTGGCCACGCCGACCGGGTACGCCCCAGCGCCCAGGCTCGCGGCCATGTCGGCCACGTGGTCGCCGATGTAGGCCACCGCCTGGTGCGCGCGCAGCGCCGCCACCTTGCCATCGGCCCAGGCGAACCCGACCACCGCGTCCGCGGTGAGGCCGAGATGGGCGAGATGGTGCCGGGCGTTCAGCTCGTTCTTCGCGGTGACGACGAGCACCCGGCCCCCGGCGGCCCGTACCGCGGCGAACGCATCCACCGCACCGGGCAGCGGCGGCGAGCAGGCGATGGCATGGTCGCGGTAGAGCGAGCGGTACGTCGCCGCCGCGTGCGCCACCTGCTCGGGCGGGAACCAGTTCGCCAGCTCGACCTCGAGCGGCGGCCCGAGCCGGGTCACCGCGAGCTCCGCGTCGACGTAGACACCGGTGAGCTCGGTGATCGCCCGGTACGTCGCGGCGATGCCGGGCCGGCTGTCCACCAGCGTCATATCCAGGTCGAACCCGATCGTCAGGGAGCCCATACGCGCATTCTTAGCCATTTATGTTCAACGATGTATACAGATTGGGAGGGTTGGGTCACCGCCGCCATGGCGCGGGTGCTCGTCGCGGTGCCAGCCCGACCCGTCCATACCGTAGATCCGGTTACGTAGGTAGGTCCGTTGCGTCACACTGGGGCCCGGCATGCCGCCAGGCCCCAGCCGCCGTGGTCGGTCTCGACTAGCGTGGAACAACGATGACCACCACGCTCGCCGATCACCTCCGCTCGCTTCCTGACGACGGGTTGACGACCCTGCTCGAGCTACGTCCGGACCTGGTGGTACCGGTCCCGTCGGACGTCCCCGCGCTCGCTGTCCGGGTCCAGTCGCGGGTGTCCGTGGCCCGCGCGCTGGACGCGCTCGACCTGTTCACGCTGGAGATCCTGGACGCGGTACGGCTGTCCCGCGCGCCGGAGGGCACCTCCTCGGTCAACGCGGTCCTCGCGCTGACCGCGGCGGTGCCGGGTGGGCCCGACCCGGCCGCCGTTCGCCGGGCGGTTGACCGGCTCCGGGCGCTCGTCCTGGTGTACGGGCCGGACCAGGCCATGCACGTGGTAGCCACGGTGGACGAGGTCTGCCCGCCGTACCCGGCCGGGCTCGGCCGGCCCGCCGAGGAGCTCGACCCCGAGGTCGCGACGCTCTGCGCCGACCCGGCCCGGCTGCGTCGCACGCTGCTGTCCGCGCCCCCGCCGGCGCGGGCGGTGCTCGACCGGCTGGCGTCCGGGCCGCCGGTCGGCACGGTGGCCGCCGGGGCACTCGCGGCCGTCCCTCGCAGCGGCGGGAGCCTGACCGGCAGCGGGAACCCAAAGGACAGCAGGGACGGCAGGGACCCAAGGGACAGCAGCGGGACGGATGCCAACAGCACGCCCGACAGCAGCGACAAGACCGACGGTGGCAACATCCCCGACTCACCCGTCGGCTGGCTGGTCGCGCACCGGCTGCTCGCCCGGACCTCCGACTGCACGGTTGAGCTGCCCCGCGAGGTGGGGCTGCTGCTGCGGCGCGACTGCGGGCCGCTCGGCCCGCTGCACCCCCGGCCCCCGCTGCTCGACCCGCCGGCGCGGCGGCCGGCGGCGGTCGACTCGGCCGGGGCGGGGCAGGCGATGGAGGCCGTCCGCAACGCCGAGGCGCTGCTCGAGGCGGTCGCCGCGGAGCCGGTCCCGCTGCTGCGCTCTGGCGGCCTCGGCGTACGTGAGCTGCGCCGCCTGGCCCGTGCCGCCGGCGCGGAGGAGCCGGTCGCGGTGCTGCTGCTGGAGCTGGCGTACGCAGCCGGGCTGTTCGCCGAGGCCGAGCGCCTGGACAAGGTCGGTGCCCGCCCCAACGGCGGCCCGCTCTACCTGCCGACCAGCGCCTACGACTCCTGGCGCGCCCTCCCGCTCGCCCAGCGGTGGGGCGTGCTGGCCCAGACCTGGCTGGCGCTGGCCCGCGAGCCACGGCTGGTAGGCGAGCGCGACGACCGGGACCGGCCGGTCAACGTACTCGCCCCGGAGGCGGAGCGGGCCGGCGCGCCGGCCACCCGGCTGGCGGCTCTCGCAGTGCTCGCCACCCTGCCCGCAGGCGCCGCGCCGAGCGCGGAGGAGGTGCTGGCCCAGCTGGCCTGGCAGTCCCCACGGCGGGCCGGCGGACGGGCAGCTAGCTCCCGGGCGGCCTTGGACGAGGCTGCCGTGCTGGGGGTCACCGGGCTCGGCGCGCTGACCGGGTACTCGCGCCAGCTGGTACGCCAGGCGGCAGACCCAGCCGCCGACGGGGAGGACCCGCTCGGCGTACGAGCACCGGAAGGCGACACCGACGGGCCGGTCGCGGCCCTGGGCGCCCTGCTGCCCCCGCCGGTCAACGCCGTGGTCGTGCAGGCCGACCTGACCGTGGTGGTGCCCGGCCCGCCAGAGCCGGCCCTCGCCAGCGAGCTGGCCATGGTCGCGGTCCGGGAGTCGGCCGGCGGAGCGACCGTCTACCGGGTGACCGCGGACAGCGTGCGGCGCGCGCTGGATGCCGGGTATGCGGCGAGCGACCTGCACGCCCTGTTCGCCCGGCGCTCCCGTACGCCGGTGCCGCAGGCGTTGACGTACCTCATCGACGATGTGGCCCGCCGCCACGGCGGCCTGCGCACCGGCGCCGCAGGTGCGTACCTGCGCAGCGACGACGAGCCGCTCCTCGCCGAGCTGCTGGTCGACCGCCGGGTCAGTGCCCTGGCCCTACGCCGGCTGGCCCCGACGGTGCTGGTCACGCCGTACTCGGCTGGGCGCCTGCTCGCCACGCTCCGGGAGGCGGGCTATGCGCCGGTGCCGGAGGACGCGACCGGGGCCGCCATGCTCACCCGGCCGAAGACCCGCCGCGCCGCCGCCCGGGGAGGCCGGCTGCGGCCGGCCGCCGACCCTCTCGCCGCACCGCGCCTGACGCCGCCCCGGCTGCTCGGCATCGTCGAGCAGATCCGGCGCGGGGACGCGGCGGCGCGAGCGGCCCGCCGCGCTCCGGCCCAGGTGCGCGCCGCGAACGGCCAGGCGGCCGAGGGCCTCACCGCGGTGCAGGCGCACACCCAGGCACTCGCCGTGCTGCAGCAGGCGGTACGGGAGAGGTCCCTGGTCTGGGTGGGGTACGTGGACGCGCACGGCGGCACCGCACAGCGCCTGGTGCGCCCGGTCTCGATCGGCGCCGGCTACCTGCGGGCCGAGGACGAGCGTACGGACACCCTGCACACGTTCGCGCTGCACCGGATCACAGCCGCGGTGCTGGACGGGTAACGCATCGTCACCGGCCGCCCCGCGCCGCCCCGACCACCGAGACCAGCAGCAGCAGGGCGAACCCTGAGCCCACCGACTCCCCGGCCGCGTCGACGACGTGCCGGTCGAGCGCCAGCCATGCCACAAAGAACCAGCCGATCAGCAGTACGGCGGCTGTCGTACCGCACACCGTCCACGCCCGTCCGGCCCGTCCGGCCCGGCGCCGGCCCGAGGCCGTCCCGGACGCCTGGGCGCCGCTCTCCGCGGCCAACTCCTGGTCGGTCGCCATCCCGCCTCCGTCGCCTCCCCAAGGTCCCTCCAGCCTGGCATCCGCCGCCCGGGACGGACAGCCCTTTCCCACCCGTCGCGGAGAATCAGGGTCGCCGGCGCACCGCGCCGACCACGGACACCAGGATCAGCAGCCCGAACGCCACGCCGAGCGCCTCGCCGACGGCCTCGACGGGCGGCGTGTGCATCACGGTCCACGACATGAGGAACCACCCGGTGGCCAGGACCACAAGCGCCAGCGCGACCAGCACGGCCCGCCAGTTGTCGCGCCGGTTGTCGTCGCCGTCGGCCATCGCCTCTCCCCGGGGCAGGAGCTTTCCACCTTAGGGGCAAGGGCCAGGTCAACCGGCCCACCGGCCAGCGTGCGTGGCTGGGCTCAGGCCACGTCCGTCGTCGACGGCGGCCCGGGGAACCGCAGCTTGACCTCGCCCAGTATCCGCTCGGTCAGTGCGGCAAAGTCCGCAGTGGCGGCCGTTACGGCTGCCTGGTGCCCGCCGAACGCACCGTCCGCCGGCTTCAACGCGAAGACCGGCTTTCTGGCCTCGTACGCCATCGGTACCAGGCTGCGGTAGTGCTTGATCTGGCCGAGGCAGTACGGGTCGGTGCCCACCGACGGCGCGGGCTCGACCACATCGAGGACCGCCTCTCGGTACACGCGCGGGATCCGCGCCATCCACCGCTCGTACGCCTGGACCGGCTTACCCAGGCGGACACCGTGCCCAAGCAGGACATAGCCCAGCGGCGCCATCCGTCCAGCGGGAAGCTCCAGCTGCGGGTCGGGGTTCTTCGGCAGCCGAGCGCTCCACTGCGCCCGCCACTGCCGCAGGGTGGGGCCCAGGTTCTGTAGCCCTTGGACGCTGAAGAGATCCGGAGCGAGCGGGATCACAAGACTGTCGGCGGCGACGATCGCGGACCTGTTGATCGCACCAAGGTTTGGACCTACGTCCACTAGTACCACGTCACACCCGGTCTGCTGGGCCGCGCGGCTGAGCAGGCGCCAGAAGGCCGAGATTACGCGGAATGCCCGCTCCTTGCCGTCCAGGCAGTCCGGCCACTGGTTAGACAGATCGTCCTCAAACCGTGACAGGCCGAGGTCACCGGGAATGAGGTAGAGGCGGTCATCGACCTCCACGACTGGTGGGTCCGCGATGTCCCCGGTACCCCGGATCAGCGGGGTGAGGCTGCCGTAGACCGTCCTGCCCGGGGTGGGCGAGGCTATGCCGCCGGGCCACAGCTTCTCCAGCTCGTCCTCGTCGAGGAAGTTGGCGGTGAGGTTGGCCTGTGGGTCCAGGTCGGCAGCGACCACGCGGACCCGTTTTCGCGCCATCATCCAGGCCACGTGGTAGACGAGTGAGGTCTTTCCCACACCGCCCTTGTTGTTGAAGAAGGCGATGACCGGGGCGCTCACTTGGCCTCCCGCACGACTACCCCGACATAGGACGGGTCGGGCGTGAAATCAGCGGGTGGGTTGCCGTTCTCCTGCAAGCTGCGGCGGGTGATCTGCAGCCCCGCGCCGAACTTCTGGACGTAGCCGAGCGCACCCATCGCCTCGGCCAGGATCGGGTTCCGGTAGTCGGTCACGCCCGGCTGGCCGAAGTTCTCCACGGTCACCACGCCGTACGGCCCACCGGGCGAGTAGATCTCAACTCGGTCGCGGTACCAGGTCAGGCGGACCGGAGCTGCGGTTCCCTCATAGCTACGGTGGAGGACCGCGTTACGGGTGAGCTGTTGCAACGCCGCAAGCGGGTAGTCGGAGTGACGGCTGTCACGCAGTGCCTCGCCGATCCGGACTGCGGTACGGATGTTCAGCCGGAGCAGCTCGTCAAGCTCACGCAGCAGCGACGGGAGCGCTGGGGTAAGGCGCCGCTCGTCAATGATCGCCGCACTCAGGTCGCCCCCGTCAACCCTCAGGAACTGTACGTAGGCACCTGGCAGAAAGCGCACCGGCTCGATGCCGAGGATGAGGATCCCGGCGTTGGTGGGAGTGCCGTCCAATGTGGCGAGACGCAGCGAGGCCAGCCGCTGTACGACAGTTCGCCCGTTTGCCGCTACCGCTTCCGGCGGAAGCACACTGGGGAGGTACTCCCGCTCAAAGAACCCAACATCGATGTCTGACAGCTGGCTTCCCCAAGCAGGGCGGCTGTCGAAAGGCAGGTCGGCTGCTCGGCGACGCTCGGCCAGGCGTCGCTCCTCGTCGAGGGTGGCTATCGCCCGGCGCGGCCCGACCCGGATCCAGACCTGACCGTTGAAGCGCACCGGCGGACTGGGGCTTGGTTCGACCTCTACCACGGCTACCGCTGCGCCACCCATATCGAGCTTGCTGACCGTCATGATCGGAGGTGGCAGGATCTTGCCCTGACCACGCAGGTCGGACAGCTCAAGGAGCAGCCGGTCGTCGACTGTTAAGCCCGTTGGCCGCCCATTGTCAGTAACGCCGATGAAGATCACCCCGGAGGTCCGGCGGTCCGGAAGGTCGTTCGCGTAGGCGCAGATCGCCTGGCAGACCCGCTCCTTGGCATCGCCGACGCGCAGCGACTCCTTCCGCTCGACCTGGTCGGTCTCCACATCGGCGAGGAGCAGGAGCAGCTCGTCTGCGGTCTTGGCCACGTAACGATCCTAGGCGGATCGATACCGCTCGCCGGCTCACGCCACGGTGGGGTGCTCCGGTCGTCCCGGCTCATCCGGTGTCGAACGTCCCGGTCGGTCCGGCGTTGCGGTCAGGTCCCTGGCCGGCGGCCGAAGAGGTAGACGCGCGTGCCGACCCCGGCCAGGTCCCACAGCTGGCGCGCGTCCTGGGGCAGCAGGTTCACGCAGCCGTGCGAGCCGAGCGACGGGTCGTGCAGGTATGTGGTGGTCTCGTGGAACCCCATCCCGCCGTAGAAGTGCTGCCAGTACGGCATCCACACCTGGTACGGCACAGACCACTCGCGCGGGTTCGTCGCGTCGATGGCGAACGTGCCAGCCGGCGTGGCGAACCCGCTCATCCCGGTACGGGTCACGGTCGGCCGCAGCAGCACGCTGTCACCGCGCATCACCCACACCGTCTGCAGGGCGAGGTTGACACAGACCGTGGTGACGCCCCCGGTACGGCACGCGCCGGTACGCGTGAACGCCAGCCGTCGGGCCACGTCCACGGTGGTCGGGCCGGCCCGCCCGGCCGCCGGGCTGATGCCGTACCGCCGCTGGAACTTGATGATCGCGGCGCAGTCGCCGGCCGACTGCCTGCCGTCGACGGTGACCGGCCCGAACCCGCCGAGCCGGGCGAGGTACGTCTCCACCTCGCGCTGGTGCTCGCCCTGGGGGCAGCCGGCCGGCGACGGCGGCCGGGTCGGGCGGGCGGGACCCTGGGTCGGGGCCGGAGAAGACGCCGCCGGCGGCGTGATGCCGCCGGCGGGCGTCGACCGGCCGGGTCCGGGCGGCGCGCTCGCCCCCGTTGTACCGTCCGCCACAGGCGCTGGCGGAAGCCCGCCGGCTCCCCGCTCCCGCTGCGGCCCGAACGCGCACGCTCCGGCTCCGACCAGCACGGCAACCGCGACGGCAAGGAGCCGGGAGACCTGCGTAGCCATCGTCCCTCCCCGAGCCGGTTGCGGTTGTCGCCAGATAGACGCCTGGGCGGGTCCGCCGGTTGCCCGGACGGATCTGGGTTCGCCACTTTGTTACCGGATCACCAGGAACGGTCGGCCGCGGACGTTCCGCCGTCCGCCGCGGACGTGCGATATCCCGTCGCAGCCGGCCCGCCCGTGTCACACTGGGAGGTCCCGTTCCTGCACAGAACTGACCAAGTGAGGACCTCCTGGTGACCGGCGGACCACTCATCGTGCAGTCGGACAAGACACTGCTGCTCGAGGTCGACCACCCGGACGCCCACGCGTGCCGGATGGCGATCGCGCCCTTCGCCGAGCTGGAACGGTCGCCGGAGCACGTGCACACCTACCGGCTGACCCCGCTCGGGCTGTGGAACGCGCGGGCCGCCGGGCACGACGCCGAGGGCGTGGTCGACGCGCTGCTGCGCTTCTCCCGCTACCCCGTGCCGCACGCGCTGCTGGTCGACGTCACCGAGACCATGGACCGGTACGGCCGCCTCCAGCTGCTCAACGACCCGGCGCACGGGCTGGTGCTGCACGGGCTGGACCGCGCGGTGCTGACCGAGGTGGCCCGCTCCAAGAAGCTGGCCGGGATGCTCGGCGCCCGGGTCGACCAGGACACCGTCCTGGTGCACCCGTCCGAGCGCGGCCGGCTCAAGCAGGCCCTGCTCAAGCTGGGCTGGCCCGCCGAGGACCTGGCCGGCTACGTGGACGGCGAGGCGCACCCGATCTCGCTGGTGGAGCGCGGGTGGCAGCTGCGCTCGTACCAGCGGGAGGCGGTCGAGCACTTCTGGGCCGGCGGGTCGGGTGTGGTGGTGCTGCCGTGCGGCGCCGGCAAGACGCTGGTCGGCGCGGCGGCGATGGCCGAGGTCTCAGCGACCACGCTGATCCTGGTGACCAACACCGTCGCCGGCCGGCAGTGGAAGCGGGAGCTGGTCGCGCGCACGTCGCTGACTGACGCGGAGATCGGCGAGTACTCGGGTGAGCGCAAGGAGATCCGGCCGGTCACCATCGCCACGTACCAGGTGCTCACCACCCGGCGCCACGGCGCCTACCCGCACCTGGACGTCTTCGGCGCCCGCGACTGGGGCCTGGTGATCTACGACGAGGTGCACCTGCTGCCCGCGCCGATCTTCCGCTTCACCGCGGACCTGCAGGCCCGCCGCCGGCTGGGACTGACCGCCACGCTGGTACGGGAGGACGGCCGCGAGGGCGACGTCTTCTCGCTGATCGGCCCCAAGCGGTACGACGCGCCGTGGAAGGACATCGAGGCGCAGGGGTGGATCGCCCCGGCCGACTGCACCGAGGTCCGGGTGACGCTGACCGACACGGAGCGGATGGCCTACGCCACCGCCGAGCCCGAGGAGCGCTACCGGGTGGCGGCCACCGCGCGCACCAAGCTTCCAGTGGTACGGGCCCTGGTCGAGCGGCACCGGGGCGACCAGATGCTGGTCATCGGCGGCTACCTGGACCAGCTGCACGAGCTGTCCACCTTCCTGGACGCGCCCCTGGTGCAGGGCGCCACCACCAACCGGGAACGGGAACGCCTCTTCGACGAGTTCCGCGCCGGCACCGTGCCGACGCTGGTCATCTCCCGGGTCGGCAACTTCTCCATCGACCTGCCCGAGGCCGCGGTGGCGATCCAGGTCTCCGGCACCTTCGGCTCGCGCCAGGAGGAGGCCCAGCGCCTCGGCCGGGTGCTGCGCCCCAAGGCCGACGGCCGGCAGGCCCACTTCTACACGGTGGTCGCAAGGGACACGATCGACACCGAGTACGCAGCCCACCGCCAGCGGTTCCTAGCTGAGCAGGGGTACGCGTACACGATCGTCGACGCCGACGACGTACTCGGCCCACCCCTACCCCGGACGGAGTAGTCGGGCTCACTCTGGTCCAGACCAGACGGGGCCGACATACCAGCGGCGACAGACCGGAACGTCCGCTCCAGGCCGGTACCGTGGCGGCATGGTCGTGAAGCCGGGGCGGGATGCGCGGTTCATTGAGCCGATCCTCACCGCCCAAGCGACGGGCGTGCACCTCGGCGTACCTCCCACGACCATCAAGGAATGGCTCAAGAAGCATGGCCGGGCAAGGCCGGTCATGCACTCCGTGCCGCCCCCTATGCCGCATGGACCCCGTGTGCCGTTCATCGCCCTTGCCGAGGCGCAGATCCTGCGCGAGCTGCGCCGTTCCGGTCTATCTATGCAGAATATCCGTGAGGGTGTGGCCGAGCTACGTCGGCGCACCGGCGAAGAGTACGTGCTGGCCACAAACACAATCGCCTCCGACGGAGGCGAGCTGCTGTACAACGCGGCCACGAAGGTGGCGCCCGAGTGGGTACGGGCCCGGGATGGGCAGGGGACCCTTAGGCAGGTCATCGAAACGGTGATCAAATACGTGCACTACGGACCCGATGGGTTCGCTGACCGGCTGGTGCTGCGCCCATACGGGGCAGCGCAGGTCATCATCGACCCACGTTTCGCCTTCGGCCAGCCGGTGCTGGGCAGGAGCAAGGTCCGTGTCGAGACGATCGCCGACCTGTTCTATGGCGGCGGTGAGTCGGTCGAGGACATCGCCGACGAGTACGGCATCACCACCGAAGAGGTGGAGACCGTGCTGCGGGTGATGGCCCGGCGTGCCGCTTGAGTTTCTCGCCGACCGTGATGTCGGCAAGCGGGTGGTTGCCGCCCTACGCGGCGCTGGGGAAATCGTACACACCCTTGCTGACGTATACGGCGAGGAGCAGTCTCAACAAACCGAAGATCCGATCTGGATCGCGAAGGCTGGCGCCCAGCGGTGGGCAGCCTTGACCAAGAACAAAAAGATTCGGTACGTCACCCGTGAGCGGGACGCAGTTGCCGAGCATGCGGTGTGGCTATTTGCGTTGGCCAACGGTAACTTGGGGTTCGCCGAGATGGCCGACGCGTTATTGGCGGCCATGCCGAGGGTTCACGAGATCTGCGCGGAACATCCGGGCGGTGCAATCTGGATCGCGCATCGCAACGGTCGAGTAGACCAGCAGTGGCCGTAATTTCAGTCCCGAGCGTCAGCACCTCGTCGACGGTCAGCCGGTTCCCGGATCCAGCACGGTTTCTGCCTCAGTCAGGCCATCGTGGGTCGCCAGCCACGGCTGAGCCGCCTCGACGTGTTAGTGGTGCAGGGGTACGCCTACAGGATGGTCGACGCCGACCACCCGTTCGGCCCCGCCCCCCGCTCTGGACGGACTAGGGGTGTTTCTCGTCAGTCGGCCAGGAGATCGCTGAGCGCTGACATGTGAACCACCTTGCCTCTGTGCTGACGCGCCTGTAGAACCAGGTTTGCCACGACGAGAGCTGGGTCAGTGTCAGGCACGTCTATCTTCAGGTTTTCGCGGACCCACGCCGCAGCCTCACTCCACCGGTAGAACACCGTGCCATCCCGGCCCGGGTTGACCGGGGGCGGGAAGCCGCCAGGTCCTCGTGCCCCGGTCGTGTAACGGCGCACCGACTCCCGGCTCTGGCCCAGCCGGTCAGCGATGTCCGCGAGCGTCACGAGATCCTGGTCGACGACCCGAATCGCCGAGAGACCGACTGACTCGATGTCACGCACTGCGGACGCGATGGCGTCCGCCATGGCAGGTGCCTCCCGGTCGAACTCGGCGACTGACAGCCCGTCCTGGACACCAAAAGCCGCATCGTCACAGCCAGCCTCGAAGAGAGCGTCCAACTCGTCGTCGGTAGGCCGCCGATCAAGCACCACCGTGAACACGTGCGTCGTCATGGCCTCCCTCCTCTGCCCTTCATCACCCCGCACAGTGAGCATGGGAGCTTGTAAATCGATCGATCTGCTTGGCGTGGGCCGCAGGGTCGCGAGGTGTGGACCAGATGTCTCTGCTCTCTCCACACGGGACACATCTCACTTCACCCCAACGGTGGCCGCGGTGGATCTCATACACGTCCAGCCCAGCCCTCTGGGAACGCCCCAAGGCCCGGGCGACCTCCTTCTTCTGGTGCCGGCAAGTTGCCACGCCCCATCACTCCCGTCATCTGGTTATCATATGTCATCGACTGAACAATGAATCCCCTCAGACACCAGGGCCCAGCTAGCAGGAGTGACTTGCGATCATACCGCATCCGGTGCAGAACTGCACCACCTATCGTCAGGACGGCACCTCGGGGCCGGGCTCGCAGAGGGCCCCCAGCAGGTCACCGTGCTTGTCGATCCGGTCCAGGACCACGTTGGCCGTGAAGTCTGCGGCCGTCAGCTGCGCGGACAAAACCTCGTCCCAGGTCAGCGGCGCGGACACCGTCGGCATCGGCATGGCCCGCAACGAGTACGGCGCGACCGTCGTCTTCGCCGCATTGTTCTGGCTCCAGTCGATGAACACCTTGCCCGGCCGCAGCCGCTTCGCCATCTTCGACGTGATGAGACGCGGATGCGCCCGCTCCAGCGCCTCTGCCACCCGTCGCGCGTACGCCGAGACCTGGTCCGAAGGCTGCGTCCCGGCGATCGGGCAGCACAGCTGCATGCCCTTCTTGCCCGACGTCTTGGGATACGCGTCCAGCCCGTCCTCGGCGAGCCGGTCCCGCATGAGCAGCGCCACCTCGCAGCACTCCGGCAGCGCGGCCGGCGCCCCCGGGTCGAGGTCGACCACCATCAGGTCCGGCCCGGCCGAGCCGACCTTCCACTGTGGCGTGTGCAGCTCCAGGGAGGCGAGGTTGGCCAGCCACACCAACGTCGGCAGGTCGTCGGCGACGACGTAGTCCAGCATCTCCCGGCCCGTGCTGGAGCCGGGCGCCGGCAAGGTCTCCAGGCGTACCCAGTCCGGGGTACCCCCGGGCGCGTTCTTCTCGAAGAAGAAAGGCGCGTCGACGCCGTTCGGGTAGCGGATGCGGGTGAGCGCCCGGTCGCGCAGGTGCGGCAGGAGCACCGGCGAGATCCGCGTGTAGTAGTCGATCACCTCCCCTTTGGTGAAGCCGACCGCGGGGTAGAGCACCTTGTCCAGGTTGGACAGCTCCAGCTCACGGTCATCGACCCGGACCAGGATCCGCTCGGCCACCATCGGCACAGTCCTCCGGGGACTTGTCCCACCTCCGCCGTACGAAGCGCGGGAAGCGCAGCCGGCCATCCGGGGTCCGCTGGCCGTACCGCACCTCCACGACGACCTCCGGTCTTACCCAGTTCGCGTCCTTGGCATCCTCCCGCGGCAGCGGCTCGACGAACGGGGACGAGCGCGCCCGCAGCGGCCCGAGCACATGGAGCAGGTCCTCCTGTGCCGCCGCGCTGATCCCGCCACCCACCCGACCGCAGAACCGCAACCCCACCGGCCCACCCGGACGCACCAGGCCGGCCGGGCCCACCAGGCCAGCCGGACCTGCCGGCCCAGCCGAACCCTCCAGACCCGCCGGCCCGGGCCCCACCAACCCCACCGGTACGCCGACCAGCAACGAGCCGAGCCGGCGAGCACCCGGCTTCCACCCACCCACCACAAGGTCCTCGGTCGCTTCCACCTTGACCTTGACCCAGTCCGGTGACCGTACGCCAGGCCGGTACGGCGATCCCACCCGCTTGGCGACCACGCCCTCGAGCCCGTTCTCCCGGGCGGCCGCAGCAGTCGCCGGGCCGTCGGCGAAGCTCGGCGGCACCAGCCAGTGCGGGCCGGCGAGCCCGAGCTGTTCCAGCGCCTCCCGGCGGGTGGCGTACGGCAACGGGGTCAGGTCGGCGTCGCCGAGCCGGAGCAGGTCGAAGATCATCATCGTGACCGGGAGCGCCGCGGCCAGCCGGGCGGCCCGGCCCGGCTCCCGTACGTGCATCCGTTCGGCCAGCGCGGTGAACGACGGCCGGCCAGCGGCGTCGAGCACCACGACCTCCCCGTCGAGCACCCCGTCGGCGAGCTGCCCGCCGAGCGGGACCAGCTCCGGGTAGGCCGCGGTGATCTCCGCTCCAGAGCGCGCGTAGAGGCGCACCGCGCCGCCGGTGAGGACCGCGATCGCCCGTACCCCGTCCCATTTGAGCTCATAGGCCCATTCCGGTCCGATGGGCAGCGCACCAGTGCCGGTTACTGTCAGCATCGGCGACATCGACGCTCCGGACACAAGAGCCATGCTAGGTCGCGAAGGCGCTCGCCGGGAAAGGGCTCTAGTGCAATGCTGGTCGATACCGGGCCGGCGCTTGGTGCGGCGGGGGTCGCAGACCAGGGAAGGGAGCGGTCATGCGAGCGATCTGGAAGGGCGCGGTCTCGTTCGGCCTGGTGTCCATCGCGGTCAAGCTCTACTCGGCGACCGAGGAGAAGGACATCCGGTTCCACCAGGTGCACCGGACCGACGGCGGGCGGATCCGGTACAAGCGGGTGTGCCAGGTCTGCAACGAGGAGGTGTCCTACGACGACATCGCCAAGGGGTACGACCTCGGCGGCGGCGAGATCGTCGTGCTCACCGACGAGGACTTCGCCGACCTGCCGCTGGTCACCTCGCACGCCATCGACGTGCTGGAGTTCGTGCCGGCCGAGCAGGTGGACCCGATCCTCTACGCCAAGGCGTACTACCTGGAGCCCGAAGGCCCCGCGACAAAGCCGTACGTGCTGCTGCGCGACGCGCTCACCGACGCCGACCGGGTGGCGATCGTGAAGGTCGCCCTGCGCCAGCGCGAGCAGCTGGCCACGCTGCGGGTCCGCGAGGGCGTGCTGGTGCTGAACACGATGCTGTGGCCGGACGAGATCCGTACCCCTGACTTCACCTTCCTCGACGAGGAGATCTCCCCCCGCCCGGCCGAGCTGGCGATGGCCGGCTCGCTGATCGACTCGATGGCCGGGGAGTTCGACCCGGACCAGTACACCGACGACTACCGGGCCGCGCTGCAGGAGGTCATCGACGCGAAGATCAACGGCCGGGAGGTGGTCGCACCACCCGAGGTGGAGGCGGCGCCGACCGCGGCGGTGGACCTGATGGCCGCGCTGCGGGCCTCGGTGGAGCGGGCCCGCGCCGCACGCGGTGAGGCCGCAGGCGACGGGGGCGGCAGCCGCGATGCAGCGGATGCCGCCAAGGACGACGGCGCCGCCGCGCCCAAGAAGGCGGCGAAGAAGACCGCCGCCGCCAAGTCCACCGCGGCCAAGAAGACGGCGACCAAGTCGGCCACGACGAAACCCGCCAAGAAGGCCGCCGCAGGCACGAAGAAGGCGGCGAAGAAGGCCGGCTCCCGCAAGTCGGCCTGACCAGCCCAGACGAGCTGTTAAGATCACTCACCGCGCAGCGGCCGGCCCGAGGGGTGGTGCGCCAGGGTGAGCTTGACCGACTCGACGCTTCCAGGGCTGTTCCAGGCCGCCGACCAGGCGGCAGTCGCTGCCCAGCGGCAGTACCTGCGCGCTACCGGCCTGCGGCTCTTCCTCCTGGCCGCCGCCGCGGCGAGCGGAGCGGCGAGCCTGCGGTTCGGCGACCCTCCGTTCGACGCGGCCGCCATGGTCACGGTGCTCGCTCTGGTCGGCGCGGCGCTGCTCGAGATCTGGCTGCTGGTGGAGAAGCCCGAGCAGACCTGGTACGACGGGCGGGCTCTGGCGGAGTCGGCGAAGACCATCGCGTGGCGGTACGCGGTCGCCGGCGCGCCGTTCCGGAAGGGGGCAGGGGAGCCGGCGAACGAGCGGACGGCCATCGCGGAGCTCAACAAGCTGCTGCATGACGCCCCCGCGACAAGGATCGAGCCGAGCACCGTATCCGCCATCAGCCAGGCCATGCGCGACCTTCGGGCGGGCGGCCTCGCCGAGCGCAGGCGCGCCTACCTGGAGTCGCGGATCGCCGACCAGCAGCAGTGGTACACGCAGAAGGCCCGGTGGAACCAGCGGCGAGCCAACCGCTGGCGCATCGGGATCCTGGCGGCGGAGTTCCTGGCGGTGATGGCGGCCCTGCTGCGCGCCCTCGGCGTGGTCCAGCTCGACCTGGCCGGCATCGCCGCCACCATGGTCGCCGCCGGTGCCGCCTGGCTCGCCGTCAAGCAGCACGAGTCGCTGGGCAGGGCCTACTCGTTCGCCGCCAACGAGCTCAGCATCATCGCTACGAGGCTCCAGTCGACCGAGGACGAGGACGCCTGGGCGGACGAGGTCGGCGACGCCGAGGAGGCGATCAGCCGGGAGCACACGATGTGGCGCGCCTCCCGCTCGACGCTGAGATAGCCCGACACTGAGATAGCTCGACGCTGGGACGGCTACCTGACCGTGGCCACGTCCAGCGCCTGCGCGGCGTAGTCGGCGCGTACCTGTTTCTTGTCGAACTTGCCCACCGACGTCTTCGGCACCTCTGGCACGAACGCCCAGTGCTCGGGCAGCTGCCAGCGGGCCAGCCGGCCGCCGAGGAACCCGCGCAGCTCCTCGGCGCCGGCAACAACGCCCTCCCGCAGGACCACGATGGCGAGCGGCCGCTCGCCCCACCGGTCGTCGGGCACGCCGACCACGCACGCCTCGCGCACCGCAGGGTGCGCCATCAGGGCGTTCTCCACCTCGACCGAGGAGATCCACTCGCCACCGGACTTGATCACGTCCTTGGCCCGGTCGGTCAGCGTGATGAACCCGTCCGCCGAGAGCGTGCCGACGTCACCCGTACGCAGCCACCCGTCCCGGAACCTCCCCGGGTCCGGGGCGTCCTCACCGACGTACCATCCGGTGACCCACGCCCCGCGGACCTCCAGCTCCCCCACGCTGCGCCCGTCGGCGGGCATGACCTCGCCGTCCGGCCCGACGATGCGCGCCTGCACGCCCGCGGGCACCCGGCCCTGGGTGTAGCGGTAGGCCCAGGCCTCCTCGCCGGCCAGCCCCGGAGGCTGCCGGGCGACCGAGCCGAGCGGCGACATCTCGGTCATGCCCCAGGCGTGCAGCACCTCGATGCCGTGCCGCTCGGAGAACGCGCGCATCAGCGCCGGCGGGCACGCCGAGCCGCCGATGATGACCTCCGCGAGCGAGCTCGTGTCGACCTCGTGGTTGTCCAGGTGGGCCAGCAGGTCGGTCCAGATGGTGGGCACGGCGGCGGCCAGCGTCGGCCGCTCCGCCGCGATCATCGCGGCGATCGGCTCGGCCTGGAGGAACCGGTCCGGCAGGACCTGCGCCGCGCCGGACATGAACGCCGCGTACGGCAGCCCCCAGGCCATGGCGTGGAACATCGGGACGATGGTCAGCTCGCGGGTGGGCGGCGCGACCCCGAAGGTCTCCGCCGCGCAGATCTGCATGGAGTGCAGCCAGATGGAGCGGTGCGAGTAGGCCACGCCCTTCGGGTGGCCGGTCGTGCCGGAGGTGTAGCACAGCGCCGCGGCATCCCGTTCGTCCAGCTCCGGCCAGTCGTACCGGTCCAGCTGGTCGCGCAGCAGCTCCGCCCAGGCGTGTACGGCGACCCGCCCGCCCCCGGCCTCGACCAGCGGAGCCGGGTCACCGCCGCCGGCCACCACCACGTGCTCCACAGTGGACATATCCGGCAGGCAGCGGGCGAGCAGCGGCACGAGCGTGGCATCCACCAGCACCACCCGGTCGCCCGCGTGGTTGGCGATGTAGGCGACCTGGTCGGGGAAGAGCCGGACGTTGAGCGTGTGCAGGACGGCGCCCATGCTCGGCACCGCGAAGTACGCCACCAGGTGCTCGGCGTTGTTCCACATGAACGTGGCGACCCGCTGGTCGCCGGTCACGCCGAGAGCGCCCCGCAGCGCGTGCGCCAGCCTTGCCGCCTGCCGCCCGACCTCGGCGTACGTGGTACGCCGCGCGGCCTGTCCGGTCCACGTGGCCACCTCCGCGCCGCCGTGGACGGTGCTGCCGTGCTCGAGGATCCGGGACACCTGCAGTGGCACGTCCATCATCGTGCTCCGCATGATCCGACCGTAACCGTCCCCGTGCCGGCACCGGAAGGCACGTATCGTGACCGCGTGACGAGCGTTTCCTGGACGGAGTCCTACCTCGGCCAGCTACGTGCCCTCGCCGGGGACCGCACGCTGCTGTTCGTCGGGGCCCGGGGCGTGGTACGGGACGAGGCCGGCCGGGTGCTGCTCATCCACCGTACGGACAACGGCTTCTGGGGCATGCCCGGCGGCGCCATGGAGCTCGGCGAGTCGGTCGCCGAGTGCGCCGTGCGGGAGGTGCACGAGGAGACCGGCCTGCGCGCGGCGCACGCCGAGCCGTTCGCGCTCTACAGCGGGCCGCAGTACACGCACACGAACGTATTCGGGGACACGTACCAGCTGTTCATGGTGGCGTTCCTGCTCACCGACCTGAGCGGGGTGCTCTCGCCAGACCCGGAGGAGGCCAGCGAGGCGGCCTTCTTCGCGCCCGGTGAGTTCCCGGCGCCGCTGGCGCGCTCGGTCACGGAGACGCTCGACGACCTGGCCACATACGAGGCGACCGGCCGGCTCGTCGCCAAGTAGAGCCAGCCCGTCGCCGAGCAGGGCCAGCTCGTCACCGAGTAGGCCAGCCCCGGGTCACGCCCCGGTCCCCGCCGGCTCGGCGTGCTCCACCGAGCCGGTCTTGGCCGCACCGGGCCTGGCCGCACCGGGCATCGTCGCAACCGGGGTGGGGATCAACGCGGCGGCGGCCTGCGGGTCGCCGGCCTGCGCGCGCTCCTGCACCAGGCTCGGTGACCCGGTGGGACCCACAGGTCCGGACGCGACCGACGTCAGCACCGAGATGACGGCGGCCAGGCCAGCGACTGACGCCACGTTGACGACGTCCAAGGTGAGCAGGCCGAGCCCCTCGCCGGTGAGCAGCGCGATCGCGGCTTGGGCAAAGGTCTTGACGGACCGCTCGACGGTCTGGATCCAGAACGACCCGGAGAGGAGGTACGTGCTCATGGGAGTGCTTCCTGTAAGGGGTGGGTGACGGGTTGTAACGAGTTGTAGCGCGTCCGCGCAACTCTCGCTGTCCGCCACCCGACGACCCGGGTGCCGCAGTCCCGCTACCTCTCCTTGACGAAGACCCCCACCCCGGGCACACCGACCACGAAGTCCTCCGCCTTCAACGAGATCATGGCGTTGCGCACGACGATCGCGCTCACCCCGTGCTGGGCACAGAGCTGGGACGTTGACGGCAGGCGGTCACCGGGAGCCAGCTCCCCCGACCTGATCTGCGCGCGGATGTGCTCCGCGAGCTCCTGCCACTTGGGCTGCGGCATCTTCTTCTCCCCTGGGTCTGCACCCCCGATTGTGATATTGCAACGCCCAAGATTGCAAGGTATCTCCTGATGTTCTTGACTTGAACTATCTTGAAATCGTAGGTTTTTCATGAGCGTCTCCCCTGGTCTGCAACCTTTGGGCGCCGCTCCACGGCGGCCGGCGCTGCCGGCCGCCGTGCCTTTCGCATCCACCACCACTGCCGCTGGAGGTGCATCTGTGGCGCACAACACTGTTCTCCGGCCGGGCCGGCGCACGCCGCACCACTGCCAGGACCGTGCCCGGTCCAGCCCCTATCGCTACGGTCAGGGCCGGCGGGCCCGGTGAGCGACCTTGTGGCGCTGCGCGAGCACTGGCGCGGCATTGTCGCGGAGCACGTTCCGCGGCCGGACGACCGGCGCCGCTGCGCCCGGTGCAGCGCCTACTGGCCCTGCTGGGAGCTGGCCTACGCCCGGCAGCAGATCATCACCACCGATGACCAGGGCCAGGAGGGTACGGCGGTCAGCGCTTGACCCGGTTGCGCACCGCGAGCAGGGCCAGGCCGAGCAGGAGCGGGCCGAGGAGCCTGATGGTGATCTCCAGCGCGCGCCCGGCCGGGGTGAGCGGCGGTGTCTGGGGCGTACGCAGCAGTGACGTGGCGCTGTCGATGCTGTACTCGAACGCCGCCGCCCACCCCGGCCGCGCCCCGGGCGTGCTGACCTGCTGGTAGGCCACCGGACCGGTGGCGCCAGCGATGGGGTGGTACTCAACCCGTTGCGAGGGCGCGAACCCGACCGTGGCCAGGCCAACCGTGCCGAGCGCCAGCACGGTGAGCAGCGCGGCGAAGGCCCGGGTGGCGCGCAGGCCGTAGCCGGACAGCGCCCAGTAGAGGGTGAGGATGAGCCGCTCCCCGGCGGGCGTACTGCGCGCGTGCCGGCGCATCTCCATCTCGCCGTAGTAGAAGTCGGCGGCGCCCGGCTCGTTCTTGGCGTCCTCCTGGGCCTTGCGCAGCTGCCGGTAGACGGCGGCCAGGCGCTCCGCGTCCAGCCGCGAGCCCCCGCGCCGCTCCCGCGCGCCCATCCACCCGTGGGCATGGCGCCAGGTCAGCTCCTCGGCCAGCACCTGCCGCCGGGTGTAGCGCAGGACCGGCAGCCGCCACCGGGTGACCCTGACCCAGCCAGGCGTCGGGATGAAGGTGCAACGCCCCTCGATGCGCAGCTGGTCGAGGTGGTGCGCGCCGGCGAGCTCGCACCGCGACAGGTCGAGGTCGACCAGCACCAGCCGGGACGCGTCAGCCCCGCGCAAGGAGAGCACGGCCGCGCCGTCGTCGAGGCCGGCCGCCGTCAGCGGCGTCTCGTCCGCGACGAGGGGCTCCGTGCCGGCGCTGAAGAGCGCGAAGGGCTCGGCCACGCCGGTCACCGTGACCGGCCCCGCCGAGACCAGACCATCGAGTACGGCCTCCGCGTAGCGCAGCCGCAGCGTCGCGTCCGCCGCGAAGCTCGCCTGCGCAAGCGAGACGCGCCTCGCCGCGACCTCGATCTGCACCGACCGGCCGAACTCGGCCCGCTCCAGCGACAGCTGATCACCGACGGTCATCGGGCCGAGGTGCTCCGTACGCTCGAACTGCGCGCTGCGGAAGTCAGCGGCGTAGCTGAACCTGCCCCCGCCGAACCCTGCCTCTCGGATGAACCGGGCGGCCACGAACGACGCGAAGCCGCCGAACCGGGCGCCCTCGAACGTGGCGGGTCCACCGAACCGGGAGCGGTCGAACTTGGCATGTCCGGTGAAGCTGGCGAAGTCGAACCGCGCGGCCCCGAAGTGCGGGCCATCGCCGCCGGTCACCGCGCCCAGGACCTGGGCGAGCAGACTCGGGTCCAAGCGCGTGCCGCGCGCATCCACGTCAGCCCCTGGACGGAGATCGTCGAGCGCCCCGGTCAGCTCGCTCTGGTCGAGGTGGGCCAGGCACCGCCCGAACCCGCCGACCCGCACCCCGGGGCACGCCGCACCGGCCTCCCGAACGCTACAGGTGCGCCACTCCGGCCCGGGCGCCGGCTGTCGCGCGAGGTCGCCGTCGAGAAGCCGCCGCAGGAAGCGCGCGCGAAGATCTTCCACGCTGCCGATGCCCTGGTCCCTCATGACCTACTCAACCTCGCCAGCCATCGCACGGCAGGTGTCGGCCCTTCTCCTCCGCCAGCCCCACCAGGTAAAGCCGCCTCCCCACACACGGCAACACAATGCCAGGTAAGAAGTCCGCTCCACGGCCAACGTGTCGTGACGGCGACATCGACGGGCCCGCCGGGAGCTGGCGTACCCCACAGGAAGCAGATAGTCATGATCGAGGGCCGACGACAGCGGTGAGCGCGCCGCAGCTGACAGCAGCCGAAGACTGGATCCGTGCGCACATCGATGTCGCTGGCGCCATCGAGACAGCGGCGCAGGTGCTCGGCCACGACCAGGACCGGGCTGGCACTGCCCTTGGTGCTGCAACTCCAGCCGCGGACATGATATCTTTATGCGAGACGTTTTGATATCGGAGGGGAGGTTCGAGATGCGTACAGTGATCGATCTGGACGACGAGGCTTTGGCCGACGCGACGGCGGAGCTTGGCACGAAGACCAAGGTGGCCACTGTGAACAAGGCGCTACGCCTGGCTGCGGCCCGCAAGCGTACGGCGGCATATCTCGACCTGCTTGCTGAACTAGACCTGGATGGCGGCGACCGGGCTTCGGCGTGGCGTGCGGCCTGACCCGCTGCTGTGCTCTTCCTCCTCGATAAGTCGGCGCACGAGCTCGCCCGGCGCCATCCGGATGCGCGGCGGACCTTCGAGACCATGGCTGTCACCGGCGTTCTGGCCACGTGCGCGATCGTGGAACTCGAGATCCTGTACTCGGCCCGTAACCACGCCGACCATCGGCGCCTCAAGATGTACCTGCACCAGCAATGCGTGTGGCTGGAGACCAGTGACGACACCTTTTCCTCAGCCGTTGACCTTCAAGAGGCCATGCTGGCTGCTGGGATGCATCGAAAGCCCATCCCTGACCTGATCATCGCTGCGGTCGCGCAAGACCACGATGCCGTCCTCGTACACCACGACCGCGACTTCGATGACATCGCACTCGTTGCCGCCGGCCTACGCACGCGGTGGATCGTTGCCCCCGAGCCACGCACCCCGTAGCCGAGCGCGCTACAGGCTGGCGCGGAACATCACAGATAGGGCAGGTTGTATGAATAACGGCCTCGACCGGCTGGCCATCCTGCGGAAACGGTTCCACAGCTTCGTTCTCGACGGCATCCCGGCGCTCAGGCGGCTCGGGTACAACCCGACCGAGTTCCTTGAGATGGTCAAGCGATACGTTGACGCCGTTGGTGCCACAAAGCACCTCCTCGCCGACCCACGCCACACCTCATATGGTTTTCAGCGCCTCTACAAGCTGGGCAAGCTTGAGTCCAGTGTGGAGTTCGCGGCTTGCCTTCCGTGGTTCGAGGAGCTGTTTGAGCCGCACGAGATCACCGAGGCACGCATCCGCCTGGTCACCCATGACTTCCCGCTCGACGCCAGGCTGGCCGCTGCGACCGCGCGGCCTCCCGAGTGGCTGGCGGACCTCTGAGATCTACCGGCATCGGCACCCGCTCGACCTGCACCGTCTCCATCCTCGTCCACTCACGGGGGCGAACGACCGGGGCGGTTCGAGCGCCGAGTAGACCATGCCAATGGTCGACGGCGGAGAGAGGCGAACCTCACGCCACCTCGCAAACATCCGCCGCAGCACCACCCGCTCGGCTCTGAGGATGCCGAAGCCGAACGGCTCGCTCGGCATGCGGACGGCGATGATGCACGGCGACTCGGCGCCGTTGCGCACCATCCTGCCGATGACCTGGGTGAAGGGCTCATCGTCGAGGGCGATCGCGACATGTTTGTGAGCCCCACCCAGCTTGGCGAGGAGTGTGCGGAACTCCGGGTCGCGGACCGTACGCGCGTACTCGATCCCGGCATCTATCGTAGGTGGACTCGCTTCACGATCAGTCACCGTGCCACCTCCGTAGGGAACCGCTGTGCGACGACTAGGCGACAATCCGAGTCAAGCTTCTCGGCGTAGGTCCACTCCTCGCGCTCGTCCATGGGCGGCGGGCTGTGCCTGGGCTCGGGCTCCGGATGCACCGACTTGTCAGCGAGCTCGCCCTTCCTCGGACGACCCGGACGCTTTCCCATGGTTCCTCCCGCTAGACGGACCGCGCCAGGGTACGCCACTGCGACAGAAGGTAAGAAAGTGATCACTACCCGGAGTGTCGCTGGACCGTTCCAAACTCCGAGCGTGAACCCATCGACTTGATCTCTGCGCGGGCAGCATGAACAGCGGTGAGGCTGTGGAGCCGCCTGTCGGAATCGAACCGACGACCTGTTCATTACGAGTGAACCGCTCTGACCGACTGAGCTAAGGCGGCGACAACGGCCAAGTGTACGTGATGGCCCTAGCCCTGGCGCATCAGTTACCACCGACCCCGGACGGTTAGCTGACTGCGCACCGGCCACACCGGCACTAGGCTGCGCATTCGTGACGAGTGTGCCTCCTGACGAGCCCAGCCGAGGCCCTGCCAACGACACGGCGGAGCCGCCACCGCCCCGGCCGCACAGCTTCAGCCCGCACGAGCTGGGCTTCACCCGGCGCAAGCCGGTGCCCTGGCTCGGGCCGCTCCAGCTCGCCGCGACCGGCGTGCGCGTCGCCCTGGCCGAGCAGTTCGGGGCCTACCTGGACAAGCGCGAGCTGCAGAACGCGTTCCCGAAGAAGGTGCACGACCACAGCCAGCAGCCCGAGCTGTGGCTCGACTTCGTCGCCGACATCGGGGACGGCTTCGACGCGACGTACTCGGTGGCGTACCTGCTCGCCCAGCCCGAGCTGGACCTCGACGGCGCGCGGCTGCCCCGCGGCGAGGTGCTGGTCTTGGGGGGTGACCAGGTGTACCCGACGGCGAGCGGGCAGCGCTACGAGGACCGCGCCAAGGGCCCCTACCGGTCCGCGCTGCCGTGCCCGCCGGAGGTGGGCCGGGCGCCCACCCTCTACGCGCTGCCGGGAAACCACGACTGGTACGACGGCCTGACCGCGTTCCTGCGGCTGTTCGCCCGGCGCGACGGCAGCCACCTCGGCGGCTGGCAGACCCAGCAGACCCGCAGCTACTTCGCGGTCCAGCTGCCGCAGCGCTGGTGGCTGCTCGCCATCGACGTGCAGGGCGGCGCCTACATGGACGACCCGCAGGTGGAGTACTTCCGCGAGGTGGCCGACCAGCTGATGCCCGGCGACCGGGTCATCGTGTGCACGCCGCAGCCCTCGTGGGTGCAGGCCAAGGACCACCCCCGGGCGTACGACACGACCGACTACCTCATCCGCACGATCGTGGACCCGACCGGGGCCGAGGTGGCCCTGATGCTCACCGGCGACCTCCACCACTATGCGCGCTATGCGCAGGTTGACGGGGTCCGGCAGCTGGTGACAGCCGGTGGCGGGGGCGCCTTCCTCTACGCCACGCACCGGCTGCCCGAGCAGATCACCGTGCCGCCGAAGGAGTCCATCGTCCGCAAGGCCAGCCCCTCCCAGGAGTACCGGCTGGAGCAGACGTACCCGTCGAGGTCGCGCTCGCGGGGGCTGGGAGCCGGCGTCTTCGCGCGGCTGCCGCTGCGCAACCCGGGTTTCGTCGCGCTGCTGGCGTTTGTGCACGCCATGCTGCTGCTGGCCCTGGACAACTCCGAGAAGCGGGTGCTCACCCTGCCGGTGTTCCTGATGGTGCTGGTCGTGTTCGGCCTGGCGACGTTCTTCGCCGCCGGGCTCACCACCGGCCGGCGCGGGGTCCACCACTTCGCGCTCGGCTTAGGCCATGCCCTGGCCCAGGTGGCGCTCGCCCTAGGCGGGCTCGCGGTATGGCGGGCGCTGCCCTTCGACACGTGGGAATGGCCACTGCCGGCGCTGGCCGCAGCAGCCATCTACGGGCCGGTGGCCGGGCTGGTCGCGGCCGAGCTGGTCGCGCTCTACCTGCTGGTCGCCAGCGAGCTCGGGGTCAACCTGAACGAGCTCTTCGCCGGCCAGGGCATCGAGGGCTACAAGGGGTTCGTACGGCTGCACATCGGCCCGGACGGGGCGCTCACCCTCTACGCCGTCGGCGTGGACCAGGTGAGCAAGCAGTGGCGACCCAACCCGCAGGGGCGCCAGGACAGCCCGTGGTTCGAGCCGGTACACCCGCTGCGGCCCGCGCTGGTGGACGGCTCGGTGACGCTCGTGCCGGCTCACCCGTCGCCCGCGTACCGCTCCTCATAGGACTTTCGCGACCCGCACACGCTCGCCCGGCTGCACGTGCAACGGGACCCGTCGGCGTCGAGCCGGACCACGACGGCGTCGCGCGGCACGCTGTGGCCGACCACCTTCCCGTCGCCCTCAGGGGTCGACACCCGGGCCCCGATCGCCGGGGCGCTCTCGGTGAACCGCTGGTAGAGCGGGTGCTCGTACTTCAGGCAGCACATCAGCCGGCCGCACGCGCCCGAGATCCGCAGCGGGTTGAGCGGCAGGTCCTGGTCCTTGGCCATCCGGATGGTGACCGGCTCGAAGTCGGTGAGGAACGTCGCGCAGCAAAGGTCGCGCCCGCAGGAGCCGATGCCGCCCTGCACCCGGGCCGAGTCCCGGGCGGAGAGCTGGCGCAGCTCGACCCGGCAGTGCAGGGTCGCCCCGAGGTCGCGGACCAGGGACCGGAAGTCGACCCGGTGCGGAGCGGTGAAGTAGATCGTGGTCCGCGGGCTGGCGTCGGTCGCGGACGGCGGCACATGGTCCACCGCGACGACCTTCATCGGCAGGTCGTGCTCCTGGATCAGCCGCTTGGCGGCCACCTTCGCCTCGGCCTTGCGCCTGCGGACCAGCGCGTCGCGGCGCAGGTCATCCTCCCCGGCCAGCCCAGCCAGGCGGGGGAAGCCGGAGACGTCCTCGTCCACCCACTGCGGCGCCCAGACGCACTCGGCCACCTCAGAACCGTCCTCGGTGGACACCAGCACCCGGTCGCCCACGGAGGGGCGCAGGTCGCCGGGGTCGAAGTAGTACAGGCGGCCGTACCGGTTGAAGCTGACCGCGCACAGCATGCCCATGCCCATGACCCTACCGCCGGTGCGGGTCGGGTTGAACGGCGCAAACCAGACACACATCGTGGCGGAGGACGAACAGTGCCGCCATCCGCGGTCGCCACAATGGCCCTTCCGTCCAGGAAAGCCGACAACTCGGGTGGTCCGGTCGGCGCACACCCGTCCCCGCTCGTTCGAAATGACCGGGCTGGATGGATGAAAGCGACACAAGAACCGCGACAAATGGCTGGCACCAGCGTTGGGTGTTAGGTACTCAGGACCTGCGGGGGGTGCAGGAGCCACGGCGTCGTCAGCCGGGGTGCGGGCCGATGGGCCGCGCCCCAGCGACGACGCCGTTGGCGTTGCGGCCCGGCAGACACCCGTCCGGGCGGCACTGCCGCTCGGCCGCGCATGGCGTCAGCCGCGCCAGCCGGTCCCGGTCAGGGCGTGACCTCGATCGTGGCCTCTGGCCACGCCGGCGCGCCCGCTGCGGGGACGGGTGCCGCCAGCTCGGCCAGCCGGCCCGTCCATCCGGTCAGCAGCCCCTCACCCCGGTCGTACGCGTCGGCGAGGGCGAGCAGCACCCAGGCCGCCAGGTCCGCGGCTGCGACCATGACCTCGGTCGGCACCGGGCCTGTCCCCCGGCCAGCCGGCGACCCGCCAGCGAGCACCACCGCCTCGCGGGAGGTGAGCGCCTCCGCGAGGGCGCGGGCCACCAGGTCGCGGGCCGCGCCTAACCAGTCGGCGATCGCGGTCAGGTAGGCGGCGGTCAGGTCGAGGCGCCCGGCCATCGTCTCCGTCCCAGCCCCGCCACCCGCCTGGCCACCGCCCGCGAGGTGGGCCGTGCCTACAAGGTGGGCCGTGGCCGCGAGGCGGCCGCCATCCGCCGGAAGGGCGCTGCCCGCGAGGTGGGTGCTCAGCAGTGACCACCACCGGCCGAAGCTCTCCGCGCCAGCGCCCCGCCAGGCCAGCTCGCCGGGGACCGCCATGCACTCCTGTGCGTACTCCCCAGCCAGGTGCCGCAATGGCTCGGCCGCGGCGGCGAGCGGGCCGGTAGGCAGCTCGGCGAGGGCCGCGACGGCCTCGCCCGGGAGCGCACCAACGCGGCGCAGCAGCGGCCATACCCGGTGTCCCGGCGGGGCGCCGCAGCCCGCCAGCGTGGCGTCGACGCGGACCAGCAGCTCGGCCGCTGTGGGCGCCAGCTGTTCCAGGGCGTCCATCACGGTCCGCCCTCCGGTGCCCGGGCATGCCGGCGCTGCGCTGCCTCTTCGGCCTCCGCGTAGCCGGCACCGGCCCAGCGCAGCATCTCGGCTGCGTCGCCCAGCCGCGCCCCATGCGCCGCAGCCTCCCGGGAACGGGCGGCCAGCGCGGCCATCACCTGCGCGTGCAGCGCCCGGCCCAGCGCGCCGAGGTGACCTGGGGCGCCGGCGCCGAACGCGGCGGGCGGTGGCACGAGACCGGCCAGGCGGGCGCTGGCCCCGGTCAGCACCTGGCCGGAGGCGCTGATCCGCGATGCCAGCTCAGCTAGGCTCACCGCTGCCCCAGGGGGTGGTAGTCACCGAACGTCTCGGCGTGCAGCTTCTGCCGGGCCCATGCGGCCGCGTCGGCGGCGGCCGCCACGGCCGACCGGATCGAGTCTGAGACCTGCCCGCTGGTCCGCCCCGACAACGCCCCGACGACCGCCACGTCGCGGATCGTCCCGTCGCCGCTCACCACCACCTCGACCAGCCCATCCGGGGAGAGGACCGTCACCTCCAAGCCGCGCACGGCCTTGTCGAAGTCGGCCTGCAACGCCTCGATGCGGCGGTAGCGCTCGATCGCCTGCTCGATCCAGACCTCGTCGATCTCGCGGCCCATGACCGGCGGCTCCTCACAAACGTGTCGGCGGCGGCTCCTACGGCGCCTTACCGTACCCGTCGCCGACCAGTGACGGTGTCCCCTGTGGACGGCGGTACAACCGCAGCCGTCCACAGTGCCCCTACTACGCGGGTCATTATGCTCTGCACCATCGCGGCTAGCAGAGCCCAGAGGTGGGCGTCGCTTCTACTGGCTGCTGGCCACATGAAGGCTCTGCTCGCGCATCTGGTGCAGAGCATAAGGACCAGACAGCACACCCCCGTACCCCAGCCCTACACCGCGGATAGCGACGAACGACGCCAGACAGCCCGCTACCTGGTCGGCGCGCTAGCCGCGCCACAGCGCGAGCATCATCGCCTCCACCGCGATGCGCGGCTTGACGTTCTGGGCTATCGCGTCCCGGCAGGCGAGGACCGCGGCCAGCCGCCGCAGCGCGCTCTCCGCCGTCCACCGGGCCGCCGCCGCCTGTGCGGTCGGGGCGGTGTCGGCGTGCACCGGCGCCACCTGCGCGCCCAAGCGGCAGGTCAGCACGTCCCGGTAGAACCCCGCGAGGTCGACCAGCGCCCGGTCGAGCGCGTCCCGCTGCGCCCGGGTCGCCCGCGACCGCTGCCGCCGTTCGAGGTCCTTGAGTGCTCCGGCGGCACCGCGGATCGCCCCGGCCGTGCCGCGCCCGGTGCCGCCCGCGCCGAGCGCCGTCTCCAGCGCGGCCCGCTCGGCGGAGTCCACATCGGACACCGCCGCTACCGCCTCGGCCTCGGCCGCCTCGATCAGGGCCGAGGCCGCCTCGAAACAGGCTCCCACGCCGCTCAGCCGGCGGGGGATGCCGAGTACGGCCGCGCGCCGCTCCTGCGCCTGCGGGTCGGCGGCGAGCCGGCGCGCCCGGCCGATGTGCCCCTGCGCCGCGGCAGCCGCCCAGGCGGCGGTCTGCGGGGCGACGCCGTCGCGCTGGACGAGCACCTCTGCCACCGCATCCGCCGGGGGCTGGCGCAGCACCACCAGCCGGCAGCGGGACCGGATGGTGACGGAGACGTCGTCCGGATGCGTGGACGGGGTGCACAGCAGGAACACCGTACGGGCCGGCGGCTCCTCCACCGCCTTCAGCAGCGCGTTGCTGGCCGCCTCGGTCAGCCGGTCGGCGTCCTCCACCAGCAGCACCTGCCACCGGCCACCGGCCGGCACGCTCGCCGCGCGCAGCACCAGGGCGCGCATCTCGTTGACGCCGATCGACAGCCCTTCCGGCACCACGAACCGCACGTCGGCATGCGTACCGGCCAGGGTGGTGTGGCAGCCGGCGCAGGCGCCGCAGCCCGTACCGGTGTCGCACTGCAACGCGGCGGCCAGCGCCCGGGCGGCCACCGACCGGCCCGAGCCGGGCGGTCCGCTGAACAGCCAGGCATGGGTCATCGCGCCCGGGGGTGCCTCCTCGCCGCGCACCGTGGCGGCTGCCGCGGCCGCGGCGCGGCGCAGCGTGGCAACGGCCTCCTCCTGGCCGACCAGGGAGGAGAAGACGTCACTCATGGCTCTTGCCCGGTCCCCGCAGCGGCACCCCTAGGACCGCCGCTCGAGCTCGGCGTCCATCATCGACTCGAGGTCGGCGGCTGACGGCCCACCCGGCAGGCCCGGCCCGGTCCCGGTCGCCGACGCGGCCGGAGCCACCGGTGCCGGAGCCACCGGTGCCGGCTCGGCAAGCGCTACGGGGGCCGGCTCGGCAAGCGCTACGGGAGCCGGCTCGACCGGGGCGGGCGGCAGGAGCGCGAGCACCCGCTCGACCGCCGCCGAGGTCAGCTCCGCCACCGGCTGGCGGGCATCGAGCACGAGGTAGCGGGCCGGGTCGGCGGAGGCCAGGTCGAGGAACGCGTACCGCACCCGCTCGTGGAACGACAGCGACTCGCTCTCCAGCCGGTCCGCGCCGTGGCCGCGGCTGCCGGCGCGGGCCAGCCCGACGGCCGGCTCCACGTCGAGCAGCACCACCAGGTCCGGCTTGAGACCGCCGGTCGCCCACCGCGACAGCCAGGACACCTCGTCGACGGGCAGGGTGCGCCCCGCCCCCTGGTACGCCAGTGACGAGTCGACGTACCGGTCGCTGATCACCACGGCCCCCCGGCGCAGCGCCGGCCGGACCACCGTGGCCACGTGGTGCGCCCGGTCGGCGGCGTAGAGCAGGGCCTCCGCACGCGGAGCCAGGGTCATCGCCTCCATGCCGCTGTCCGCTCCACCGGCGGTGCCCCCGCTCTCCAGCAGCAGGCGGCGGATGCGCAGCCCGACGTCGGTCGCACCCGGCTCTCGGGTGACCACCACCTCGCGGCCCTGTGCCTGCAGCGCATCCGCGAGCAGCTGGACCTGGGTGGTCTTGCCTGCTCCCTCGCCACCCTCGTACACCACGAACATGCCGCCGCCGGTGTGCTCCGGGACGCCCAGCGGCCGGCCGCGCAGCGAGCTGACCAGGTCCGGCAGGATCGGCACGCCGGGCTTGTCGTCCATCTGCCGCAGCGCGGTCACGCCGGTGACCATGCCGAACGCGCCGGCGGCGAGCAGGAGCAACCGGGTGGACGAGACCTGGATGCCCAGCCCCGCCACGTCGAACACGCGCGAGCCGCCAAAGCCGACCAGCACGCCGGAGAGCGAGATGGCCAGCATCAGCACGACCCGGGTGGAGGTCTGCACGAACGCGAACACCCGCCCGCGCACGTCGTCGCCGACCTCGCCGCCGAGCAGCGTGGTGCCGGACAGGAAGGCCATGCCGGCGCCCACGCCGACGCCGAACGTGCCCACCGTGGCGAGCGTGAGGTGCCACGCGAGCGCCAGCATGATGACGGACATCGCGGCCAGCACGATGGACAGGCCGAACCAGCGCCGCCGCGACAGCGCCCCGATCAGCCGCGGGCCCAGCACGATGCCTGCGCCGAGGCCGATGAAGAGCACCGCGAACAGAAGGTAGAAGGTGGAGTCGCCGCCATTCAGCGACCGGGCGTAGAACTGCGCCGTGCCCACGACCACGCCGCCCCCGGCAAAGGCGCCGAGGATGCCGAGCACGAGGCCGCGCACCAGCGGGGTACGGCCCACGTACGTCCAGCCCTGCACGAACTCGCCCAGCAGGCTCGGCGGCTGGCCACGGTCCGCGCGGGCGCCCGCGCCACCGGCCCGCCCGCTGATCTCGCGGATGCCGAAGAGGACGACGACCGCGGTGGCGAGGAACGTCAGGGCGTTGAAGTAGAGCGCCACGTTGGTCGGCGTGGCCACGCTCTGCGCGCTCGGGTGCAGCACGGCGGAGACGACGGTGGTGGCCCCGGCCAGGGCCAGGGCGGCGAGGACGGGCGTCACGCCGTACGTCGTGGCGAGGGTGAGCTGGTTGGCCCGCTCCAGCCGGGCCCGCGGGAGCAGGTTGGGCACCGCGGCCTCCTTCGCCGGGGCCCAGACCATGCCGACCGCCTCGATGACGAAGGTGGCGACCGCAGCCCAGCCGACCACCACGGCCGGGTTGGCCGAGAGCAGCCCGACGGTCGGGATAGAGGCGAAGAGCAGGAAGCGGATGATGTCGCAGACGACCATCGTGTAGCGGCGGTCGAACCGGTCGGCGATCACGCCCGCGATCGGGCCGAGCACCAGTGCCGGCAGCAGCCGTACGGCGATCACGGAGCTGAACGCCAGGCCCTTCGCCGCGGAGCCGCTGACCTGTTGGGCAGCGAACGTCGAGGTGGCGAGCAGGCCCAGCCAGTCACCGAGAGAGGAGAGACCGAGCACCGCCCAGATCCGGCGGAAGGCCCGGATGCGAAGGATGGCGCGCAGCTCCGCGAACCCCGACAAGCTAACCTGGGCTGTCCCGGAGCTCTTAGCCTGCTCGACGAACGGCTCTACCACCGGCTGTCGCGCATGCCCCTCCGGCGAGACGTCGCCGCCCGACTTCGTACCGATGGCCGTACCTCCACTGGGGCGACCTTGTCGGCTCAACTCTAACCGCGCAGGCGAGTACACATACCCCGACATTCCCCGGATAACAGATCGTCAACCCATGCTTACACGAGAATGTTTCGCGTTCCTGCCCATCGACAAGTAGCGTGCAGCTGTGCCTTCTCCGACTGACCGGTCGGCCGCCCTGCGGGACCGGTACGACGGCGCCACCGCCCATCTGGAGCCACCGGTCGCGATCGTGGACCTGGCCGCCTTCGACGCCAACGCGGCCGCGCTGTCCAGGCTGGCCACTGGCAAGCCGGTCCGGGTCGCGAGCAAGTCGGTACGCTGCCCGGCGCTGCTGCGCCGGGTGCTGACCCGCCCGGGCTGGCGCGGCGTGCTGGCGTACACCCTCGCCGAGGCGGTCCGGCTGGTCCGCGCGGGCGTGACCGACGACGCGGTCGTGGCCTACCCGAGCGCGGACCGGTCGGCCCTGGCCGCGCTCGCCGCAGACCCGGTCCTGGCGGCGGCCGTCACCGTGATGGTCGACTCCACCGAGCACCTCGACCTGATCGACGCGGTGGCGCCCCCGTCCCGCCGTCCCGAGCTGCGCCTCTGCCTCGACCTCGACGCGTCGTGGCGGCTGCTGCACGGCCGGCTGCACGTCGGCGTACGCCGCTCCCCGGTGCACGCCCCGCAGGCCGCGGGAGGCCTCGCCGCGCACATCGCGGCCCGTCGCGGGTTCCGCCTGGTGGGCGTCATGGCGTACGAGGCGCAGCTGGCCGGGCTCGGCGACGCCCCGGCCGGCCGCCCGGTCCGCGGCGCCCTGGTCCGGGCGATGCAGCGCCGGTCGTACCTGGAGCTGCTCGGGCGCCGCGGGCGGGCGGTGGCCGCGGTACGGGCAGCGGCCGAGCTGGAGTTCGTCAACGGTGGCGGCACGGGCAGCGTGGCCGCGACGGCGACGGACCCGGCGGTCACCGAGGTCACCGCTGGCTCGGGGCTCTACGGACCGACCCTGTTCGACGCGTACCGGGCCTGGCGGCCGTGGCCGGCGGCGCTGTTCGCCCTGCCGGTGGTCCGCCGGCCAGCGCCGGGCCTGGTCACCGTGCTCGGCGGCGGGTGGGTCGCGTCGGGCCCGCCCGGCCCGGACCGGTCCCCGACCCCGTGGCTCCCGGCCGGGCTGCGCCTGCTGCGCAGCGAGGGCGCCGGCGAGGTGCAGACACCGCTGGCCGGGGCCGGCGCGGACGGGCTGCGCATCGGTGACCGCGTGTGGTTCCGCCACGCAAAGGCGGGCGAGCTGTGCGAGCACGTCAACGAGCTGCACCTGGTGGAGGGCGACCGGGTGGTGGAGTCCGTGCCGACCTACCGGGGTGAGGGCCACCCACTGCGCTGACCAGCTGCGAACCAGCCGGCCTGCCGGCCTGCGGACCAGCCAGCCGGCAGCGGAGCCGGGCAGCTAGCTGGGCCGGTCCACGTGCCGGTGCAGGTACTCCCGGATCAGCGCCTTCGCCTCGGCCAGCACCGCCTCGTCACCCTCCGGGTCCCGGCGGAACGCCAGCTTGATCAGCGCGTCGGCCGCCTCGACGGCGACCTCAAGGGCGAACCCGAGCCGGGGTGAGCCCGCCACCCCGAGCCGGTCGACGAGCAGCTGGCCGAGCTGGTCGGAGATGACCGTGTTGTTGTGCCGCTCCGAGTCGAGCAGGTGCACGTCAACCACGTCGCCGAAGTGCAGGGTACGGAAGCCGGGAATGCTGCGGTGCATGGCGATGTACTCGTCGATCGCCGCGTCCACAGCGTCCCACCAGTGGTCGAACCGGGCGTCGCCGAGGCGGTCCGCGAGCCGGTCCAGGTACGCCTCGAGGTTGCGCAGCGTCAGCGCCTGGACGACGGCCCGCTTGTCCGGGAAGAACTGGTACACCGAGCCGATCGCCACGCCCGCCCGCTCGGCCAGCAGCGTGGTGGTCAGTGCCTCGTAGCCGATCTCGTCCACCAGCTCGGCACACGCGTCGAGCATCCGCTGCACCCGCGCCACACTGCGCCCTTGCACGGGCACCCGGCGCAGCGGCCGAGCGGTAGCGGTTGGTGCCCCCACGCTCCGCACCCCCTGTCCTGTGCGCTGAAGACGAAACCCTACCCCTACAACGACCGCGCACTGGTGACCGGATCGGGGCTCTACAAAACACTTCCCACTCTGATATGAACGGTACTCATGTCCTCTGCCTCCGGTGCCGCATGGCGCAACTGGTCCGGCAACCAACGCGCCACCGCGGTCCGGGTGGTCCGCCCGCGGTCCACGGCCGAGGTCGCCGCCGCGGTCCACGCCGCCCGGCGGGACGGCCTGCGGGTCAAGCCGGTCGGCAGCGGCCACTCGTTCACCGCCGCCGCGGCCACCGACGGGGTACGGCTGGACCTGCGCGCGCTCGACGAGCCGGTCGCGGTCGACCGGGACCGCCGGCTCGTCACGGTACCGGCCGGCATGCGGCTGCGTACGCTCAACGCCCTGCTCGCCGCGCACGGGCTGGCCCTGCCCAACCTCGGCGACATCGACGCGCAGACCGTGGCCGGCGCCCTGGCCACCGGCACGCACGGCACCGGCGCCGGCTACGGCTGCCTGTCCACGTTCCTGGCCGGCCTGGACCTGGTCACGGCAGAGGGCACCGTTGTCAGCTGCTCCCCGGCCGCGCACCCGGACGTGTTCACCGCGGCACAGGTCGGCCTCGGCGCGCTCGGCGTGGTCACGGCGGTGACGCTGCGCTGCGTGGACGCGTTCGTCCTGGAGGCCGACGAGCGGCCCACCCCGCTCGCCGAGACGCTGTCCAGAGTGGACGAGCTGGCCACGGCGAACGACCACTTCGAGTTCTACTGGCAGCCGTACACCGAGCGGACGCTGGTCAAGCGCAACAACCGGGTGGCCGTGGACAGCCGGCCGCTGTCGAAGCTGAAGGCCTGGTGGGAGAACGACTTCCTGCAGAACGTGGCGTTCGGCGCGGTGTGCCGGCTCGGCCGGGCCGTGCCGGCGCTCGCCCCGCCCCTGATGCGCGGCGTCGCCAGCTTCTTCTCACCGGTCACCTACACCAGGCGCTCGGACCGGGTGTTCGTCACGCCCCGCCGGGTGCGCTTCGTCGAGATGGAGTACGGCCTGCCGCGCGCCGCGCTGCCCGAGGCGTTCGCAGCGCTACGGCGCATCGTCGACGGGCTGCCGTTCCCGCTGCTGCTGCCGGTCGAGGTGCGGGTGGTCGCGGCCGACGACATCTGGCTTTCCCACGGGTATGGCCGCGACTCCGTCTACATCGCCATCCACCAGTACGTCGGCATGCCGTACGAGCCGTACTTCCACGCGTTCGAGCAGGTCTGCGCGGGCCTTGGCGGCCGGCCGCACTGGGGCAAGCTGCACTGGCGGGACGCGGCGAGCCTGGCGCCGGCGTACCCGCGGTTCGCCGACTTCCTCGCGGTCCGGGACAAGCTCGACCCCGACCGGGTCTTCGCCAACGCCTACGTCGAGCGGGTCCTCGGCGCGTAGCCAGCGCTATGGCGCAGCGGCGGTAGGTGCCATTGACGGTTCGCTCGAGTAACGCCGTGCTGCCATTTCGCAACGGTTTCGGGTGAAGATAGATAAATAGTCGGGCAGGGCCGGAAATTACGCTGGCCCGGCATTCCTACCTAAGTACAAGTGTCCGATTGTCGAC
The DNA here is from genome assembly GCA_035649895.1 of Micromonosporaceae bacterium. GTDB lineage: Bacteria > Actinomycetota > Actinomycetes > Mycobacteriales > Micromonosporaceae > DASSUC01. The sequence continues at coordinate 2,259 of DASRIS010000014.1, read as the reverse complement.
TGCATGGCTGTCGCCTTTACCGTAGACACTGGGGTTCTGAGGATTACGCAGTGCCGCACACAGGAGGTGCTTAGTGCCGGGACAGGCGGGCCAGCAGGTACAGATACCGAAGTCCGGTATGGTCCGGTTGCCTGCGGGTGGTTCGGAGTTCATCGCGCTGCTAACCCGTTTGCTGCGTAGGCCCCGGCGCGGTGACCGGCGGCTTCCACTGATCTGGCTGGTCCGGTCGGCCGCGACCACGGACCTGATCGGTTTACTCGGGCGAGCTGCGGCTCGGGGGCACCGCCGGCGTGTGCCGCACGCGGTGCTGGATGCCTCTTCAGCACCTTGCGGTGATGTCGCCTCGGTGCTGCGTGAGGCGCACCGGCAGCTGTCGTTGGAGGCGTTCGGCACCGAACGGCTGCGGTTCCGTCATTACCTGCTGGCTGACTGGTTGATGCACCAGTCGCTTGTCATCGACATGGATACAGATAACAGCAGGGCGGCGCTAGTCCGGCGGCTACGTGACCGGCGTGGGTCGCGGCCAGGTGCGGAAGCTCCGGTCGCCACCGAGGACGCGGTCGGCACGGTATACCAGTTCGTGCTGTGGCTGACCCGACGGGCGATTCCGAGCATAGTATTCCGGGCGGCGATCTCCGGTCGGGTACCGCTGTTGGGGCGGCATTACCGGTGGTTCATGCGCCAGCAGTACCTGGCGCCGCGGCAGTCGGTGTCGTTCCTGGGTTTCGCTGAGCGGCTCACCGCGGGATGGCGTGACGGAGAGCAGCCCGAGCAGGTCAACAAGCTGCTGATCCACGCGTTCCTGGAAGACCTGCGCTGCGCGTATGGTCGCAGTCTCTGGCAGGGCGCCGCCTGGCGCCGTACCGCCTACCCGATGCTGCTGGTGGACAACGTGACGCCGCAGAACGCGGGCCACACCTTGATCCGGCTGATCAATGACGTCCGCAACGAGACCGGTCGTAACGATCCGCTGCTGGTGGTCGCGGCCGGTGACGCTTCGCCGCCGGAGCTGCCACAGGCTCGGCCGCTTCAGGACAGCGACGAGTCGTACGAAGAGTGGGCCGATGTGCTGCCGGAGGCGCGGCGCCTGCGTCGCCCCGCCGCCTGGTTCATGGTCCTGGAACTCGGTGAGGCCGGAACCGGCACACCGCCACGCGCTGCGCTGACCAGCTTCGAGGCACCGGCACCACCCTGGTGGGCACGGCGGATAGTGCCTGCCGCAGCGTGCCTGCTCCTACTGGCCACGGGTGTGGTGTGGGCGAACGGCCGCTGGGGTCCGGGCTGCTACCCGCGGCCGTGGCAGGGGCACGTGGCGGTCGAGCTGGTCGGAGACGAGTGCATCGGCTACAGCGACAACCTTGTCCATGTGTTCAACAAGGATCCCGGCCAGGATCGGCTACGGGCGGTCCAAGAGCGGATCTTCAAGCAGAACGCCGCCGCCGAAAGTGTGTGGCGGGCCAGCGGCCATCGCCGCCCGCTGGTGACGCTGGTCTACTTTGGCACGCTGACCGGGAACAAGACCCGCACGGACGAGGAGTCCTACGCCTCCGAACGTGAGGAGCTGGAGGGCATGGCCGTCCGGCAGTACACACTGCTGCAGGAGTCAGCCAGCACCGAGGCTGCGGCGCTGCTGCGTGTCGTGGTCGCCAACGGCGGCAAGCAGATGCGCCATGCCGACAAGGCGGTCTCCATGTTGGAAAAACTGGCCCGCAACGATCCAACCGTGCTCGGCGTGGTCGGCCTGGTTGACAGCCGGGAGTCTACGAAGGAGGCGATCCGCCGGCTCAGTCGGGCGGGCCTGCCGACCCTGGCGCCAACCCTGTCAGCCGACGACATCGGCGAATACTCCAGGCTGTACCTACAGATCTCGGCACCAAACTTCGAACAGGCGGTGCCGATCACTCGGTACGCGCATGACAACAACATTGCCAAGGTGCGCGTTTACTACACCACCGGGGATGACAGCTCTCTGGCGGATGACCTCTATGTCAGTACCCTCCTCAAGGGGCTGAACGAGCAGCTTAAGGGGCGTATCACTCTCAAGGAAGAATGGAACGGACAGCAACTACGGGCAGAGTGTGGCAGCTCTGACCTGCTCTTCTTCGCCGGCCGCTGGTCCGACTTGGGTGCGGCTCTTCTGGAGTGACTGCTGGTCACGCGGCAAGGGTGTAGTCCTCGCGGCGCTGCTGGTATCGACTTTGATGTGTGCGTTGGTGTTCTTGTCGCAGGTGGAAGGCCCAGTAGGCGTCGAAGTCGCCG
>DASRIS010000013.1:0-19708 GCA_035649895.1 Micromonosporaceae bacterium | reverse complement strand
GAAACCTGTCACCCCCTCGGGGCCGCCCACTGCGGGCAGCCGTACCAGCCTAGCGCGGCCGGCGTCCGAAGACATCTTGATATCGGCGACGGCCAGCCACCCCGGCGTGGCCCGGCGGCTACTCCATGCCCTTGCCGCGCCGGCCGAGCGCGCGGGTGATCTCCCGGTCGGCGTCCCGTTTGGCCAGGTCCTGCCGCTTGTCATAGGACCGCTTGCCGCGGGCCAGGCCCAGCTCGACCTTTGCCCAGCCGTCGGAGAAGTACACCGCGAGCGGCACCAGGGTGAGCCCGCTCTCATTGACCTTGCCGGCGAGCCGGTCGATCTCCGGGCGCTTGAGCAGCAGCTTGCGGACCCGCCGCGGCTCATGGTTGGTCCACGTGCCTTGGGCGTACTCCGGCACGTGCATCCCGTGCAGGTAGATCTCGCCGTCCTTGACCTGGGCGAACGCGTCGACAAGGGAGGCCCGCCCGGCCCGCAGCGACTTGACCTCGGTGCCGGTCAGGGCGATGCCCGCCTCGCACGTGTCGAGAATGGCGTAGTCGTGCCGCGCCTTGCGGTTGGACACGATGACCCTTCGGCCCTTCTCCTTGGGCACGGCGGCACCTCCCCCACCACTCGACGGCTCGCACATGCTACCCGCGCTCGCCCATGCCAGGCCAAGCCGGTTATGTCACGTTCCCACCCCAGCGCTGGGCACCGTCCTCAGGGAGGGTTGCTTGATCGTTGGACGCCTACCGGCAATATCTACGGCGTGTCTTCACCGGATCCGTCCAATGATCAAGGGCGCCGTCGAGGGTGGGTGCGGGAGCCGGACACGCCGTGGCCAGGCTGGCGGCGGCGCGCAGTCCAGGGTCCGTCAGGTGCGCTCAGCAGAGGCAGGTGCGCTCAGCAGAGGCAGGTGGGCAGCCAGTTGAGTGGCTGGACCGGGCGGCCGCCGATGCGTACCTCGAAATGCAGGTGGTTGCCGGTCGACGCGCCGGTCGTGCCGACCCGGCCGATCACCGTGCCGCGACGCACCGACTGGCCGGTCGAGACGAGCATGCGCGACTGGTGGGCGTAGCAGGTGACCATGCTCGACCCGTTGTACTGGCCGTGGTAGATGCAGGTGTAGTTGCCGTACCCCCCGTTCCAGCCGGCCCGCAGGACGCGGCCGTCCGCCGCCGCGTAGATCGGCTGGCCGCCGCCGGCGGCGATGTCGACGCCGGCGTGCAGCTGCCAGACGCGGTAGAAGGGGTCGTAGCGCATGCCGAAGTCGCTGGACTTCCACCCCTGCACCGGCATGAGCAGCCGGGCGCCGGGGCGCAGCACCGGTCCTGGCGTGGCGCCCCGCTGGCGCTGCTGCGCCTCCCAGGCGCGCAGCTCCGCCTCGATCTGGGCGCTCTCGCGCTTGAGCTGCTCATACCGCGCCAGGCTCGCGCTGCGCTCCTGCGCCGCGACCTCCAGGGCCGCCTTGCGCGCCGTCGCGAGCGCCGCGAGGTCGAGTGCGGCGCGCTCCACCGAGGCCCGCTGCGCCCGCGTCGCGGCGAGGGCCCGCTCGGCCGCCTGGCGGGCCTGGTCGGCCCGGCGCCGGGCGGCGAGCGCGGCGTCGCCCGCGACCTTGGCCTCGGCCCGCGCGGCGGCCACCCGGTCCAAGGCGGACTGCTGGTGGTCGGCGATGGAGTTCAGGTAGCCCAGCCGGTCGGCGAGGTTGGTCGGCGACCCGGCCTCGATGAGGACGCGCAGCGTGGTGACCCCGGAGCCCTTGTACGCCGCGGCGGCCAGCGAGCCCAGCCGCTCCTGCGCCAGGGCCACCTGCACCTCGGACCTGCCCAGCCGCGCGTTCGCCACGTCCAGCGCGGACTGGGCAACCCGCACCTCGCGGCGCGCCTCCTCGGCGGCGGTCTCCGCGGCGGCGACCCGCTTGCGCGCCTCGGCCACCCGCAGCTCGGCGCCGGGGATCGCGGCGGTCGCCTCGGCGTACTGGCGGGCGGCTGCCTGGGCCCGGGCGGTCGCCGACTCCAGCATCGCCGTCGCCTTGGCAACCTCGGCATCGATGCGCCTCTTGTCGTCCCGCGGGTCGGCGAGGGCGGGGCCGGGCACTGCTAGGGCCACTGAGCAGCCCAGCAGCGTCATGATCGCAAGCACGAAGCGGTACCGAGGACCAGTGCGCACGAGTCGCACAGTACAAAAGTCCCGTGGGCCACACCAGCCCCTGTGGCCACAGAAGCCCTGATCAACGCCGTATGACGGACGTGCGGTGCGGTAGCGGGGCCGCACCGCACGCCGATGTCACACTCCGCAGTTGGGTTTACACGCGGATGTAGAAACGCAGGGTGACCCAACCGGTGACGGCGTTGACCGCACCGCCGGCCAGAGCCAGCAAGGGCAGCATGATGTGGATGTTGCGCCAGGGCACCGGTGTCAGCAGCTCGGTGAGCGGTTTCAGCGAGCCGTCGATGAGGAATATCTTCGCCAGAACCAGGGCGGCGTAGGAGAAGATCGAGCCGATCAGTCCGGCGAAGACCGCCTCCAGCACGAACGGTGCCTGGATGAACCAGTTGCCCGCGCCGACCAGCTTCATCACCGCCACCTCACGCCGTTTGCTGTAGGCGGCCACCTGGATCGTGTTGGCCACCAGCAGCAACGCGGCGGCGCCCTGCACGATGGCGATCACCAGCGCCATCTTCTGCAGCGCGCCGAGGATACCGAAGATCTTGCCGAGCAGCCGCTGCTGGTCGACGATCTCGCTGATGCCGGCGTAGGCGATGTACTTGTCGTACGCGTCCTTGTACTGCTCCGGGTTCTTCAGCTTGACCCGGAACGCCTCCGGCAGCGACTCCGGCTTCACCGAGTTGACCAGGTCAGGGGCGTCCCGGAACATCGTCTGGAACTTCTCGTACGCCTCTTCCTTGGACTCGTGGTCGTACTCCTGCACCAGCGGGTCCTCCTTGAGCGCGGTGTCCAGGGCCGTGCGCTGGGCCTCGGTCACGTCGCTCTTCAGGAAGATCGACACCTCGATCTTGTCGTAGAAGAACTCCCGCATGTTGTTGACCTGCCAGAAGAGCAGCACGCTGGCGCCCAGCATGGTGAGCGAGACGGCCATTGTGATGATCATGGCAATCGTCATGGTGACATTTCGCCAGAGCCCGAGCGCCACCTCGTTCAGGACATACTTCGCGCGCATTGAGAGGCCTCTCCAGATATCCGCGTGGTCTGTCGGTGGTCAGGTGCGCTCAGCCGTAGACGCCGCGCGGCTGGTCACGAACGATGCGGCCGGTGTCGATCTCGACCACCCGGCGGCGCATCTGGTTCACGATGTTGGAGTCATGGGTGACCATGACGACCGTAGTGCCGGTCCGGTTGATCCGGTCCAGCAGCCGCATGATCTCGATGGAGGTGTCGGGGTCGAGGTTCCCGGTGGGCTCGTCGGCGAGCAGGATCAGCGGCCGGTTCACGAACGCCCGCGCCACGGCCACCCGCTGCTGCTCGCCCCCGGAGAGCTCGTGCGGGTAGCGGTGCTCCTTGCCGCCCAGGCCGACCAGCTCCAGGACCTCGGGGACGACCCGGCGCGCCACCGCCTTTGACTTGCCGATCACCTCGAGCGCGAAGGCCACGTTCTCGTACGCCGTCCGGTTCGGCAGGAGCCGGAAGTCCTGGAAGACGCAGCCGATCGAACGCCGGAAGTTGGGGATCTTCCACGACCGCATCGCGCCGACCTCCCGCCCGTTGACGAAGATCCCGCCCCGGGTGGGCTGGATCTCGCGCAGCAGGAGCTTGATGAACGTCGACTTACCGGACCCCGAGGGCCCGATGAAGAAGACGAACTCGCCCTTCTCGATCGACACCGAGACGTCGTCCAGCGAGGGCCGGGACGCCTTCGGGTAGGTCTTCGTCACACGCTCGAGCGAAATCACGGGTGGAGAGTCTACGCGGCGTAACCGCGACGCCAACCCCGACCGGTCACCTGCCGGCTCTGACCGGCCGAGATGGCGCACCGGGCGTGCGAGACAGAGGCGCCGCGTGTGCGGTCAGGCACGCTGCGTACGCGATCAGGGCCCCGCGTGTGCGGTCAGGGGCGCCGCTCGCGCTGCCTGCGCCAGCGGATGCCGGCCTCCACGAAGCGGTCGATGTCGCCGTCGAAGACCGCGCTCGGGTTGCCGGTCTCGTACTCGGTACGCAGGTCTTTCACCATCTGGTAGGGGTGCAGGACGTAGGAGCGCATCTGGTCGCCCCAGGAGCCGGCCACGTCACCGCGCAGGGCGTCGATCTTGGCTTGCTCCTCGGCCTGCTTGAGCGCGAGGAGCTTGGCCTTCAGCACGCCCATCGCGGTCGCCTTGTTCTGCAGCTGGGAGCGCTCGTTCTGGCAGGACACGACGATGCCGGACGGCAGGTGGGTGAGGCGCACCGCCGAGTCGGTCGTGTTGACCCCCTGCCCACCCGGGCCGGACGCGCGGTAGACGTCCACCCGGATCTCCTCCTCCGGGATGTCGATCTCGTCGGTCTGCTCGACGACCGGCACCACCTCGACCGCTGCGAACGACGTCTGCCGGCGCCCCTGGTTGTCAAACGGGCTGATCCGGACGAGCCGGTGCGTACCGGCCTCCACGCCCAGCGTGCCGTACGCGTAGGGCGCCTTCACCGCGAAGGTGGCGGACTTGATGCCGGCCTCCTCCGCGTGCGAGGTGTCGTAGACCTCGGTGGGGAAGCCGTGCCGTTCGGCCCAGCGCAGGTACATCCGCAGGAGCATCTCGGCGAAGTCGGCGGCGTCCACCCCGCCCGCGCCGGAGCGGATCGTGACCAGCGCCTCGCGGGAGTCGTACTCGCCGGACAGGAGCGTACGGATCTCCAGCTCCTCGATGGCCCGGCGCAGCGAGGCGACCTCCGTGCCGACCTCGGCCAGCGAGCCGGCGTCGCTCTCCTCGTCGGCCAGCTCGAGCAGCACGGCGGCGTCGTCCAGCCGGGACCGCAGCCGTTCCAGCCTGGAGATCTCCCCGCCGACATTGGACAGCCGGGACGTGACCTGCTGCGCCCGCGCCTGGTCCTGCCACAGGTCCGGCGCTGACGCGGCCTCCTCCAGCTCGGCCTTCTCCTTGCGCAGGCGGTCGGTGTCGAGGACGGCCTCGATGTTGCGCAGCGTGGAGTCGAGGGCCTTGAGCTGTTCGGCGAAGTCAGCAGGGGTCACAAGGTCCAGCGTACGCGGGAGGCGCCGCCGGCCAGGGACGCACCGCGGTGGCTGGTGAGCCCAGGCGAGCCCGGCAGGTCACTTGCCGGGGGCCGCCTTGAGCCAGGCCAGCGCCGCCCGGTGGTAACCGATCGCGAACTCAAGCGCGGCAGCCCCGTAGCCGTCACCGTCCTTTTTGGCATCCTTCGCCTGCTCCCGCGCGCTGGCCAACGCATCGGTGTGGTACTGCGTCGCGCTCGCGTACAGCTCCCGCAGCTGCGCCGCGGTGTGCTGAGCACCGAACGCCACGCGTAGCGCCACCGGGTTGCGTACCGCGTCGCGCCCTGGCGGCTCGGTCAGCCACCGTACGAACGCACGCTTGCCGGCGGGCGTGATCGCGTACGGCTGGCTGGACCGCGGTCCGGGCTTGCCGAGCTTGACGTAACCCTGCTCGGCGAGGGCCGGCAGCTCGCGGTAGACCTGGCTGCGGGTCATCGACCAGTACGGGCCGAGGCGGCGCTCGGCGGCGGTCATCAGCTGACCGCCCGTCATGGGACCTTCGTGCAGGAGGCCAAGCAGGGCCGCTGCGGTTGAGTTGACTCCAGAATCCGGCATGCCTATTACGCTGCCACTTTGCCCGCGCTTAGTCCAGGTCTTTTCGATCCATTGTGCACTGTCCGCGACGGACAGTCCGGTAAGGACGGTGCGGCTGGCCCGGTGGCCGTCGGCCCAGTCCGGCCCGGCCACATAGCCGGGTACGGATGGGCCGGCCGGTGGTCGCCGGCCAGCCGCAACTATGATTGTTTAGGATGATATGTTCGCTTAATCTGCCAGCCTGGGCTCGCCGGCTCCGCTCGGTTACCAGCTCCGCTCGGTCACCTGGTGACGCTGGCCAGACGCCGGTCGCGTGCTTGGTGCGGGTCGCGCCTGCCGTGCTGGCGTGGCGCAGCTCGGGCGGGTGGCGCTGGGTTGTCCCAGGCTGCGTGGTCAGGGCTCTGCGGCCGAGGGTCGGGGCCGGTGGCTAGAGCCGGGTACGCATCTCCCAGAGCTCGGGATAGAAACGGAGCCCCAGGCGCGAGCGCAGGTACTCGCCGCCCGCGCTGCCGCCGGTGCCGGGCTTGGCGCCGATCTGGCGCTCCGCCATCAGCACGTGCCGGGCGCGCCACAGGGCCCATGCCTGGTCGTGGGTGAGGAGCGCCTCGGCGAGGTCCCAGAGGGCCCCATAACGCTCGCGGTCATACGCAATCTGAACATATGCCGCATAGCGCTGCTCCGCGTCAGACACGTCGAAGCCAGCCTTGTCCAGTGTCACCAGGAAGGCGTCCCACACGCTCGGCTCGTCGAGCCGGCGGGACAGCCGCTCCCGCTCCCCCTCGGTCAGCCCACGGAACCGGTCGAGGAACCCCGGGTCCTTGAGCCCGGAGAGAAACTCGATCTCGCGGAACTGGACCGACTGGAACCCCGAGGCGGGGCCCAGGTGGTTGCGGAACTCGAGAAAGTCCTGTGGCGTCATCGAGTCGATCACGTCTACCTGCTGCACTAGCACCTGCTCGATGGCGTGGCACCGCTCCAGCCGTACCCGGGGCAGGTAGGCCTCGCCGCCCAGCATGCGGTCCCGGGCGTCGGTCAGCTCGGCCAGCAGGACCTTGAACCACAGCTCGTACACCTGGTGGATGGTGATAAAAAGGAGCTCGTCGTGTGCGGTCGGGGACGACTCCGGCACCTGCTGCCCGAGCAGCTGGGGCAGGCGTAGGTAGCTGCCGTACGTGAGCAGTCCGCCCTGCTCACCGAAGCGCGTTCTGGTAACGGCGCCGTTGCCGGCGATGGTGTGGGTCACACTGTCAAACTACCGCCCCGGCCGCGACTCGCCCGGGGCACGGTGTTTGACCAGGCGATCGCGGTAGGCCAGATTAATGGTTCGTGGCGTCCAAGCTCAGCACCTGGCTGGGCACACTCACCGCGGAACAGCTGGCCGACGTCCTCTCCAGACGGCCCGACGCCACCGTGCCACCCGCCCCACAGACGCTCGGCGAGCTGGCCACGCGCCTGCAGTCCAGGGAGTCGGTGAGCATCGCGTTCCGGGCGCTGCCGTTGCCGGCGGTCCAGGTCATCGAGGCGCTGCAGGCACTCGGCGGTCCGAGCGTGGCCCGCCAGCGGCTCGCCGAGACGCTCGGGCGTACCGCGGACGACCCTGACCTGGGGGCGACGCTGGACGTGCTCGCCCTACGCGCGCTGGTCTGGCCGCACCGGGACGACCTGTGCATGGCCGGACCGCTGTGGGCGGCGTTCCGCCATCCGCTGGGCCTTGGCCCACCGGTCGAGCACCTCTACGCCAACCCGGCCGTGAGCTGGGCGCTGGACCGGGGGCTGCACACGCCCGACGGCTGGCGGGGCCTGGCCATGCCCGGCGAGGCCGGCGCCGCGCTGCGCGGACCCGGATGGCATGCCCCGTTTACGCCGTACCCGCCGCAGCCGCCGCTGGCCACCGCGCCACCCGCCGCAGTTGCGCGGGAGACGGCCGCTGCGGCCGGAGCGGTGGTGACGGCCGTCACCGCTCTCCTGGAGCTGTGTGCCCATACTCCGGTGACGCTGCTGAAGGCCGGTGGCGTCGGTGTCCGGGAGCTACGCCGGCTGGCCAGGGCGCTCGGTTGCACGGCGGCCGGTGGCGAGGCGGCGGGTGGCGAGGCGGCTGTCCGGCTCTGGCTGGAGCTGGCCGCCCACGCCGGCCTGCTGGGCTCCCATGCCGGCACGGTCCTGCCGACCGAGGCGTACGACGAGTGGTGCGTCACAGAGCCGGCGCAGCGCCTGGTCCCGCTGCTGCGGGCCTGGCTGTCACTGCCGGCCGTGCCGCTGGCCAGCCACGGTCCGGACGGCGAGCAGCCGTCCGCCGCGCTGGCGTACCACCTGTGTGGTGAGGCATTTGTCGAGCTACGCCGGGAGCTGCTGCGTGCGGCGGCCGACCTTCCGCAGGGGCGGGGGTTCGCCGACGCGGGCTCACTGGCGGAGCTGGCGGAGTGGTGCTGCCCGCTGCTCCTGCACGCGCTGGGCCGGCCGTCGGTGCTGGTGTCCGCCGTCTGGCAGGAGGCCACGCTGCTGGGCGTCGTAGCGCACGGGGCGGTGACCCCGCTCGGCCGTGCCCTGCTCGGCGACGCCGGCGATGCGTCCGGCCCCGTCCCCGGCGGGCTGGCCGACGAAGGCGTACCGCTCGCCGCCATCGCGGCCCGGCTGCTGCCGGCCGCCGTACCGTCGGCTCTTTTCCAGGCCGACCTCACGGCGGTGGTGCCCGGGATGCCGGCCGCCGCGCTGGCCGCGCTCCTGGACTCCACCGCCGACCGGGAGTCCCGTGGCGGTGCGGCCATCTGGCGGTTCTCGTCCGGGTCGGTACGCCGCGCGCTCGACGCCGGGCAGTCCGGCCCCGGCCTGCTCGACGCGTTGCGAGCCGTGGCGACCGGTGCCGCGCTGCCCCAGCCGCTGGAGTATCTCGTCCGCGACGTGGCCCGCCGGCACGGGCAGCTGCGGGTCCGCTCTGTGACCTGCGTTGTCCGCGCCGACGACGCAGCTCTGCTCACGGAGATCACGGCGGTGCGGTCGCTGGCCTCGCTGCGGCTCGCGCGGCTTGCCCCGACCGTGCTGGGCAGCGGCAAGCCTGCCCGGGAGACGCTCGCCGCGCTGCGGGCAGCCGGGTACGCGCCGGTTACCGAGTCGGCGACCGGGGGCGTGGTGGTGGAGCGGGCAGCCCGCCGCCGGGCCGCCCCTCGGCCGCGGTGGGGCAGGCCGGCAGTGCCGGCCGGACCCGCCGCCCGCCACGGCGACCGCGCGGCGACGGACCCCGCGAAGCTGGCCCGCGCCCTGCTCGCGACCTCCCCCGTCGCAACCTCCCCCGTCGAGGCCGGCGCCGGGACGGGGGCTCCGGTGCGAGCCGGTGCGCCGGCCGGGCACGGACGACCGCATCTGCACCTGGTGCGGGACTACGACGAGCGGGCGCACCCGGTCGAGCCCGCTGTGGGCTTTCCCGACCTGGTCCCGGACGCGGTCCTCCAGCTGGTGCGACCCTCCGCCCGCCTGGTGCCGGACTCTGCCGCCGACCTCGTCTCGGCCGGCGCCCCGCAGCTCAACCCGACCGAGCAGCGGCTCCTGGCCGAGGCGCTGGAGCACGCCATTCCAGTCAAAATTGTCTATACCAACGCTCAGGGCCGGTCGAGCGTACGGGTCATCGAGCCGCTGAGCATCAGCGGTTACCTCCTCGAGGCGTGGTGCCACCTGCGTGATGAGGAGCGCATGTTCTCCTTGGGCCGCATTGACGCGGTCGGTCCAGCCTGACGGCTCAGCCCATGTGCGGGTACGTGTGGTCGGTCGGCGGCACGAACGTCTCCTTGATCGTGCGCGGCGACACCCAGCGGACCAGGTTGTGCCATGAGCCGGCCTTGTCGTTGGTGCCCGACGCACGCCCGCCGCCGAACGGCTGCTGCCCCACCACCGCGCCGGTCGGCTTGTCGTTGATGTAGAAGTTGCCGGCCGCGAAGCGCAGCACCTCGCCCGCCCAGTCCACCACCTTGCGGTCCCGGGCGAAGATGGAGCCGGTGAGCGCGTACGGCGCGACCGACTCGGCCTGGCGGACCACTTCCTCGAACCGCTCGTCGTCGAAGACGTGCACGGCGAGGATCGGCCCGAAGTACTCGGTGGTGAACACGTCGTGCTCGGGGTCGTCGCACTCGACCACGGTCGGCCGTACGAAGTAGCCCTCGGAGTCGTCCGCCGTGCCGCCGGCGAGCACCCGGCAGGCGTCGGAGTTCTTCATCATGTCCAGCGCGGCGGCGTGCTTGGCGAAGGCGCGCGCATCGATGACTGCGCCACCGAAGTTGCCGAAGTCGGCGACGTCGCCGTAGCGCAGCGACTCCGCGGTGGCGGCGAGCTGGTCGCGCAGCCCACCGTCCCAGATGGAGCGGGGCAGGTACGCCCGGGAGGCGGCTGAGCACTTCTGGCCCTGGTACTCGTACGCACCCCGGACCAGTGCGGTGTGCAGCGCGTCCACATCGGCGCTGTGGTGGGCGATGACGAAGTCCTTGCCGCCGGTCTCACCGACCAGGCGGGGGTAGGAGCGGTACCGGGTCAGGTTCTCGGCGACGGTACGCCACAGCAGCTGGAACGTCCTGGTGGAGCCGGTGAAGTGGATGCCGGCGAGGTCGGGGGCGGCGAGCACGACCTCGGAGACCGCGACGCCGTCACCCGGGACCAGGTTGATGACGCCGGGCGGCAGGCCGGCCGCCTCGAACAGCCACATCGTGTAGTGGGCTGCGAGCTGCTGCGTCGGGGACGGCTTCCACACCACGGTGTTGCCCATCAGGGCCGCCGAGGACGGCAGGTTGCCGGCGATCGCGGTGAAGTTGAACGGCGTGACCGCGTACACGAACCCTTCCAGCGGCCGGTGGTCGAGGCGGTTCCACACCCCGGGTGAGGACAGCGGCTGCTCGCCAAGCAGCTTCTGACCGAAGTGGACGTTGAAGCGTAGGAAGTCGGTCAGCTCGCAGGCCGCGTCGATCTCTGCCTGGTAGCAGGTCTTGGACTGCCCCAGCATGGTCGCTGCGTTGAGCGTGTCCCGCCACGGGCCGGCGAGCAGCTCTGCCGCGCGGAGGAAGATCGCGGAACGGTCCGCATAGGACAAAGCACGCCACATCGGGGCGGCCTCCTTGGCGGCCGTCACCGCGTCGGCGGCATCTGAGTTAGTGGCGTTATGGATGACGCCGAGCACGTGCCGATGCCGGTGCGGCTGGACGACCTCGATCGCCTCGCCGCCACCCATCCGCTGGTGGCCGCCGACCGTCAGGGTGAGGTCGGCGCGTTCTGCCGCCAGCTCACGCAGCCGGCGGGCCAGGCTCTCGCGTTCGGCGCTGCCCGGGGCGTAGTTGCGCACCGGCTCGTTGCGCGGCTCGGGTACGGCGAATACGGCGTCCATCGCTGGCTCCCTGACAGGTCTCGACGGCGGCGGCGAGGTCGGCCCCCGCCTGCGGCGGAACGGACCACTCCCATCCTCGCACGCACCGGTGGTAGCGAGGACCGGCCGAACCGAGGGTGACCGGGGCGTGCGTACCCTGGGCACGGACGAAGAGCCCGACCAGCGGCGTCCGGACCTGCATCATCCGGACCAGCGACGCCGGGCCCGGTCGGGCTTGGGGCCCGGCCACCTGGACACCGGCCGATCGGCTCTGCCGGCCGGCGCTCACTACATCCACCTACATCCGCATCCGCCTAGATCCGCGCCGACCGCTCGCCTCGCCGCGGCCGACCCGGCTCCCGCAACCAGCGCCGCAGCAAGGAGAGCACGATGACCGAGACCACCGCCGGCGACACCGCGGCGGCCTCCACCGCGCCCGCGCCTGAGCTTGAACCCGAGCCGGGAGCCAGGGCCGGGGATGGACCCGAGGCCGGAGCCGGAGCCGGAGCCGATGGCGGGGCCGGGGCCGGGGCCGATGGCGGGGCCGGAGCCGGAGCCGGAGCCGGGGCCGGGGCCGGGGCCGGGGCCGATGACAGGCTCGACGCCACGATCGGGGCGCAGCCGCGTACCGGCTTGCTCCTCGCTCTCGGGGTCGCCTGGCTTGCGGCCGTGCTCCTGGTCGCCCACGCCTCGATCATGGCGAACCCAGACTTCGCCTTGATCACGGCCGCGATCGCGCTGCCGATAGTCATCGCGACCAGCCTGCTGGCGGGTGCGGTGTCCGGGCTCACCGCGCTGGGTGCGCTCGCCGCGCGGCGACCAGCATGGATGGTCCGGCCCGCGGCGCGCGTCGGGACCGCGGTCCTGGCCGGCCTGCTCACCGCCGGCCTTGGCGGGGTGGGGATCATGGTCGGGTACGGCACCCACTCCTCGGTAGCGGTGCTCGCGCTCGCCGTCTGCGTCGCTGGAGGTGTGGGCGGGGCACTCGGCGCGGTCCGGCCCACGACGGTCGCCGCGGCCGGGCTCACCGCGGCGCTCACCGTGCTCGTCATCGGGTTTGTGCTGCGCCTGTTCAAGGACCCCCTGCTCACCGTGTTCGGGGCAGGTGAGTCCGCGCCGTCCCGGCTCAGCGCAGCCGGCTGGTTCGCGCTGACTGAGGCCCTGGCCAGCGGCGTAACCGCCGGGCTGGTCGCGTTCTGGCACCTGCGCCGGGCGCGGCGGCGCGCTTGCGCTCCGGCCGGCGCGTCCTGGCCCGGCTACCTGGCCGCGGGGGCAACCCCGGGGGTCGTACTGCTGCTCGCCGAGGCGGTCACCCGGTTCGGCGGGGCCCGGCTGCTGGAGCTGGCCGGCTCGGTCAGCACGCTGGACCGTACCGCCTTGCGCCTGGCTGGCAGTGCGCGGCTGAACCACGCGCTCGTCGTGCTGTTCCTCGGCGCGATCGTGGCCGTGGTCGCGTTCGGGCGCACGCTGCCGGCACGGGCCGCGGAGCCGGCGGACGAGCCCATGGCGCCCGCCCAGGGCCGACCAGACCGGAATGCCGGCCAGCCCGGCCAGGACTGGGGTACCAGCCAGCACGGTCACGGCTGACGGGGGCCGAGCTCGTCGGCGACGTGGTCAAGCTCGCCGATGTCGTACCACTCAAGCTCGTGGTCCTCTGCGCCGTCCACGGTGAACTGTGCGTCCGGGTCGCCGGCCGCGGCCGCATCCACGACATCGGCCGCGGCCGCCACGTCGGCCTCGGCACCAGCGCCGTCCACGTGGAGGGCTGCCACCGCGGTCCGCGGTACGGGCGCGGTCAGCCGGACCATGCTGGAGCCCAGGTCAGCGTCGTGCCGCTCGGCCAGGGCAGGGGAGACGTCGACGGAGACGACGACCCGCCGGCGCGGGGCCGAGGGATCGTGGCGCAGCAGCCGCAGTGCCTCCTGGGCGGCGCGGGTGAAGGCGATGTACTCGAGCTCCTCCTCGTCGCCCTCGGCGTACCACTCGCGCAAGGCGGGTGTCACGGCATGCCCGGTGAGCGGCGGCGGCCCGAGCTCGCCCCGGGCGCGCAGCTGGCGGAGAACAGGCAGCGTGGCGGGCAGGTAGACCCGAAGGTACGGACCGGTCACCGGACTCCTTTAGCTGAGGACTTCGTCGGGTACTACCCGGCAGCGCGGCGGGCCCCTCATCGGCGTGTCGTGGGTCGCCTACTCACGACCACCGCAGGCTATCGATGGCAAACTGAGCCAATGGCTGGTCGATTCCTGCAGCTCGCCGATGTCGCCGAGGAGCTGAACGTCTCGGTGTCACAGGTCTACCACATGGTGCGCAGCGGCGAGCTACCCGCCATCAAGATCGGCGGTCGTGGGCAGTGGCGGGTCGAGCGCTCTGTCCTTGAGGAGTACATCCAGCAGAAGTATGCGGAGACGAAGGCCTGGGTGGCGGAGAACCCGCTAGTGGGCGAGCCGGACTAGATCTCGCCAGCCATCTTGGTCCCGCCCGCGATCCTGGTCCGCCAGTTGTCTTGACGAGTTGGTCATCATGAACGGAAACTATCGGAGGCAAACGAAAGCAAACTCAAGATCATGGTCGGAGGAGCCGATGTCCGCGCCTGTCGCTGTCCGCGCCCGCTCATCCCGGTTCCCGGTCCGGCCGATCCCCCTGGTCACCGTGCTTCCCGCACCCCGCATCGACCCGCCGTACGACGACGAGCACGCGCCCGAGCCGTGGCTGGCCCGGCAGGAGGCGCCGCCGCGGCTGCCGCTGGAGTGGCCGCCTCCGGCAGACCTTCCAGGCCCACGACCGCCCGCGACCCAGCCGGCGGCCGAACGCCAGCCGGCGCTGTCAGCATCCCCGGCACTCGCCGGCCACCACGCGGCCGCAGGCCACCACCCGGCAATCGCCGGCCACCCAGCACTCTCGGGCCAGTCGGCGTGCACGGCCCAGCCGGCGCCCGCGGGCGGCCCGGCGGTGCTGCCGCGCGGCGGGCCGTCGGAGGCCAGGATCGCCGTGCGCAGGTTTCTGGCGGTCCTGCTGGAGGTCCTCGACGGCTACCGGCCGGCCGGGCACCTGCGGCGGCTGACCCTGCCGAGCGCGTTCGCGGCCGTCACGGACGAGGTGGCCCGGGCGGCCCGGCGGGGCACCCGGGCGGTCACCGGCCCGCGGGCGCACCGGTTCCGGCTGCGCGAGCTGCGGGTGTGCGAGCCCCGCACCGGCGCCGTCGAGGTGGCCGCAGTGCTGGGTCGGGGCGAGTGCGTCTTCGCCGTGGCGCTACGGCTGGAGCAGACCCGAGCGAGCTGGCTGTGCACCGTCGCCCAGGTGGTGTGAGCGACCGGACACCGCGGCCCAGCGCGCGTGAGCGGCTGGGCGCGGTGCTCGGTCTGCGCGACAGAGACGAGTCGCGGCAGAGACGGGTAAGGCCGGCGGAGGAGCTCCGGAGGCGGTCAGGCGCTGGGCGCCCCGTGGCAGCGCTTGTACTTCTTGCCCGACCCGCAGGGGCATGGCGCGTTGCGGGACGGGCCGGCGCTGGCCTTGGCGGACGCGCCGGTCGACCTGCGCGACCCGGTCGGTGCCGGGCCGCCGAGCCCCAGCGCGGGTGCCTGCTCCACCACCACACCGCCCGCGCCGGCCGCGCCGTCGATGGTCGGTGCGGAGTACTGCAACGCCTGCGGGGCCCGCGACCCGCCCAGCCCCTTGGCGTGGACCTCCACGTGCGGCTCGGCGCCGGGCAGCGGGATGCTGGTCGCCGGAGCCACCGGAGCCGGGGCCTCCTCGACCTGGACCTCGATGTTGAAGAGGAAGCCGACCGTCTCCTCCTTGATGCCGTCCATCATGGTGGCGAACATGTCGAAGCCCTCGCGCTGGTACTCGACCAGCGGGTCCCGCTGGGCGTAGGCCCGCAGCCCCACGCCCTCCTGGAGGTAGTCCATCTCGTAGAGGTGCTCACGCCACTTGCGGTCGATGACGGCGAGCAGGACCTGCCGTTCCAGCTGGCGCATCGCCTCGGGGCCGAGCTCGGCCTCCCGGCGGTCGTACGCGGCGTGTGCGTCCTCCTTGAGCTGGGCCAGGAGGAACTCGGCGTCGATCGCCTCCCTGCTGCCAACCTCCTCGGCGAGCTCGTCCACGGTGATGCCGACCGGGTAGAGCTGCTTGAGCGCGCTCCACAGCTGGTCGAGGTCCCAGTCCTCGGCGTACCCCTCGGCGGTCGCTCCGGTCACGTACGCCGTGACCACGTCGTCGATCATGTGGCTTACCTGCTCGTGCAGGTCCTCCCCGTCGAGGACGCGCTTGCGCTCGGCGTACACCACCTGCCGCTGCTTGTTGAGCACCTCGTCGTACTTGAGGACGTTCTTACGGATCTCGGCGTTCTGGGCCTCGATCTGGGTCTGCGCGCTCTTGATCTGCCGGGTGACCATCTTGGACTCGATCGGCACGTCCTCGGGGATGTTGAAGCGCTCCATCACCGCCTCGACCGCACCGGCCCGGAAGCGGCGCATCAGCTCGTCCTGCAGCGACAGGTAGAAGCGGGACTCGCCCGGGTCGCCCTGCCGGCCGGAGCGGCCCCGCAGCTGGTTGTCGATGCGGCGGGACTCGTGCCGCTCGGTGCCCAGCACATAGAGGCCGCCCGCGCCGACGACCTCCTCCGCCTCGTCGTCGCAGCGCTGCTTCCAGCGCGGCAGCGCATCCTCCAGGCCCTTGGCGTAGTCGTCCGGCTGCTCGGCCGCGTCCACCCCGCGCTGGCGCAGCTCGGCCGCTGCCAGGTACTCCGGGTTGCCGCCGAGCAGGATGTCGGTGCCTCGACCGGCCATGTTGGTGGCCACGGTCACCGCACCCCTGCGGCCGGCCTGGGCGACGATCTCCGCCTCCTTGGCGTGGAACTTCGCGTTCAGCACGCTGTGCGGCACGCCGCGGCGGCGCAGCAGCTGCGAGAGCAGCTCGGACTTCTCCACGCTGACCGTGCCGACGAGCACCGGCTGGCCGGCCTGGTGCCGTTCGACGATGTCCTCGACCACCGCGTTGTACTTGGCCTTCTCGGTCTTGTAGATGACGTCTGGCCGGTCGCCGCGGATCATCGGCCGGTGCGTCGGGATCGGCACGACGCCGACCTTGTAGACCTTGTTGAACTCGGCGGCCTCGGTCATCGCGGTGCCGGTCATGCCGGCGAGCTTGGCGTAGAGACGGAAGTAGTTCTGCAGGGTGATCGTGGCCAGCGTCTGGTTCTCCTGCTTGATCTCCACGCCTTCCTTGGCCTCGATGGCCTGGTGCATGCCCTCGTTGTAGCGGCGGCCGTGCAGGATGCGGCCGGTGAACTCGTCGACGATCAGGACCTCGCCGTCGTTGACGATGTAGTCGCGGTCGCGCTTGTAGAGCTCCTTGGCCTTGATGGCGTTGTTGAGATAGCCCACGAGCGGGGTGTTCACCGACTCGTAGAGGTTGTCGATGCCGAGCCGGTCCTCCACCTTGGCCACGCCGCGCTCGGTCACCGCCACCGTGCGCTTGGCCTCGTCGACCTCGTAGTCGCCCTCGCCGTCCTTGCCCCGGACCATCCGCTCGATGACCCGGGCGAACTCGGTGTACCACCGGGCGGACTGCTCGGCCGGCCCAGAGATGATCAACGGCGTACGGGCCTCGTCGATCAGGATCGAGTCCACCTCGTCGACGATGGCGAAGTTGTGCCCGCGCTGCACCAGCTCGTCAGCGGACCACGCCATGTTGTCGCGCAGGTAGTCGAAGCCGAACTCGTTGTTCGTGCCGTACGTGATGTCGCACTCGTACGCGGCCCGGTGCAGCGCGGACGGCTGGTTGGGCAGGATCACCCCGACGGACAGCCCGAGCATCCGGTGGATACGCCCCATCCACTCGGCGTCACGGGCGGCGAGGTAGTCGTTGACCGTCACGATGTGCACGCCCTTGCCGGACAGCGCGTTCAGGTACGCCGGCAGCACGCTGGTGAGGGTCTTGCCCTCACCCGTCTTCATCTCGGCGATGTTGCCGAAGTGCAGCGCCGCCCCGCCCATCAGCTGGACGTCGAAGGGCCGCTGCCCGAGCACGCGGGAGGCCGCCTCACGCGCCGCGGCGAACGCCTCGGGCAGCAGCTCGTCAAGGCTCTCCCCGTCGGCGTACCGCTGCCGGTACTGGTCGGTCAGCTCGCGCAGCTCCGCGTCGGTCAGGTCGGTGTAGTTCTCCTCGATCGAGTTGACGGCGTTCGAGATCGCCTTCAGCCGCCGCAGCATCCGGCCCTCGCCGGCGCGGAGGATCTTTTCCAGAATCGACACGGGTCAGCGCTCCCCTAGACAGTCTGCCGACCTATCGTAGGCGGATCCTCACGGCGATCGGCAGTCGCGTTGTCGCCCCTAGCCACGTTCGTGATGAAAAGGACGCCGCCCTACTGGTTGAGGCAGACCGCCCGGCTGGGTTGGGGCGGCTCTCACCCCTGTTGCACGATGGCGAGATGGAGCCACTGGAGATCGTGTGGTGACCGCGCTGCCCGTGGAGGCCATCGAAGGCCGCGGCGTGCGCCTGCGCCCGCTGCGCGACTCCGACGCTCCGGACGTCGCGACCGCCTGCAACGACCCGCTGAACCGTCGCTTCCTGCCGATGCTGCCCGACCCGTACACCCTTGACGACGCCCGCTGGTGGATCAACGAAGGGTCCGCGACCGCGCGTGCCGCCGGCGGGCTGGCCTGCGCGATCGCGGACCCGCGGACGGACCGGCTGATCGGCGGCACCGGCATCAACCGGGTCGTCGGCGAGCGGGCGCAGGGCGAGGTCGGCTACTGGGTCGCCCCCTGGGCCAGGCGGCGGGGGGTGGCGACGGCGGCCACCGTGGCGCTGACCGACTGGGCGTTCGGTCATGGTTTCGCCCGGTTGGAGCTGCTCACCGAGCTGGAGAACGTGCCGAGCCAGCGGGTGGCGCTGAGCGCCGGATACCAGCGCGAGGGCGTCCGCCGGGGCGCCGCCGCCAGCCGCGACGGCGGGCGGCACGACCTGGTCGCCTACGCCCGCCTCCCGGCCGACCCGCCCGGGCCGGCCCCGCGGCGCCTGCCCGACCTGCCCGGCCACCAGCTCACCGACGGGGTGGTCCGGCTGCGCCCGCTCGCCGCCGAGGACGCCGAGCAGCTGTACGCCCTGCGTACGCTGCCCGACGTCGTCGCCACCAGCCTGCCGCCGGCCGTACCGTCGCCCGCCGACGTGGTACGCGCCTGCGCGCTCGCGGCAAACTGGTGGCTCGCCGGTGAGCGGGCCGACCTGGTGATCCTCGACGCGGCAAGCGGCGGCTGGGCCGGCGAGATCGGCGTCTACCACGGGGAGCCGGTGACCGGCCAGGCCATGGTCGGCTACGCCCTGCTGCCCAGCTGGCGCGGACGCGGCTACGCGACCCGCGCGTTGCAGCTGGTCACCGCGTGGGCGCTGGCCCAGCCGGGGACGGACCGGTTGGTCGCCGGTACAGCGGCGACCAACGTCGCCTCACAACGGGTGCTGGAGAGAGCCGGCTTCCGCCGTGACCTGCGGTACGTCCTCACGCCGGCGGACCTGGCCGCCCAGCGGCCTCACGCCGCCAGGCAGATCACCCCGTAGTCGTAGCCCTTGCGGCGGTAGACGACGCTCGGCTTGCCCGACTCCTTGTCCAGGAACAGGTAGAAGTCGTGCCCGACCAGCTCCATCTGGAAGAGCGCGTCATCGACGCTCATCGGACGCGCCGGGTGCTCCTTCTTCCGCGCGATATGCCAGGGCTGGTAGTCGTCCACCTCGATGTCGACCGCTACGCCGGCGCTGGCCGCTGCCGCGGGGTCCCCGGTGGAACGGCCGTTGCTGCGGCCGTTGGACCTGGTGACGCGGCCGCTGGACCGCCCGGCGGTGCCC
This sequence comes from Micromonosporaceae bacterium, assembly GCA_035649895.1. Classification (GTDB taxonomy): domain Bacteria; phylum Actinomycetota; class Actinomycetes; order Mycobacteriales; family Micromonosporaceae; genus DASSUC01. The sequence goes on along the minus strand of DASRIS010000013.1, from coordinate 794 downwards.
ATCGGCTCAGGCTCGAAGAGGTCCGTGCGCAGCGAGGCAGTCGCCGCCGCGACGGAGATCGGGGCGTGCCGGCCGCGGTGCACGCGGCGCCGGTCAGCGGCGCGGCGCAGCCGGGTGTCCAGCTTGGCCAGGGCGTTGTCCAGCGCGCTGTAGAAGTCAGGGGCGCAGGCTTCGGCACGGACTACGGGCCCGCGCGACCAGCACGTGATCTCCACGCGCTGGCAGTAGTCGGACTGCCTCGGGTTGCGCTCGTGGAACAGCTCCACCTCAACGCGCATCAGCTTGTGGTCGTAGCGTTCAACCTTGTGAAGCTTCTCGGCGACGTGTGCACGGTAGTGGGCAGGAACCTCTACGTTTCGACCCTTCACAACAATATCCACGCTTGACCTCCCCACGGTCGTTCTGTGGTGAGCCTCCGGCGGTGCCGGCGGGCAGTGGCCAGGAACTTCGGCCAGGCCACGCTGCCTATGCCTCTCCCCGCGGTACGACCGGAACCATGAAAGTTGCGCTCCTCCTCGCCAGTGGAACCGATGAAGTATTTCTGACGCTAACTCTAGTCCCGCCCGCCGTCATCCCTTGCCCCGAGAAAGCTTTCTTGGACACTTGACCCACTCGTCGCACTCAGTCCATCGCGTCACAACAGGCTGTATTTTTGGCTCTTCGCAGTTGGCTGGATTGTGTATCGAGTTGCGTACGCGCGGTGAGTCTCGGTAGTCACGTGGGGTAGTGGGTAGCGGCGGCGTGTCCAGAGGTAGGTGTGCGCCCGCCGTTCTTGATGATCTTCGTTTTCACCA
>DASRIS010000012.1:0-34160 GCA_035649895.1 Micromonosporaceae bacterium | reverse complement strand
CACCGCCCGGCCGACCAGCACCAGCACCAGGCCGGCCAGCGCGTACCCGGCGAGGATCCAGGCGGCCCGGGCGCCGCCCGCGCCGTCGAAGAAGGCAACCGAACGCAGCAGCGTCCCGCCAGCGCCGATCGGTAGCCACTGCCCGACCTCGCCCCACGGCTGGGGCAGCAGCTGCGGGGCTGCCGCCACCGCGGACAGCGGGTTGCCGACGAGGAAGATCAGGACCACGCCGAGCGCCAGGCCGGCCCGGCCCAGCAACGCGCCGAGCCCGGCCAGCATCGCCGCCAAGGCGAGCGAGAACAGGCCCACCACCGCGGCGTCGGCCAGTAGGTTCCCGGGAACCACGCCGAGCCAGGACCGCAGGACGAGCGCACCGGCCAAGCCGGAGAGCACCGCGTACGCGATGAGCCCGGCCAGCTGTGCCCAGCGAGAGCGGACGACGAACGCCAGCAGGATCCCGACGAGCAGGCCGGTCAGCGCGAGCGGCAGGAAGCCGGCCGCGAACCCGGCGCCCCGCGGGTCGTCAGGATCCGCGGGCACCACGTCGGTGACGGCGGGTGGCGCGTTCCCGAGCTGCTGCGCGGCCTGGGTGATCAGGGCGGCGACCGTCGGGCTCGCCGCCGAGGCGGTGTGCAGCGCGACACCGTCGGCACCGGCGACGAACGCCGCGTAGGCCCGGCGCTCGCGCAGCGCCGCGTCGGCGGAGGCGGCGTCGGCCACGATGGTGATGTCGAACGCGCCGGGTTGGGCGGTGGAGAGGCGGTCGGCCAAGGCGGTCGCCGCCGGCGCCGGGCCGGCGACGACGATCGGAAGATCACGCGGCGCAAGGTTCGCTGCAGGTGCGGCGAACATGGGTACGAGCAGTGCCGCGAGCACTGTCACAACGGTGGCGAGCAGGAGCGCGGCGGCTATCGGGGGCGGTTGGCGGTGAGCGCGAGCCATCTTGACTCCTCTAAAACGAACACTCATTCTCTAACTTAGAGTGACACCTACTTTCGATATATGTCAAGAAGGATCGTTCGTTTTAGGATCTACCCATGCCTCGTGTCTCCGAAGAGCACCTCGCCGCCCGCCGCCAGCAGATCCTCGACGCCGCCCGGACCTGCTTCACCCGCAACGGCTTCCAGGCCACCTCGATGCAGGACGTCATCGCCGAGGCCGGGCTGTCGGTGGGGGCGATCTACCGCTACTTCCGGAGCAAGGAGGAGCTGGTCATCGCCATCGCCGAGGAGCTCCTGGCGCAGGTCGGCGCGCAGCTGGCCGAGGTCACCGCGGCCGACCCGCCCCCGCCGATGGAGGACGCGCTACGCCTGACCATCGAGTTCATGGAGCCCCAGCTGGGCCGCGACGGCCTGTTCCAGCTCGCCGTCCAGGTGTGGGCGGAGTCGTTCCGCAACCCGCAGCTCGCCGAGTTCGTCGCCGACGCGTACCGCCGGATGCGGGCGAGCTTCATCGAGCTGGGCTGGCACACCCGCGCCGCCGGAAACCTGCCGGACGACGCGACCCCGGAGGCGGTCGGCGCCGTCCTCTTCTCACTGCTGCTCGGGTACGGCCTGCAGCGCCTGCTCCTCGGCCAGCCCGAGCCCGAGGCGTACCTGGCCGGGGTCCAGATCCTGCTGAGCCGGTCACTGCGCCCCGCCCCGGTCGCGGCGACCGTGCCGGCCTAGCCCTCCCTCGACGCCTTCCACCCTCGCCCGCCTTACACCTTCGGTGCCTGCCGCGCTCGCTGCCTTCCGCCCTCGGCTGCCCCCGCGTGCCCAGCGGCGGAGCACACCAGGCGCGGCCGGTCCCTAGACTGCTTTGCCTCAGCAACCCGCGCCGCGCGCCCGGGCCACCAGGCTCGCGCGGCGGCGTGCCACCCCCGAGGAAGGGCGAGCTCGATGATCGAGTCCTTCGTGGCGGCTGCGCGCCTGCCGCAGACCGGCCGCGACCATGCGGCGGCGATCGCCAAGGCCGAGAGCCAGGCGACGCTGGCCGTGCTCGAACGGCTTGGCGACGGCGACTGGCAACGCCCGACCGGCTGCACTGAATGGGACGTACGCGCGCTCGTCTCCCACCTGGTCGCCCAGTTCGAGGACAGCGTCAACCTGCGGACCATGCTGCGCCGCAGGTCGCTCGGCCGCCGCCGCTACCCGGACAAGGACACGCTGGACGCGCACATGGCGGTGCAGGTGGACGACCACGCCGGCAAGAGCGGGCCGGCCCTGGTCGAGCAGTTCGCGCTGTTGTGGCCCCGCGCCGTCAAGGCGCGCCGCGGCACCCCGGCGCTGGTCCGCTGGGTGAAGGTCAGCCCGGGGATAGCCGGCGCGCCCCGGATGAGCCTGGGCTACATGGTGGACATCCTCTTCACCCGGGACCTGTGGATGCACCGGGTCGACCTCGCCCAGGCTGTTGGGCAGCCGCTCGTCACCGGCGACCACGACCGGCACATCGTCGAGCAGATCGTGCGTGACCTGGCGCTCGGTTGGGACAGCGCACCGATCGCCCTGGAGCTGACCGGCGCCGCCGGCGGCTGCTGGCTGCTGGGCTCGGGTGACCCGGTGGCCACCGTACGGGCCGACGCGGTCGCCTACATGCGGGCCCTGTCCGGCCGCGACGACAACGTGGCGGTTGAGCTGGTCTCCGGGGACGCCTCCGGCCTCGCCGCCGCCCGTGCGGCCAGGGTCATCTTCTGACCCTGCTCCCTCAGGCGGCTACGTGCGCCACCTTGGGCACGCCTTGTTGCACCTTCCACACCATAGGACCCATCCATCGGCAGCGGCGGCCGCTCAAGATCGCGATCGGAGACGCCGTTTGTGCAGTCGGACCGCGCAAGCGGCACTCTGGATCGTGATCATGACGTGGCGGTACGCCACGGTCAGGCCGACGGCAACCGCCAGACCCCGAAAGAGGGGCCGTCCCCCGGCAGCTGGACACACCCATCCCGGTCCAGCCGCAAGGTCTGGTCGCCGTAGAGCGGCTCCGCCGCTCCAGCCGGCCCAGTGCCGGCTGGAGCATCTACGGGCAGCCGCACCGGCTGTCCCGACCCTCGACGGGCCTGCACCAGCACCGTCTCCTGCGCCGTCTCCCGGGCGTAGACCAGCACCTCGTCGTCAACGTGCAGCCAGCGCAGGCCGCCCTCACGCAGCGCCGGGCAGCCGCGCCGCAGCGCGACCAGCGCCCGGTACCGGTCCAGGTGAGCCGTGTCCCACGCCTTGCGCCGGTGCCAGGGCATCGGCGTACGGGAGCCCTCGCCGTTGGTCCCGGTCAGGCCGAGCTCGTCGCCGGCGAAGACCATCGGCGTACCGGGCATGGTCAGCAGCAGGCCGGCGGCCACCTCGTGCCGGGCCGCGGTCCCTACCACGGTCCGGATCCGGGCGGTGTCGTGCGAGCCGAGCAGGGTCCACGAGTGGGTGAGCGAGCGCCACGAGACACGGGCAGCAAAGGCCCGCATGGTGGCCACCGCGGCACCGCCGGTGACCCGCGGCACCCCGCCCGGTACGCCGATGAGGTCCGGCAGGTCCAGGTCGTCGGCGCGCAGCCAGCTCCACACCGGACGGGTGAACCCGGCGTAGCTCATGGTCGCGTGCCAGCCGCCGATGTCCAGGTCGCCGCTTGCGTCGTGGGCGTGCTCGGCCACCAGCAGCCCGTCCGGACGGGTCCGGGCTACCGCCGCCCGCATCATCCGGGCCACCTCGTGGGCGTGGTCGTCGCCGCGGCACCGCCCGGTCATGTTGGCGACGTCCACCCGCCAGCCGTCGAAGACATCCAGCCAGCGCACGGCCACACCAGCCGAGCCGGTCCGGTCGGCGCCACCAGCGGCCGATGTGGTCGGGCCAGCGGCCGAGGCGGCCGGGCCCTTGAGGAAGCGGTGCCGCAGCCGCGCGCTGCCCCAGTTGAGCTTCGGCAGCGAGCCGACACCCAGCCAGGACTCGTAGCCGCCGCCGTCGGCGAAGAAGTGGAACATCTTCCGCTCGGGAGCGTCCACGGACGACCGCGCCGCCACGAACCAGGGGTGCCCGTCCCCGCAGTGGTTGGTGGTGAGGTCCCCGACCAGCCGCCAGCCCCGCCCGTGTACGGCCGCGGCCAGCCGGCGCAGCGCCGGCTCGCCGCCGAGCAGCGGGTCGACCCGGTCGAAGTCGACGGCGTCGTAGCGGTGGTTGGAGCGGGCGGGAAAGACCGGGGTGAGGTAGACCGCGTTCGCCCCGAGCGCGGCGACGTGGTCCAGCCGGTCCACCACGCCGTCCAGGTCACCGCGGTAGACCTGGTACGGCGTCTGCGGCCCGCGGGCGGCGACCGGCGTGTCCCAGTCGCACGCCACCGCCCAGTCCGGCAGCTCGCGGGACCTGGCCACGACCGAGCGGGCGTACCGGTCCGGGAAGATCTCGTACACCACGGCGTCGCGGTTCCAGGCCGGCGGCGGGTCCCCGGCCACCAGCCGGAAGTCGGTGGCGTCGGGTACGTCGTGCGCCACCAGCCCGGCCGCGGTCAGCCACCGGTACCCACCCGCCGCGTCGCGCAGCAGGAACCGGTAGCCGGTGACCGGGTTGCGCACCTCCACCTCGGCCCGCCACCACCGCTCGGTCGGGGTGGTCCGGTCCACCACCGCCGCGCCGAAGCGCGGCTCGCCGTCGGGCGTCGAGCGCACCCAGACCGCATTGGCCGGGTCACCCGCCGGCACCCGGACGAGCACGGAGACCGTCTCGCCCAGGGCCGGCGCGAGCGTCGAGACGTACCGGCCCGAGCCGTCGTGGTGCGGCCCGTTCATATCGTCTCCGGCAGGCTAGCAAGCATTTTCATATGATGGAGGAACTTGCACTATATCCCGCAAGTTCTTGCAGAAAGCTAGAGTGCCGGCATGCGTGCGCGCCTGTCCGACATCGCCCGCCAGGCCGACGTCAGCGAGGCAACGGTCTCCCGGGTGCTCAACGACCGGCCCGGCGTCTCCGCCGGGACCCGGCGCGCCGTGCTGACCGCTCTCGACGTGCTGGGGTACGAGCGGCCGGCCCGCCTCCGCAAGCACAGTGCGCAGCTGGTCGGCCTCGTCGTCCCGGAGCTGGACAACCCGATCTTCCCGGCGTTCGCGCAGGTCATCGAGTCGGTGCTGGCCCAGCACGGGTTCACGCCGGTGCTGTGCACGCAGACCCCGGGCGGGGTGCCCGAGGACGAGTACGTCGAGATGCTGCTGGAACGCCAGGTCGCCGGCATCGTCTTCGTCTCCGGCCAGCACGCCGACGCCACGGCAGACCCGGCGCGCTACCGGCAGCTGCTCGCCCGGCCGCTGCCCATCGTGCTGGTCAACGGCTATGTCGAGGGGATAGCGGCGCCGTTCGTCTCGTGTGACGACCGGGTCGCCGGCGAGCTCGCGGTCGCCCACCTGGCCGCGCTCGGCCACCGGCGGATCGGCCTCATCTGCGGGCCCGAGCGGTTCACGCCGGTGCGGCGCAAGCTCGCCGGCTACCGCGCCGCCATGGGCCGGCTGCCGGACCGGGAGGGCGGGCCGGAGGAGCTGGTCGCGCTGTCCCTGTTCGGGGTGGAGGGCGGCGAGGTCGCCGCCGGCCGCCTGCTCGACCGCGGGGTCACCGGCATCGTCTGCGGGTCGGACCTGATGGCGCTGGGTGCGATCCGGGCCGCGCGGTCCCGGGGCCGGTCTGTGCCCGCCGAGGTGTCCGTGGTCGGGTACGACGACTCGCCGTTGATGGCGTTCACCGACCCGCCGCTGACCACCGTGCGGCAGCCCGTGCAGGCGATGGCGGCCGCCGCGGTCCGGGCCCTGGTGGACGAGATCCGCGGCCACGCCGCGCCGCACTCGGAGTACCTGTTCCGGCCGGAGCTGGTGATGCGCGCCTCGACCGCGACCCCGCCCTAGCCCCGGTCGCCGGTCCCCGGTCCCCGGTCGCCGGTCGCCGGTCGCCGGTCGCCGGTCGCACCCTGCCGGTACGCTTGGCCACCGGCCTGCCGGTGGGCTCATCCACCCCGATCCGTTCCTGGAAGGAGCCATCGTGGCATCCACCGCACCGTGGTGGCGGTACGCCGTTATCTACCAGGTCTACGTCCGCAGCTTCGCCGACGCCAACGGCGACGGGATCGGTGACCTGGCCGGTGTCCGCGACCGCCTGCCCTACCTGCGGGACCTGGGTGTGGATGCGGTCTGGCTCACCCCGTTCTACCGCTCGCCCATGATCGACGGCGGGTACGACGTGGCCGACTACCGGGACGTCGACCCGATGTTCGGCACCCTGGCCGACCTGGACGCGCTGGTCAGCGACGTACACGCCATGGGCCTGCGGATCATCATCGACCTGGTGCCGAACCACTCCTCCAGCGCGCACCCGTGGTTCGTCGAGGCGCTCACCTCCCCACCGGGCAGCCCGGCCCGGGACAGGTACGTGTTCCGCCCCGGCCGGGGCACCGGCGGCGAGCTGCCACCCAACGACTGGGGCTCGGTGTTCGGCGGTCCCGCGTGGACCCGGGCGGGCGACGGGGAGTGGTACCTGCACCTGTTCGACCCCGCACAGCCCGACCTCAACTGGGCAAACCCCCAGGTGTACGCCGAGTTCGAGTCGATCCTGCGGTTCTGGCTGGACCGCGGCGTGGACGGGTTCCGGGTGGACGTGGCGCACGGACTGGTGAAGGCGGAGGGCCTGCCCGACCTGGGGAACGTCAGCCGTGACCTGCTCCGCTCGGTAGCCACGCCGTACTTCGACCAGGAGGGCGTGCACGAGATCTACCGCGCCTGGCGGAAGATCCTCGACGAGTACCCGGGCGACCGGATGGCGGTCGCCGAGGCGTGGGTCGGCTCCCCGGTCCGGGTCGCCCGGTACGTCCGCCCGGACGAGCTGCACCAGGCGTTCAACTTCGAGTACCTGCTGGCCCCCCTGGAAGCCGGCGCGATGCGGAAGATCATCGATGAGTCGCTCGCCGCCGCCGCGGAGGTGGGTGCCCCGACCACCTGGGTGCTCGGCAACCACGACACGGTCCGCCCGGTGACCCGCTACGGCGACGGGCCGGCCGGCCTGGCCCGGGCCCGCGCCGCCGCCCTGCTCACCCTCGCCCTACCCGGCTCGATGTACGTCTACCAGGGCGAGGAGCTGGGCCTGCCCGAGGTGCTCGACCTGCCGGACGAGGCGCGGCAGGACCCGACGTGGGAGCGGTCCGGGCGCACCGTACGCGGCCGGGACGGGGCCCGGGTGCCGCTGCCGTGGTCCGGCGACCGCCCGCCGTACGGCTTCAGCCCCGACGCCACCGCCACCTGGCTGCCGCAGCCGGTGGACTGGGCCGAGCGCACCGTTGCCGCGCAGGCCGGCGCCCCGGCCTCCACCCTCGAGCTCTACCGTCACGCGCTGCGGCTGCGCCGCGAGCACCCCGCGCTGCGCGAGGGAAGCCTGCGCTGGCTGGAGCCGCCCTCCGCGGACGTGCTCGTCTTCGCCCGTGACCCGGGCCTGGTGTGCGCGGTCAACCTCGGCGCCGAGCCGGTGACCCTGCCCGAGTACGGCGACCTGCTCTGCGCCAGCACGGAGGTCACTGGCCGGGTGCTGCCGCCGGACACCGCCGCCTGGTGGAGCCGCTGAGCCGGTGCCTACACGGCGAGCGTGTCGACGTCGTACCGCTGGATCTCGGGATCTCGCGTCGCCAGCGTGAGTTTCTCCACGACAGCCTGCGCCACCAGCATGCGGTCGAACGGGTCACGATGGTGCATGGGAAGCCTACCGGCGGTAATGGCATGCACATGAGCTACGGGGAGCTCGAGGAAGCCCATGTCGCGGACACGCTCAGGCAGGTCGGGTGGTCCCCCGAGCTTGCCAGCAGCCTGTTTGATGGTGATCTCCCAGACGGTGACAGGACTGAGGAAGATATCCGGGTCGTGCCGAAGGCGGTCAAGAAAGTCGTCGCTGAGCTCCGGGGCGCCGGCAAGGCCCCACAAGACGACGTGAGTGTCCAGCAACAGGCTCACGCCGAGATGCCGAAGTCCGCAGCGATCTCGGCGTTGGTCTGGGGGGAGTCCCAGTCGCCAGAGAGGTCCAGCTGTCCCGCGAGCGAGCCGACCGCGGTGCGGTTCGCACGGCGTACCAATGGGATGATCTTGGCTACGGGCGTACCTGCCCGATCGATAAAGATCTCCTCACCATGCTCAACCCGTTCGATGATGCGGGAGAGATGCGTCTTGGCTTCGTGCATGTTGAAATGAGCTGCTTCGGCCGGCATCGGGCGACCTCCTCCTATTAGCTAACACCTTAGCTCATCGGCGGGTACAGCGGCGCCCTCGCGGCAACCGCGCCCAGTTGCCCTTTTTATTCCATTCTACGCGTTCCTTGCTGCCGCCTCCACCGCCCTGAGCCCTCAAGATCGCGATAGCGGCCAAGATTGTGCAGTCTGGCTGCACAGTCCCGTCCCAGATCGTGATCTTGAAGGCGCTAGTACGCGCTACAGATCCGGAAAGAGCCGTGGCGTCGGGTGCCGCGGTGACCCGGCTCGGGCCCAACGCCGTCGCCCCCGGCGTAGACCACCTGGCCGCGACCGTGCGCAACCAGCTCAAGCGCATCCAACACCCACCCGGTATGGCCCGGTGCCACGCACCGCACAAACACCTCACGACGGCATGGAGACGCCTTGCGTTCCTCGCGCTACTCCTCTGCCGCGGTCAGGATCGCCGCGACCGCCGCCGCGGCGCCGGCCGGGTCCGCGCCGGCCGCGCGTACCCGGATCTGGTCGCCGGTGACCGCGCCGAGGCCCATGACGGCGAGGATGCTGCGGGCGTTGGCGGTGCGGTGGTCGTTGCTCAGCTCGATGGTGGTGTCCGGGTACCTGGCCGCGGCCTGCGCCACCTGCCCGGCCGGGCGGGCGTGCAGGTGCTTGGGCAGGACCACGACCTGCTCGACGGGCATCGCCGGCTCAGAGCTTGCGGACATCGCGCGCCTCCTCCGCCGCCTGCGTCACCGCGGCCAGGTCGGCGCCGACGCTTGCGGCGACACCGGCGGCGACCGCGCCTTCGACGAAGGGGGCGTCGGCGATGGCCACCTGCGCCACGGCCGGGGCATGGTCGGAGCCGGCGAGAACCATACGGGCGCTGATCACGGAGCTGCCCAGGTCGGGGAGCAGCAGTACGCCGGCTCCCTGGTCGGCTTCTGCGATGGCCGCCAGGATCAGGTCGGTGCTGGTGCCGAGCCGCCCGTCGTCGGTCCCGCCGGCCGGCACGACCCGAGCGCCGCCGGCGATCTGGCCGACCAGCTCGGCGGCTCCCGCGGCAAGGCTTGCGCTGTGGGAGATGAGGACGATGCCCACCATCTTGGGAGTCACGGCGCAAGCACCTCGGTCCGTCGCCGTACCAGGTCCGCGGTCTGGTCCGCATCGCCCATCGCCAGCGCCTCGGCGAGCAGCCCCGCGCACACGGTGGCGTCCAGGCGGCGCAGGCGGTACCGGGTCTCGTCGATGCGGGCGCAGGCCACGCTGAAGTGGCGCACCCCCGCGCCCAGCAGCAGCGGCAGGGTCGTCGGGTGCGCGCCGGCGTCGCCGCACACGCTGACCGGCCGGCCCGCGAGACGCGCACCGGTCACGGTACGGGCGATGAGGTCGAGCACGCGCGGGTGCGCGGCCAGCTCGGGCCGAGCCCCCGGCCCGGCCCGGTCGAGGCCGAGGACCTCGGCGGTCAGGTCGTTGGTACCGATGGACAGGAAGTCAGCCACGGCACACAGCTCGCCGAGCGCTTCCACAGCGGCGACGGTCTCGACCATCACCCCGACCGGCACGGCAGCCGGCCCACCAGACCCGCCGAAGCCGCGCTCGCCGAGGCGCGACCCGCTGGCGCCGCACTCGCCGACGGCTGTGCGGACCGCGCGCAGCTCGTCCGCTGCCGTGACCATCGGCACCATGATGCGCAGGTCGACCCCTTGCCCGAGGTCCAGCACCGCCCGCAGCTGCGCGGCCAGGGCGCGCGGACTGGCCAGCAACGCAGCCAGCCCAGCCGTGCCAGGTTCGAGAAAAGGCGGCACCTTGTCGCCCGCAAAGTCCAGCAGCCGCACCGCCACCGGCCACCCGGCCGCCTCGGCCAGGACCGGGCGCAGCGCCCGGCGGTGCTCCGCCTCGCCCGGCCACTGTCTACTCTGGAGAAACGGCAGCTCGGTACGCAGAACGCCGATGCCTTCCGCGCCGCTGTCCCGCCCGATGCGCACCTCCGTGTCCGAGGCGACGTTGCACAGCAGCTCGAACGGCTGCCCGTCGGCGGTCACGTGTGGTCGGCCCCGGTCGGCCGCGAGCACCGCGCGCCGCTGCCCGTCCCGTACCAGGGAGTCGCCGGCGCGGGCCACCTCGGCGCCGGACGGGTCAGCCACCACGACCCCGGCATCGGCATCGACCAGCAGCGATGCGCCGTCCATCAGGTCGAGGACGCCTGCGTCGACCCCGGTGACGAGCGGCAGCCCGACCGAGCGGGCGACGACCGCCGTGTGCGAGCTGGCGCCGCCCCGCACCGCCACCGCGCCCACCAGCCCCTGACCAAGATGCTCAAGGAGGTCGGCCGGGCCGAGCACGTCGGCGACGATGACAAACCTTCCAACCGGTGGTACGGCTGCGCCGCCGCGCGCGATCCGCTCCACCACCCGCCGGCCCACCTGCCGCACATCGGCGGCCCGTTCCCGCAGCGTCTCGTCGGGCAGCGCGTCGAGCACCCGCGCGTACCCCTCGACCGCGTCCTGGATCCCGCGGAGCGGCTCGCCGCTGGCGGCTGCACGCCTGGCCGCGTCCACGAGCTCCGGGTCGGCGGCGATGAGCGCGCCGGTCGCGACGATGTCGGCCGCCGTACGCCGGCCCTGTGCCCGCGCCCGGTCGGCGACCCGGGCCAGGTCCGCGGCGACCATCCGGAACGCCTCCTCGACCCGACCCGGGTCAAGCGGTCCCGCCAGAGCCGGCGCCGGCCGGTCAGCCCGCCACGAGGCGGCCACCGCCGTCCCGGGCGCCACGGCCGTGCCGGCCCACCGGCGGACGACCATGGTCACCCCGTCTCCCCGGCCGTCACGGTCGCCAGAGCCTGCAGGATGAGAGCTGCGGAGGCGGCACCCGGGTCCTCGTGCCCGACGCTGCGGGGGCCGAGGTAGCTTGCCCGTCCCTTGCGCGCCTGCATCGGCACCGTGTCGGCCAGCCCCCGCACAGCGGCCTCCGCCGCGGCGCGCGCGGCCCCCGCCAGGTCCATCCCGGTGTCAATAGCCGCCTGGTACGCGTGCACCGCCGGCTCCAGCGCGTCGACCATGGTCTTGTCGCCGGGTCCGGCCGCACCGAGCTGCCGGATGCCGTCCACCGCGGCGGCCAGTGCCGCTCCCAGCTGGACCCCGGTCACGTCCGGGTCCTCGCCCAGCGCCTTGGCTGCTGCCCGGAACCCGGTGCCGTACAAGGGTCCGGACGCCCCGCCGGTCTTGCTGACCAGTGCCCGCCCCACGCCGGCGAGCACCGCCCGGGGGGTGGCCGGGGCGGTCTCCTCCAGCATCGCCACCGCCGCCTGGAACCCCCGGCTCAGGTTGATGCCGTGATCCCCGTCGCCGATCGCGGCGTCCAGGCGGGTCAGGCGGTCGGCGTCGGCGGCCACCAGCCGGGCGGTCTCAGCCACCCACGCGCGGAACCGGGTCGCATCCATTGCCATGTCTGTCCTGTCCGAGAGCCGGCTCAGCGACCCCAGCGCAGCGCCGGGGTCTCCACCGGAGCGTCCCAGAGATCAGCCAGCTGCGGGGTGAGCCGGCACACCGTCACCGAGCAGCCGGCCATCTCCAGGCTGGTGATGTAGTTACCGACCAGGCTGCGGGCGATGGTGACGCCGCGCCCGGACAGCCACTCCGCAACGGCCGCGAAGACCACGTACAGCTCAAGGAGCGGGGTGCCACCCAGGCCGTTGACCATCACCAGCACGTCGCCGGCCAGCGGCGCGTCGGCGTGGACCGCCTCCAGTGCGGTCCCGGCGACCTCCTTCGCCGGCACCAGGCGCCCGCGGGTCCGCCCCGGCTCCCCGTGGATGCCCACGCCCAGCTCGATCTCGTCGTCGCCGAGCTCGAAGCCCGGCTTGCCGGCCGCCGGCACGGTGCACGGCGTCAGCGCCACGCCGAACGACCGGGAGCGGTCGTTGACCTCCCGGCCCAGCGCCGCTGCGCCCGCGAGGTCGATGCCGCGCTCGGCCGCGGCGCCCACGATCTTCTCGACGAGCACGGTCGCGCCGGTCCCCCGCCGCCCAGCCGTCCACGTGCTGTTCTCCACCGCCACGTCGTCGTTGACCAGCACCGACTCGACCCGTACCCCGTCGTCGTCGGCCAGCTCGGCGGCCATCTGGAAGTTCAGCACGTCACCGGTGTAGTTCTTGACGATGTGCAGCACGCCGGCCCCGGCGTCGACCGCCTTGGTGGCGGCCAGGATCTGGTCCGGCACCGGTGAGGTGAACACCTCGCCCGGGCAGGCCGCGTCGAGCATGCCGTACCCCACATACCCACCGTGCAGGGGCTCGTGCCCCGACCCGCCGCCGGACACCAGGCCCACCTTGCCCGGCGTCGGCCCACCGGCCCGGGTGATGTACCGGTCCACGAGGTTGACCGACAGGGACGGATGCGCGGCGGCCATACCGAGCAGAGCATCAGCGACCACCTCGTCCGGCGCGTTGATGAGCTTCTTCATGGCGTCGGCTCCTTCGCGGACGGTCAGGGGTGGTCAGAACGCTACGCCGGCCAGTCCTGGCACGTGGTATGTGGGCGACCGCCCGGGTCCACCTTGCCAGCGACGCAGGAGCGAGAGCACTTCGGTACGGGTGCCGGACAGCATCATCGGCTTGGTAGGATAAAAGTATGACCGTCAAGCTGAGCATCAGCGTGCCGGACGATGTTGCCGCCTATCTCCAAAGCCACGGCAACGTCTCCGCCGCAGTGACCGAAGCCGTCCGTCGTGTCCTGCCCGAGACGCGGCGCGCCCGCCAACGCGCTGCGGCGCAGGCTTACGGGGAGTACCTACGCCGACGGACAGCACAGCAGGTCGCGGACGACCGGGCTCTGATGGAGAGCAGCAACGATATCGCGCTTCGTGACGCGCAGTGGTGAAGCGGGGACAAATCTGGACGTTGCTGCGTGGCAGCAGCCAGCACCGTGTGCTGGTGGTCAGTAACGACGAGTACAACAGCGTCGAGGAACTGGCCGTCTGGGCGCTCACCGTCGTGCGCGAGGTACCACACCCGAACCATCTGGCCGTCCGACTTGCTGAGGACGACCCGCTTAGCGGTGCGTTCGTCAGGATTCACAGCGTGGTGCAGATCCTCGACCGGAGCGCGTTGCGGGACAGCCACGGCTTCGTCTCGCACACCACCATGAATATGGTCGAGGCCGCCCTTCGAGAGTTCCTTGAGCTGCCGTGACAGGGTTTCCCAGCTCGCCATCGACACAACCAGTCCGCCGGAGACTCTCGCCGCAGCAAGGCCACGGCCTGGTCGCGGTCGCTGATCCACCTCCGCCATCGTCTTGCACGTGCTGGCCAACCCCGTCATCCGGATCGTCGACCTCGGCTCTGACCACTACACCACCCACATCGACAAGGACCCGCAACCTCATCCGCTATATCGAGTCCCTCACCACACGGTTCGTCCCAACCCGCCGCCTGACCCCTCTCCGGACCAGCCGGCAGCACCGACGTAGTCCACCATCGGGGCCTTCGCCCTGATGGTGCTGCCTGCCCGCTAACAGTATTTTCGGCCGGCTGGTCGCGACTGTCTCAGGCTGCGACCGCAGCTGGCGCGTCATGCCGGTAGAACATGTCGACGTCGACCTCTTCCCCGCCGACGAGTGCCGTGTCCCACGCCCCGCTCGCCAGCAGGGTCCGTACCGTCTCGTCCTTCAGCCCGCGCAGGTGCTCCCGCAGCGTTGCGTCGTCGGGCATGCCGGCAAGGCGTGGCGCCAGGCGGTCCCGGATCCCGCGCAGGCGCGCCATGAGCGCATCGAGATCCGTTTCCCGGTCCGAGCCGCCACTCGTCGCCTCCTCGATGCTTTCGGCGATCCGGTCCTTGATCGCGGAGCTGACACCGCGGTTGTCGGTGGCCACCATCGCGTTCCAGGCGCGGCTCTTGTGCCGGTACTGGAGCATCGACATCGCCGCTTCGTGACGGGCGAAGTCAGAGTCGCGGAAGGCCCTCCCGCGCCACGTCCGGCTGAGCGACCGCGCCAGGGAGATGGCCGACGCCAACCCGCTGTTGAGCCCGCGTCCCGGCCAGAAGTGGATCGCGTTGGCGGCGTCCCCGAGCAGGAAACCGTAGGTTCCCGGAGTCGTGGCGGTGGCGGGAAGCAGCCGGGCGGTGAACCGGGGCTGCTGCGTCATGTCCAACCGGAAAGCGGTGACCGCGGTCAGGTTCTCCTCGGCGATACCGAAGAGCGCCAACCCTTCCATCACCCGCTTCCACAACGCCGACCCCTTGATCATGGCGGGCAGGAACAACGTGCGGTGGGTCGCGCACCGGAAGTCCCCGTGGCCATCCCGGCCCATCACGCACGGACGGGAGGCGATGCAGTCCTGGAACACCCGCCGGACCGGGTCGATCCCGACGGCCTCCTCGGCCTCCGCGTCGGTGAGGCGCATGTTCAGGAAACCCTCGCCGCGCAGGGAGTTCAGGAGGAAGCGGTTCTGCGCCACGGTCAGCAGGACGATCATGGGATCCGGCAGCTCGGACTTCACCCGCAGCCCCAGTACGACGTCCTGCAGGTGCTTACCATCCAGCGAGTAGATCGAGTTGTCGGCACTGCCGAACTTGCCGTTGAAGTGCTCGCGCGTCTTCGAGCGCGCGCCCTCGCAGATGGCCAGCACATGGCTGTCCGCCACCGCCTCGTGCTGCTCGGTCGGGCTGAACGGGGCCGGCACCAGCCGGATCCGGTCAGACTTCTCGTTCGCCAGCTCAAGCAGCTTGTCCTCGACGTAGGCGATCCGGATGTTCCGCGGGCCGTAGCCCCGGATCGAGTCCGGCCCGACCGGCCACATCTCGGAGTAGGACCCGACGCTGAACAACCGGGCCTGGACCTCCTCCGGAAGGTTCAGGTACTGGCGGCTCTGGATCGTCACGACCTGTTGCCGCCGGACGTTGCCTTCAGTCTCGTCCTTCCAGACGATCCGCGACCCGTCCCGCTTCCAGCGGCCGTCGTGCACCGTGATGGCCACCCGCCGACCCATCAGGTGCTCAAGCAGCAGGGCGAGGCTCAGCCCGACCGGACCGCCACCGGAGACCGTGACCTTCAGGACCGGCTCCCGCTCGATGACCGTGGTGGGCGCATCGACCAGCTGCAGCGCCGGGACCGCCGGCGCCGTCTCGCCCACCTCGAAACAGAACGTCTCGTCGCCGATCGTGACCAGGTCCCCGGGCTGGAGCAGGTGCGAGGTCACGCGTTCCCCGTTCACCAACGTCCCGTTGCGGCTCTTCCGGTCGTGCAGCACGTAGCCGTCGGCCTCGCGAAGCACCTCCGCGTGGAACCGGGAGGCGCTCGAGCTGGCAATCACCACACTGTTGCTGCCGCTGCGACCGAACGTGACGCGCATGTCCGCAATCGGAGAACGCTCTCCGGTCCGCGGGCCTTCACGCCAGACAATCTCAGGTGCCATCGCGGAATGGTGTAGCAACACCGGTCGGTCACTGGTCATATGACCAGGCTAGGAACAACGCCCGCCGCCCAAATCACGGTTTCGTGCCGCCGGCGGCGCTCGCTAGCGCTAGCGCTCAGGCGCCGCCGCTGAGGTGCCCGTCGACAGGTCACCGGCGGACAGCCGGGCTCCGATCCGGGCCATCCCGGCGCGCACCTCGTCGGCCGAGGGCGGGTCGGTGGGCTCCACCGGCCCACCCTCGTCGTCCGCCTCGTCCAGCTCGGTGTCGCCGTACTCGTCCTCGTCGGCTTCGTCCGCGGCCAGCTTGGCTCCCGTGATCTCCGCCCGGATCTCGTCCGGCGAGACGTGTGGCTGCAGCGGCTCAACGACCGCCATCAGCTCCTCGTCCGCGACCACGGCCTCGGCGAGGGCGAGGGCGTGCTGGCGCTCGTACGGCCCGCAGACCACCGGCTCCCACTCCTCGTCGTCGTTCAGCGGCCCGAAGGTAATGATCCACGGCAGGTCCAGCGTCGGCGAGTCCGCCGGCAGCTCCAAGGTGACGAGTGCGCCCACGAGGCCATCATTCCCCGACCGGCTCCCCCGCGTCGCCGCTCACACAGGTAAATTTTCGGCGCCCAAGCCCACCGCCACGACGCGCAAGGGCGCGGGGCGGGCCCAGCGCGGGGCGGGCCCGGCGATGGTCATGCCGGCGGCTCATCGGGCCGGGGCTGCTGCGCCTGTCCAGGTCCAGCCGCGGGAGCCGGGTCCGGGGCCGGCGGCGGACCGGCGGCCAGGTCCACTACCCGCCCGTACCCGGCGGTCGCCGCGATCGCCGCGGAGAAGAGCACCAGCTGGCCGAAGAGGAAGAGGAACAGCAGCGTACCGATGGTGCCGGCGACCAGCGTGTAGGCCGGGTTGTTGGCGGTGCGCTCGATCATCAGCCGGCCGACGGTGGTCAGCAGCATGGTGCCGATGCCCAGCACCAGCACCGGCGGCACCAGGCGGCGCGCGGAGATGCGCAGCCGCGGCAGCGCGGCCAGCGCCGCGGCGGCGAGCAGCAGGTTCACGAAGAACCCGATTATCGGGCCGGCCATGCGCAGCGCGTCCTGCCACGACGGGGACACCGTGGCGGGAGCCAGCCGCCACAGCAGGTTCTGCACCACCCCGGCGACGGTGAGCGAGAGCGCCATCAGCAGGCTCAGCCCGACCATCATGCCGAGGTCGACCAGGCGCCGCACGATGACGTTTCCCGGCTGCTGCTCAAGGCCCCAGATGGCGCGCTGCGACGTGCGCATCGTCTCGATCCAGCCGGCACCGGTCAGCACCAGCACGACCAGCCCGATGACCCCGACCGTCCGCCGGCCCCTGGTCAGAGTCGCCACCTCGAGGAAGGGCAGGTTCTGGTTGAGGAACGCGTTCACCGACAGCTGCAGCTCGCTGTCCGCGGCCACCAGATACCCCAGGACCGAGTACGCCACCACGGCGAGCGCGAACGTGGCGAAGAAGCCGTAGTACGCGGTCGCGGCGGCGAGCCGCCCGCCGTTCACCTCGCCGTAGCGGTCCTTGGCCCGCCAGAGGTGGTCGAAGGCGCGGGAGCGCGCCCGGGCCCAGGCCAGGCTGCGCTCGTACCCCTGGACGACCCGGTCGACCGGGTTCACGACCGGCCGAGCCAGAAGTGGCGGCGGGGGTACCAGCGCCCGTCGGGGCCGTGCGCGAAGAGCGTGAACC
Source organism: Micromonosporaceae bacterium (assembly GCA_035649895.1). Classification (GTDB taxonomy): domain Bacteria; phylum Actinomycetota; class Actinomycetes; order Mycobacteriales; family Micromonosporaceae; genus DASSUC01. The sequence goes on along the minus strand of DASRIS010000012.1, from coordinate 16,880 downwards.
CGTCCACGTCGAACTGTGCGGTGAAGTCCGCAAGGTCCTCGAAGACCGCGTCCAGCTCGACCGTTGGCACCTGCTGCGCCACGGTCACGTGCGGGTGGTACGGGAAACGCTGCTCCCGCTGGAGCACGTCGGTCCCGCGGATGGCGGCGGCGAGCTGCTCACACTCGGCAATGCCGGCCGCCACCGCCACGAACACCACCTCGGTGACCGGGCGGAACGTGCCCGTGCCGCGCAGCAGCACCCGGAACGGCTGGCTCGCCGCGGCCACCTTGGCCAGATGGTCCTCGACCTGGTCGAGGCGGTCCGGGTCGACCTCGGTCGGGCCGAGCAGGGTCAGGTGGGCCGGCACGTACTCGGCGACCAGGTCGCCGGCCTCGGCCCGACGCCGGGTGAGCTGGCCGCCCCACGGCTCGGGGATGTCGATCGCCACGCCGACTGTCGACATCGTCACCGTCGGGTCAGCTCCGCGGTGCGGCGGCGGGTAGGAAGCCCAGCCGGTCGTAGGTGGCGGCCAGGGTAGGTCCGGCGACGGCCCGGGCCTTCTCCGCGCCGACCGCGAGCAGCTTGTCCAGCTGCGCCGGGTCGTCCAGGTAGGCGCGGGTGCGCTCGCGGACCGGGCGTACCGCCTCCACCACCACCTCGGCCAGGTCCTTCTTCAGGTCGCCGTAGCCCTTGCCCTCGTACGCGTGCACGAGGTCGTCCATCGAGCGGCCGGCCAGCGCCGAGTAGATCGTCAGCAGGTTGGCGATGCCCGGCTTGCCGGCCGGATCGTACCGGATCTCCCGCCCGGTGTCGGTGACCGCCGAACGGATCTTCTTGGCGATCCGGGCCGGCTCCTCCAGCAGCTCCACCAGGCCGGTCGGGGACGAGGCCGACTTCGACATCTTCGCGGTCGGGTCCTGCAGGTCGGTGATCTTCGCGGTGCCCGCGACGATGTACGGCTCCGGCAGGGTGAACACCGGCCCGAACCGGGTGTTGAACCGCTGTGCCAGGTCCCGGGTCAGCTCCAGGTGCTGGCGCTGGTCCTCGCCCACCGGCACGGCGTTGGCCTGGTAGAGCAGGATGTCCGCGGCCTGGAGGACCGGGTACGTGAACAGGCCCACGCTGGCCCGGTCCGCGCCCTGCTTGCTTGACTTGTCCTTGAACTGCGTCATCCGGCTCGCCTCGCCGAACCCGGTTAGGCAGCTGAGCACCCAGCCGAGCTGCGCGTGCTCGGGCACCTGCGACTGCACGAACAGCGTGGCGCGGTCCGGGTCGATGCCGACCGCGAAGAGCTGCGCAGCAGCGGCGCGGGTGCGCGCTCGCAGCAGCTCCGGCTCGTGCCCGGCGGTGATCGCGTGCAGGTCCACGACGCAGTAGAACGCGTCGTGGGTCTCCTGCATCGCCACCCAGTGGCGCAACGCCCCGAGGTAGTTGCCGAGGTGGAACGAGTCGGCGGTGGGCTGGATGCCGGAGAGCACCCGCGGACGCGGCCGGGCCAGGTCAGACATGCCGGCAATTCTGGCAGCTGGCTGCGGGAACCATGCGCACAGGCCGTGCCTCGTACGGTGGACCTGTACGTGCGGGAGGTTCCCTGGCGGCAGTTCCGGGCGGGAGGTTCCTTGGACGGCGACGGGCTGGGCGAGCTGTACCACGCCTCCTACCGGCGGCTGGTCGCGCAGGTCTACGCCTTCACGTCCGACCTCACCGAGGCGCAGGACGTGGTGCAGGAGGCGTTCGCCCGGGCGCTGGCCCGGCCGGGCGCGCTGAGCGACGTGGACAACCCGGAGGCGTGGCTGCGCACGGTGGCGGTCAACGTGGTCCGCCGCCGCTGGCGCCGTCGCCGGATCCTCGACCTGATCCTGCTGCGGGACCGGCCGGTGGCGCGGCTGGTGGAACCGCCCCCCGGGCCGGAGCGGGCCGACCTGCGCGACGCGCTGGCCGGGCTGGCCCGCCCGTTCCGGGAGGCGGTCGTCCTGCACTACCTGGCCGACCTGCCCGTCGACGAGGTGGCCGAGGTGCTCGGCGTGCCGGTCGGCACGGTGAAGTCCCGGCTCTCCCGCGGCCGGGCCGCGCTCGCCGCCACGCTCGGCGACTACCGCGGCGACGGCTACCGCGACAATGACCACCACGGCAACGACTACCGCGACGGCGTGCCCGCCGGCCCGAGCACCACAGCCGGCACGAGGACCAAGGCCGGCCCGAGCACCACGGAGGTGAGCCGTGCCTGACACCCGCCTGGACCAGCAGCTGGCCGCCTCGCGCGCCCAGCTGCTCGCCGAGATCGACCAGCCCGACCTGGCGCGGGTACACGCGCGCGCCCAGGTTCTCCGCCGCCGCCGTACCGCGGCCCGGGCCGGCGGCGGCCTCGCCCTGCTCGCCACGGCCGTCCTCGTCGCGGCCGTGCAGCCGTGGGGCGGCCGCGGCCCGGAGGTGGCGACGCCGCCCGGGCCCGTGCCGAGCGGCGGTCCGGTGTGGACAGACGCCGGGATCACCGTGAACGGCATGGTGCAGCCCTACGTCGACCTGCCCGGGGACATCCTGGACGTGGAGCTCGCCGACCCCGACCGGGGCTATGCGCTGCTCGCCAGCTGTGTGGGCGGCCGGTCCTGCCGGATGACCGTGGCGAGCACCCACGACGGCGGCCTGACCTGGACGGAGCACCCGCTGCCCGCCGGCGCGGCGACCGCCGACACACCGCCCGAGCTGCTCCTCTTGGGGGACGGCTCGGCCGTGGTGACGGTCGCGCCGCCGCTGGTGCTCACCCCCGGGAGCGGGTGGCAGCCCCGGCCGGGCAACGGCGGGCCGGTCGCCACGGCCGAGCGGGGCGCCCGGCTGCGGGTCCGCCCGGGTCCGTCGGGGGGGTGCGCCGGCGCCGTGGTCGAGGTGTGGACCTCCCAGTACGGCCACCGCGGCGACCTGAGCGACCAGCCGCCCATCGACGTGTGCTGGGTAGCCGCGCAGCCGGCCGCCGACGGCGCCTGGTGGGCGGGCGGGGCGGAGCGGACCACCGGCCGGCCCGCGGTGGCGGTGTCCCGCGACTCCGGGCGCACCTGGCAGCGCCCGCAGCTGCCCGGCGCGGCAGCCGGCGTACCGGCCGGCGCCTCGGCTGGTGCCTCGGTGCGGGTGGCGACCCTCGGCACGCACGTCTACGCGGTCGTGGTCGGCCCGGGCGGGCAGCTCGGCGCGGTCTACCACTCCGTGGACTCGGGTGGGAGCTTCACCCAGACCCGCTCCGGACCCGACGGGGAGCCGGCCACGCTCGCCGGTGACCCGGTCCCGGTGCTCGACGGCCGGCTGCTGGTGGCCACGTTGACCGGCCGCTGGTTCGTCAGCTCAGACGCGGGCGCCACCTTCGTACGCACCGACGAGCTGCCGAAGGTGGGGCGCCTGGTACGCAGCCCGTCCGGCTACATCGCGTTGGACCTGTTCGGCAACGGCTGGGCGGCGTACTCCTCGGACGGAGCCACCTGGCGCAAGCTTCACCTGCGCTGACCCGCGCCCGGCGCCGCACCGGCGGCTCCCGCCGGAGCCCGCCCGGCTTGTCCAGCCCGCCCGCCTTGTCTAGACTGCCTGGCCTCCGGTCCAGCCGGCCCGGCCTCCGGCGGGGATGGCGGTGGGGCCGGGACCAGCGCCACCCGGGCCACCCGGCGACCGTCCAGCGCGGCGACCCGCAGCAGCCAGCCAGCCCGTCCGCCATTGTTGCCAGGCGCACCGCCGGAGGCCGGCGCCGCGCCAGCGGTAGGCACGGCGGGCAGGCGTACCTCGTCGCCGACCGTGGGCAGCCGGCCCAGCCGGGCCATGAGAAAGCCGCCCACGGTCTCATACGGCCCGGTCGGCAGGACCAGGCCGGTCCACTCCGTAAAGTCGGCCAGGTTGAGCCGGCCCTCCACCTCGGCGGGGACCGTCCCGCTGGCCGGCACCGGCTCAGGCTCTGCGTCGTACTCGTCGTGGATCTCCCCGATCAGCTCCTCGATGAGATCCTCGAGCGTGACGATGCCCGCCGTGCCGCCGTACTCGTCGATGATGACCGCGAGATGGTGCCCCTCCCGACGCATCTCGGAGAGGGCGGCGAGGACGCGCTTGGTGGCGGGCAGCCGCTTGACGTCGCGGGTGAGGTCCGCGACCGTCGCCGGCCCCTCGCCGTTGGGCCGGATCAGCAGGTCGCGCAGGTGGACGAAGCCGATCACGTCGTCGTGCGTGCCGTCCACGACGGGGAACCGGGAGTGCGACTGGTCCCGTACGGCCTGGGCTGCCTGGCCCACGCTGAGCGCGGCATCGAGGAACATCACCTCGGTCCGGGGGACCATGACCTCCCGCACCAGGCTCGCACCGGCGGCTATGACGCCGTCGATGATCCGCTGCTCCTCGCGGTCGAGCAGGGTGTTGGCGGCGACCAGGCCACGCAGCTCGGCCTCTGAGATCTGCTCCCGGCCGGAGGTGGGGCTGGCGCCGAGGAGCCGGGTAACCAACCTGGTGGCGCCGTCCGCGCCGCGCACGACCACCCGGGCGAGCCAGCGCCGCAACGGACCGGCCCGGCCGGACTCATCCATGGCGCGATCCTAGTAACCTCTGCCGAAGAGTTACCACGCAATGACAAGGAGACTGGTTGTGAAGCTGCTCGTCACCGGCGGCGCCGGCTATGTCGGCGGCGTCGTGTCGGCGATGCTGCTGGACGCCGGCCACGACGTGGTGATCCTGGACGACCTCTCCACCGGCCATGAGGTGGCGCTGCCCCCCGGGGCCCGGTTCGTCCGGGGCCGGGTGCACGAGGCGGTCGAGGCGGTCCTCACCGCAGGGCTCGACGCGATCCTGCACTTCGCGGCGTTCATCGAGGCGGGCGAGTCGGTGCGGCGGCCGGAGAAGTACTGGGAGAACAACACGATCGGGTCACTGCGGCTGATCGACGCCGCCCGCGCGGCCGGGGTGCGGCGCATCATCTTCTCCGGCACCGCCGCCGTCTACGGCGACCCGGACGAGGTGCCGATCCCGGAGACCGCCGCGGCCCGCCCGCCGAACCCGTACGCCGCCTCGAAGCTCGCCGTCGACCACGCGCTCACCGGCGAGGCCAATGCCCATGGCCTGGCCGCGGTGACCTTGCGCTACTTCAACGTCTGCGGGGCCTACCTGCCCGCGTCCGGCCCGGCCTACGGCGAGCGCCACGACCCGGAGAGCCACCTGATCCCCATCGCGCTCCAGGTCGCCTCCGGCCGGCGGGAGAAGCTCCAGCTCTTCGGTGACGACTATCCGACACCCGACGGCACCTGCATCCGCGACTACATCCACATCGAGGACCTGGCCCGGGCCCACCTCCTCGCCCTCGACGCGGTGCAGCCGGGCGAGCACCGCATCTACAACCTCGGCAACGGCCGCGGCTTCTCCAACCGCCAGGTGATCGAGGTGGTCCGCGAGGTCACCGGGCACCCCGTACCGGTCGAGGTGGCGCCGCGCCGCAGCGGCGACCCGGCCGTGCTGGTCGCCTCCGCCGAGAAGGCAGCCGCCGAGCTGGGCTGGGTGCCGGCAAAGCCGGCGCTGCCCGACATGGTCGCCGACGCCTGGACGTTCCACCAGCAGACCATCGCGGGCCCCCAGACCATCGCAGGATGAGCGTCGCCGTCCGCGCCGCGGCGGCCTTCTCCCGCGAGTACGGCGGCCAGCCGGCCGGCTGCTGGGCGGCACCCGGCCGGGTCAACCTCATCGGCGAGCACACCGACTACAACGCCGGGTTTGTCCTGCCCTTCGCGCTGCCGCTGCGTACCGCTGTCGCGGCATCCCCTGTGGACAGTCTGGAGTGGACGGTGTGGTCGGAGCAGGAGGGGGCGGCAGTGTCCTTCGGGGCCGCCGACCTGGTGCCCGGCCGGGTGAAGGGCTGGGCAGCCTACCCGGCCGGCGTGGTGTGGGCGCTGCGCGAGGCGGGTTTCGCCGTGCCCGGGGCCCGCCTGGCCATCGCCTCGGACGTGCCCGCCGGCGCCGGCCTGTCCTCGTCCGCCGCCCTGGAGTGCGCCGTGCTCACCGCCCTGGCCGACCTCGGCGGGCTCGACCTGCCGGAGGTGCGGCGCCCCGGGCTCGCCCAGCGGGCCGAGAACGCCTATGTCGGCGTGCCGTGCGGGATCATGGACCAGTCCGCCGCCGTGCTCTGCCGGGCCGGACACGCGCTCTTCCTCGACTGCCGCACGCTCGCCACCGAGCAGGTCCCGCTGGACCTGGCCGGGCTGGCCATCCTGGTCATCGACACCCGGGCGCCGCACCAGCTGGTGACCGGGGAGTACGCCGCCCGCCGGGCGGCCTGCGAGCAGGCCGCCCGCGACCTGGGCGTGGCGGCGTTGCGGGACGTCCCGCCGGACGGGCTGGACGAGGCGCTGCCTCGGCTGGCCAGCGAGGTGATCTGCCGCCGGGTGCGGCACGTGGTCACCGAGAACCAGCGGGTCCTGTCCACAGTGGCCCTGCTGCGCGCCGGCCGGGTACGCGAGATCGGCCCGCTGCTGTTCGCCTCGCACGCCTCGCTGCGCGACGACTTCGAGGTGAGCGTGCCCGAGCTGGACACAGCGGTCGAGGCCGCCCTGTCCGCCGGGGCGTACGGCGCCCGGATGACCGGTGGCGGCTTCGGCGGCTGCGTGCTCGCCCTGGTGGACGCCGCCGCAGTCGAGCCCGTGTCGGACGCGGTCCGTAAGGCCTTCGCGGCCCGTGCCTTCAGCCCTCCTGTGGCGTTCGTAGCCCCGCCCAGCGCCAGTACTGGCCCGGTCACCGGCTACTGAGCCAACGGGCGAGCGATCCAGCTACTGGCCCGTACGGCCGTCGATGCATTCGCGCAGCAGGTCGGCGTGGCCGCAATGCCGGGCATACTCCTCGACCATGTGGATCAGGATGTCACGGACGCTCGTCCGCTCGCCGCGTGGCGTCAGGACCGTGGCGTCCAGGTCGAGCTGCCCGTCCAGCCATTCGTCAGCGGCCGCAACCTGCGCCTTCCACGCGTCGAACGCCTCCTCCACCACGGCCGGGTCCCCGATAGCGCCATTGAAGTCCAGGTCGCCGTCGTCCGCGGACCAGAACAGCCGAGGCACCTCCCGATGGCCCTGCAGCGACCGCTGGAACCAGTTGTGCTCCACCCGGGCCATGTGCCGGACCAGGCCGAGCAGGCTCAGCGTGGACGGCGGCACGGACCGAGTGGCCAGCTGCGCCGGCGAGAGACCCTCGCATTTCATGCCGAGGGTGAGCCGGTAGTTGGACAGGTACTCGCGGATGGTCGCGAGCTCGCCGACAGGGTTGCCCGCCACTCGGGGGTCGTTCCCGCGCTCGGCCCACATCCCGTCGTAGCCGACCACATGCTCATCTGCCACGGTCTCACCCTTGCCGATGAGGCAAGCTCAGGCAACCGGACTCGTCTGCCGGCGGCTACCTACCCACCAGGAGTTTGCCGGATGGCTCTCTCCCAGAACTCATTAGAGGGGCAGCGCTGGGTGGCCGTCGATGGTGAGCTGGAGGCCATGGTCCCGTGCACGTGTGCTCGTTGGCTCGTCGTTCGTCGGTCTCGGCTGTCAGGGCACGGCCTGCGGTTCGTTGTCGGCGTTCACGAGACGGCCTTCCGCGTGAATGTGAGGTGGGTGACGCCGCTGGGGGAGGAGACCGCCTCGACGTCGTAGGCATCTTCGAGGGCCTCCAGGCCCGTCCCAGACGCGCACGCCGCGGCCGAGCACGATCGGGACCTGGACGAGATGCATGTGGTCGACGAGCCCGGCGGCGAGGAAGTCGCGTACGACTGTGGGGCCGCCGCCGATCCGGACGTCCTGGCCGTTGGCTGCTTCGCGGGCGGTCTCGAGCGCCTCGGCCGGGGTGGCGTCGAGGAAGTGGAACGTGGTGCCGCCCTCCATCTCGATCGCGGGCCGTGGGCGGTGGGTGAGCACGAAGGTCGGTGTGTGGAACGGCGGGTTCGGACCCCACCAGCCCTTCGGTCAGCGGCGGTATGCATCACGCCGGTGGTCAACGTCCAGGACGTGTACCTCGTGGTGCTTGTCGTCAATGCGGTACCGAACGCGGTACTCGCCACGGCGGGCCCGCCACAGCCCGTCGAACGGGGCCTGAAGAGGCGCCCCCACCCGGTACGGCTCCCGCACCAAAGGCCCCCTGATGAACTCCCAGGCGGCGAACGCGGCGGGCGCCGGGAGCCCTTCGCTCAGCGCGCGCCGGGCGCCCGGTGCCATGACCAGCGTGTACGGCTGCGCCTCGTCATCGTCATGGGGTGGGCCTGTCATCTCATGCGGCCCGGTCACGGGCGCGCCGTTGTGCCATGAGCGCGGCCATCTCCTCGGCGCTGGTGGTCTCGCCCCGGGCGATGGCGTCGTCGGCCTCGCGCACCCGTGCCATCGCCGCCGGGTCGGACAGCAGCTCGATGGTGGCCTCGATCGACTCCAGATCCTCGGCCGAGATGAGCACAACGTACTCGCGACCGTTGCGGGTGATATGAACACGGTCGTGGGTGCGGTCGACCTCGTCGGCGACCTCCGAGAGCCTGGCCTTCGCCTCAGACAAGGGCATCGTCGTCATAGACCAGAATTCTAGTCCGCGATGCGGTGATGTCCAAAATGTGGGCCCTGACGGCGGTCCACCTGAGACGCTGTAGCGAGGCCAGGCAGATCACGCCGCCTGGACCTGTAGACGCAACACTGGGCCAACAACGATGCCAAGGACGCACCGTCGGCGGCAGATCAGTACACCATCGGAGGGGCTTCGATTATGATCAAAGCCCTAGTATCTGGCGGACTGCGGTCTCCACGCTCCGCATTTCAGCTGGAGCAAGGCGTCCGAGTTGTCGACGCAATCGGGGCTTGTCTATCGTATGCAGGTCAGAGCAATTTACGTATGACTCCAGGTACTTAGTCAACCCCGAATCTGGGCCGATACGGACGTGAGTTACCTCAGGCCCCGCTGTTCCGGTGACGACCGCAACAGTGATGGCGGAGAGCGGCGTCGCGATGCGGTTGGCAGTGAGGATGACCACGGGATGCGGTCCGACCAGCGGAACCGCGCACGCCCACACCTCTCCCCGCATCGGCGTCGCGCCGCCGGCACTTGCTACCACTGCATCGCATCCGCAGCCGCTAGGTCCTTCTCCGTCGCCCTGACGACGCCCTCCGGTGTGGGCGCCGGAGCGTCACCGTAGAACCGTCTAATCTCCCCGGCAGCGGCAAGCTCGCTAGCCTCTCGGACGAGCAGGCGAAGGCCCTCGCGTAACGCTTCCGACGTCGAAGGTAGCCGCAGCTGACGCATGACATCTTGTAGCGCCGCCATCTCGTCGGCCTGAAGGCGAACCTGCGCTACCTGCGAGGTCCTTCCGGCGTGCGCACCTGCCTGCTTCCTGACCGGCGCAGCCTTCGACGCTTGGCGCCCCCGCTCCGCAGTCCTAGACGTCGTCGTCGTTTTCCGGCCACCCGCCTTCCGCGCGGTTGGTGTACGCCGATCGCTCTGGGCACCAGAACCCTGTCGTACAGGTGTCATACAACCAGTGTGCCTCACTAGAGCCTACCTGCGCAAACGTGGGACGTAGTCGCAGCGTCGTAGTCGCACCTGGCACCTCAGGTCCGCCCCGACCGCGGAGCTGGGCCGCTGCGGGCCGGGGCTGAGTGCGCACCGTACCGGCGCAGACCTGGATCGAGTGCCACCGGGGCCAGCCCGAGCCATGCCCGCGCTCGGCCGGCGCCACCTGCTCCCCAGCCTGTCCGCCCATCCCGCCAACGCCGCGCGAGCCTGCTGGTCAGCGCCTGTCGCAGGCTCGCTTCTCCACCGGCCTAGGTGGTGGTGATGATGGCGGCTCCGACGGTGCGGTTGGTGGCCTCGTCGATGAGGATGAACGACCCGGTGGTGCGGTTGCGGTGGTACGGGTCGGCGAGCAGAGGCTGGGTGGTGCGCAGCGTGACCCGGCCGATCTCGTTGAGGGTCAGGCCGGTGGCGCTGTGGTCCCGGTGCAGGGTGTTGATGTCGAGCCGGTACTGCACCCCGCGCACGATCGTGCGGGCGGTACGGGTGGTGTGCTTGACCGTATAGCGGTTTCCTACGGCCAACGGCCGGGTCTCGTCCATCCAGCACACCAACGCATCTACGTCCTGCATCGGCGTGGGCGCGTTATGCGGACGGGCGATCATATCCCCCCGCGAGATGTCGATGTCGTCGGCGAGGCGGATGATCACCGACAAGGGCGGGAACGCTTCGTCCAACGACCCGTCCGCGGTCTCGATCGTGGTGATCGTGGAGGTGAACCCCGAGGGCAGCACCACCACCTCATCCCCCGGCTTGAGCACCCCCGAGGCGACCTGGCCGGCGTACCCGCGGTAGTCGCGGTGGGTGGACGACTGCGGCCGGATCACGTACTGCACCGGGAACCGCACATCCACCAGGTTGCGGTCGGAGCCGATGTGCACGTGCTCCAGGTGGTGCAGCAGCGTCGGGCCGTGGTACCAGGGCATGTTGGCCGACGGGGTGGCGATGTTGTCGCCATGCAGGGCGCTGACCGGGATGACGGTCAGGTCCGGGGCGTCCAGCTTCGCGGCGAACCCGGTGAACTCAGCCGCGATCCGCTCGAACACCGCCTCGTCATAACCGACCAGGTCCATCTTGTTCACGCACAGCACCAGGTGCGGCACCCGCAGCAGCGAGCACAGGAACGCATGCCGCCGCGACTGCTCCAGCATCCCCTTACGCGCATCAACAAGGATCAACGCCAGGTCAGCGGTTGACGCACCGGTGACCATGTTGCGGGTGTACTGAATATGGCCGGGAGTATCGGCGATGATGAAGCTGCGCCGCGGGGTGGCGAAGTAGCGGTACGCCACGTCGATGGTGATCCCCTGCTCCCGCTCGGCCCGCAGCCCGTCGGTGAGCAGCGCCAGGTCGGTGTACTCGTCCCCCCGCGCGGCCGAGGCCGCCTGCACCGCCTCCCACTGGTCCTCGAAGATCGTCTTCGTGTCATGCAGCAACCGGCCGATCAACGTCGACTTGCCATCGTCCACACTGCCCGCCGTGGCGAACCGCAGCAGCTCCATGCGCCTGCAGAACCTCTCCGTAGAAGTAGGAGTAGAAGTAGCCCGCCCTAGAAGTAGCCCTCGCGCTTGCGGTCCTCCATCGCCGCCTCGGAGACCCGGTCGTCACCTCGGGTGGCCCCTCGCTCGGTGATCCGCGTGGCGGCCACCTCCGCGATCACCTTCTCCACCGTGTCCGCGTCCGAGCGCACCGCCGCAGTGCACGACGCGTCCCCCACCGTGCGGTAGCGCACCTGCTCGGTGAACACGGTCTCGCCGGGCCGGGCCGGCAGGAACTCGTTCACCCCGTAGAGCATCCCGTCCCGCTCGACCACCTCCCGCTCATGGGCGAAGTAGATGTCCGGCAGCTCGATGCCCTCCCGCGCGATGTAGCGCCACACGTCCAGCTCGGTCCAGTTGGACAAGGGGAACACCCGGATCGACTCGCCCGTTGCTACCCGGGCGTTGTACAGCGACCACAGCTCCGGCCGCTGGTTCTTCGGGTCCCACTGGCCGAACTCGTCCCGGAACGAGAACACCCGCTCCTTGGCCCGAGCCTTCTCCTCGTCCCGACGAGCACCGCCGAACAGCGCGTCGAAGCGGTACTTCTCCACCGCCGCGAGCAGCACCGGCGTCTGCGCCCGGTTGCGGGAGGCTCCCTCGGGCACCACCACCAGCCCCGACTCGATCGCCTCCGGCACGCTCGCCACCACCAGCGGCAGGCCCAGCTGCCCCACCACCCGGTCCCGGAAGGCCAGCACCTCGGGGAAGTTGTGCCCGGTGTCGACGTGCATCACCCCGAACGGCACCCGGCCGGGCCAGAACGCCTTCCGCGCCAGCCACAACATCACCACCGAGTCCTTGCCGCCGGAGAACAGCAGCACCGGCCGCTGGAACTCCGCCGCCACCTCACGGAACACGAAGACCGACTCCGCCTCCAGCACATCCAAGTGGGTAACCCGGTAGTCGAAGGTGGTCATGCGTCTCTCCAGCTCTCCAGCGGTGGCGGGTCAGGGGCGGTCATTCTGTTATGCGCACCCGGTCCGCCGAGGTCAGGCGCCACGGCCGTGGGCATGGCAGCGCACCACATCGAGGTGGACGTGGGCACGGGGCCGACCGGGCGGGCCGACCCCGTGCAACCGTACTCGTCAATATGCTCCGGCTCCACGCGAGACCGCGGTCATCGTACGCAGCATGATCACCAGATCCAGCGAGAGCGACCAGTTCTCGACATACCGCAGGTCGAGGCGGACCGCCTCCTCCCACGGCAGGTCGGAGCGGCCGGAAACCTGCCACAGCCCGGTCATCCCCGGCTTGACGGCCAGCCGCCGGCGGGCGTCGTCGGGGTAGGCCGCCACCTCCTCCGGCAGCGGCGGGCGGGGACCGACCAGCGACATGCTGCCGAGCACGACGTTGAACAGCTGGGGCAGCTCATCCAGCGAGTACCGGCGCAGCCAGCGGCCGATCGGGGTCACCCGGGGGTCGTTACGCATCTTGAACAGCACGCCGTCGTACTCGTTGAGGTGCCGCAGCTCGGCCAGGCGCGCCTCGGCGTCCAGGTACATCGTGCGGAACTTGTAGATGACGAAGTCCCGCCCACCGCGGCCGACCCGTACCTGCCGGAACAGCACCGGGCCGGGTGAGCCCTGCTTGATGAGCAGGGCGATGGCCAGCAGCACCGGGGACAGCACAGCGATGAGCAGGATTGCGCCGGCCCGGTCGAAGATCTCCTTGACCACGCGGGGGCCGCCGGTGAGGCGGGGGTGGTCGACGTGCAGCATGGGCAGCCCGTCGACCGGGCGGATGGTGGTCCGGTCACCGGCGACGTCAACCAGCGAGCTGGCCACGATCAGGTCGATGTCGTCCCGCTCCAGCTGCCACGCCATCCGGCGCAGGGCGTGCCCGTCCAGCTCCGGGCAGGAGAGCACGATGACCGCGTGCGCGTTCGCCGCGGCGACGGCGTCCGCGACGTCGTCGAACGAGCCGTACACCGGGATCTTGACCTCGCCGTCGTGCCCGGGTGGCAGGCAGGCGCCGACCACCTTGAGCCCGTGGTACCTCTCCCGGCGCAGCTGGCGGGTGATGTGCAGGACGGCGAGCTCGTGACCGACCACGATGACCCGCTTCAGGCAGGCGCCTTGGCCCCATCGCCGGTGCAGGCGGCGGCGCTGCACGAACCGGGCCGCGAGACAGGCGAAGGTCGCCAGCGGCAGGGCGATCACCATGTAGCCCCGGGCCAGGCGGATCTCGAAGGCGTACGCGACCAGCGCGCTCGTCGCGGTCAGCCCGATCCCGGCGCGGATGACCCGCTGGTACTCGTCCGTGCCCACGAACAGGAACCGCCGCTCATAGGCCCGGGTGACCCCGAGGGAGGCGACGAACGCCAGCGGCAGCAGTGCGGTCAGCATCAGGTAGTTGCGGTTGAACGGGGTGACGTTCTGGCCGAACCGCGCGAAGAACGCCACCGCGCCGGCGCCGAGCGTGACCAGCGCGTCAAGGAGCATCAACCGCAGCGTGTACTGGATGTCCCACTCCCACCGGTTGCGACGGGGCCGGTCGGTGGCGGTGGGCTTGCGGCCGGCGGCCTTGGCCCGAGCGAGCGGGCCGGTGGTGCGTTCCAGGCGCTCGGTCACCGCGTCCAGGACAATCGTGTCGGTGTCCGTCTCGAAGACCACCGTGTCCTCGTTGGACACGGTGTAGCCGGTCGACACGGCGTAGTTGGCCAGGGTGTAACGGTTCACCGAGCCCCGGTAGCGCGAAGGCTCGGCCTGCGGCGCCGGGCCCGCCGGTACCGCCTCCTCGCGGTCGTTGACGTGTTTGTCCCCCACCTGTCCCCCTCGTCCAGAGCCCCCACGTAGGCCCGCCTCAGACGCGTGCCCGCCGTCCGGACGCGATCACATACCCGTCACTTCGGGCTTTTAGTCCATCACAACCGCATCACCTTTGCACGGTCATCGCTTAGAAGACAATCATTCACCCGGATGATAGGCAGTCGGCTCGCCGCCATGAAGATCAGGCGGAGTGGTACACATTCTGTGCCCACTCAAGGCCCCGGGTGACAACCGCCTGGACCGCGTCGGCGGCCCGATCGACAAGGAGGTCAAGCTCCTTGCGCTCGGCGGCGGAGAAGTCCGAGAGTACGAAGTCCGCCGGGTCCTGCCGGCCGGGTGGGCGGCCGATCCCGAAGCGGACCCGGAGAAAGTCTTTCGACCCCAGTGCCCTGGTCATTGACCGCAGCCCGTTGTGGCCGCCCTCGCCGCCACCGCACTTCAGCCGGAGCTGACCGAACGGTATGTCCAGCTCGTCGTGGACCGCGACCACCCGCTCGACCGGCACCCGGTAGAAGTGCATGAGGCCGGCGACCGCCCCGCCGGAGAGGTTCATGAAGGTCAGCGGCTTGACGAGGACCAGCTTCGGGCCGCCGTACTCCAGGTGCCCCTCCGCGGCCTCGGCCACCGCGCGCCGGTGCCGGCCGAAGCGGACCCCGATGCGCTCGGAGAGCAGGTCGACCACCCGGAAGCCGACGTTATGCCGGTTGCGCGCGTAGACCGGACCCGGGTTACCGAGCCCGGCCACAAGCCACGGCGCCTCCATCGGCCCCCCTGGTGCAAACCCTGCTGGTACGGCTCTGGCGCGGCCGAGGGCAGACCGCGTCCCGGTCTGCCCTCGGTCTCTCGGTCTGGCCGCGGCCTATCAGTCCGGCCTCGGCCGGCACCCCGGCCTCGATCCCGGCACCCGCCACGCTAGCTGGCTTCCGCGGGCGCCGCCGCAGCCTCGGCCTCGGCCTCGGCGCCCTCCTCGGCGGTGGGCTCCTCCGCCTCGGCTGCCTCGGCGGTCTCCCCCTCCAGCTCCTCCGCGGTCGGGGCGGCGGTGATAAAGGCGACCACCAGCTCCGGGTCGGCGGCCAGCTGGGCACCGTCCGGCAGGGTCACCTCCGCGGCGGTCACCCGGGCGCCCGCGGGCAGGCCTTCGATGGAGACCTCGAGGTGCTCGGGCAGGTGCATGGCCTCGGCGGTGATCGCGAGCCGGTCGTGCTCGATACGCACGAGCGTGTCGCGGGTGGCCTCGCCGGTCAGGTGCACCGGCACCTCGACGGTGACCTTCTCGCCGCGCCGTACGATGATCAGGTCGACGTGCTCGATGATGTCCTTGAGCGGGTCGCGCTGGATCGCCTTTGGCAGGGCGAGCGTGGTAGTGCCGTCAGCGAGTGCGATGTTGAAGACCTGGGTCATCCCGCCATGGCGGATGGCTGCGGCGAACTCGCGGGCGGGTAGCGAGATGTGCTTGGGCTTCTCACCGTGCCCGTACAGCACGGCGGGCACCTTGCCGGCCCGACGGGTACGACGGGCCCCACCCTTGCCGAACTCGGTACGAGCCTCGGCGCTGATCTTTACCTCGGACACGGGGGTACTCCTGCGGTCTGCTGCTGGGCTCGGCATGGGCTGCGGTGCCGGGCAAGGGGCGCGCGGGGCGGGTGGCCCGGAGCACCGCGTCGATCACGGTGCCCATGCGGTGGCCGTACGCCAACCCGCAAGGCACCCTCGCCGTGGCAACCGATCTAGTTTACCCGAGCCGCCCAGGCGAGCCGCGCTGGGTCCGCGCCTGGGCGCCCCGGGCCTGGGCCGCGCCGGCGGGCGGAACGCCTAGCTCAGCCCGCCGAACAGTGTGGTCACCGAGCCGTCGTCGAACACCTCCCGGATGGCGCGCGCGACCATCGGGGCGATCGACAGTACCGTGATCTTGTCTAGCTGCTTGTCCGTCGGCAGCGGCAGCGTGTTCGTGACCACCACCTCGCTGATCCGGCTGTTCTTCAGCCGCTCGATGGCCGGGTCGGAGAGCACTGCGTGCGTCGAGGCGACCAGCACGTCGGCTGCTCCGCCATCGGCGAGGATGTCCGCGGCCCGGCACACCGTACCGGCTGTGTCGATCATGTCGTCGACGATCAGGCAGACCCGGCCGTCGACATCGCCCACGACCCGGTTGGTGATCACCTGGTTGGGGCGGAGCGGGTCGCGCGTCTTGTGGATGAAGGCCAGCGGGCAGCCGCCCAGCCGGTCGGTCCACCGCTCGGCCACCCGGACCCGGCCCGAGTCCGGCGCGACCACGGTCACCGGCCGGTCCGCATACCTGGCCTCCACATAGGAGGCGAGCGTGTCCATGGCGAAGAGATGGTCCACTGGCCCGTCGAAGAAGCCCTGGATCTGCGCGGTGTGCAGGTCGACGGTGAGGATCCGGTCGGCGCCCGCGGTCTTGAGCAGGTCGGCCACCAGTCGGGCGGAGATCGGCTCGCGCCCGCGGTGCTTCTTGTCCTGGCGGGCGTACGGGTAGAAGGGCAGCACCACGGTGATCCGCTTCGCCGAGCCGCGCTTCAGCGCGTCCACCATGATCAGTGTCTCCATCACCCACTTGTTCACGGGTGTGGCCATGGACTGCACGACGAACGCGTCGCAGCCGCGGACGGACTCCCGGAACCGCACGAAGATCTCGCCCGAGGCGAACTCGTACGCGTCCGCCGGCGTCGGCGCCACCCCGAGCACCTGACCGATCTCGTCGGTCAGCTCGGGGTACGCCCGGCCGGAGAAGAGCATCAAGGTCTTGCGGTTCTCCGCGACGATGCTGCCCATCGGTTCGCTGCTCCCCGTGCGTCGGTTCCCCTGCTCCAACCCCGCGGGTCGGCTGCCATCGCGCTATCCGGTAGCAGTATCCCCCGGTTGGCCCGGATCGGCCGGTGTGTCGGGCGTCTCGCCGGGTCCTGCGCTCCCGGCCGGCTCCCGCTCCGGCTGCGCCGCCTGAGCCGTCTCGGCTGCCCGCGCCGCTTGAGCCGTCTCGGCTGCCCGCGCCGTCTGAGCTGTCTCGGCTGCCCGCGCTGCCTGAGCCGCCTGGGCGGCCTCC
>DASRIS010000011.1:0-32310 GCA_035649895.1 Micromonosporaceae bacterium | reverse complement strand
TACGCCGGCACAGCGACACCCAGACCGTGCCCGCACTGCTGCGGGCGCTGGTCAAGCCCGGCACCCGCCGGGCCAGCGCCGCCACCGGCACCGCAGGAAACGGCACCGACCTGGCCACCCGGCTGGCCGTACTCAACGACGCCGACCGCGACCGCCACCTGCTCGACCTGGTCCGCGAACACGCCGCCACCGTCCTCGGCCACACCGGCGCGCAGGCCGTTGAGGCGGACCGGCCGTTCAAGAACCTCGGCTTCGACTCGCTGACAGCGGTGGAGCTACGCAACCGGCTGGGCACCGCCACCGGTCTGCGGCTACCCGCCACCCTCATCTTCGACCACCCGACCCCGGCCACGCTGGCGAGGTACCTGCGGTCGAGGGTCCTGGTCGCCGACGCCGCACCCACCTCGCCCGTGGTCGCCGAGCTCGACCGGCTGGAGGCGGTGATCGCGTCGGCGAGCGCGGACGACATCGCCCGGGACCGCGTCGGTGACCGCATCCGGGCACTGCTCTCCCGGCTTGATGGCACGCGGACCGGTACGGGCGATGCCCGGGAGACCGACACCATCGTGGTCGCCACCGACGACGAGCTCTTCGAGCTGCTCGACGAGGAGCTCGGCACCTCATGAACGTGACTACCTCTCGACTGGCAGGACTGGGCGGGTGACACGGCATGGACAACGAGGACCGGCTTCGGGACTACCTGGTACGGGCAACGGCAGAGCTGCGCCAGGTCCGGCGCCGGGTCAAGGAGCTCGAGGAGCAGCCGCCCGTCGCGGTCGTGGGTATGGCGTGCCGGTTCCCGGGTGGGGTGGCCTCGCCGGAGGACCTGTGGCGGGTGGTGGTGGAGGGTGTCGACGCTGTCTCGCCGTTCCCGACCGACCGGGGCTGGGACCTTGACGACCTGTACGACCCGGACCCCGAGGCGGCGGGCAGGACCTACGTGCGGGGCGGCGGCTTCCTCGACGGCGTGGGCGACTTCGACAACGAGCTCTTCGAGATCTCGCCGCGTGAGGCGCTGGCCATGGACCCGCAGCAGCGGCTGCTGCTGGAGGCGGCGTGGGAGGCGTTCGAGCGGGCCGGGGTGGCGCCGTCGTCGCTGCGGGGCAGCCAGACCGGGGTGTTCGTCGGCATGCCGTCCTCCGAGTACATGTCCCGCCTGCAACACGTGCCGGAGGGGCTCGAGGGGTACGTCGGCACCGGTAACGCCACGAGTGTGGCCTCGGGGCGGGTGGCGTACGCCTTCGGGCTGGAGGGTCCGGCGGTGACAGTGGACACCGCGTGCTCGTCGTCGCTGGTAGCGCTGCACCTGGCTATGCAGGCGCTGCGGCGGGGGGAGTGCTCCCTCGCCCTGGCCGGCGGTGTGACGGTGATGGCCACTCTCGGCACCTTCACCGTGTTCAGCCGGCAGCGGGGCCTGTCGGCTGACGGCCGGTGCAAGGCGTTCGCGGCGGCGGCGGATGGGTTCGGGCCGGCGGAGGGGGTGGGTGTGCTGTTGTTGGAGCGGCTGTCGGATGCGCGGCGGAGTGGTCGTCGGGTGCTGGCGGTGGTGCGGGGTTCGGCGGTGAACCAGGATGGGGCGTCGAACGGTCTGACGGCGCCGAACGGTCCGTCGCAGCAGCGGGTGATCCGGCAGGCGTTGGCCGGTGCGGGGCTGTCACCGTCTGATGTGGACGTGGTGGAGGCGCATGGTACGGGTACGACGCTGGGTGACCCGATCGAGGCGCAGGCGCTGCTGGCCACGTACGGTCAGGGCCGGCCGGCGGACCGGCCGCTGTGGTTGGGGTCGGTGAAGTCGAACATCGGGCACACCCAGGCGGCGGCGGGGGTGGCGGGGGTGGTCAAGATGGTGCTGGCGTTGCAGCATGGCCTGTTGCCGCGCACGTTGCACGTTGACGAGCCCACACCGCACGTGGACTGGTCCACCGGCGCGGTACGGCTGCTGACCGAGCCGGTCGACTGGCACGGCTACGACCGGCCCCGCCGGGCCGCCGTGTCCTCCTTCGGGATCAGTGGCACGAACGCACACGTCATCATCGAGCAGGCCCCGGACGGGTCAGGGCCGGTGGTGGTGCCGGGCGTGCCGGTGTTCGACGGGTCGGTGGGGGTGGTGCCGTGGGTGGTGTCGGGTGGCTCTGCCGAGGGGCTGGTAGGTCAGGCGCACCGGTTGGTGGCGGTAGCCCGGGATGCCGATGTGGATATGGCGGGGGTGGGGTGGGGTCTGGCGTCGGGTCGGGCGGTGCTGCCGCATCGGGCGGTGGTGTGGGGGGCGGACCGGGCGGAGCTGGCGTCGGGCCTGCGGTCTGTGGCCGAAGGCGGGGCGTTGGCGGGTAACGCGGTGTCTGGTGTGGTGTCGGGCTCTGCCGCTGGTGTGGTCTTCGTGTTCGCGGGTCAGGGGTGGCAGTGGGTCGGGGTGGGACGCGAGCTGCTGGGCTGCTGCCCGGTGTTCGCCGCGCGGCTGGCTGAGTGCGAGGCGGCGCTGGCGCCGTTGGTCGGCTGGTCCCTGACCGAGGTGCTCGCCAGCGACGACGAGGCGTGGTCGGGGCGGGTGGACGTGGTGCAGCCGGTGTTGTGGGCGGTGATGGTGGGGCTGGCGGCGGTGTGGGAGGCGCTGGGGGTGGTGCCGGCGGCGGTGATGGGGCACTCGCAGGGTGAGGTCGCGGCGGCGGTGGTGGCCGGCGTGCTGTCGGTGGCCGACGGGGCGCGGGTGGTGGCGCTGCGGTCGCGGCGGTTGGTGGACCTGATGGGCAAGGGCGGCATGGTCTCGGTTGCGGCGCCCGCCGCACAGGTGACCGGATGGTTGCACGGGCTGCCGGGCTCGGGTGGGGTGGCCGCGGTGAACGGGCCGCGGGCCACGGTGGTCTCCGGCGACCCGGGGTGGTTGGCGGCGCTGGTCGCGCATGCGGAGGGGCAGGGCGTGCGGGCGCAGTGGCTGCCGGTGGGTTACGCCTCGCACTCGGCACAGGCGGACGGGGTACGCGAGCAGATCGTGGCGGACCTGGCGCGGGTGACGCCGGTCACGGGCCGGGTGCCGGTGGTGTCGACGGTGACCGGTCAGGTCGTGGACCCGGCGACGATGTCGGGCCGGTACTGGTTCGAGAACCTGCGCCGCACGGTCCGGTTCGACGAGGCGGTACGCACCACGGTGACGCAGCTGGGGTACACCGGCTTCGTCGAGGTGTCCGGGCACCCGGTGCTGACCGCCCATGTGCAGGACACCCTGGACGAGCTTGGGGTCACCGGCGCGGTGGTCGGGTCGTTGCGCCGGGATGACGGCGGGCCGGGGCGGCTGCTGGCTGGTGCGGCGCAGCTGTGGGTGTCCGGGGTGCCGGTCGACTGGCGTGCGGTGTTCGCCGGGCGCAGCGTGCCGCGGGTGGACCTGCCGGCGTACGCGTTCCAGCGGCGGCGGTTCTGGCTGACGGCACCATCGGGTGCCGGCGACCCGTCCGGGCTGGGACAGGCCGCGACGGGGCATCCGGTGCTGGGCGCGGCGGTGAGCCTCGCCGCCGGTGACGGGTTGTTGTTGACGGGCCGGTTGTCGCTGCGGTCGCACCCGTGGCTGGCCGACCACGTGGTGGCCGGTGTGGCGCTGGTGCCGGGGACCGCGTTCGTCGAGCTGGCGGTTCGGGGCGGGGACGAGGTCGGCTGCCCGCACCTGCGGGAGCTGACGCTGCGGGCCCCGCTCACCCTCCCCGAGCAGGGCGGGGTCCAGCTCCAGGTGGTGGTGGCCGCGCCCGACCCCGATGGAGAACGGGGCGTGGGCGTCTACTCCAGACCGCAGGACGCGCCCAATGACCAGCCGTGGACCTGCCACGCCGAAGGGGTCCTCAGCCCCAGCCCGCCCGGGACCGGGACCGGCATGCCAGACCTGGCCACCTGGCCACCGCCCGGCGCCGAGGCCGTCGACGTGTCCGGCTTCTATCCGGGCGTAGCCGCCAACGGGTACGGATACGGGCCGGCGTTCCAGGGCC
Organism: Micromonosporaceae bacterium; assembly: GCA_035649895.1. GTDB lineage: Bacteria > Actinomycetota > Actinomycetes > Mycobacteriales > Micromonosporaceae > DASSUC01. Next base: position 28,342 of record DASRIS010000011.1, on the reverse strand, counting down.
TGACCGCGGCCTGGCGCCGCGGTGCGGAGGTCTTCGCCGAGGTGAGCCTGCCCGAGCCGGTGCGTGCGGAGGCCCGCCGGTACGGCATCCACCCCGCCCTGCTCGACGCCGCCCTGCACGTCAACGGGTTCGGGCCCTTGGGCCACCGGGCCAGCCGGCTCATGATGCCGTTCACGTGGTCTGGCGTGAGCCTCGTCGCCGCGGGCGCCGACCGTCTCCGGGTACGCGTGACGCCGGTCGGGCCGGACAGCGCATCGATCGCCATCGCGGACGCCGCTGGCGCACCCGTCGCCACGGTCGGGTCCCTCACCCTCCGGGAGGTCTCCCCGGACCAGCTCCCCACGCGGCAGGCCGTACCCGCGGACTCGCTCCTCCGCATCGACTGGCATCCGCTGGCCGTGGATGCGCCTACGGTCGGCCCCGCGGTCTGGGCGGTGCTCGGCGACGACGTGTTCGGCGTTGGTGTCGTGGTGCAGGGCGCGGGGTGTCCGGTGGACGCCTATCCGGACGTGGCGTCGTTGCGGGTGGTCCTTGATGCCGGCGTACCAGCTCCCCGGGTGGTGCTGGCGTCGTTCGGTGGAGCGGCCGCCGGTGATGTGCTGTCGGCGGCGGACACCCATGTGGAGGTGGCCCGGGCCCTGGGTGTGCTGAAGGCGTGGTTGGCGGATGAGCGGCTGTCCGGCTCGCGGCTGGTGGTGGTGACGCGTGGCGCGGTCGCCACGGGTACCGGCGAGGACGTGCTGGACCTGGTGCGCGCTCCACTGTGGGGGCTGGTGCGGGCGGCGCAGTCGGAGCATCCGGAGCGGTTCCTGCTGCTTGACCTCGACCCTGTGTCCGGCGAGGTACGGGTGGACCTGACCGCTCTGGTAGGGACCGCGGTCGGGGCGGCGGAGCCGCAGGTCGCGGTACGCGGCGAGCAGAGCCTGGTCCCCCGCCTGGTGCCGGCGGGTGGCGGAGATGCCCTCACGGCGCCCGCCGGTGCCCAGGCGTGGCGGCTGGGCGTTGGCCAGGCTGGCACGTTGGAGGGCCTGGTGCTGGTGGGTGCGTCTGATGTGTTGGGGCCGTTGGGGGTGGGTCAGGTGCGTGTGCAGGTACGTGCGGCTGGGTTGAACTTCCGTGATGTGCTGGTCGGTCTGGGTATGTACCCGGGGGAGCCGGTGCTGGGTAGTGAGGCCGCTGGGGTCGTGGTGGAGGTTGGGGAGGGGGTTAGCGGTCTGGCGGTGGGTGACCGGGTGATGGGGTTGGTGCCGAACGCGTTCGGGCCGGTGGTGGTGGCGGACGCGCGGGTGCTTGTGCCGGTGCCGGTGGGGTGGTCGTTTGTGCAGGCGGCGGCGGTGCCGGTGGCGTTTGTGACTGCTTACTACGGGTTGGTGGACCTGGCTGGGGTGCGGGTGGGGGAGCGGGTGCTGGTGCATGCCGGGGCTGGTGGGGTGGGGATGGCGGCGGTCCAGCTGGCCGGGCATCTGGGGGCGCAGGTGTACGCCACGGCGAGCCCGGGCAAGTGGGGTGTGCTGCGGGGGCTTGGGGTGGCGGCGCAGCGGGTGGGCTCGTCGCGGTCGTTGGAGTTCGCCGGGCGGGTGCTGGCGGCCACCGGTGGTGGTGGGGTGGACGTGGTGCTCAACAGCCTGGCGGGGGAGCTCGTCGACGCGTCGTTGGGGCTGCTGTCCGAAGGTGGGCGGTTCGTGGAGCTGGGCCGCACCGACGTGCGTGACCCGGACGAGGTTGCCCGGGCGTATCCGGGCGTGGCGTACCAGGTCTATGACATGGGCCAGGCCCGTGTGGAGCGGGTCGGGGAGATCCTGCGCGCCGTGGTGGGGCTGCTGGAGGCTGGTGTGCTGCGGTCGCTGCCGGTGCGGACGTGGGATGTGCGGCGCGCGGGTGCGGCGTTGCGGTTTATGAGCCAGGCCCGGCATGTGGGCAAGGTGGCGCTGACCATGCCGCCCCGGTTGGACCCGGGTGGCACGGTGCTGGTTACCGGTGGCACCGGGACCCTGGGCGGGCTGCTGGCGCGGCATCTGGTACGGGCGCATGGCGTGCGGCATCTGCTGTTGGCCAGCCGGCAGGGCCCGGCGGCGCCGGGTGCCGCCGGGCTGCTCGACGAGCTGCGTGAGGCGGGGGCGTCGGTGGCGGTGCATGCGTGTGATGTGGCTGAGCGGGGGCAGGTCGCTGCGCTGCTGGCGGCGGTGCCGGCTGGGCATCCGCTGACCGGGGTGGTGCACGCCGCTGGCGTGCTGGACGACGGGCTGGTCGAGTCGTTGACCGCCGGGCAGGTGCATCGGGTGCTGCGCTCGAAGGTCGACGCCGCGGTGCACCTGCATGAGCTGACCCAGGGGCTGGACCTGGCGATGTTCGTGCTGTACTCCTCGGGCGCGGGGGTCCTCGGCGCGCCCGGGCAGGGTAGCTACGCCGCGGCGAACGTGTTCCTGGACGCGCTGGCCCAGCACCGCCGCGCGCGGGGTCTTCCCGCGGTGTCGCTGGCCTGGGGCTACTGGGCCCGTACCAGCGGGTTGACCAGCGGTCTTGGCCGCCAGGAGCAGACCCGGATGGCCCATGGTGGCGTGCGGCCGCTCTCCGACGAGGACGGGCTGGCGCTGTTCGACGCCGCGACCGGCCTGGACGAGGCGCTGCTGGTCACCACCCGCCTGGACCTGGCCAGGCTACGCCGGCACAGCGACACCCAGACCGTGCCCGCACTGCTGCGGGCGCTGGTCAAGCCCGGCACCCGCCGGGCCAGCGCCGCCACCGGCACCGCAGGAAACGGCACCGACCTGGCCACCCGGCTGGCCGTACTCAACAACGCCGACCGCGACCGCCACCTGCTCGACCTGGTCCGCGAACACGCCGCCACCGTCCTCGGCCACCCCAACGCCGGCAGCGTCGACACCGGGCGGGAGTTCCTGGCGCTCGGCTTCGACTCGCTGACAGCGGTGGAGCTACGCAACCGGCTGGGCACCGCCACCGGTCTGCGGCTACCCGCCACCCTCATCTTCGACCACCCGACCCCGGCCACGCTCGCCCAGCACCTCGGACGGGAGCTTGGCCGCCTGGGGCCCGCGACGGGCCCGGCCGGCCCGGCTACCGCCGCTACCCCGGCCGCGGCCGAGCCGGAGGTCCCCGCAGCGGAGACGCTCAGCGGACTGTTCCTCCAGGCGTGCCGGATGGGAAAGTTCCTCGAGATAGGGGAGGTGCTTCAGCGGGCGGCGGAGCTCCGGCCGAGCTTCTCCTCCCCGGCGGACCTGACGAAGCTGCCGCAGCTGGTCCGCCTATCCAGAGGCTCGGCCCCGCCCGCCCTGGTCTGTCTGCCCACCTTCGCCTGGAAGCCCAGCGTCTACCAGTACTCGGCGTTCGCCTCGGCACTGGGCGAGCACCGGTCGGTGTCGGTGCTCGGGCTGCCCGGCTTCATGACCGGTGAGCCGCTGCCCGCCAGCGCCAGCGCCCTGACGCAGGTGCAGACCGAGGCGATCCGGCAGAGCGTCGGGACGGAACCGTTCGTCCTGGTCGGCTACTCCACCGGTGGGTACGTCGCCAGCGCCGTCGCCAGCGAGCTGGAGAGCCTCGGGCACGGTCCGGCGGCGCTCGTCCTGATCGACACCCACTGGTGGGACTCGCGTGCCGGCGCGGCCTTCGACGCGTGGTCCTGGCGGATCGCCCGCGGGCTGCTGGAGCGCAGCGGTCAGCAGGACCGGATGGGGGAGCAGTGGGGTGACGCCTGGGTCACGGCGCGCGCCCGCTACCTGGCCTTGGACTTCGCACCCCCGTACGTCCTGGCGCCGACCCTGCTGGTGCGGGCCGCCGACCCGCTGGGCGGCCCCGCGGCGGGCCTGGATACGGCGGCGGGCTCGGACACGGCGGCGGGCTTGGACGGAACCCCGACGGGTGCGGACCGGCAGGCGGACTGGCATCTCCCGCACACCGTCGTCGACGTACCGGGCGACCACTTCACGATGATGGAGGGCCGGCTGGCGGGCGCGACCGCCCGGGCCGTTGAGGACTGGCTGGTTGAGCGGTTCGGCCGCTGAGCCCCGTACCCGGGCCGGTCTTGCGGTGGAACGAGGAACGGGGTGTAACGTGCTCGAGCTCGCTGGACGTACCGCCTTCATCACCGGCGGCGCCCAAGGCATCGGCCTGGGCATCGCCCGGGCCCTCGCCCGGGAGGGCATGCGGCTCGCCCTTGCGGACATCGACACCGCCGCGCTGGCGGACGCCCGGGCCGAGCTGTCCACAGTGGCCGAGGTGGGGACGTTCCCGCTCGACGTGCGGGACCGGGCGGCCTACGCCCGGGTCACCGACGAGACCGAGGAGCGCCTCGGGCCGGTCTCGGTCCTCTGCAACAACGCCGGCGTCGGCGGCAGCACCGAGGTCGCCGAGATGAGCTACGAGCTGTGGGACCTCGTCCTCGGCACGAACCTGGGCGGGGTGGTCAACGGCCTGCAGACCTTCCTGCCGCGGATGATGGCGCGCGGAGAGCCCGGACACGTCGTGAACACCGCGTCAGCCGCGGGGCTCGCCCCGATGGGGGGAGCTACCGGATACCTGTACGACGCGTCGAAGGCGGCCGTGATCGCCCTGTCCGAAGGGCTGGGCAAGCAGCTGGCCCGCGAGGGGCACCGGATCGGCGTCACCGTGCTCTGCCCCGGCCCGGTGGCCTCGAACATGGTCGCCACCGTGCGGGCGGCCCGCGCGGCTCTGGCCGTCCCCGCGGCATGCACCCCGCAGCAGCTGGCCGAGGAGGAGCGCCGCTGGGCCGAACAGGCGAGCTCCCTGCGGTATCTGGGCCTGCCGCCGGACACGGTCGGGTCCATGGTGGTCGACGGGATCAAGGCCAACCGGGCATACGTGATCACCGACCGCACCATGGCGGGTCCCCTCGCCGTCCGGGCGAAGGCACTGTATGAGGCCCTGCCGGCCGAGACAGAGCACGACCGGCGGGTCAGCGGGTTCATCGCCGCGCAGCTGCGCCAGGCCGGGCTGGCGAACGGGGCCGGCCCAGCCGGTCTATGAGCGGCTCAGGCGATGTCCCGGCGGTGCACGCCGGCCATCCCGACCGCGGTCAGCGCCGCTCCCACCAGCACCAGCACCAGCAGCGGGGTCGCCGTGAAGTCGGCCGCCGGCAGGTCGGGCACGTGGGTGAACGGGGAGAGGTTCAGCACCCACTGGTCGAGCTGGAGGATCTTACCGAACTGGCCGATGACCAGCACGACAAAGAGCACGCCCCAGCCGACGATGGAGTAGCGGGGGGCGAGCCCGAACAGCAGCACGCACACGCCGACCAGCACCCACACGGCGGGTGCCTGGGCCAGGGTGGCGCCGAGCACCCGGGGCACCTCGCCACCGACGTCACCGCTGCGCAGCCCGTGGGCGAGACCCGCGGCCAGGCCGGCGGCGGTGAGGACGACCGCGGTGCCGAGGACGGCCACGGTCACGTGACCGCCGACCCACCGCAGGCGCTCGACCGCGGTGGACAGCAGCATGTCCAGCCTGTGCTCGGCCTCCTCGCCCCGCAGCCGCAGGGTCGCCTGCACCGCGTACGCGCCGATGACGATCCCCATGAGGGACGCTATGGCCGCGATGAAGTTGTCGACGTTGGACCCGGCGCCGCCGAAGTCACGGATCAGGTCGGCGACGTCGGGGTTCTGCCCGGCGACGGTGACCATGCCCTGGGCCACCCCACCGAAGGCGGCCCCGACCACGATGAACCCGAGCGCCCAGCCGATCAGCGTGCCCCGCTGCAGGCGCCAGGCCAGGGCCGTCGAGCTGCGCAACGCGGGCGAGGCGGCGGGCGCGCCGAGGCGGGGCGGCAGGACACCCGCGCCGATGTCCCGGCGGGCGGCGAGGACGCTCATCACGGCGTACAGCGCGACGCCGGCAGCGGCGAAGAGCAGCAGGACCCACCAGCTCTCGTCGGTGTACGGCCGGAGCAGCTCCGCCCACCCGATCGGGGAGAGCCAGGTCAGCACGGACAGCGCGTTGTCAGCGGTGGCGGTCGCCGCGTCCCCGGCGGCGCGGAGCAGGTAGGACAGGCCGAGCACGGCCGAGGCGATCCCGGTGGCGGCGCGCGCGCTCTCCGTCAGCTGCGCCGCGACGCCGGCGATGAGGGCGAAGATGATGCCGCAGGCGGCACAGCCGGCGGCGAACGCCAACGAGCCGGTGACGGGCAGCCCGATGCCGATGAGCCCCAGCGCGACCAGCAGGGCGATGGCCAGGTTGACCCCGACCGCCAGCAGCAGGCTGCTGGCCAGCCAGGCGTGGCGGCCCACCACGGCGGAGCCGACGAGCTCGACCCGGCCGCTCTCCTCCTCGGCCCGGGTGTGCCGGACCACCAGCAGGATGCTCATCAGCCCGATGAGAGTCGTTGTAAAGGCGACCATCTGGTATGCGGTGACGCCGCCCACGGTGGTCAGGTCGAAGGCCCGGCCGCCGAGGGCGAGCAGCGCGGGGCTGGTCTCCACGCTGGCGGCCAGCTCGGCACGCTGCTGCGGGGTGCCGTACACGTCGAAGTTGCTGGCGGAGGAGGCGACCGTGAAGATGGACAGGGCCAGGACCCAGACCGTGGCCCGGATCCGGTCCAGCCGCAGGGCCAGTCGCAGCAGGGTGCCCGTACCCGTTGTCTCCTTCACCGGCCGGCCTCCGCGCCGGCGGCCGCAGGGGCCTGTCCGGAGCCTTCGTAGTGGCGCATGAACAGCTCCTCCAGCGTGGGCGGCTGGCTGGTCAGGCTGCGTAGCCCGAGCGAGGTGAGGTAGCGTACCGCCGGTCCGACCTGCTCGGTGTCGACCTCGAAGTCGACCCGCCCGCCGTTGACCCGGACGTTGTGCACGCCGTCGATCCGGCCCAGGCCGGCAGGGGGCTGCTCCACCTCGGCCTGGACCGAGGTCCGGGTCAGGTGGCGCAGCTCGGCCAGGCTGCCCGTCTCGACGGTGCGCCCGTCGCGGATGATGGTCACCCGGTCGCAGGTCTGCTCCACTTCGGACAGGATGTGGCTGGACAGCAGGATGGTCCGGCCACGGCGACGCTCCTCGTCGACGCACTCGCGGAACTCCGCCTCCATCAACGGGTCGAGACCCGAGGTGGGCTCGTCCATGATGAGCAGCTCCACATCGGAGGCGAACGCGGCGACCAGCGCGACCTTCTGCCGGTTCCCTTTGGAGTAGGCCCTGCCCTTCTTGCGCGGGTCCAGCTTGAACCGGTCCACCAGCTCGGCGCGGCGTTTCGGGTCGATGCCGTTGCGCAGCCGGCCGAGCAGGTCGATCACCTCCCCGCCGGAGAGCGTGGGCCACAGGGTGACGTCGCCCGGCACGTATGCCAGGCGCCGGTGTAGGGCCACCGCGTCCCGCCACGGGTCACCGCCGAGCAGCTCCACCTGGCCGGCGTCGGCCTTGAGCAGGCCCATCAGCACCCGGATCGTCGTGGTCTTACCGGCGCCGTTGGGGCCAAGGAAGCCGTGCACCTCACCGGTGTCGACGGTCAGGTCGAGCCCGTCGAGCGCCCGGGTGGCGCCGTACGACTTGACCAGTCCCGAGATGGAGATCGCGGTCGTCATCGCCTTAGTTTAGTTGGTCATAGAAATCAATGAAAGTTTAAGGCGCCTAGCGAGCCGGGAAGCGGCTGGTCCTGCCGTTGTTTCAGGCACTGCTCCGGTCTGCAAACTGGTCTCTGCGCTCCTCGCCGGGAGTCCGGTATCGCCTTTCGGTTGCCGGGAGTGAAGACTGCTTCACCAATGGCTGCGTGTTTTCTGGTTCTTCCCGGTTCCTCCCGGGCGGTGCTGGCCTTGGAGTGCCTCGTGGTGCAGTCCAGGAGCCTCGGGCCAGGTCAAGGCGGCCAGCTGGGGATGGCGGTCACCGGCGCAGTCCTTGGTCTTGCGGTGGAGCTGGTCTGCGATGGGTGGCCGGTCCGGGGCGCCGGGCGGCAGCGCCACTGCGGCCCGCCGCACCGTGCCGTCGGTCAGGACCAGCTCCAGCTCCAGCTCACCGGCGAGCAGGCCGCTGCCATCGGGGGTGAGGTGGGTCTCGACACGTTCGACGAGCTCGCGTGCTGCGGCCCTGCCGGCCGCCTCGTCGGTGAAGCCGGAAAGGCCCGGGTAGTCGTCCAGCAGCGCCGCGGCGAGGGCGTACTCGAGGCTGAACTTGCCCTCCAGGCCGGTTCTCGGCCGATGATGGGTCAATGGCTGGACCGTGGCCGCCGGTGTGCGTACGACGATCCGGGCGACCTCGGCGGCGTGCAGCGGGCGGTCGCACAGCTGCCGGCGCCGGCCCATCCGCTTGGTGACCACACCCCACCTCGGTGGGCCCGATCCGGTGCACCGATCGGCCCACCACCAGAACAAAGCAGGCCTACCGCGATCAGGATGACGACGGCCACCAACGCCAAGCCAGCCCCGAGCATCACACGCTCCGAACCGAGGAGGTACAGATGTCCGCCCAGTCGTGCTCCGCCGACGCAACACGCAGGAACCGGGCTTCTGTTTCGTGGCGTGGTGACGATCTTCGAGTCGTACAGTTACGAAGTCGCTCCCTGCGTGGCCGGTTCGCCGGCGGCAGTGATGGGGCCACGCGCCGCCCCTCAGTCCGGACACCGAGGATTACCGAGGAAGAGGCACATGGGTAGCACGGATGAGCTTGCCATACCGGCGGTGATGGACAGTCCGGTCCGCCCGGCGGGCCCGGCCAGCGGGATCGCGCGGTGGCTGCTGGAGCACCGGGTGCACCCGGTGGTCGGCCCGGAGGCCGACGAGGCGCATGCCAAGCCGCACGCGTGGTGGAAGGTCATGTGCCTGACCGGCGTGGACTACTTCTCCACCCTGGCCTACCTGCCCGGCATCGCCGCGGTCGCCGCTGGGGCGCTGTCGCCGCTGGCGACGCTGCTCATCGTCGCGCTGACGCTGCTCGGGATGCTGCCCATGTACCGCCGCGTCGCCCAGGAGAGCCCACAGGGGCAAGGTTCGGTGGCGATGCTGGAGGGCCTGCTGCCGTTCTGGCGCGGCAAGCTGTTCGTTCTGGTCCTGCTCGGCTTCGTCGCCACCTCCTGGATCATCACCATCACGCTGTCCGCCGCGGACGCTTCGGTGCATACCCTGGAGAACCCGTACCTGCCCGGCTTCCTGCACGGCCACGCCGTAGCCGTCACGGTCGTGCTGCTGCTCATCCTGGGCGGGGTGTTCCTGCTCGGCTTCAGCGAGGCGGTCGGCGTCGCGGTCCCGCTCGTCGCGGTCTTTCTCGGCCTCAACGCGGTGGTCGTGGCGGTCGGGCTGGATGGGGTGCTCACCACGCCGGGCGCGTTGTCTGCCTGGACGGACGCCCTCACCGAGGGTCGGGGTGGGCTGGGCGGGGTCATCGGCCCTGCCGTGCTGGCGTTCCCGCTGCTGGTGCTGGGCCTGTCCGGGTTCGAGACCGGGGTGAGCATGATGCCGCTGGTCGCCGCCGAGGGCACCGATGCCGAGCAGCGCCTGCGGTCGCGGATCCGCAACACCCGCAAGCTGCTCACCGCCGCCGCGGTGATCATGTCGGTGTATCTGGTCGCGACTAGCTTTGTCACGACCGTCCTGATCCCCGCCGAGGAGTTCGGACCCGGCGGCGAGGCCAACGGCCGCGCGCTGGCATACCTCGCACACGAGCGGCTCGGTGAGGCGTTCGGCACCGTCTACGACGTCAGCACGATCCTGATCCTGTGGTTCGCCGGTGCCTCGGCGATGGCCGGCCTGGTCAACATCGTGCCCCGGTACCTGCCCTCCTACGGCATGGCCCCGGAGTGGGGTCGCGCGGTCCGCCCGGTCGTCATCGTGTACACGCTCATCTGCATCGGCATCACCATCGCGTTCGGCGCCGACGTCAACGCCCAGGCCGGTGCGTACGCGACCGGCATCCTGGCGATGATGGTCTCCGGCGCCGTCGCGGTCACCATCTCCGCCGCCCGCCGCCGGCAGCGCCCCGCGACCGCGGGCTTCACGCTGCTCACGCTGGTCCTGCTCTACGCACTGGCCGAGAACATCAGGGAGAAGCCCGACGGCATCACCATCTCCGCAATGTTCATCGCCGGCATCATCGTGGTCTCCCTCATCTCCCGGGTGTCCCGCACCACCGAGCTGCGCGCCGACCGGATCGAGCTCGACCCCGTCGCCCGCCGGTTCATCACCGACTCCATCGCCTACGACAACGCCCTCAACATCGTCGCCAACCAACGCCAGAGCGGTGACGCCGCAGAGTACGCCGCCAAGGAGCGCGAACAGCGCGGCATGAACCCGGTTCCCGACCCTGCCGACGTGCTGTTCCTGGAGGTCGACGTCATCGACCCGTCGGCATTCAGCAACGTGCTCACCGTCCGCGGCGTCGAGGTCGACGGCCACCGCGTCCTGCGGGCCGACAGCCCCGCGGTGCCCAACGCCATCGCCGCGATCCTGCTCGCGCTCCGCGACGGCACCGGCGTACGACCGCACTGCTACTTCGAATGGGCCGAGGGCCCCCCGCTCATGCACCTGTTCCGCTACCTGCTCCTCGGCCGCGGCGACACCGCCCCCGTCGTCCGGGAGGTCCTCCGCAAGAGCGAACCGGATCCCGCCCGCCGCCCAGGCATCCACGTCGGAGGCTGACCCCACGCGCTGGGTTGGCGGCGGCGCTGTTCGGGGCTGGCCACAAAGCGGTAGCCGATGCCGGGGTCGGTGAGCACATAGCGGGGTCGGGCGGGGTCGGGTTCGAGCTTGCGACGCAGGTTTGCAATGTGCACGCGCAGGTAGTTGGTCTCGGTGGTGTACTGCGGCCCCCACACCTCGTGCAGCAGCTGCTGGTGGGTGACGAGCCGGCCGGGGTGGCGGGCGAGCACCTCCAGCAGGTGCCACTCGGTAGGGGTGAGCCGCACCTGGCCGCCGGGCGTGGTGACGCGCCGGTTGGTCAGGTCGACGGTGAACGCGTCGGTGGTCACTACCGGCGCCTCACCGGTGACCGTCGATGCGGTACGGCGCAGCGCGGTGTTCGCGAACATGGTGATCGCGATGGCGCCCATAGTGGCCAGGGTGCGGGCGGCGTTCCCGCTCTTGGGCGGTTTGAATGCGGGTACGCCGTTGGAGATCGCCTCCACACCGGTCAGGGCGGTGCAGCCCGATGCGAACGCCCGCAGGGTGAGCAACGCCACCGCGAGCCCGGTCAGCCCCACCTGCTCCGGGCGGACCTGCCAGCTGGCGCTCTCGGCCACCGGTGCCTGGCCCGCCACGGCACGGCCCAGGCCCACCGCGACCATCACGATGGCACCGGCGACGAACAGGTACGTCGGGATGGCGAACGTCCTTCCCGACTCCCGCACGCCGCGTAGGTTCATGGCCATCAGGAAGACGACGAACCCGATGTTGATGCCGACCCGGTGCGGGTTCAGCGCCGGCAGCGCGGAGATGATGTTGTCGACGCCGGCGGCGACCGAGACCGCCACCGTCATGACGTAGTCGACCAGCAGCGCGGCGGCGACCACCAGCCCGGCGGAGCGGCCCAGGTTTCTCGTCGCCACCTCGTAGGAGCCGCCGCCGGACGGGTAGGCGCGCACGACCTGCCGGTAGGAGACCACCACCACGGCCAGCAGCACCACGACCGCCACGGCGATCCACGGCGCCAGGTACAGGTACGCCAGGCCGCCCAGGGAGAGCACGAGCAGGATCTCCTGGGTCGCGTACGCCACCGAGGACAGCGGGTCGCTGGCGAAGATCGGCAGCGCCAGCCGCTTGGACAGCAGGGTCTCGCCGAGCCGGTCACTGCGCAGCGGGCGACCCACCAACAGCCGCTTCGGCCCTCTCAACACACCGGACAGTCAACGGTCTCCCAGGGACAGGTCCGCTGATCTTGACGGGTTCTTAACGCCCGGCTCCGTTTCTCTGACTCCGTCTAGATGCCTGGGGGCCTCGACGCCTGGAGATCTTGCCCGATGGAGGGAGTGACCGAGCCGGCGTTTCCTCGTCCTCACCGCGCTCGCCGGCGGCCCTCGGCACGCGCTGACCGGGGCGGCCGGCTCCTCCGGCCGGCGTGCCTCGGGGGTGTGCGAGGCGCTGGTGCTCAGGCCACCACCAGGCGGACCGCCAGGCCGACGAACACGACAGCCGCCGCCCGGTTGACCATCACGCGGGCGTTCTTGCGCCAGAGCAGCCACTCGCCGACCCGGCCGCCGAGCAGGGCGACGGCGAAGTCGGCGATGAGACCCATGATGACGAAGATCACGCCCAGCACGAGGAACTGAAGGGTGGTACGCCCGAGACTGGTGTTCACGAACTGCGGCAGGAACGCCACGTAGAACAGGATGATCTTCGGGTTGAGCAGGTTGGTGATGGCTGCCCGCCACAGCACGGTCCGCAGTGGGACGCTGACCCCCTCGGCGATCTCGCCGGCCGCCGCCGCGCTGCTCAGCCAGGTCCGGATGCCGAGATAGGCCAGGTACGCCGCACCGGCGTAGCGGATCACCTGGTACACCACCGGCGTGGCCTGCAGCAGCGTGGCGAGTCCCAGGGTGGCGGCGGTCGTGTGCACCGCCATGCCTATCCCCATGCCGAGCGAGGCGACGATGCCGGCCCAGGTGCCCATGCTCAGCGCGTGCGCGAGCACGTAGAGCATGTCCGGACCTGGTGTGATGTAGATAATCACGGCGGCGACCAGGAACAGTGCAAACAAGCCTGGATCAATGAATGCCCAGCTCACGGCTTACCACCTAACGGACGCGACAGTCCACGGGCGACGACCACGACAGCATATCGATCGCGGCTCGAGCCGGACGTGAGTGGACATTCACGTGTGACAGTGGATGCATTGTATGCTTTCAGCGATATTAATAGATCTGTTCCGAGAGGGAGGGGAGAGCCGTGCTCATCGCCGACCTGGCCGGGGTGAAGGTGGGTGTCTTCCAGTCGGGCGGTCTCTCCGCTCTGGCCGCCGCCGTCTGGCTACAGGAACAGGGCGTCTCCGCGCACCACTACATCGCCGACCTGGGCCAGTCGCCTGCTGCGGAGCTCGCCGCCCTCGCGCGCTCGTTGCGGCAGCGTGGCATGTCCGCCTCCGTCGTCGACATGAAGGCGCCCATGGCGGCGCTAGCGGCCGACCTGCTGCGCTACCGCGCCCGGCACGACGGGGGCTACTGGAACACCACCAGCGGTTCGCGGCTTGTGCTGGTCCGGGACCTCACCCCGGTCATGCACGCCGACGGCTGCGCCGTCATCGTCCACGGGTGCGTGGGCGGGGGCAACGACCAGCGCCGCTTCGCGCGCTACGCCCAGGCGTTCGCCCCCGGCATGGGCGTCTATGCACCGTGGACCGACCCGGCCGCACTGGCCCGGTTCCCCGACAGGGCCGCGATGCTCGCCGCGGTCGCCGGGCTCGCGCTGGACGAGGGCAGCGACGCGGACCGCTCCACCGACGCCAACCTGGCCGGCGCCTCGCACGAGCAGACGGCCCTGGAGGACCTGCGTACGCCGGTGACCATCGTGTCGCCGCGCTGGAGCGTGTGGCCGGCCGACGCTCCCGACCGGCCGGAGACGGTGACCGTACGGTTCGAGCGGGGCGGGGTTGTCGATGTCGAGGGCAGCGGTCCGGAGCCGCTCGCCTGGCTCGGGCGTGCCCATACGGTGGGCGCGCGCAACGGCGTGTGGCTGCGCGACGTGCTGGAGAGCCGGATCATCGGCACGCAGTGCCGCGGGGTGTACGAGGCACCCGCGCTCGAGGTGCTCGACCGGGCCCGTGACCGGGTGCTGGAGGTGCACCTTGACCGGCGCGCCCGCCAGATGTTCGACCGGCTCAGCGTGGAGCTGGGCGAGGCGGTGTATGAGGCCCGCTACCTGGACCCCGCCGCCGAGGCTGCCCGGGCGGCGCTGGACGTGCTCGTGGAACGGGCCTCGGCGACGGTGACCCTCGCTGTGCACCGCGGAACCGTGCTCGTCACCGGCATCCATGTGGACGGTGGCGTCCCGGCGCAGCAGCGACGGTTCGCCGCGGGCGGCCATCACTGGGCCCAGCCGGCGGACCCACGCCTGGTGGTCCCGGCGGGTATGGCGCTATGACAGCCAGCCCGGTCATCACCCTGTGGGCGGTGCCCCGGTCCCGCTCCACGGCGTTCGAACGGATGATGGTCGAGCGCAAGGACCTGGAGGTCGTGCACGAGCCCTTCTCCTACCTGTGCGCAAGCGGTGAGTTCATTGTGGATAGTGTCCGGGCGGTCTCCCTGACCGGCCTGCTCGACCTGCTGCTGGCGAAGGCGGCCCGGCGACGCATGTTCATCAAGGAGACGACGGACTACTCCTACGAGCCGCTGCTGTCCGACCCTCGGCTGTACCGCCGGATGACGAACACGTTCCTGATCCGCCGGCCCGAGGACGTGGTCGCCTCGTACTACTCCCTCAAGCCGGAGATGGAACGGGACGAGGTGGGGTTCGACCGGCTCTATGGAATATTCCGCGCGGTCATGGCGGCCACCGGTGAGCCTCCGGTGGTGGTCGACGCGGACGACCTGATGCGTGACCCGCAGGCGATGGTCCAGGCGTACTGCCACCGGGTCGGCCTCGGCTTCATGCCCGAGCCGCTGCGGTGGGGCCCCAGCGACCGGCCGGAGTGGCGGCTCACCCAGCGGTGGCACCGGGACGTGACCGCCAGCACCGGTTTCGTCGACTACCGCCACACCTACCCGGTCCGCCCTGACAACAACACCTGGCTGGCGGAGGTGGCCAGCTACCACCGGCCGTTCTACGAGGAGATGTACGCCTTCCGCCTGGCCGCCGCCCAGACCCCTGTGGACACCGCGTGAGCCGCCGATGGGTATAGCCGGGCCCGACGCCGTCGCACCGCTTCCGGACGCTGTGGCGCCACTCCCGGACGCCGCCGTACCGCTCGTGGTGAAGGTCAGCGGCAAGGTGGGCGACAGCTACCAGGCGGTCGTCGCCGACCTCGCCGGTCTCGCCCGGACGGGGCGGCCGGTCGTGCTGGTGCACGGCGGCTCGGCAACTATCGACCAGGTCAGCCGGGAGCGCGGCATCGCGCCCCGTCGGGTCGTCTCCGCCTCCGGCGTCGAGGGGCGGTTCACCGGCGAGGCCGACATAGCGACGCTGCTGATGGCCACCGCCGGTCTGGTCAACAAGAGCCTGGTGGTCCAGCTCCACCAGCACGGCGTGGGCGCCTTCGGGCTGTCCGGTGTGGATGGTGGGCTGCTGCGCGGCCCCCGCAAGGACGTGCTGCGCATCGTGGAGGGTGGCAAGACCCGCCTGCTGCGCGGGAACCACTCGGGATACGTCGAGCAGGTCGACGCCGCCCTGCTGCGTACGCTGATCGGCCACGGGTTGGTCCCGGTGCTGGCCCCGCTCGCGCTGAGCTGGGACGGCCGGGTGATCAATGTGGACGGTGACCGCGTCGCGGCGGCCGTCGCCACGGCGCTGAAGGCCAGCGACCTGGTGCTGCTCAGCGATGTCGAAGGTCTGACCGACGGCACGGGTGGCGCGCTGGTGCGCCACGGACGGCTGGCCGAGCTCGACGCGCGGCTGATGCCCATGGCCAGCGGTCGGATGCGGGTCAAGCTCGCCGCCGCGGCGGCCGCGCTCACCAGCGGCGTGGCCCGGGTGGCGATCGCCTCCGCGCTCGCCCCTGCCCCGGTGACCGCCGCCCTGTCCGGTGGTGGCACCCAGCTCTTCCCAGGAGATCACAATGGACCCGGTTAGCTTTCTGGTTGGTCTGGTAGAGCGCTACAGCCCGTCCGGCTCCGAGCAGGTGGTCACCGCGTACGCCCGGGACCAGCTGCGCCAGGCTGGTCTTGACGCGTACATCGACGAGGCCGGCAACATCTGCGCGCAGATCGGGACCGGTGACTGTGCGCTGCTCTTCCTGGGCCACATCGACACGGTGGAGGGCGACCGCGGGGTAGCGGTGGTCGACGGGAGCGTGCACGGCCGCGGTGCGGTCGACGCCAAGGGGCCGTTCGCGGCGTGCGCCGCCGCGCTGGTCCGGCTCGCCGCCGTCCCGGGCCGGCGGGTGGTGCTGGTCGGCGCGGTCGAGGAGGAGACGCTGACCTCCCGCGGGGCGCGGTACATTGTGGACAGGTACCGGCCGGACTACGCGATCGTCGGCGAGCCGAGCGGCTGGCAGGGGGTCACGCTGGGGTACAAGGGGCGCCTCGCCGTGCGCTACCACGGTGTGTCGGTGCCGGAGCACGGCGCGGCGGCGGGACCGTCGCCACTACAGCGTGCGGTGGACTACTGGAACGGGCTGTGCGCCTACCGGGACGCCTACAACGAGGGCAAGTCGGTGTTCTACCAGCTCGACCTCAGCCTTCAGGACATCCAGCAGAAGGCGACCCCGGAGCGCACCGAGGTGGAGCTGGTCGGTCACGCCCGGCTGCCGGTCGGGCTGGACCCGGCGGACCTCAAGGCGCACGCCGAGGCGATCCGGGACGGTGCCACCATCGAGCACGTCGACGACGCCCTGCCGATCCTGTCCGACAAGAACAACCCGCTGGTCCGGGCGTTCCTGCGGGCGATCCGGCGGCACGGTGGCCGGCCCGCGTTCAAGGTGAAGACCGGGACCTCCGACATGAACATCGTCGGGCCCGTCTGGGGCGTGCCGATCATCGCGTACGGGCCCGGGGACTCGAGCCTCGACCACACCCCGTACGAGCTCCTGCGCATCGACGAGTTTGAGCGCTCGATCGACATCCTCGTCGATGTGATCGCCGCGCTGTCCGGCCGGGAGCTGACCGCGCCGGCTGGTGCGGCGACTGGGCCGGCTGGTGCGGCGACCGCGCCGGCCGGGTCAGACCGGGTGCAGGCCGGGGAAGCCTAGGCCGTCCCGCTCGTCCCAGCCGTGCATGAGGTTCAGCACCTGCACGGCCGTGCCGGCGCCGCCCTTCACGAGGTTGTCGACTGCCGCGAGGGCGACCAGCCGCCGGCCCGAGTCGTCAAGGGCGAAGCCCAGGTCGCAGAAGTTCGACCCGGCCAGCCAGCGCGGGTCCGGGCTGCGGTGCAGGCCACGGCTGAGCGCGACGATCCGCACGAACGGCGCCGCACGGTACGCGTCGGCGTAGAGCCGGCGCACGTCCCGGCTGTCCACCCGCTGCCGCAGCGTCAGGTGCGCCTTGACGAGCACTCCCCGGACGGGTTCGACAGCGGTGACGGTCATCCGTACGGCGTCGGCGGGCAGCGCCAGCTCCTGGCAGATCTCGGCGCAGTGCCGGTGTCCCATCGGCGCGTAGACGCGCATCGCCCCGGCCCGCTCGGCGTGGTGCGACGCCTCGTCGGCCACGGTGCCGGCACCGGACGAGCCGGTCAGCGCGTCGATGACGACCGGCGGCTCGACCAGCCCCGCCTCGACCAGCGGCGCCAGCGCGAGGATCGACGGTGTCGCCATGCAGCCGGGGACGCTGACCCGGGCCGCGGCCGGCAGCCGGGCAGCGTGCCGCTCCGGGATGCCGGGGGTCCACTCCTGGTCCAGCGCCGGCAGGCCGTACACGTCCTTGCGGAGCCCCTCGTCCCGCAGCCGGTGGTCGGCGGCCAGGTCGACCCAGCGCGGGGCGAGTCCCGCCAGCGCCGGGTGGAGCTGGTGCAGCGTGCCGTGCGGAAGCGCCGAGCAGACCACGTCGGCCGCCTCGAGCGCGTCGAGGCGGCTGAACCGCAGCGAGGTCACCCCGCGCAGGTTCGGGTGTACGGTCGCCAGCGGCTGGCCGGCGAGGCGCCGGCCGACCACCTGGCGCAGCTCGACCCGCGGGTGCCCGAGCAGCAGCCGCACCAGCTCGCCGCCGATGTAGCCCGAGCCGCCGAGAACCGCGACCCGCAGCGGTGTCACGGCGCGCTCCCGCGGACCCGGTCGATCCGCAGCGACGTCATTGCGTGCTCCCGCGGACCCAGTCGATGATGGCCGCGGCAATGTCCGACCCGGCCGCCTGCTGGGTCCAGCGGAACTCCGGCCGGTGGTTCACCTCCAGCGCGAACAGCCGCCCGTCGGCGTCCTCCAGCAGGTCCACCCCGACCAAGCCGCCACCCACCGCGGCCGCGGCCGCCTGCGCGAGCTTGCGCATCTCGTCGGTGGGGCGTACCGGATGGGGCTGCTGGTGCCGGCTGAGGTTGCGGATCCAGTGCTCGGCCCGCCGCTCCACGACGCAGACCACCCGGTCGCCGGTCACCAGGGCGCGCAGGTCGCGGCAGCCCGCGCCGACGAAGCGTTGCAGGTAGTAGACCGAGTACGCGGCGGACGGCAGCGCCTCCTGGTAGCTGAGGACGGCCTCGGCCGCGTCCCGGTCGTTGACCTTGGCGAGCAGCCGCCCCCAGGAGCCCACGACCGGCTTGACCACCACGGGGTACCCGATCTCCTCGACCGCCTCCAGGGCGGCCTGGCGGGAGAACGCGACCCGGGTGTCGGGCATCGCCACGCCGGCCGCGCGCAGGCGTGCCGTGGTCGCCACCTTGCTGCCGCAGCTCTGGATCACCGCGGCGGTGTTCACCGACCGGACCCCGTCGGCCTCCAGCAGCTGGGCGAGAGCGAGCGCCTGGGTGAGCCCGAGCACCCGGTTGAGCACCACGGTCTCCGGCGGCCAGGACCGCCCGGGGACGGCGCACTCGTCGACCGTGCACAGCCGGGCCGGCAGGCCCTGCGCCCGCGCCGCGTCGTACAGGCGCTGCTCCTCCGCGCCGGTGCGGCTCACCGCGATGGTGACCTCCATGGTCACGCCAGCCGGATCCGGTGCTGCCAGGGCGGGCGGTAGTCCAGCTTCCGGGCGTGCGACACGAGCTCGTCGACCCGGTCGAAGACCTTCTGGAACGCACCCACGTACGCGTGGTACACCTGCGGGTCCGCCGGGGAGCGGATCTCCCTGGCGAAGACCAGGGACCCCTCGATGGTCGCCAGCGTCTGCGGGTAGTCCTCGATGCGGTAGGACACCTCCCCGGACGCCTTGCAGGTCCACGGGCAGCCGCGGCCGTAGCCGACGCGTTCCTGGAAGACGCGCTGCCCGGGAAGCGGTGTGTTCTGCCACTCCCGGGCGGCCACGCCCTCGGCGAGCAGGGCCTGCTGCAACGCGAGCCGGAACGGCCCGACCGGCACGTCCAGGCCCATCCGGGCCGGGTCGACGCGGAACCGGTACATGTGGAAGTTGCCGGTCCGGTCGGCGGGCACGACCGGCGGCAGCAGCGCGGGGATCTGGCCGAGGCCCTCGGAGAGGATGGCCGCGTTGCGGCGCCGCAGGTCGTTCTGCGCGTCGAGGCGGGGCAGCTGGGAGCGGGCGAACGCGGCCTGCAACGGGTTCATCCGGTAGTTCCAGCCCAGGGTGTCCGCGGCGTAGGTGCGGGTGTCGCTGTCGGTCAGCACCTCGCCGAACATGCGCAGCCGCTCGGACCGGCGCCGGTAGTCGTCCGAGTCGGTGGTGAGGGCGCCGCCTTCGCCGCAGGTCACGAAGTTCTTGTCGGCCATGATGCTGGCGCCGGCGACGTCACCGAGCGACCCGGTACGCCGGCCCTGGTAGGTGGAGCCGTGCGCGTGCGAGGAGTCCTCGATCACCGCGAGGCCGTGCTTGCGCGCCACCCGCAGGACCTCGTCCATCGCCGCGGGCAGGCCGTGCAGGTGCACCACGAGGATGGCGCGGGTCCGCGGGGTGATCTTCTCCTCGATGAGCGCCGGGTCGATGTTGAACGTCACCGGGTCGATGTCGACGAAGACCGGTATCCCCTGCTGGTGCACAATGGACAGGGCGCTGGCCGGGAAGCTGAGCGCGGGCAGGATGACCTCGTCGCCGGGCTCCACGCCGACCGCGGCCATGCACAGGTGCAGGCTGCTCGTGCCGCTCTGGGTGGCCACGCAGTGGCGTACGCCGGTGAACTTCGCGTAGTCCGCCTCGAACTGCGCGATCTCCCGCTCCTTGCGCTTGTTGCCGGTCAGCACACTGTTCTTGAGCACCCGCAGAACCGCGTAGACGTCGTCGACCTCAACCATCGGGTACGGGAACACGCGCAGCTCCTTCGGAACCGCCGGGTCGCCGCCGAGCAGGGCGAGCTGTGACACGTCAGCACCTTTCACGTCGATGGGACGTCGACAACGGTGGGGGCGTTGCCGGACAACCGTCCGCACAGCCGTCCGCCCGGCTACGCGAGCCGGCGCACGCCCTCCCACGGCGGGCGGTAGTCGTCGATGCGCCGGGCATAGTCGACCAGCGCCGCGCGGTTCTCGTACACCTTCTCGAAGGCCTTCGCGTGGCACCGGACCTGGTCCGCGTCCGGTGGCACCAGCACCTCGCGGCCGAGCACCAGCGTGCTCTCCAGCACGTCGAGCGTTACCGGGTAGTCCTCGATCCGGTACTCGACCTGGCTCGGCGTCTGGCAGGTCCACGGGCAGCCACCGCCGTAGCCCTCCCGGCGCTGGAACAGCTCCAGGCCGGGCAGCGGGGTGTTCTGCCACTCGCGCGCCCCCACGCCCTCGGCCAGCAGCGCGTCCTGGAACGCCCGGCGCAGCGGGCCGACCGGAACGTCGACACCCATCGCCGCCGGGTCGATCCGGAAGCGGTACAGGTAGTAGACGTGGGTGCTGCCGGCCGGCACGACCGGTGGGACCAGCCCGGGCAGCCCGGCGAGCGTGGCGTCCAGGATCCCGGCGTTGCGCTGGCGCAGCGCGTTGAGCTCGTCGAGGCGGCGCAGCTGGGACCGGGCGAACGCGGCCTGCACCGGGTTGAACCGGTAGTTGAACCCCAGGGTGTCCACGTCCTCGCCGCCATCGGGGGAGGCGTCGTCCTGCCACAGCATGGCGAGCTCGCGCTCGCTGAACATGAGCAGCCGCTCGACCCGCTCCCGCATGACGTCCGACCGCGTGGTGAACAGCCCGCCCTCGCCGCACGTGGCGAGGTTCTTGTCGGCCATCACGCTGGCCCCGTTGGCGTCGCCGATCGCGCCGGCGCGCACCCCGCGGTAGGTGGCGCCGTGTGCCTGGGCGTAGTCCTCGACCACGGCGACCGACCGCCGCCGGGCCACCTCGCCGACCGCGTCCATATCGGCCGGCAGCCCGTGCAGGTGCACGACCTGGATGGCCCGGGTGCGCCCGGTGACCTTCTCCTCGACCCGCCGCGGGTCGATGTTGTAGGTGTCCGGCTCGATGTCGACGAAGACCGGTACGCCCTGCTGGTGCATGACCGCGGTGGCGCTGGCGAGGAAGCTCAGCGCCGGCACGATCACCTCGTCACCCGGCTCCACCCCGGCCGCCGCCATGCAGGCGTGCAGCGCCGCGGTCCCGCTGGCCAGCGCCAGGCAGTGCGGCACGCCGACGTAGCGGGCGTACTCGGTCTCCAGGTTGGGGATGTCGCGCGCGTTGCGCTCGATGCTCATCATGGTGCCGCTGTGCAGCACCCGCATCACCGCGAAGATGTCCTTCGGCGTGATCACCGGCCACTCGGCCGAGCGCATGCTGACCGGCACGGCGGCCTCGCCGCCGAACAGGGCGAGCCTGGTCGCCGCCGTGGTCGCCGTCATCGCCGGCTCACTCTCCCCAGTCCTCTTCGACCGGCGGGGCGAGCCCGAGCCGGGGCTCCGCCGCGTCGAGCACCTCCAGCTCGGCGCCGCAGTCGTCGCAGACCAGCATGTCGCCGGTCTCGACCCCGCCGGGGTCGACCGCAACCTGGGCATCGCACTCCGGGCACGGTGCCGCAACCGTCATGGCATACCTCCTGTCGTGTGCTTGTGCGTCAGCAGCCGGCGTACGGCCGCGACGAGCGCGTCGACCGAGACGCCGTAGCGGGCCAGCAGGACCGGGTACGTCCCGCCCTGGTCGACGAACGTGTCCGGCACGCCCAGCCGGACCAGCCGGCCGTACCCGAGCTCGGCGACCACCTCGGCGACGGCGGAGCCGAGCCCGCCGATGATGTTGTGCTCCTCGATCGTCACCGCCGCCCCGCTGGCGCGCACCATCGCCGCGACCGCGGCAGTGTCCAGCGGCTTGAGGGTGGACATGTTGAGCACGCCCGCTGCGATGCCCTCCTCAGCGAGACGCTCCGCCGCCTCGAGCGCGATCGGCACCGGCGACTGTCCACTCGCGACCAGGGTGACATCGGTGCCGGCGCGCAGCACGCCGGCCGTGCCGAGGCGGAACCCGCTCGCCTGGCGGTGCACGACCGGCGTCGGGTCCCGGCCGAGCCGGACGTACCAGGGACCGTCCTGTGTGGCGGCTGCGACCAGCACCTCGACGGTCTCGACTGCGTCCGCCGGGTTGACCACGGCCATCCCCGGCAACGCGCGCAGGATCGCCAGGTCCTCTGTTGCGTGGTGGGTCGGGCCGAAGGCGGCGCCGGCGATGCCGCCGTAGCTCGCGACGAGCTTCACGTTGGCCTGGTGGTACGCGACATCGATCTTGATCTGTTCGCATGCGCGGGCGACGACGAAGTTGGCCATGGTGTGCACGAACGGCACCAGCCCGGTCGCCGCCAGCCCGGCCGCGGCCGAGACCATGTTCGCCTCGGCGAGACCGAAGTTGTAGTACCGGTCCGGGAACCTGGCCTGGAAGCTGTTGCGCTGGCCGCCCAGGTCCGCCTCCAGGCAGACGATCCGTTCGTCCGCGGCGGCGAGCTCGACCAGCGTGGCCCGGTACGCCTCCCGGCACGAGGCCACGTCCGCCGCGTACAGGCCGGCGAGGATGGTGCCGGTGTCGTACGCGGACACCGGTTCGCCGGTCCGGCCCGTCACGGGGGACCTGCCGGCCCGGTGTTGCGTAGGCCCCGCAGCGCCCGCTCGACGCTGCGCGCGGACAGCGTCATGTAGTGGCTGCGGGGATCGCCCTCGATCCCGGCCACTCCCCGCCCCTTGACGGTCCGGGCGACCACCGCCGACGGCGTCCCAGCCGCGTACGGCACCGCGCCGAGCGCGGTGCGCAGCGCGGGGAAGTCATGCCCGTCGACCGTGCGTACCCCCCACCCGAACGCCTGCCAGCGGGGGGCGACCTCGCCTAGGCGCATGATGCTCTCGGTGGCCCCGTCGTTCTGGCCCAGGTTGCGGTCGACCACCGCACACAGGTTGTCCAGCCCGAAGTGGTGGGCGGCCATGGCGGCCTCCCATACCGAGCCTTCCTGCAGCTCCCCGTCGCCGAGAAGGACGAACACCCGGCTCTCCGAGTTGCCTCTGCGCTTGAGCCCGAGCGCGACGCCGACACCGAGCGACAGGCCGTGCCCCATCGAGCCGGTGGCGAACTCGACACCGGGTATGTGCCGGGTGGGGTGTCCCAGCAGGGTGCTACCCGCGGCGCAGTAGGTGGACAGCGACGCCTCCGCAAGGTAGCCCCGCTCGACCAGCACGGAGTAGAGCGCGGCGGCCGCATGCCCCTTGCTGAACACGAACATGTCACGCGGTGGCCAGCGCGGGTCGAGCGGGTCCAGGCGCAGTACGTCGAAGTAGAGCGTGACAAGGATCTCGACGCAGGAGAGCGCACCGCCGAGATGGCATCCGTGCGGCGTACCGGCGATCCGCACCACGTGCCGGCGGACCCGCCGGGCGATCTCGTCGAAGGCGTCTGCCTCCAAGCCAAGACCAGAGCTTGGTCCTGCGGCGGCCGGGTGCATGCCACGATGTTCCTGTCCAGCCTAAAACAATGCAAGTTTTCGATCTATCGATGAATTCGTCGAGGTCCGTCTGGACCGTGGCTCGCCGACCAGCACGGCCCGCAGCCCGCTGCGCGGGTGCGGGCCGGGACTGTTACCTGACTTCGAAGCGCGTGAGCCCCTCCGGCGTCTCGGCCTGGACGTCCACGTCTGTGACACGGGCGGTACCGGGGCCGTGATATGCCCAGGCCACCATGCGGTCGACCGCGTCGTCCGAGCCCTCGAACACCGCCTCCACGCGTCCGTCACGCAGGTTGCGTACCCAGCCAAGTACGCCATGCTCGGCTGCCATGCGCCGGCAGACGTCGCGGAAGCAGACGCCCTGCACCTTTCCGGAGACCAGCACCCGGGCTCGCTTCATAAGGACACGGTAGGCCGGTGTGACGACGCGGCTGCGCAGGCCCAGTGAGCCTCAGGCCCACTTTGCTGAAGCTGGTCGTACCGACTGCCCGGAACGAGCAGCTACTCGAAAAGCCTGGTCGGTAATAGCCTTTTAGTGACCGGGCTTGCGCCGTGTTGGAGCCGTTACCTATGTGAAATACCAGGGGATGCCCCAGGCTGGTGATCCACAAATATAAATGTGATGTACGTCTCACGTCATCGCGTCGAGTATCGGATGCCGACTGTTGCCAGATGTGCTAGCTGGCGTGCGATGAGGTACAGGTACCCCGTAATGGTATATGCAACGGAGCGGCAGTCACCTTGTCACGTACTCCCAGGTCGCGCCCGGTGTGAGCAATCTCTGGGCGGCTCTCCAGTGGCATCTTCGCGCCATGCTGAGTAACCTGGGGTCGAGGAACGCGATCATACTCATAGATACATCTGTGGTATACTCAAATCGACGGAAGATTCGGGCGATGCGCGGCGGCATCCGTGCGGCCCGGGTTCCGCTGCTGTGGCGTGGGTGGCATAAGCCCACCTACGCCCTCGTGCTTGGCGCGAGGCGGATGGCGGATGAAAAGATCAGTGACAACCGCAAATGTCGGATCCGGGTGGTC
Organism: Micromonosporaceae bacterium; assembly: GCA_035649895.1. Classification (GTDB taxonomy): domain Bacteria; phylum Actinomycetota; class Actinomycetes; order Mycobacteriales; family Micromonosporaceae; genus DASSUC01. Next base: position 3,797 of record DASRIS010000011.1, on the reverse strand, counting down.
CTGGAGGGTGCAGCGCGCCCTCAGTGGAGGCCAGGTCAACGCATGTGCAGGGAAGATGCAGCGGTAGCGCCTGGCGCGGTGCTTTCTGGGATCCGTAGCACGTAGTACGGTCCGAAGCCCGAATGGGCTATGCGGCGACCGCGGCAAGGGGAGGATAAATGGAAGCCTCAAGGTCTCCACGCCGGCCTGCGCCACTATTCTGGTCTCCACCGTGCGGCGCGACACGAAGGGCGCCGCCGGGCCCGCTAGCTTCTCCTCGGGACGACACCGCGCGTGGTGTCCTGACCGGCAGGCCATAGCGGGCCCGCCGGGTCAGCCGGCGCACACCCACACCCACACCCAACGCCGCCACGGCGAATGGCATCCCTGGCTGTAGCGCGCCTGCCGGGCCACGGCAGTATCGGCGGACGGTGGCCAGTCCGATTATGACAGAACGGCCCCGCCCAACGAAGAAAACAATCGTTGAGGACTATATCTATGTGTCATAACGACCAGGATACACCGCGTGACGAGCCGATAACTGCATCAGAAGTTGAGACCTGGCTGAGGGAGCAGCTCGCTGCCCAGCTCAGTCTGGACGCTGCTGACCTGGACATACACGAGAGGTTCAGCCGCTACGACCTCGACTCGGTAAGGGCCGCAAGCCTGATCACCGGTCTGTCCCAGTTCCTGCAGCGGGCGCTCCCCGCGACGCTGGTCTGGGACTACCCGACGATAGACGCACTGGTGCGGTTCCTTACGGAGGGCGACCGCGCCCAGCCCGCCGTGCTCCCGGAACCGGCGGCGCACCAGTCGGAGCCGATCGCCATCATCGGAATGGCATGCCGTTTTCCCGGCGCTAAGAATACCGATGCCTACTGGCGGCTGCTGACCAGCGGCGTCGATGCGATCTCAGAGGTGCCGCGCGAGCGCTGGGACGTCGACCATTTCTACAGCTCGTCGCCGAGCGCGCCGGGAAAGATGAGTACCCGGTGGGGCGGGTTCCTTGACCAGGTCGACGAGTTCGACGCCGAGTTCTTCGGCATCGCACCCCGCGAGGCGGTGCAGATGGACCCGCAGCAGCGCCTGGTGCTGGAGCTTGCCTGGGAGGCGCTGGAGGACGCCGGTATCGCGCCGAAAGCGCTGCGGGACAGCGCAACCGGCGTGTTCTGCGGCGCGATGTGGCAGGACTACGCGCAGCTTTTCGACGACAACCCGGAAGGCATCTCGCAGTACACGGCGACGGGGCAGGACCTCAGCATCATCTCGGCCCGCGTCTCGCACATCCTGGGCCTGCAGGGGCCGAGCGTGGTCGTCAACACGGCCTGCTCGTCCTCCTTGGTGGCGGTGCACCTGGCCTGCCAGAGCCTGCGTACCGGCGACGCGGCGCTGGCCCTGGCCGGTGGGGTCAACCTGATCATCGCGCCGGAGAGCACGGTTGCGATGTCGAAGTTCGGCGCGATGGCCCCGGACGGCCGCTCCAAGGCTTTTGACGCGCGCGCCAACGGTTACGTCCGCGGTGAAGGCGCGGGCATCGTGGTGCTCAAGCCGCTGTCCCGCGCCCTCGCCGACGGCGACCCCGTCTACTGTGTGATCCGCGGCTCGGCGGTCAACAACGACGGTTTCAGCAACGGCCTGACCGCGCCCAACCCGCAGGCACAGGTCGCCATGCTCCGGGCCGCCTACCGGCGCGCGAGGGTGCAGCCCGAGCGGGTCCACTACATAGAGACGCACGGCACCGGAACGCTGCTCGGCGACCCGATCGAGGCCAACGCGATCGGGTCGGTGCTCGGCGCGGACCGGGCCGCCGAACGCCCGCTCCGCATCGGATCGGTCAAGACCAACATCGGCCATCTCGAGGCGGCGGCCGGGATCGCCGGGCTGATCAAGACCGTCCTGGCGGTCAGGCACCAGACGATCCCGGCGAACCTGCACTTCGACCGGCCCAACCCCCACGTGTCGTTCGATGCGTTCCGGCTGCACGTGCCGCAGGAGCTGCAGCCGTGGCCGTTCCCCGAGGAGCTGCCCCTCGCCGGGGTCAGCGCCTTCGGCTTCGGCGGGACCAACTGCCACGTCGTCCTGGAAGGGGTGAGACTCCAGCCAACCCAGCTCCTCCCGCTGTCCGCGCCGGATCCCGACGCGCTGCGCGAGGTGGCCAGCTCGGTCAAGGACCTCGCCGCGCAGCCGGTCCCGCTGGCGGACCTGTGCTACGCCGCCGCCCGGCACCTGTCGGAGCAGCCACACCGGCTGGCCCTGACCGCACGGACCTCTGGTGAGCTCGTGGTCCAGCTCGAGCGCTGGCTGTCCGCCGCGCCGGGCCGGCCCGAGCCCGTTGCTCCGCAGCCGGCGCACGTCGACGCACAGCCGCCGACGCCTCCCCAGGTGGTGTTTGTCTTTCCTGGGCAGGGTGGGCAGTGGCTGGGGATGGGTCGGCAGCTGGTGCGGCAGGAGCCGGTCTTCCGGGAGGCGCTGCGGGCCTGCGATGCGGCGTTGCGGCCGTACGTGCCGTGGTCGCTGCTGGAGGTGCTGGAGGCCGAGTCGATGCCGGAGGGGATCGACGTGGTGCAGCCGGTGCTGTTCGCGGTGGAGGTGGCGCTGGCGGCGTTGTGGCGGTCGTGGGGGGTGCAGCCCGCGGCGGTGGTGGGCCACTCGATGGGTGAGATCGCCGCGGCGCAGGTGGCCGGGGTGCTCTCGCTGGACGACGCGGCGCGGGTGATCTGCGAGCGAAGCCGGCTGATGCGTCAGATCGGTGGTCAGGGTGCGATGGCCGTGGTGGAGCTGTCGGCGGCGCAGGCCGAGGAGGTGGTGGCCGGCTACGGCGAGGCGGTGGTGGTTGCGGCGCTGAACGGGCCGACGACGACGGTGCTGGCGGGTACGCCGGAGGCGGTCGACGCGGTGGTGGCGCAGCTGGCCGGGCGGGGTGTGTTCGCCCGTCGGGTGAAGGTGGACGTGGCCTCGCACAGCCCGCAGGTGGAGCAGCTGCGCGGGCAGCTGCTGGAGGCGCTGGCCGAGGTGGCGCCGCGGGCGGGGACGGTGCCGGTGTACTCGACCGTGCGGGGTGAGGTGCTCGACGGTGCGCAGATGGACGCGGGGTACTGGGTGGACAACCTGCGCCAGCCGGTGCGGTTCGCGCCGATGGTGCAGCGGCTGCTCGACGACGGCCTGACCTGCTTCCTCGAGATCAGCCCCCACCCGACACTCACCGCCGCGACCGAGCGCGCCCTGGAACAGCACGACCGGCAGGCGGCAGGCCGCCCCGGCGCGGTCCTGCCCTCGACCCGTCGGGACGAGGACGAGCGCGCCACAATGCTGGAGACGACCGCCAAGCTTTACCTGCTCGGGCAGCCGGTTCACTGGCAGGCGCTGTACCCGCAGGACGTCGGGCCGGTCGAGCTGCCGCCGCAGTGGAGCAAGCCGGACGAGCCCGCCGCCGACGAGCCGGAAGGCGCGGTGCTGCTGCCGCTGTCGGCGCACTCGCCGCAGGCCCTGACGGATCTCACGCACCGTACGGTCGACCTGCTCATGCGGCGGCCCAACATGCGCCTGAGGGACCTGTGCTACACGGCCGGCGCCCGGCGGACCCATCACAGCCAGCGGCTCGCCGTCGCCGCGGCCACCCGCGCGGACCTGGTCGAGCAGCTTGAGTCGTACCTTGCCGACGAGCGCCCGCCGGCCCAGCCACCCGCCGCCGCAGGCCGCAAGGTGGTGTTTGTCTTTCCTGGGCAGGGTGGGCAGTGGCTGGGGATGGGTCGGCAGCTGGTGCGGCAGGAGCCGGTCTTCCGGGAGGCGCTGCGGGCCTGCGATGCGGCGTTGCGGCC
>DASRIS010000010.1:0-23039 GCA_035649895.1 Micromonosporaceae bacterium | reverse complement strand
CAGGATGAAGTACATGCTCAGCCGGGCCGGCAGCGACCGCCTACGCTGCTCCCGGGCCTTGGCCTCATCGACCACCGCGTCCACCAGCTCCGGCGGGAACGTCCTGGTCAACACCCCGATCGCCACCCGATCCGGTAACCGATCCCGCGCCGCCTTGACGATACGAGTCACACCAGCCACACGGAAGATCATACACCATCAAATGCTTAAGGAAGCGCCATTGGACCCGATGCCTCTCCCTCTCCGCGGCCCAGCGCTCCCGCAACGACCCAAGCTCCCGCATGAAGGTCGCCTGCGCTACCGGCCACCTCGGCGTCGCGAAGGCCCGCAGCGCGACAAGCGCAATCTCCGTCGGCCGGTACGAGTAGTCGCCACTGTTCACAGCGCGGTCTGGCGCGTCACTATTCGCCTCGAGGATCCCTGCGGCCATCAGCTGGTGAACACTATTCTTGCGGACGCTCTCCCGGCTGTTCGGCGCATACCGGACCGGATCCTTGCGCCCCTTCTTCACGTCGGGGTAGTGCTCCGCCATCCAGTTCATGCTCTCGGTAATGCCGAGCGTCTGCTGCCGCGCCGCCGTCCATGGCTCGTCGGCATCCAGGTCGAGCATACTCAGAAGCACGAGGGCTGTGCGGACGTTCTGCTGAGGCCTCGGCAAGCCCAACTCCTTCAGCACGGTCTGCGCCTCCCGGACACGGGCGTTCTGCTCATCTTCCATTGGCATGCGGCTCCCGACTCATACATACAGGCATGGCACCACAACCCGTACGGCCGCATCCACATCACCGACGCTGACGCGCTCCCCTGTCACCGCGCCGATTTGGCGCAGCTGTTCTAGCGATGGGTATCGCAGACTGCGTAGGTCCCCTGCGTTGATCTGCGTGTGGCCACTGAACAGGCGGACGAACTGGTCGACCGGTGCACTATTCAAGAAGGCGGTCAGACCGGCCGCGACGACTGGGTCGAGGCCGGCGTTGTTGACGTGAAAGACGTTCAAGTGGTTCTCGATCGCTACGCGCTCGCCCGGTATGTCCTCTGGCAGGAGCAGCGCCGCGCTAACACGGCGTGGCTCCTCCTTTGCGCTGAATCGCTTCACCAGCACGTACACCCCGGCCGGAAGTAGCAGTGGCCCGGTTTCAGCGTTGTTGGCTAGTGCGTTCGGCTTGCGGCCAGCTGGCATCGGCCAGCTGATGCGCGCGGCACTAAGGTGGCCCGGATACAGTAGAGGCACCGTGCCCGTACCGTGCTCGGCCCGCAGGTTCTTTCTAGTGCGGAAGTCCACAACGCGTCCCGTACTGACCTTCAGCCCGAGGTCCGCAAGCGACGCGGGAAGTTCCGCCACCCGTTCGGCGAGTTCCAGCCCTGCGACATCTGGTGTGATGTGGACGAACGACTGCGGATCGGTCGGGCTGACTACCTGCTCGTACGGCACGTCGTGGGAGGCTGGCTCATCGGTATATCCGTGGCTGGTCGAGATCCGTACCGTCCTCGGCTTGTCCCCGACGACCGCGCGAAAGATCACGTTCTCCTGGAGGACCTCGCTGTCGGCGAAAACGACGTTACGCTTATTGAAGGCGTGCAGGTTGCGCAGCGCGGCCTTGCTCAGTAGCTCCCGTCGGAACTTCCGGAAGTATGTGCCGTTCGCGAAGCTGCGCGGCGTAATGGCGATGAGCTGACCACCAGGCGCAAGCAGCCGGAGCGCGAGCAGCACGAACGCCGTGTAGAGGTTGGTCGTCTCCACGCCAACGGGGTCCAGAATGGCGCGCTCGGGGCTGTCGACCCGGATCTTTCGGTATGGCGGATTCAAGATGGCGAGGTCGAACTGGGGGTCGGCGCCCGTCCGCAGCTGCTCGGCCCCCCAAGCGAGGAAATCATCGTTGCGCTGATCAATGGTGACCGGATGCGTGTCGGCGCAGTCTGCGAGCGTTGCGGTCAGGTCGGCATTGATGCTGTCGTCAAGTTCAAACGTCGTCAGGTGCAGCTTCAGATCGGGTGCTTCACGGGCGGCACGGGCGACGAGCGCCACTGTGAGCGACCCAGTGCCAGCACCTGCGTCGAGGTTACGGATGCTTCCCTTCTCAGGTATATCAGCGAGGCTGATGATCAGCTCGGCGGCCGGTGCCGGTGTGAAGAACTGCCCGAGTTTGATACGCGCCCCATCGGTGAGCTGAGCCCCACGGGTTAGCCGGCGTCGTTCCGCGCGCGCTACGAGGTCTTCGGGCGTCGTTGTCACGCCCTCAGTCTGCCTGGTTGCACCGACAAGAACGGTTAGGGCCAGCATGCGAAGCTACGCGTGTCCCGGGCCAGACACGGCGACCACCGCTGCGCTTCGCACAGGTCCGAGCGGACGAGCGGCCGGCCGGCATGCCTTCGTCGGTGAACCGAGAACCCAACTCGCAGCCGCCGAGCGATGGCGCGACCTCGATGGACGAGTGGCAAGCCATCGCCCCAAGTCGCACCCGGTCGCGTCCCGGCAGGTCGAGTACCAGCGCCGGACGTGGCCCTCCTCGGAGATGCGGTAGTACCCCTCACGATCGGGGAGATTCCTCGCATATGCGCACAAATAGCGCATAGTTCGCCCACCAAGGAATGCATCGGCAGCGCAAGCCAGTTCCCGCCATGCACGGTTCGCTGGTGGACCTACCGGGCTACAGAGGCATGCCCGCCTCGCACAGCGATGTAGCACACCAGTGCGTTACAGCAACCGATGCGGCAACGCGGCGAGTGCTCGCCCGCACTCCGGTGTGCGTGCAGGCCCGCGAAACGATGGGACAGCAACGTCGACAGGCCGCCTGTCACCGTACGGCGGGTAGAGCGGTCGCGCTCCGCCGATGCACATCCGGCACAGCGCGTGGGCCCCACCAGATCGCGATGGGACCGAGTGAGATCGGAACCAGGATCCCAACTGGCAGCCATCCGCGCTGGTCAGCGCGGTTTCCGCTAGCGATAGCGGAGGGCGTGGGATTCGAACCCACGAGAACGCTCACGCGCTCTAGCGGTTTTCAAGACCGCCGCCATCGGCCACTAGGCGAGCCCTCCTTGGTGCGGAAGCATTGCCGATCCATACACGTCAAGCGCTGGGCCTGAATGCATCGTAAGGGAGCGAGCACGCAGGCGCGTCGTCACCCCCGCACCAGTTTGCCAGATCCCACGACGTCAAGCGCAGCAGTACCTTCGCCTATCGAGCACTTGTCAGCGGCTCAGACTCAGAGCTGCCACCCGCTCACTCACTGGTAGCTTTACATGACTTGCGGTCCATGGCGAGTCACGTACCCGGACCGGTGTGTCGTTTAAGTGTCTGTATCGGGTCGGTCGCCGTCTTGCTCACTAGGCTCGGGCGGTGATCGTGGACCTGTCGCACGACATCGTCGCTGGGATGGCGACCTATCCGGGCCTGCCTGGCCCGCGGCTGGAGGTCATGACGTCCCGCGTGGCGTCCGCGGAGCGGCTGGCGAGCGGCGCGTCCTTCGAGATCGAGACGCTGACGCTGGTCGGCAACACCGGCACGTACCTCGACGCCCCGTACCACTTCCACGCCGACCGGGCCGACCTGGCTCAGCTGCCGCTCGAGCGGCTGGTCAACGTGCCGATCGCGATGGTCCGCGCCGTCGGCTACGCAAAGGTGGCGGCAGCAGGCCTCGGCGACCTGTCGGGGCTGTGGGGCCACGCGGTGCTCGTGCATACCGGCTGGGCCCGGCACTGGGGCACACCTCGCTACCTCGACCTGGACTGCCCTCACCTGACCGCCGACGCCGTCGGCGCGCTCATCGACGCCAACGCCGCCCTTGTCGGCATCGACTCGCTCAACATCGACGACCCGACCGATCCCGAGCGCCCCGCGCACCAGCGGCTCCTCGGCGCCGACATCCCGATCGTCGAGCACCTGACCAACCTCGAGTCGGTGCCGGACACCGGCGCCCGGCTCACCGTGCTGCCTGCGCCCGTACGCCGCATGGCCTCCTTCCCTGTCCGCGCCGTGGCTGTCCACAGTGGATGATTCGTACGAGCGTGGACTGCTCGACGTGGGTGACGGCAACCGCGTCTACTGGGAGAGCCGCGGTGACCCGCACGGGAAGCCGGCTGTCGTGCTGCACGGCGGACCAGGGTCGGGGTGCAGCCCGGCGTGGCTGCGGTACTTCGACCTTGACGCGTACCGCGTCGTCCTCTTCGACCAGCGCGGCTGCGGCCGCAGCACGCCGCACGCCAGCGACCCGGCGGTCGACCTGTCCACCAACACGACCCACCACCTGCTCACCGACATCGAGCGGCTGCGGCGCCACCTGGGCATCGACCGGTGGCTGGTCTTCGGCGCGTCCTGGGGCTCCACGCTCGGCCTCGCCTACGCCGAGCGCCATCCCGGGCAGGTCAGCGAGGTCGTCCTGTTCAGCGTCGTCACGACCACCCGCCGGGAGGTCGAGTGGGTCACCCGCGACATGGGCCGGCTCTTCCCGGCCGAGTGGTGCCGCTTCCGCGACGGCGTACCGGCGGAGGAACGTGACGGCAGCCTCGTTGACGCGTACGCCCGGCTGCTGGGCGGCCCCGATCCGGCGGTGCGGGACAAGGCCGCCCGGGACTGGTGCGCCTGGGAGGACACCCACGTCTCGCTGGCGCCGGGCCGCCGGCCCGACCCGCGGTACGCGGACCCGCGGTTCCGTATGGCGTTCGCCCGGCTGGTCACGCACTACTGGCGGCACGCGGCCTGGTTCGAGGACGGTGCCCTGCTGCGGGATGCCAGCAACCTCGCCGGCGTCCCGGGGGTGCTCGTCAACGGCCGGCTCGACGTGAGCGGCCCACCCGACATCGCGTGGCAGCTCGCCCAGGCGTGGCCCGGCTGCGAGCTCGTGCTCGTGGACGAGGCGGGCCACGGCGCAGGCCACCCCGGCATGGCCGAGGTCCTCCGCGCGGCCACCGACCGCTTCGCCGGGCGGCGTCCACCCGCCGGCTGACCAGGCCGGGCGGCATCCAGCCGCCAGCTGATCGGGCGCCTGTTGACAGGTGGTGGCCGCTGACGACGAGGGTCTCAGCGGTGGGCGAGCGCTCCCGCCGGAGCCAGGGCCCGGACGTGGGACAGCATCCGCCCGGCCACCGCCGGCCAGGACAGCCGCTCGCCGAGGCGGCCCGACGCGGCGCGGGCCCGGAACAGCAGCGTGCCATCGCCGAACAGGCGGTTCAGCGCGGTCGCGATCGCGTGCGGGTCCTCCACCGGGACCACCGCCCCCATCTCGGCGGAGACGAGGTCCCGCGCGTAGTGGTAGTCGGTCGACACGATCGCGCAGCCGGCGGCGACAGCGAAGGTCAGCGTGCCGGACGAGATCTGTTCCCGGTTGGGGTACGGCGTGAGGTAGACGGCGGTACGCCTGAGCAGGGCGGCCAGGTCAGCCTCGGAGAGGAAGTCGTCGACGAACCGGACGTTCTCCGCTAGGCCCAGCTCCGCGACTCGCCGCTGCAGGCTGTGCCGGTACCGCTCGCCGTGCCGGCGTACCTGCTCCGGGTGGGTCGCCCCGGCCACCACGTAGAGCACGTCGGGGTGGCGGCGGGCGACCGCGGCCAGCGCGTCGATCGCCGTCTCGATGCCCTTACCGGGGCCGATCAGTCCGAACGTGGAGACCAGCGGGCGACCGCGCGCCTCGGCCAGCACCCGCGCCAGTGCCGCGGAGCGCGCGCTGCGGGGTGGCGCGTAGAGGATCTCTGGCGCGCCGTGCGGCACCACCACGATGCGGTCCACCGGCACCAGGTCGTTGCGCTCTAGCAGCCTGACTGCGGTGGGCGAGAAGACGGTGACGGTCTGGGCGCCTTCACACAGCGCGCGCAGCGTGGCCGCCTGGCCCGGGGACGGGTGCGACAGGACGGTGTGCAGGGTCACCAGGTACGGCACGCCGAGCCGGCTCAGCTCACCCGCGAGGATCAGCACATACGCCCCGTCGTCGCCGCCGAAGATGCCGTACTCGTGCTGGATCAGCACCGCGTCGACGCCGAGCGCGGCCATCCGGCGCGCGGCGATGCGGTAGTCGTCCGGGCTGTCGGTACGGATGACCGTGTCGACCTCGTCCGGGTGCGCCAGCGTGTCCCGGTCCACCGCGCAGATGGAGACGGCGAGGTCCGGTGCTACCTCGCCCAACGCCGTACGCAGGTCCTCGGAGAAGGTGGCGATCCCGCAGCGGCGCGGCGAGTAGGTTGACACGACTGCAAGGCGTGGCCTGCGCCTGCGCGGCTGCGGGTCGGTGCCGGTCAAGGGGTCGGTGCCGGTCAACAGGATGGGGCCGGAACGGTCGACGGTACGGGCTTCGGACGCGTTCGTCATCGATCTCCTCGAAGGGCGTCACGCATACTCGGGTCGGCGGGTCACGTCGATGTGTAGTGCAGGCCGGGTGCGCGACGCTCAGCGCGGCTCTGCCGCCTCTGCAAACATCGCAATTATGCGCGCAGATTCCCTCGGTGTCTGCGACTTAGCTCACTCGTTGGACCTCCTGACCTGGAAAGATGCATGTCCACCAACGCACCGGAGGGAGTCTTGTGCGCATCTCGATAGGGTGTGATGCATGGCGGTCGTGAAGATCAACGCAATCGAGGTCCCCGAAGGCGCAGGCCCAGAGCTTGAGAAGCGCTTCGCAGCCCGGCGTGGGGCGGTGGAGGGCGCCCCCGGCTTCCTCGGGTTCGAGCTCCTCCGACCGGTGGCTGGGGAGACCCGCTACTTCGTCTACACCAAGTGGGAGAGCGAGGAGGCGTTCCGGGCCTGGTCGGACGGTCCGGCCCGGCAGGCACACGCCGGCCAGGACGCGCGGCCGGTCGCCTCCGGAGCCAGCCTGCTGGAGTTCGAGGTGGTCCAGGACGCGAGGCCGACCGCTGCCGGCTGACCGCCACGGCACGCCGCTACCCGGCACGACGCAAGCACCGGCCTACAACGCGAGAACGGACCGACGCGAGAACGGGCGACGTGAGAGCGGCCCGACGCAATGGCGGGGCACGACCTGCGACAGGTCGCCGGCCCCGCCAGCTCACCCCGGCAGCGCGATGCCAGGTTGGCCGGCGGGGCCGGGTCATGCGAACGGCGCCTCAGGCGCCAGGGTTCCGTGCGGCTAGCGCTAGCGGGACCGCACGTCGGTGTCGCGCGACCGGCTGCCGGCCTTGGCCAGACCACGGCTGACCACGTAGCCGATGGTCAGCAGGGTGACGTACCACCACGCCCGGTCGGCGCGGAAGTAGTCGTCGCCGCCCTCACCCACGACCTCCGCGGCGATCAGCACCGCGATCACCGAGGCGAGGTAGACCCACAGCTCCGTGGTCTTCCAGGACGGCTTGGTCTCGTCACCCGCCGGGCGCGCGGCGCGGAAGGTGTCGTCGGCGTCGGTGTATCCGGTGGACGCCCGGGATCCCGTGGGAACGGTCATTGTGCCTCCTCGGTCCTATTTCCCACCTACGCATCTGTAGGCGTTCACTGCTCGTCCGTACGCGGCCGGCATTACCCGGCGCCGATCAGGCCAAACACCTTCTCCGTCCAGGCCAGCTGACGGCACCGGGGAGGCGGTGCCGGGGCCGAGAGGGTATATCCGGACGAGCCGCGGACCGGGCGAAGCATTAACGTCAGGCACGTGTACGCGATCACGATCCCGAAACCGGGCGGCCCTGAGGTTCTGACCTGGGCCGAGGTCCCCGACCCCAGCCCCGGCGCCGACGAGGTGCTCATCGACGTCGCCGCATCCGCGGTCAACCGCGCCGACCTGCTGCAACGGCAGGGGCACTACCAGCCGCCGCCGGGCGCGTCGCCGTACCCGGGTCTGGAGTGCTCAGGCACGGTGGCCGCGACCGGCGGCGAGGTGACCGGGTGGCGGGTGGGTGACCAGGTCTGCGCGCTGCTGGCCGGCGGCGGGTACGCCCAGCGGGTGGCCGTGCCGGCCGGGCAGGTGCTGCCGGTGCCCCGGGGCCTGGACCGCGTCGACGCGGCGTCGCTGCCCGAGGTGGCGTGCACGGTCTGGTCCAACCTGACCGGCCTGCGCGCCGGGCAGCGGCTGCTGGTGCACGGCGGGGGAAGCGGGATCGGGACGTTCGCGATCCAGTACGCCAAGGCGCTGGGCGCCACCGTGCTCACCACCGCCCGCGCCGCCAAGCACGCGGCACTGCGCGACCTCGGTGCGGACGTCACCATCGACTACCGCACGCAGGACTTTGTGGCCGAGGTGGGCGAGGGCGGCGTGGACATGATCCTCGACATCATGGGCGCGGCGTACCTCGGTCGTAACGTCCGCGCGCTGGCCACCGGGGGCCGGCTGGTCGTCATCGGCCTGCAGGGCGGGCGTACCGCAGAGCTGGACCTCGGCGCGCTGCTGGCCAAGCGGGCGTCGGTGGCGGCGACCGCGCTGCGCTCGCGGCCGGTGGCGGAGAAGGCCGCGATCGTCAAGGGCGTACGCGAGCAGGTGTGGCCCCTGGTCGAGCGCGGCGCGATCCGGCCGGTCATCGACCGTCGGGTGGCAATGTCCCAGGCGGCGCTGGCGCACCAGGTCGTCGAGTCCAGCGACCACCTGGGCAAGGTGCTACTCGTCGCCGACTAGCATCCGCGGGCCGGGCCCCCACGCGGCCATCCGGTCGCCGGGGTTGTAGAGCTGGCAGCGGCGCAGCGACAGGCAGCCGCACCCGATGCAGCTGGTCAGCTGGTCGCGCAGCCGCTCCAGCAGCGCGATCTGCGCGTCCAGCCGGCCCTTCCAGGCGCGGGAGAGCCGCTCCCAGTCGGCCTTGGTCGGGGTGCGGGAGTCCGGCAGCGAGTGCAGGGCCGCGGCGATCTCGTCCAGCGAGACGCCCACCTGCGCGGCGACCCGGATGAACGCCACCCGGCGCAGCTCGCTGCGGTCGTACCGGCGCTGGTTGCCGGTGGTGCGGGTGGCCCGGATCAGCCCGAGCCGCTCGTAGTAGCGCAGCGCGGACGCGGCCACGCCGCTGCGCTGCGCGAGCTCGCCGATGGTCAGCAGGTCCTGCGTCACAGCCCCGATCCAGCCCCTTGAGTTGAAGCCAGCTTCAACATGCAGGCTAGGCACATGAGCCTGACGATGACCAGCCCCGCCGACCGGCTGCTGCCGCTGCTGCGCCGGGTGACCGGCGACGCCAAGCACGACGCGAGCGCATACTCCACTCTGGACGTGCTGTGGGTGCTCTACGACCGGGTGCTCGATGTGGCGCCGGACCGGCTGGACGACCCGGAACGGGACCGGTTCCTGCTGTCCAAGGGGCACGGTCCGGCCGCGTACTACGCGGTCCTCGCGGCAAAGGGCTTCATTCCTGAGCCCTGGCTGGACAACCTCGCCGGGCGGGACAGCCGGCTCGGCCACCACCCGGACCGCACCCTGGTGCCCGGGGTCGAGATCGGCTCCGGCTCGCTGGGGCACGGGCTCGGGCTGGGCGTCGGCGTCGCGCTCGGCCTGCGGGCCCAGGGGCTGCTGCGCCCGCGGGTGGTGGTCCTGGTCGGCGACGGCGAGCTGGACGAGGGCGCCAACCACGAGGCGATCGCGTACGCCGGCGCGACCGGCCTGTCCTCGCTCACCGCAGTGGTGGTGGACAACGCGTCGGCGACGCACGGCTGGCCGGGCGGCATCGCCAGCCGGTTCGCGGTGCACGGCTGGCGTACCGCCACAGTGGACGGGCGCGACCACGAGGCGCTGGCCGCGGCGCTCCGCCGGGAACAGAGTGGCCAGCCGAGCACCGTCATCGCCGAGATCCGGAGGTAGGTCACATGCGACAGCGCTTTGTGGACGCCACGACCGCCCTGCTCGACGAGGACCCGCGCACCGCTCTGGTGCTCGCCGACATCTCCGCCGCCTCGTTCGCGCCCGCGGCGGCGGCGCATCCGGACCGCGTGGTCAACGTCGGGATCCGGGAGCAGCTGATGGTCGGGGTGGCGGGCGGCCTCGCGCTGGCCGGGCTGCGGCCGATCGCGCACTCCTACGCCACGTTCCTCGTCGACCGGGCGTACGAGCAGATCAAGCTGGACCTCGACCACCAGGGAGTGAGCGCGGTCCTGGTGAGCGTCGGCGGCTCGTACGACGCGGCGAGCGCCGGACGGACGCACCAGTCCCCGATGGACGTGTCGCTGGTGGACACGCTCACCGGGTGGACCGTGCACGTGCCCGGCCACCCGGACGAGGTGGAGCCGCTGCTGCGCGCGGCCGTACGCGACGACGGGCCGGTCTACCTGCGCCTGTCCGAGCAGCGCAACGCCGGGACGCACCACGCCTGGGCGAAGCTGGCCGACCGGGGGCTGCGGGTGCTGCGTACCGGGTCGCGGGGGGTTGTCGTCGCGGTGGGGCCGCTGCTCGACGCGGCGCTGGCCGCCACCGAGGGGTTGGACGTGACGGTGACCTACACGCACACGCCGCGGCCGTTCGACGCGGCGGGCCTGCTCGGGGCGCTCGCCACCACACAGGCAACGGACGTGGTGCTGGTCGAGCCCTACCTGGCCGGCACGTCGTCGCGCGCCGTCGCCGACGCACTGCTCACCGTGCCGCACCGGCTGCTGGCGCTCGGCGTAGGCCACCAGGACCTGCGGCGGTACGGCACCCTGGCGGACCATGTCGCATGGCACGGTCTCGACGCGGCCGGCCTGCGCCGCTCGATCTCGGCGTTCCTGCGGCTGTGAGCGACCGCCGGATGCGGGCTAGCGCGCCGGCCGGGTGCCGGGGCGGTGCGGGCGGATCCGCTCCCGGCTGAGGATCCAGACCGCCTCGACACCGTCCCGCCAGGTGATCTTCTTGCCCTCCTGGCGGGAGCGGGCCCGGTAGCTGATCGGCACCTCGTACGGGCGGATGTGCCGGCGCAACAGCTTGCCGGTGATCTCGGCCTCCATGCCGAAGCCCCGGGACCGCACGTCCAGCTGCTTGTAGAGGCTGACCGGCATCAGCTTGAAGCAGGTCTCCAGGTCACCGATGTAGGAGTTGAACAGCACGTTGGCGGCGAGCGTCACGCCCTTGTTGCCCATCACGTACCAGAACGAGAAGGCGCTGTGGCTGCCGAACTGGCGGTTGCCGTAGACCACCTCAGTGTGCCCGTCGAGCACCGGCTGGAGCAGGCGCGGGATGTCGCGCGGGTCGTACTCGAGGTCGGCGTCGAGCACCACCATGTAGTCGCCGGTCGCGTGCTCCGCCGCGGTCCGGATGGCCGCGCCCTTGCCCTGGTTGCGCTCGTGGCGGACGACCCTCAGCCGGGGGTGGTCGAGCCCGGCCAGCACCTGCGCGGTGCCGTCCCGGCTGCCGTCGTCGACCACCACCATCTCAACCTCACACGGGTAGTCGATGTCGAACGCCTGCTTCAGCGCGTCGGCGATGCGAGCTTCCTCGTTGTAGACGGGCATGAGGATCGAGAGCTTCATCCGTGGTCTCCACGAGTCGGGCCACCCAGGCCAGGCCCGGCTCCGGCCGCCTGGCTTGTTCGCCGTTGACGGTACGGGGTGGCGCAGCCCGACGCCAACTCGACCGCCGGGGCGGCAGGGCAGTGCCTCCGCGAGCCAGAAGTGTTGAACCTTCGCGGGCCAGAGGTGCGGAGTCTCCACGGTCAGAAGTGCACCGCGGGCGGTGCGCTGCCGTAGACCTCGCGCAGCGCGCCGACCACCTCGCCGACCGTCGCGTAGGCCCGTACCGCCGTAACGCACGCCGGCACCACGTTGTCACCGGCCCTCGCCGCTTCGGTGAGACCGGCGAGCGCGCGCCGCACGGCGGCGGCGTCCCGCCGGGCCCGGACCGCGGCGACCGCCGCCACCCGCTCCGACTCCAGCTCCGGGTCGACCGTGAAGACCTCCAGGGGGTCGGTGGCGGACGGGAACCGGTTGACCCCGACCACCACCCGCTCGCCCGTCTCGACCGCCTGGGTCCGCCGGTACGCGGCGTCCGCCAGCTCCCGGGCGAAGTGGCCGGACTCGATGCAGGCCAGCGCCCCACCCCGCTGGCGTACGCCGTCCAGCACGTCGCGGATGCGCCGCTCGGTGGCGTCGGTGCGCCGCTCCACCTCCTCCGCCCCGCCGAGCGGGTCGACCGTGCCGGCGACGCCGGTCTCGAACGCGATGATCTGCTGGGTACGCAGCGCCAGCGTGGCCGCCGCCTCGGTCGGCACGCCCAGCGCCTCGTCGTACGCCGACACGTGCAGCGTCTGCACCCCGGACAGGGCCGCGGCCAGCGCCTCCACCGCCGCCCGGACGGTGTTGTTGAGCGGCTGCTGCGCGGTGAAGGACGAGCCGGCCGTGAACGCGAAGATGCGCAGCTGCTCCGAGCGCGGGTCGCGGGCGCCGTAGCGCGTCCGGACCAGCTGTGCCCAGACCCGCCGGGCCGCCCGCAGCTTGGCGATCTCGTCCAGGAAGTCGATGCCCACGCTGAGGAACGTGAACAATGTGGGCGCCACCGCATCGATGGGTACCCCGCGGCGGGTCACCTCGTCCAGGTAGGCGACCGCGTTGGCGAAGGTGTAGCCGACCTCCTGAGCGGCGTCCCCGCCGGACTCGGCGATGTGGTAGCCGGACATGGCCAGCGGCACCCAGCGCGGCGTACGGCGTACACAGTGCTCGATGGTGTCGACCGCGAGCTTGAGCGACGGTCCGGGCGGGAATATCTGGGTGCCCCGGGCGATGAACTCCTTGAGCACGTCGTTCTGGATGAACAGGCCGAACTCGTCCGGGTCGGTCCCGCGCCGCTCGGCCAGCGCGGTGAACAGGGCCGCCCAGAGGTAGCCGATCGAGTTGGCGGTGGTGCGTACCTGCGTGACCTTCTCCAGCGGGATGCCGGCTAGCAGCGTCTCGATGTCGTCCAGCGAGTCGATGGCCACGCCGACCCGGCCCACCTCACCGCGCGAGCGCGGGTCGTCGGAGTCCATCCCGAGCTGGGTGGGCAGGTCAAGGGCGACCGAGAAGCCGGTGACGCCGGCGTCGAGCAGGCGCCGGAAGCGCTCGTTGGACTGGGCCGGGGTGCCGAAGCCGGCGTACTGGCCCATGATCCAGGGCTGGGGGTCGGCGGCGATCCCCCGGGTGTACGGGAACTCGCCGGGCTGCTCCACCCTCTCCACGCTCACCCCCCGCGCCACTCGAGGTCGGCCCGGAGGATGTTCTTGGCGATCTTCCCGGTGTGGTTGAGCGGGAAGCTGCCCACCTGCCGGACCTCCTTGGGCTTCTTGTAGGAGGCGAGCCGGGCCCGGCAGTGCCGCTCGACCGCCTCCGGCTGCGCGTCGCCCCGGTAGAGGGCGACGATCCGCTGCCCCCACTCGGGGTCGGCCACCCCGACCACGGCCACCTCGTCCACGCCGGGCACCTCGGCGATCACGTCCTCCACCTCGCGCGGGTAGACGTTGTAACCGCCCGTGATGATCATGTCGCCCTTGCGGTCGACCAGCCACAGCCGGCCCTGCTCGTCCAGGCGGCCCAGGTCACCGGTGTGCAGCCAGCCGCCCGCGTCCACCGCCTTGATGTCCCCGGCGTGGGCCCAGTAGCCCGGCATGACATGGTCGCCGCGGGTGACCACCTCGCCGATCTCCCCGGCCGGCAGCGGCGCGCCCGACTCGTCCACCACCTGCAGCTCAACCCCGAGCGCCGGGCGGCCGGCGCTGGCCAGCAGCTCCGGCCGGTCGGCCAGGCCGGCGGCGTGGTCGGCCGCGGTCAGCACGGTCACCGGCGGGATCGCCTCGACCAGGCCGTAGTACTGCACCAGCCGTGGCGTCAGCCGCTGGTACGCCTGCCGGATCTGGTGCGGCGGCATCGGCGCGCCGGCGTACCCGAGCATCTTCAGGCCGGGCAGCGGCTCGCCGAGGGCGACCAGCCGGGCCACCATCGTCGGCACCAGCGCGGTGTGCGTGACACCGCGCCGGGTCACCGACTCCACCACGGCGCCCGCGTCGAACGCCGGCAGGACCAGCTGCGCGCCGCCGTAGACCAGGAACGGCAGCACGAACAGCCCGCTGGTATGGGTGATCGGGCCGGCGTGCAGGTAGACGTCGGCCGGCCCGGGCGGGCCGCCCAGCACGTCGGAGACCATGTTGACGAGGCTGGCGAAGCGCACCCGGTGGGTGCGGCGGACCCCCTTGGGCGCACCGGTGGTGCCGGAGGTGTAGTTGAGCGAGACCAGGTCGTTGGCCTGGGCATCGCAGGTGACCGGCGCAGCCTCAAGGAGCCGCTGGTACGGCTGGCCGGGCCCGTCACCGAGCACCACGCTGCGGGCGTCGCCGAAGCCCTCGCGCAGCGCCTGGGCCTGCTCGGCGTACCGGGCGTCGTAGATGAGCGCGGACGCGCCGCAGTCGTCGGCGATCTGGGCCCAGTCGTCCGGGTGCAGGCGGTGGTTCAGCGCCACCCGGACCAGGCCGGCGGTGCAGCAGGCGAGGTCGGTCTCGATATAGGTGTTCTGGTTGGGCTGCAGGTCCAGGACGCGGTCGCCGGGGCGCAGCCCGCTTGCGAGCAGGCCCCCGGCGAGCCGGGCGACCCGGTCACCCAGCTCGGCGAACGTCTGTGTCCCCTGTGGACCGTCCAGGGCGGTGCGGCCGGCGAACCGCCGCGCCGCCCGCTGGACGAGCATCCCGACGAGCATTGTTACCTCCCGCCGGTGAGCGCCGGGGCGGCACCCGTGGCCGCCGCCTCACCGGAAGCCGGCGCCTTGGTGGCCGCCGGGGTGTCATCGCCGGAAGCCGGCACTCCGCCGGCCGGCGGGGTGTCATCGCCCGAGGCCGTGCTGCCGGCCGGCGGAGTGTCGTCGATGGCTGGCGCGTCGACCGTGATGGCGGCGTCGAGGACGACCGCGCCGTCGGCGTGTACGACCACCGGGTTGAGGTCGAGCGCGGCGCCCGGCGGCAGGCTTGCGGCGAGCCCAGCCACCCGGAGTACCAGGTCCACGAACGCGTCGACGTCCGCCGCCGGGCGGCCGCGGTGTGCGGCGAGGAGCCGGGCCACCCGGGTCTGTGCCAGCTGGTCGCGCACGTCGGCCTCGGTGACGGGCAGCAGGCGTACCGCCGCGTCGTCCAGCGCCTCGGTCAGCACCCCACCCGCGCCGACCGTCAGCACCGGGCCGAGCGGGCTCGGCAGGACCCCCACCAGCAGCTCCACCCCGGCCGGGACCTGTTCCTCCACGAGCACTCCGGTGGCGCCAGGGAGCTGGCGCAACCGGTGGGCAACGGCCGCCGCGCCGGCCGCGGACACGCCGGTGACGACCCCGCCGACTTCGGACTTGTGCGCCAGCCCGGGGACCACGACCTTGAGCACCGCCGGTTCGCCGCACGCCGCCACGGCGGCCGGGGCGTCGGCCGGATCGTGGACCACGCGGCCGCGCGGCACGCGTACCCCGGCCTCGGCCAGCCATGCCTTGAGCTCCCACTCCCCGGCGGACCCGTCAACGGCACGAGCGCTTCGCCCGCTGGTCGCCGCCGGGAGGGCCGGGCCAGGTGGGCCGGATCGGGAGGGGACCGCAGCCGGTGCTGACTGGCACAGCGCCGCTGCGGCGCGGACCGCCCGGGCCGGCGTCGGGTAGGTCGGGATGCCCGCCGCCCGCAGCGCCGCGCCCGCCTCGGGGGCGAGGTGGTCGGCGCCGGTCCGGGCGGCCAGCACCGGCTTCCCGGACGTCGCCGCGGTCTCGGCCAGCGCCGACACGACCGCGGCGACATCGGAGCCGGCGAGCACGCAGAAGCAGGCGACCAGCAGGTCGACGCCGGGATCAGCGGCGACCGCGGCCAGCGCGCGGGACACCAGCGTGCGGTCGCGCATCACGGCCGCCGTCACGTCGACCGGGTTGGCCACCGCGCCGTACGGCGGCACAACCGCCCGCAGCGCGTCCATGGTGGACGGTGCCAGGGCGGCCAGGCGTAGGCCGTGCGCTGCGACCGCATCCGCAGCGAGGATGCCGGAGCCGCCCGAGGTGGTGACCACGGCGACCCGCGACCCGCGCGGTGGCCGGGCCAGCGTGACGGCGTCACCCACGTCCAGCAGCTCGTCCACGTCGGACACCCGGACGATGCCGAGCTGGCGCAGCGCGCCGTCGACCACCCGGTCGGCGGTGGCGAGCACGCCGGTGTGCGTGGCCGCGGCCCGGGCTCCAGCCGGGGAGCGGCCCGCCACCAGCAGGGCGACGGGCACGCCGGTGGCCTGCCGCGCCGCGGCGAGCGCGGCCAGGGCCGGGCCGTCGGCGAGCGACTCGAGGTAGCCGAGGAGCGCGATGCAACCCGGCTCGGCGGCGAGGGCGGCCAGCACCTCGAGCGCGGTCACGTCCGCCTCGTTGCCGGTGGTGACCGCGGCCAGCAGGCCCATGCCGCGCTCCAGGGCCAGGCTCACCATGCCGAAGCCGAGCGCCCCGCTGGCCGAGGCGAACCCGATGCCACCGGGGCGCAGCGCCGTACGCTCGCCGGAGAACAGCGGGCTGAAGCTCGCCACCTGCCCGGACGCGAAGCCCACCGCGCCGATGCAGTTGGGGCCGACCAGCCGCATGCCGGCGCTGCGGGCCCGCGCGGCCAGCGCCTGCTGCACGGCCAACCCGTCGGGGCCGGTCTCGCCAAACCCGGATGTGCCCACGATCGCCACCCGCACGCCGGCCACCGCGCAGTCGGCGACGGCCGCCGGCACGGCCGCCGGCGGCACCACGATGAGCGCCAGCTCCGCACCTGGCGAGGCGGCGACGCTCGGGTACGCGGGCCGCCCCGCGATCTCCGCGGCACTCGGATGGACCGGGATGACCGCGCCGGAGTAGCCGTACCGGAGCAGGAACTCGACGGCGAGCCGCCCCGGCGCGCCGGGGCTGGTCGAGGCTCCGACCACCGCCACGCTGCGGGCGGACCACAGCGCCCGCAGTGCGTCCACGCCGCCGAGCCTGTCACGCCTCAATTGCGGGCGTCAACAAGACGCCACACCCCGCCCAGGCCGGCACACCCCAGGGGCACCCCCGGCCAGTCATACCCCCAGGAGCGCGTGCGCCCGCTCGGGGTCGGCCCGGAAGTCATCAGTCGGGGTATCCACCGCCACCCGGCCCTTCTCCATCACCGCGACCCGTCCCGCCACTGAGAAGGCCAGCCGGAGGTCCTGCTCGACCAGCAGGATCGCGAGGCCGCTGGCGGCCAGCTGCCGGATCACGTCGCCAACCAGGGCGACGATGGCCGGGGCCAGCCCGTCGGAGGGCTCGTCGAGCAGCAGTACCCGCGGGTTGGTGAGCAGCGCCCGGGCGATCGCGAGCATCTGCTGCTCGCCACCGGAGAGCTGGTCGCCGCGGTGCCGCAGGCGTACGGCCAGATGCGGCATCAGCTCCAGCACCCGGCGCCGGGTCCACGGCCCGCGCCGGCGGGCGGCGATGGTCAGGTGCTCGGCGACGGTCAGCGGAGCGAACACCCGCCGTCCCTGTGGCACCAGGCCCACCCCGGCCCGGGCCACCGCGTCCGGCGGCCGGCGGGCCAGCTCCACGCCGTCCACCCGCACCGACGACCCGGGGTACGGCCGGACCAGCCCCATCACCGAGTGCACCAGGGTGGTCTTGCCCATGCCGTTGCGGCCCAGCACGGCAACCACCTCGGCGGCGTCGACCGCCAGGTCGACGCCGTGCAGCACCGCGGAGCCCGCGTACCCGGCGGTCAGTCTCCGCACCTCGAGCAGCGCCACGCCGCCTCCTTCACCAACAGCCCCGCGGCCTTCAGAACAGCTCCGTGGCGTCTCTCGCGCCGAGGTACGCCTCCCGCACCGCAGGGTCAGCCCGTACCTGCTGTGGCGTGCCGGTGGCCAGATGCCGGCCCAGGTGCAGCACGGTGACCCGGTCGGCGAGGCCGAACACCACGTCCAGGTCGTGCTCGATCAGCAGCACTGTCACCTCCCGGGGCAGGCCGCGGACCAGCTCGGTCAGGCGCGCGGTCTCCGCCGGGGACATGCCGGCGGCCGGCTCGTCCAGCAGCAGCAGCCGGGGCCGGGCGCCGAGAGCCACGGCCAGCTCCAGCTGGCGGCGCTCGCCGTGGGACAGGGCGGCGGCACGCAGGTGCCCCCGGCCGGCGAGGCCGACCGTGTCGAGCAGCTCGAGGCAGCGGTCGACCAGGGCCCGGCGCCGGCGCGGCGCGGGCAGCATCCGCGCTGCCACGCCCGCCTCGCGCTGCACCGAGACGAGCACGTTCTCCACCACCGTGCAGTGCAGGAGCACCGATGAGTGCTGGAACGTACGGGCCAGGCCGAGCCGGGCCCGGCGCCACTCCGGCAGCCGGGTCACCTCGCGCCCGGCGAAGTGGACCTGGCCGGCGGTCGGCCGCAGCGCCCCGGCGACGACGTTGAACAGGGTCGACTTGCCGGCACCGTTGGGCCCGATGAGGGCGTGCCGGGCACCCTCGGCCACCGACAGGGTGACCTCGTCCACGGCCCGCAGCTCTCCGAAGCGGCGGGTGACGTTGGCGACCTCCAGCAGCCTGGTCACGGTGACGTCCCTGGTCCGTTGCTACCGGCTGGGCCGCGCCGGCCAGCCACGGCCGCCACTGTCGAGGGCGGGGTGGACGGCTCGGCGCCCTCGTTACCCTCCGCGCCCGCCGCGTCTTCGCCGTCCGCGGCGCCCGCGGCGCCAGGCGCGGCCGGCGGATCGGCCGCGCCGCCGCCCGCTCCACCGCGGCCCCCTTCACCTCGGCCGGCTCCGTCGCGGCCTGTTCCATCGCGGCCAGCACCGCCCCGGCCAGCGCCGCCCCGGCCGGGGTGCGGCGCACCGGCCGACACCCGCTGGCGGGCGAACGTGGTGCGTAGCCCGGCCAGGCCCCGCGGCAGCAGGTAGACGGCGAGCACGAAGACGATGCCGAGCAGCAACGGACCCCGACCGTTCAGCTCGCCGCCGATGTAGTCGCGGGTGAGCACGACCACAGCGGTGCCGGCCACCGCGCCCGACATCGACCCGAGCCCGCCGATCACGACCGCGATCAGCGCCATGGCCGCGACCGTGAAGCCGATCTCGGACGGTGAGACAAAGCGCTGCGAGGAGATCCAGAGGGCGCCGGCGGCGCCGGCCAGCCCACCCGCGAAGGTGTACGCGCCCAGCAGGTAGCGGGCCACCGGGTAGCCGACCGCCCGCAGCCGCGCCTCGTTGTCCCGGATGCCGCGCAGCGCCAGCCCGAACGGGGACCGGGCCACCGCCGCCACCACCGCGAACAGCGGCAGGAAGACCGCGAGCACCCACAGGTAGACGTAGCCGTCCAGGAGCAGCTCGCCCATGCCCCACACCGGCACCACCTGCGGCGCGGCCCGCCCGTCGCTGCCGCCGGTGACCGAGCTCCACTCCATCGCGGCGCTGTAGGCCAGCTCGCCGATCGCAAGGGTGAGCATGAGGAACGTGATGCCGCGGGCGCGCACCACGGCGATGCCGGTGACCGCAGCCACCGCGGCGCTCACCGCGACCGCGACCGCCAGCTGGACCACCCCGACCTGCGTGACGGCACGGGCGGTCAGCGCGGCGGCGTAGGCACCGACGCCGAAGTAGGCCGTCTGGCCGAGCGTCGGCAGGCCGGCCACTCCGGTGAGCAGGTTGACGCTCATCGCGAGCAGGCCCAGTACGAGCACCTTCGAGGCGAGCGAGATGGTGTACGAGTCGACCATCCACGGGGCGGCCACCAGCGCGACCACCGCCGCCACGACAGCGAGGACGCCGAGCCGGCCGGTGGCCGGCGGGCGCGCCGCCGTGCGGGCCGCGGCGGTCATGAGGCGGTCCGCGCGAGCGAGACGAGCCCGCGCGGGCGTACCGCCAGCACCGCGAACATCCCGCCGAAGATCAGGAACGCGGCGTACTCCGGTGCGACGGCCCGGCCGAGCGTGTCGACCTGCCCCACCAGCAACGCGCCGAGCAGCGCCCCGCGGACCGAGCCGAGCCCGCCGACCACGACAACGACCAGCGACATCACGAGCACGTGCCCGTCCACGCCGGGCCCCGGCCCCAGGATCGGCGCGCCGAGCACGCCACCCACCACGGCCAGCACGGCGCCGGCCGCGAAGACCCCGTAGAGCACCTTGCGGGTGTCCACGCCCAGCACCCGGACCATGTCCCGGTCGGCCACGGTCGCCCGTACCAGCGCCCCCAGCGAGCTGCGCTCGAAGACGAGGTAGACGGCGAGCGCCAGCGCGGCCGCGATGCCGATGAAGACCAGCCGGTACGCCGGGTACGCGTGCCCGGCCACCTCGACCGAGTCACGCAGCCCGGCCGGTGGCTCGGCGGGCAGGGTCTCCCCCCGGGCGGCGAACAGGAAGAGATCGGCGCCGATAATAGAGATGCCCAGGGTGAGCAGTGCCTGGTCGAGATGGCCCCGGTGCGCCAGCGGCTGGGTCAGCGCGGCGAGCAGCGCGCCGCCGGCCAGACCGAGCACGACCCCAGCGCCGAGACCAGCGGCCAGACCGGTCCAGCCGCCGTCCGCGAGCAGGTAGGCGACGTAGGCACCGCCCAGGTAGAGCGTGCCGTGCGCCAGGTTCAGCACGTCCATCATGCCGAACACCAGGGAGAGCCCCACCGCGAGGGTGAAGTAGAGCAGCCCGAACGCCACACCGTCCACTATGGATACGATGTACGCATCGAGCCAGCCGAGCACCGGCACCGCGGTAACGCCTCCCTCCGGGGCGTACCGCCGTGGCCCCTGGTTAGGAGGCCACGGCGGTCAACGGGTCAGCCGAGCGTGGTCAGCTCGGACACCAGGGTGTTGGCCAGCACAGCGCCGTCCATCTTCACCTCGCGCAGGTACCACTTCTGCTGCGGGGTGCGGTTCTGGTTGAACTGCCAGGTGCCGCGCGGGCTGTCGATCTGGCCCACCCGGCCCAGCGCCGCGTTGAGCGTCTGCGGGGTCAGGTCCTCACCGGCGAGCAGGACCGCCTTGTCCAGCACTGCCGCCGCGTCGTACGAGGCCATCGCGTACGTGGTGGGGACCTCGCCTTCGTGCTGCTTCTGGTACTCGGAGGCGAACTTGCGGTTGGCCGCGTTGTCCAGGTCGGCCGCGTAGTTCATCGAGGTGAAGATGCCGGTGGCCGCGTCGCCCTGGCCCTTGAGCACCGCGCCCTCGGTCAGGAAGCCGGGCGCGTAGAGCGGCAGGCCCACCTGGAACTGCTTGTACTCCTTAACGAACTGCACTGCCATGCCGCCGCCGTAGAAGCAGAACACGGCCTTGGCGTCCGAGCTCTTGATCTGGTTCAGATGGGGCCCGAAGTTCTTCAGGGTGGGGAACGGCGTGTAGAGCGGCTCGTTGGCCATCACGCCGCCGGCCGGCAGGAACGTCGCCTTGAGCCCCTCGATCTCGTCGATGCCCGCCTGGTAGTTGGCGGCGAGGCAGAAGACCTTGCCGTCGATGTTGTCGGCCAGGTACTTGCCGAGCGCCTTGCCGGGCTCGTCGTTGACGTACGAGGTGCGCCAGATGTACTTGACGCCCTGCAGCGTGGTCGGCGACGCGTTCGACCCGACCAGCGGGATCTGGCTGGTCTCCACCAGCTCCTTGATCGCGCCGATGGTCGCGGAGCTGACGACCCCCGTCAGCGCCAGGACCTTGTCCTGCTTGATCAGCTTCTCGGCGCCGGTCTTGCCCGAGTCCGCAGTGTCGCCCTCATCGGCCTTGAACAGCTCGACCTCGCGACCGCCGAGCTTGTTGCCGTTGAGCTTGAGGTAGAGCTCGAAGCCGCGGATCATGTCCAGGCCCACGACCTTGTAGATGCCGGTCTGCGGCGCCAGCAGGCCTATCTTCACCGAACCGACCGGCTTGGCGTCGCCGCCACCCAGGCTCGACCCGCCGCAGGCGGCCAGGCTGGGCACCGCCGCTGCCGCGCCGAGCCCAGCGAAGAGTCTGAGTGCTTGTCTCCTGTCCATCTGGGACACCGTTACGTTCCTCCCCAACTATCGCGATGACCGGATGATGATCTGGATGCCTGTGGCGTTCTATCGCCTTTACCAACGCTCGTCAACGGTCCCGGACTCGCCCCTGCTTCCTTCGGGCTATCTCCGCCCCGCGGAGGCCGGCCCCGAACCATCGACGTATGCCAAAGCACCGAGCACCGCCGGCCACGCCGCCGACTCGGGGTCGATGACCCCGAAGTGCTCCACGCCCGGCACGGTGACCAGCCTCACCAGGCCACCCGCTGCCGTAGCGGCAGCGGCGAAGCTGGTCGACAGCGCCACCGGGACCCGGTCGTCGTCCACCCCGTGCACCAGCACGCTGGGCACCCGCAACGGAAGCAGGGCCATCGGGTCTACTGCGGCGTACCGGTCCGGCACCTCCGCCGGGCCACCACCGAGCAACGCGGCGACCGCGCCGTCGCCGAGACGCTGAGCGTACGCCGTGTGCAGGTCCGCCACGGGGGCAAGGGCGAGCACGCCCCGGGTGCGCCCAGGTGAGCGGGCCGCGGCCCACAGCGCCAGCTGCCCGCCGGCTGAGTGCCCGGCGAGGACCGGCGCGGCCGCGGGCACGTCGTCCCCGAACAGCTCCGGCACGGCGGCCACTGCCGCGGCGACGTCGTCGAACGTGCCGGGCCAGCCTCCGCCGTCCTGACCGACCCGGCGGAACTCGATGGTCGCCACCGGCCAGCCGCGCCGCGCCAGGTCCACCGCGAGCGGCCCGACGTGCGTACGGTCGTACTCCGCCCGCCAGAACCCACCGTGGATGAAGACCACCAACGGCCGCCCGAGATCCTGCGCCGGCAGCCGGAGGTCCACCACGTGCTCGGGGTGGTCGCCGTAGCGCACCGTGCGGTCGGGTGCGCTCGCCGGCCGGGTGAGGACCGCGCGCGGGTCGTGCGTCACGGCGCAGACGCTATCGTCTGTCGATGGTCTCGTGTGCAGGGGTATGACCAGGGAGGTCCGGTGCGGGTCGAGGACTTCACCGACGTGGCGTACGAGGTGGCCGACGGTGGCGTCGCGGTCATCACGATCAACCGGCCGGAACGGATGAACGCCTTCCGCGGCCGCACCGTGGACGAGCTGGTCCATGCCTTCAAGGTCGCCTGGTCCTCCCGTGAGGTGGCGGCGCTGGTGCTGACCGGAGCCGGTGACCGGGCCTTCTGCGCGGGCGGGGACGTCAAGGAGCGGGCCACCACCGGCTCGTACGGCGACACGCAGTGGGGCACGTTCGAGATCGAGCGG
>DASRIS010000009.1:0-2880 GCA_035649895.1 Micromonosporaceae bacterium | reverse complement strand
GCCGCGCCGCCGGGACCGGTGGCGACAACAGTGGCCGGGCGGCTGGCAGCCCGGGCTCGCCAGCGCGGCGGCGTGCTGGTCGTCGTCGAGACAGGCCCGGCATCCGCCCGGTGTCCGGGAGCGGACGTGACGCTGGAGGCGGTCCACAGCGAGTGGGAAGGGCTCGGGTCGGGCCGCGGCCGGTTGACCCGCCGCCAGTTGACCGTCCATGCGCGGGGCCGCGGAGCGGCAGCCCGCCGCCGGCAGGTGCAGCTCTGGTTGCCCACCGTCTCGGGCGGCCTCGAGGCGGCGCCGGCCTCCGCCGGGTACCTGGCCGCTGTCCAGGAGGCGGTCTGAATGGCCGACCACAGCCGGACTCTGGTGGTCTGGTGCCCGGACTGGCCGGTGGCGGCGGCCGAGATCGTCGCCGGAGTGCCGGCCCACGGACCGGTCGCCGTGTTCGCCGCGAACCGGGTGATCGCCTGTTCGACGGCGGCTCGGGCCGAAGGAGTCCGGCGCGGGTTGCGCAAGCGGGAGGCGCAGAGCCGCTGCCCTCAGCTGGTAGTCGTGGCGGACGATCCGGACCGGGATGCCCGTGCCTTCGAGCCGGTCGTCGTCGCCGTCGAGCAGCTGGCTCCGGGCGTCGAGGTGGTGCGCCCCGGCGCCTGCGCGCTCGCGGCCCGCGGGCCGGCCGGCTACTTCGGCGGGGTCGAGCTGGCCGCCGAGCGGATCGTGGAGCAGGTCGCCCAGACCTGCGCGGTGGAGTGCCAGGTTGGCGTGGCGGACGGGGTGTTCGCCGCGGTCCTGGCCGCCAAGGCCGGCCGGCTCGTCCCGCCCGGTGGGACCGCGGCGTTTCTCGCAGAGCTCGATATCTCCACATTGGACCGTCCACAGTTGACCGATTTGTTGCGCAGGCTCGGCATCGGTACGCTCGGCGCCTTCGCGGCGCTCCCGGCGACGGATGTGCTCGCCAGGTTCGGGTTCGACGCGGCCTACGCCCACCGGCTCGCCGGGGGCCGGGACACCAGACCGCTCGCCGTCCGGCAACCACCACCCGACCTCGAGGTGACGGAGACCTTCGACGAGCCGCTCGACCGGGTTGATGCGGCCGCGTTCGCCGCCCGCGCCCTCGCCCGGCGGTTCCACGAGCGGTTGGCCGGGTTCGGTCTTGCCTGCACCCGGCTGGGCATCGAAGCGGTGACCGCGCACGGGGAGGAGCTGCACCGCATCTGGCGGCACGACGGGTTGCTGACCGAGCCGGCCATCGCCGACCGGGTGCGCTGGCAACTGGACGGGTGGTTGACCGGCAGCACGCGACCCACCGCGGGCATCCTGCGGCTGCGCCTGGTGCCCGAGGAGGTGGTGACGCACGCGGGGCTGCAGCCCGGGCTATGGGGGGAGGCCGGTGAGCAGAGTGCGCGGGCGCACCGGGCGCTGGCCCGGGTCCAGGGCATTCTCGGTCCCGACGCGGTGGTCACGGCCGTGCTGGGCGGTGGGCGTTCCCCCGCCGACCGGGTGCGGTACGTGCCTTGGGGCGACGATCGCACGTCCCCAGGGGACGTCGGGCAACCGTGGCCGGGGCACCTGCCCGCACCCGCTCCGGCCGTCGTCCCACCCCAGCCGCTGCCCGCGGTGGTGTACGACTCCCGGGGCGTCCTGGTCGGCGCTACCGCCCGGCTGGAGGTCACCACGACACCGGAGTGGATCGTCGTGGACAGGGCTACCCCGGTCGAGATCACGTCGTGGGCCGGTCCCTGGCCGTTCGACGAGCGCTGGTGGGCGGCTGGCGAGGCCCAGCGGGGAGCCCGGTTCCAGTTCTGCCTCGCCGACGGGCGGGCGGTCCTGGCGGTGCTGCGCGCCGGCCACTGGGCCGTGGAGGCGTTCTATGACTAGGCACCGGCCCGGAGGCTGCTGATGGGCTGGAACAACCCGCCGATGCGCTGGTCGGAGCTCGAGCGCCGACTCTCCGGGAAGATGCTGAGCGGCGAACGCCCCGCACACTCCGAGCGCCCGTTCGTAGTGGATCCGTTAGCCATCGACGCGGACGGCGGGGACTCGCCGGCGTGGACCCGCAAGCGCCCGCCGTACACTCCTCCGCCGCTGCCGCGGGTGACCGGTTCGGTGCCGTACGCGGAGCTGCACTCCCACTCCAACTTCAGCTTCCTCGACGGGTCGAGCCAGCCGGAGGAGCTGGCCGAGGAGGCCGTCCGGCTGGGGTTGGAGGCACTGGCCATCACCGACCACGACGGGTTCTACGGCGTGGTCCGCTTCTCCGAGGCGGCCCGCGAGCTGGATCTGCCCACCATCTTCGGCGCCGAGCTGTCGCTGGGCCTGCCCGGCCCCCACAGACCTGCCATACGCACCGGGGAACCCGACCCGGTGGGCCGGCACCTGCTCGTGCTCGCCCGGGATCCGGACGGGTACGCGCGGCTGGCCCGGACGATCTCCGAGGCCCAGTTGCGGGGCGGGGAGAAGGGCAGACCGGCGTACGGTGAGCTGGACCGGGTGGCCGAGGCGCTGAGCGGGCGCGTCCAGGTGCTGACGGGTTGCCGGAAGGGACACGTACCGGCCGCGCTGGCTACCGGCGGGATGGACGCGGCCCGTCGCGAGCTGGACCGGCTCGTGGACCTATTCGGCCGGGACGCGGTCGTCGTGGAGTTGACCGACCACGCGGATCCGCTCGACGACGAGCGCAACGACGCTCTCGTGGAGCTGGCCGAGGCCGAGAGGTTGCCCGTCGTCGCGACGACGAACGCGCACTACCACGCACCGATCCGCCGGCGGCTGGCTACCGCGTTGGCCGCGGTCCGGGCCCGGCGCAGCCTCGACGAGATGGATGGTTGGCTGCCGCCGGCGGCTACCGCGCATCTGCGCAGCGGGGTGGAGATGGCCAGCCGGTTC
>DASRIS010000008.1:0-4348 GCA_035649895.1 Micromonosporaceae bacterium | reverse complement strand
TCGACCTACATCAATGGGCTCCCCGGACTTAGGTCATACACCAAACCGCCCTCCGCGCCATCCCTGACCAGCACAGACATCAGTGTCGGTTCTGCTAGCCAGGACACTCCGGCTAGAGCTCGTCGTATCGGCCACCCGTGTCGACGTACCCGAGGGCCTTTGGCCGAAACGGTCGGGCTGCACGTCGATGGTTGAGGCGGCAGGCACGGGGGTAGTCGCCTTGTGGTGACTCCGGTCTGACTAGGAGGCATGTCGCGGATATGACCTTTGCCACATATTTGGCCCGGCCGTGTCCAGTGCTCCAGATCCGGCGCCCGGCGGCGGGACCCCGGCGTGGTGAAGGTTGCGCGAGGGCAGGAGTGAGGTAGCGGCGTGCTGGCATCGGGACACCTGCTCGGGGAGCGGTACCGGCTGGACGAGCGCCTGGCCGACGGCGGGATGGGCGATGTGTGGCGGGCCACGGACCAGGTGCTGGGCCGGGAGGTGGCGGTCAAGCTGCTGCGCCCGGAGCTGCTGGCCGAGCCCGGCTTCGCGGCGCGGTTCCGGGCCGAGGCCCAGATGATGGCCGCCCTGCGCCATCCAGGCGTCGTCGACGTGTACGACTACGGAGACGACACAGACCGGCCCGACGGTGTCGCGTACCTGGTCATGGCCTATGTCGATGGCCAGCCGCTGTCGGCGCGGATCGCCGAGGCCGGGCGGCTCGGCGCCAGCGAGACGATGGCGGTCGTGGCCCAGGCGGCGCGGGCGCTGCACGCCGCACACTCCGCGGGCATCGTGCACCGCGACGTGAAGCCCGCCAACCTGCTGGTCGAGGCGGACGGCAGGGTGGTCCTGGTCGACTTCGGCGTGGCCCACTCGACCGGGACCACCAGCCACACCGGCCTCAACGAGGTGGTGGGCACCGCGCTGTACATGGCGCCCGAGCAGGTGACGAAGCAGGCGCTGTCGCCGGCCACCGACGTCTACGCGCTGGGCGCCGTGGCCTACCACTGCCTGGCCGGCCGGCCACCGTTCACCGGGGACAGCCCGGTCCAGGTCGCCCTGCGCCACCTGGAGGCCGAGCCGCCACCGCTGCCGGATGACGTGCCTGAGCCGGTCCAGGAGCTGGTCCGCCGGGCGATGGCCAAGGACCCGGCGGACCGGTTCCCGGACGCGGCGGCCTTCGTGGCGGCGGTCGAGGCTACCGGGCTCGCCGGGGCGCCCGTTGGGCTGGCTGCGGATGCTGGGCAGGTGAGTGGTGGGCTGGCTGCGGACGCCGCCGGCCCGACGGTGGCGCTGGTCCGGCCGGCGGGAGGCCCGGCCCAGCCGGGCGAGGTCGAGGAACCGGCGCGCTCCGGCGAACCTCGCCGCGCGCGCCGGCACCTGCCGGCCGCGGCTGTCGTCGCCGCGCTGCTGGGCCTGGCGGTCCTCGCGGTCCTGGTCTGGCCCGGTTGGGACACCCCGATGGTCCCCGGCCCGGACCGGCCGCCCGCCGGGCCGCCGGCCTCCGTCAGCCCGGGGACGCCGGGAGCCGGTGGCGGCGCTCCCGGCGCGGTGACCTCACCCCCCGGCTCGGGCGCCGCATCCCCGGGCGCCACGCCGGCCAGCCCGTCCGGTCCCGCCGTCACGACCGCGCGCACCACGGGCGCCCCGGCACCTCCGCCGCGGACCAGCCCGCCCCCGCCCTCGGCCGCGCCGACACCTGCTCCGCCCGGTCTGTCCTCGTCGCTGCCCAGCTCGTTACCTGCCAGCAGCCCATGACATCCGAGCCGTTTCCCTCGCCCGGGCCGTTTCCTCCGTCCGGCAAGGCGTTCCTCGGGGTAGCCACGGCGGAGGGGCCCTACGATCTCGGCCCGGTCGACGCGTTCGCCTCAGCCACCGGGTACGCGCCAGCGGTGCTGATGTTCTTCCAGGGCTGGGCGGTCAACCCGTTCGACCGCACGGTGTTCGACCGGGTGGCGGACCGGGGCATGCTGCCGATGCTGAGCTGGGAGCCGTGGGACTACCGGGCCACCGGCCCCGGGCGGGCGCCCGGCGACCAGCCGGACTACCGGCTCTCCCGGATCGCCGGCGGCGACTTCGACGCGTACGTCGCCTCCTGGGCGCAGGGCGTCAAGGACCTTGGCTACCAGGTCCCGATCCGGTTCGCCCATGAGATGAACGGGTTCTGGTACCCGTGGTGCGAGCAGGCCAACGGCAACCGGCCGGGCGACTACGTGGCGGCGTACCGGCACGTCCACGATGTCTTCACCCGCGCGGGCGCGACCAACGCCCGCTGGGTATGGAGCCCGAACGTCTGCTACCCCGGCGCGGAGCCGCTGCCCCGGCTCTACCCGGGCGACGGCTATGTCGACTGGGTCGGCGTCTCCGGCTACTACGGCTCGCCGGGCCACGAGGACTACCGGGGGTTCGACGAGATCTTCGCCGCCACCCTCGACGAGCTGCGGGCACTCGCCGGCGGCAAGCCCATCGTGGTCACCGAGACGGGCGCCACCGACACCGCGGGTCTTCAGGCCAGCTGGGTGGCTGACATGTTCGCATGCCTACCACGCCATCGTGACGTCATCGGCGTCGTCTGGTTCGAGGCGACCGCCGGGCCCGACTACCGGCTGGCCGGCTCGGAGGCGGCGGCCAAGGCGTACGGCGCCGGCGCGGCCGACCCGCGCTACCGCACCGCCTGGGCGCGCGGGCACGCCCTGCGCGCCGCCACCGGTGGCCGGCACGGCCAGGGCCGCTAAGCCGGTTCGGCGTACGGCACGACGACGTCGATGCGCCAGCGGGCCGGGTCCAGCACCGCCTCCGGGCTGGTGAAGTACACCTCCCAGTGCGGGCCGGCCGGCGCGTAGCCCCGGGCGGCGAGCCAGCAACGCACCGCCTCCAGCGGCTCGGCCACGCCGTCCTCGACGGCGTGGCGGGTGGTGACCGCGACCCGCCCGCCGGGCAGCGTCGACGGGTGGACCCAGCCGTCCCCGGCCACCTCCGCCGGGGACGGGTAACCCGCCTCCACCGCGATGTCGCCGTCGAGGAAGGTGTACCGGGCGAACGCCGGCCCGCACGGGGCGAGCCCCACCCGGTGCAGGTAGTCGTCGACTGCGCGGAGGACACCGGGCAGCCACCCCGGCAGGTCCCCGGCGGGCAGCCGGGCATGCACCACCGCGGTGTGCTGGGCCCCCATCACCCGGGGCGTCACGTCATGGGTCGCGCTCATCAGCTCCTCCACCGTTGGGTCGGCGCCCGTCCGCCCTCAGCCGCCAGCCGGCTGCAGCAGGACGTCGAGCGTGACGAAGCCGTACCCCTGCCGGCGCAGCCCGGCGATGACCTCGGGCAGCGCGTCGGCGTCCAGTGTGGACCGGTCCTGCGGGTGCGAGCCAACGTGCATCAGCACGATCTGCCCGGGCTGGGCGGTGGCGAGCACCCGCTCGGTCACCCTCGCGGCGGTCTGGCTTGCCAGCCCCTGCCAGCCGAGGCTGTCGACGGTCCACCGGACGGCGACGTAGCCCAGCCCGTTCACTGTCGCGATGGTGGCTGCGTCGCGGCCGCCGTACGGGAACCGGAACAGCGGCCTCGGGTCCGCTCCCGTCGCCTCACGCATGCTCCGTTCGGCGCCCAGCACCTCCGCCCGCTGCTGGGCTCCTGACAGCGCCGGGAAGTGCGGATGGCTGACCGAGTGGTTGCCGAGCCGGTGCCCGGCAGACACGATCGACCGGGCTGCGGCGGGGAAGCCGGTGACGAAGTCGCCGGTCAGGAAGAACGTCGCGGTCACCCGCTCGCGGCCCAGCGTGGCCAGGATCGAGGGCACCGCGTCGGCGTTGGCGCCCGCGTCGAAGGTGAGCGCGACCACGCGGCGGCTGGTCGGGATGCGGGTCAGGTCAACGCCGCGCAGCGCCGCCGGGAGCCCGGTGGGCGTCGCCGACCGGGTGGGTGGTGCCGGCCGTGCAGTGCCCGGGGCGGTCGGCCGGGCGGGGCCGGTGGTGGCGGCGCCGGTCGGGGACGCCGGAGCCGCGGCGCCGGTCGCCGCCGGGGGTGTGGGCCCGCCGGCGGGCGTGGGCCCGTCCCCACGGATGCAGCCGGCCGGCACCGCCAGGGCCAGCGCCAGCAGGGCGACCGCCGGCGAGGCATGGCGGCGGTACGCAACGGGCCTGGTCATGCAGGCAGTGTCGCGCCTTGCGCGGGATGTGGCGACCCCTGCTGCCGGTCTGGTTGCTGTTACCGCCGCGTCCAGTAGTGGTTTCGGCGGGGTCGTTGGGTGGGGTCGACCCAGGTGGGTGGGGTGAAGCTGGGTCGTCCGTCGGGTGCGATGTGGACGGTCCAGCCGCCGTGGTGGAGCAGTCGGTGGTGGAACCCGCAGACCAGCACGACGTTGCTG
>DASRIS010000007.1:0-32636 GCA_035649895.1 Micromonosporaceae bacterium | reverse complement strand
CGTCCTTGGTGGCGTGCGGGAACTGCTGGCTCTTGGCGAAGTCCTTGACGGTGATCAGGCCACGCAGCCGGCCCAGGGGGTCGACCAGCGGCAGCTTCTCCACCTTGTGCCGGCGCAGCAGGGCCAGCGCGTCCGCCGAGGAGACCCCGACCGGCGCCGTGACCAGCGGCATCGGCGTCATGATCTCGCGTACCTGGAGCGAGCTGTCGGTGACGAAGCGCATGTCGCGGTTGGTCACGATGCCCACCAGCTGCCCGGCCGGGTCTACCACCGGGACACCGGAGATGCGGTACCGCGCGCACAGCTGGTCGACCTCGGCCAGGGTGTCCTCAGGCGAGCAGGTGATCGGGTTGGTGACCATGCCCGCCTCGGACCGCTTCACCAGGTCGACATGGAGCGCCTGCTCGTCCGGTGACAGGTTGCGGTGCAGCACGCCGATGCCGCCCTGGCGGGCCATGGCGATCGCCATGCGGGCCTCGGTCACCGTGTCCATGGCGCTGGACACCAGGGGGACCGCCATGGTGACCCGGCGGGTGAGCCGGGTGGCGGTGTCCACCTGGCTCGGCACCACATCGGACTCGGCCGGCAGCAGCAGGACGTCGTCGAAGGTGAGCCCGACCGGCAGCGCCTGCTCACCTCCTGGTCGTTCGGGGTACGGACCGCCCAGGCGGTGGCTGGTGGTCACGGTGCCGGAGGGAAGGTCGGACGAATGGCCCACTGAAAGGTCTCCTCGCGCGCGCGTCGATCTCATCCTACTCAGTGGACTGGCCTGGACCGGACAGGTGGGCCGACGGCTCGCCCGGTTCAGGGATACGGTGGAGGCGTGCAGGATGAGCCGGTCGACCCGTTCACCGGGGATCCCACGGATCCCTCGGCGGACCTTGACGCGATGGAAGGTGACGACGACCTGGAGCCGCTGTCGGCCGGAGAACGGCAGGACGTGCTGGAGGACCTGGCCGACCTGGAGGTCTACCAGGCGCTGCTGTCGCCGGCCGGGATCCGCGGGCTCGTCATCGAGTGCGAGGACTGCCACGAGCCGCACTACTTCGACTGGGACCTGCTCCGCGGCAACCTCAAGCACCTGCTCAGCTCGGGCCGGCCCCGGGTGCACGAGCCGGCGTACGACCCCGACCCGGACCACTACGTCACCTGGGAGTACGCCCGCGGCTACGCCGACGGCGTGCACGACGCGCTCGCCGAGACGGCTGAGGACACCGACCGCTGACCGGCCGGCCGGTGGCGGGTGCACGTGCCACATAACATACCTGACCGGTGGCGCGTCTTGCTTAAGGTGTACCTAACTGTTAAGCTGCGGCTTAACACCGGGCGCAGTGACCAACCACCTTAGGGGGCGCCGGCATGGCCAGGAGCTCGTCCGAACTCGAGTACGCGCGACTCTCCCAAGGGGTTCGAGCCGCTGTCCGGTTCCATATGCAGGAGTGCAACATATCCCGCGCCCAGCTAGCCCGCGAGATGGGTGTTACGCCCAGCCGGGTCACCCAGATCCTGTCCGGTGACGAGAACCTGACGTTACGAACGCTCGGGTCGCTGGCTGCGTGTCTAGGCGGGCGGTTCGTCGTCGAGTTCGTGCCCGACGGCGCCCGGCCGGTTGCCGCACCGCCAGTTGCCGCGCCTGACAGAGGCTCGCGCAGCGAGCACGTCAGCTCGGGTCGATGACCGCTCGAGCGATGATCCGCTCAGGTCGATGACCCGCTCGGGCGGATGATCCGCTCGGGTCGATGACCGGCCTACCCGCTCTGGGGTACCTTCTTCCGGC
Source organism: Micromonosporaceae bacterium (assembly GCA_035649895.1). Lineage (GTDB taxonomy): Bacteria > Actinomycetota > Actinomycetes > Mycobacteriales > Micromonosporaceae > DASSUC01. Next base: position 30,859 of record DASRIS010000007.1, on the reverse strand, counting down.
CCCACCGGCTGCGTGACGCCGGCACCAGGTGATCGGCTCGGGCTTCGTACGCGACCATGAGGATGCCCTCGACGGCGACCGTCAGGTCGACTCCCCGCCGAGGTCTACTCTCAGGGCTTGCGCCGGCCCACGCGGCGTGAGCGTCGCGGTAGACCGTGACCAGGCTGTCCAGCCGCCGCCGGAGCTCGGCGGTCCCGACCACCCGGCGGTCCTGGAGCTTGACCTTGAGGCGTGCGATCAGCATCTCCGGGTCGGAGCCGGTCACCTGCATGCGCCCGGCCCACTCCTGGACTGTCCTGTCCTTCAACGAGCCCAGGTTCTCCTCCAGCCAGCTCAGCACGAGCGGCAGGAACAGGGTCAGCAGCTGCATCGGGCGGCGGATGGGGCTGTCCGGCGACTCCTCGTCCGATCTCCTTCCCCGCCGTGCGGCCCGGTGCACGGTGCGCGCCGTCGGCGGCACGACAAAGGCCCACACCTGGGCCGGCACCGGCCCGCTGGCCAGGTACATGGCCAGGTAGACCGCTGCGGTCGTCACGGCCGCGATCCACAGCGCGGCACGGCTGGTGTACCACCAGCCATGCCGGCCGAACGGCCGGTACCGCGGGCGGAACTGGGTCACCAGGGAAAGCGCGCTGGCGACCAGCGCGGTGGCGAACGTCATCGCTACGTCCAGAAGCAGCACGAGCTTCTCTCCCGGGGCCGTTTACCGGTTTCCCTACATACCAACCATTCACCCTGGCGTCAGGTACGAAAAGGACTCCCGCGGCTCAGATCCATGATCTGACAGTCGGAGAATGCGCCGCGGCACCCCGGCGCACCGATATCCCACCGCGGTCGCAGTCATATCCGGACCAGTGACGAGAGCCGGACCAGGTGACGAGACCGGACCGGCGACGAGGCCGGACCAGGTGACGAGGTCCGGATCAGTGACAAGGTCCGGATCAGGTGACGAGGCCGGCGCGGAACCCGGCCGCCACCGCGTGGGCCCGGTCCCGCACGCCGAGCTTGCGGAAGAGCCGGCGGGCGTGGGTCTTGACCGTGTCCTCGGAGACGAAGAGCTCCCGCCCGATCTCGGCGTTGCTGCGCCCCTCCGCCATCGCCCGGAGCACCTGCAGCTCTCGCTCGGTGAGCGTGAGCCGCCGGTGCGGCGTACTGCGGGTCGGGGCGGCCTCGCGGCGCTGGAGCGGGACCTGACCGGCTCCGCCGGACGCCTCGGGCCTGGGTCCCGGACCTGTGGCGGGGCCGGACGCCGCTGACCGGGGGCCGGCCGGCGCAGGGACTCCCGCCCGGGCCGCTGGCGTCGCACCCGCCCGGGCGGCGCCCGGGCTCGCCGGCCCGGGCCGGGCCCCCGGACCAGCCGGATGCGCACCGCCACCCGGGTATCCGGCGCCCGGGTACGCCGCGCCACCCGGGTGTGCGGCACCCGCGTTCGCGGCACCAGCCGGGTGGGCAGGGCCCACCGGGTACGCGCCGGAGGCGGCCGGGCGTGCGGCAGAGGCCAGGCCAGGCCCATTGCCGGCGGCAGGGGTGGCCGTCACGGGCGGCGTGGCGGCGGACCGGCTCGGCCAGGGCGGCGGGCACAGCAGCAGCAGCGCCTTGGTGACCACAGTGACGAGATCCTGATGGGCGCCGCGGATCACGCCACGTGCCCCGGCCGCGACGACCGCCGCGGCGGTGTCCGGCTCCTCCGGCCCGAACAGGACCAGCGTGGCCTCGGGTGCCCGCCAGAGCACCCGGCGGGTGAACGCCACCGGGTCCGGCCGGACGAAGTGGGTGTCGGCCAGCACCACGTCGGCCCGCGCCTCGGCCAGGTGGGCCAGCGCCTCGGCCTCGGAGACCGCCGTGCGGATGGCCGCCACGCCGAGCCGGGCAGCACAGGTGGCGATACCCTGCGCTGCTGCCGTGGACCGTACGCAGACCAGCACCATACCCACTCGGAGCCTCCTTTCCGTCCGGCAAGAGAACCAACGAACCGTCCGATCATTAGGCACGGCCCCGCGGGCAGGTACGGCGGCCGACGGACGCCAGGTGTGCCCCATCACGAAGCGCCTCGGCACGGTTGGACCGCCCTGGGCCGGGGTAAGGGGGCTTTACGTTCCAACGGTGCCCCTGTGCGCCGGTCCGTCGTAGTTGGTGTCTGTGCACGTCAGAGACGGTGGAAGGCGTGCGGGAGGAGGGTGCAGATGGCGAATGTACGCAGGCTGCCCGGGCCCATCGCGGATGTCTGGGACTGGCAGCGTCTCGGTTTGTGTCGTGGACGCGACAGTGCGCAGTTCTTTCATCCCGATGGAGAACGCGGCTCGTCCCGAAGCCGGCGGGAGGCGGGCGCGAAGGCCGTGTGTCACAGCTGCCCAGTGCGCGCCGAGTGCGCCGCGCACGCCCTGTCCGTCCGCGAGCCGTACGGCGTCTGGGGCGGGTTCACCGAGGCCGAGCGGCTCCGCCTGCTCGCGATCGGCTGGGAGGACCTGGCCGACCGCCGCCAGCAGCGGGTCGACCTGTCACGGCTGGAGGCACGGCTGCACAACCGTCCCAACGTGCCGGTGCACGGCGCGGTGGACCAGGTGCCCGAACGCCGGGCAGCCGGCCGGCGGCCGGGCGTCGACCCGCGCCGGGTGGTCGAGCAGCGGCGCACGGTCAACCAGCGGCCGGCGCATCGCCCACTGACCGCGGCTCCTGCGGCCGGGGCGGCGTGAACGCGGCCGGCGTGGATGCGGCCGGCGCGGCGTGAGCCGCTGGCGTCGACATACGCAGCAGACTGAAGGCCGGGCAGGGTGACCTGCCCGGCCTTCACGCTACGGTCACCCTTCAGGGCACGGTCACCCTTCAGGGCACGGTCACCCTTCAGGCCACGGTCACCTCGATCGTGTCCCAGCCGGTCGCCCCGTCGGGGATCGGCGCGCTCAGCATCCCGGTCTGGGTCTGACGGGTCCCGTCCGTAGCCCGCACCGACAGCCGGTGCCGGCCGGGTGTGGCCGGCCAGACCCAGTGCCACTGCCGCCAGGTGTCGACGGAGACCGTCTCGGCGAGCGTCGCCTCCTGCCACTCGCCGCCGTCGACCCGCACCTCGACCCGGATGATGCCCCGGTGCTGCGCCCAGGCGACCCCGGCCACCATGGTCGGGCCGGACGCCACCTCAGCGCCGCGGCGCGGTACGTCGATCCGGGACTGCGTCTTGACCGCCGCCTGCTGCGCCCAGCCCCGGCGCACCCAGTACGCGTCGAACTCGGCGAAGGTGGTCAGCTCCAGCTCCACCAGCCACTTGCAGGCGGAGACGTAGCCGTACAGGCCCGGGGTCACCATGCGCACCGGGAACCCGTGCGCCACCGGCAACGGCTCCCCGTTCATGCCGACGGCCAGCAGGGCATCCCGGCCGTCGCGCAGCACCGCGGTCGGCGTACCACAGGTCCAGCCGTCCACCGACCGGCTCACCACCTGGTCCGCGCCGTCCACCGGCTCGGCCTGGTCGAGCAGGTCCCGCACTGGTACGCCGAGCCAGCGCGCGTTGCCGATCAGGTCCCCGCCGACCTCGTTCGACACGCAGCACAGCGTGATGTGGCGCTCCACCATGGGCCGGGCGAGCAGGTCGGCGAAGGTCAGCTCCAGCGGCCTGCGCACCCGGCCGTGCACCCGTAGCCGCCACGCCCGCGGGTCGACCTGCGGCACCACCAGCGCCGTGTCGATGAGGTAGAAGCTCGCGTTGTCGGTGACGTAGGGCGCGAGCCGCGGTAGGCGGAGGTCGGCGCCGGCCGGGACGGGCGGCGCCGGGCTGGCCGGCGCGGGCAGCACGACGCCGGCCCGTACCGCCGACACATCCCGGCGGGTGCTCAGCACCCGGGCGCCGAGACCGAGCACCGCGGCGCCACCGATCATGGCGAGCACGGTACGGCGACCGCGCCCCTCCGCTCCACCAACGGCCTGGCCAGCTCCGCCAACCGCCTGCCCAGCCCCGTCAACCGCCTGGCCAGCGGCTTTGCCGGCGGTCGCGTCGGCATCGGCGTCCGTGCCGGTGTCCGTGGCTGTGCCAGCGATGACCCGGTCACGCAGCAGCAACCACAGCGCGGCTCCGGCGGCGCCCGCGCCGACCAGTGCGGGCAGCGCCGACAGCGCGGTCGCCCCGGGCCGGGTCAGCGCGGCGGCCACCCCCACCACGCCGAAGAGCGCGATGCCGGCGTACCCGGCTCGCAGGCTGCGGCCGGCCGCGACCCCGACCAGCGCCGCGAACGCGGCGAGCAGCAGCACCGTGCCGACCAGCAGCGCGATCTTGTCGTAGAACCCGAACACCTCGATGGCGAACGCCTTGACCGGCTCGGGCACGGTGTCGACGACCACGCCGCCCACGGCCACCAGCGGCGCCGAGCGGGGACCGGTCGCCACCGCGACCAGCTCAGCCGCTGCCAGCGCGACCGCCGCTGCCGCCACCCCGGCCAGTGCCCCGAACCTGCGCCCAACCGCCACGCACCCAGTCTCTGCCGGTGGCGGCCAGCCGGAAAGGCACGTCAGCGATCTGTAACAGACGCCTTGAGGTCGATCCGCCGTACCGTGATCGAGCCGCCGCCGAGCACGAAGATGTTGGCGAAGGTCGGGCTGGCGGTGGTGGCCGTGGCGGGCGGCGTGCCGGTGAAGACGATTACGCCGGTGACCTGCGCATCAGCGCCGACCGTGGTGGCCCAGTCGCTGTGCTGCGCCGCCGCCTGGAGGGTCCGCCCCCGCTGCTCACCCGGTTCGGACCCGGGGTCGACGCGCTCGCGGACCTCGCCCACGGCCCACTGCACCCCGTACGTCCCCGCGGCGCCGACACCGCCGCAGAGCAGCAGGATCACCAGCAGGACAGCGGTTACGGACACGGTGCGCGCCGGCCGGCTCACCGGTGCCGGGTACGGCGGCCGGCCAGGGTGCCCGGGGGGCGCCGACGGCGTGGCGGGCGGGCGGCTCGGTGCCTGCTCACCGCCCTGGCCGCGCGGCAGGAGCGCCACCGCCAGGCCGCTCACCACGCTGACGCCGACCACGGTGAGGACGACGAGCGCCGGGCTGACCGAGCCGGCCGTGACGAACCCGATGGCGATGCCGCCGAGGTTGCCGACCAGCTGCAGGACGACGGCTACGACCACGGCACGAAGTGCCTGCTTACGCCGTACGCGCGCGTCCATGGTGCGGTCACGGTAGCGACGGCGCGGGGCGGCGGGCAATGCCGCCGCCCCGCGCCGTCACCAACCGGTCAGAAGCCCTGGCCCAGCAGCCGCAGCCCAGTGGCCGCAGCTCAGAAGCTCCAGCTCAGCAGCCGCAGTCCAGAAACTGCAGCCCGGAAGCCGCAAGCCCGGAAGCCGCGGCTTTAGAACCCGGGCCCGTGCTGGTGGCCATGCCCGTGACCATGTCCGTGGCCGCCGGCCGCCGGCTCCGGCGCCTTGGGCTTCTCTACCACCAGGCTCTCCGTGGTCAGCAGGAGCCCGGCGATCGAGGCCGCGTTGGCCACTGCGTGCCGGGTGACCTTCACCGGGTCGACGATGCCGGCCTTGGCCAGGTCGCCGTAGGCACCGGTGGCCGCGTCGAGCCCCTCGCCCCAGCTGAGGTCGCGCACCTTCGCCACCACGACGTACCCGTCGTGGCCGGCGTTCGCCGCGATCCAGCGCAGCGGCTCGGCCAGCGCCTTGCGCACGATCGCGACGCCGGTCCGCTCGTCAGCGCCCGCCTCACCCGCGGCGGTGCCCAGGTCCTCCTCGAGCACCGGGGCGATCTGGAGCAGGGCCGCGCCGCCACCGGGGACGACGCCCTCCTCGACGGCCGCCCTGGTCGCCGAGATGGCGTCCTCGATGCGGTGCTTCTTCTCCTTCATCTCGACCTCGGTGGCCGCACCGACCTTGATGACCGCCACGCCACCGGCGATCTTGGCCAGCCGCTCCTGGAGCTTCTCGCGGTCCCAGTCGGACTCGGACGCCTCGATCTCCTTGCGGATCTGGTCGACCCGCGCGGTGACGTCGCCCTCGCGGCCGCCACCGTCCACGATCGTGGTGTCGTCCTTGGTCACCACCACGCGGCGGGCGGAGCCGAGCACCTCGAGGCCTACCAGGTCCAGCTTGTAGCCGAGCTCCGGGGAGACCACCTCGCCGCCGGTGAGGATGGCGATGTCCTGGAGCATGGCCTTGCGCCGGTCGCCGAAGCCGGGCGCCTTGACCGCGCAGACCTTGATGGTCTTGCGGATCGAGTTCACCACGAGCGTGGAGAGGGCCTGCCCCTCGACGTCCTCCGCGATGATCAGCAGCGGCTTGTTGGTCTGGAGCACCTTCTCCAGCAGCGGCAGCAGCTCCTCGATCGAGGAGACCTTCTGCGTGGTGACGAGGATGTGGAGGTCCTCCAGCACCGCCTCACCGGCCTCGGAGTCGGTGACGAAGTGCGGGGAGATGTAGCCCTTGTCGAACTGCAGGCCCTCGGTGACCTCCAGCTCGGTGGCGAGGGTGGAGCCCTCCTCGACGGTGATCACGCCTTCGCGGCCGACCTTCTCCATCGCCTCGGCGATGAGGTCGCCGATGGCCGCGTCCTGCGCGGAGATGGTCGCCACGTGCGCGATGTCGTCGCGGCTGGCCACCTCGACGGCCTTGGCCAGCAGCGCCTGGTCCACCTTTGCCACAGCGAGGTCCATGCCGCGCTTGAGGGCGGCCGGGTTGGCGCCGGCGGCCACGTTGCGCAGGCCCTCCCGGACCATCGCCTGGGCCAGCACGGTCGCGGTGGTGGTGCCGTCGCCGGCGACGTCGTTGGTCTTGGTCGCCACCTCCTTGACCAGCTGCGCGCCCAGGTTCTCGTACGGGTTGGCAAGCTCGATCTCTTTGGCGATTGTCACGCCGTCATTGGTGATCGTCGGGGCACCGAACTTCTTGTCCAGGACGACGTTGCGCCCACGCGGGCCGAGGGTGACCTTGACCGCGTCGGCGAGCCGGTTGACCCCGTGCTCGAGCAGGTGCCGGGCGTCGTCCGAGAAGCTCAGGATCTTCGCCATGTGTGTTCAGGATCCCTTCATGGGGCCGCCCCGGCGCCCCGAGTCGGGGCGCCGGGGCGGTTCTGGCTGATCGGTTAGGTCACTTCTCGATGACCGCGAGGACGTCCCGGGCGGAGAGGATCAGGTACTCCTCACCTGCGTACTTCACCTCGGTGCCGCCGTACTTCGAGTAGATCACCGTGTCGCCGACCTTCACGTCGACCGGGATCCGCTTGCCGTCGTCGTCGAACCGGCCGGGGCCCACCGCGAGCACGGTGCCCTCCTGCGGCTTCTCCTTGGCGGTGTCGGGGATCACGAGACCCGACGCGGTGGTCGTCTCAGCCTCGTTCGCCTGGACCAGGATCCGGTCCTCAAGCGGCTTGATCGCAACCTTCGTCGCGGTAGTCACGGGCATACCCTCCTGGGGTATCTGATTCGCTGGTCTCTCGCCCGGTCGACCCCGTCGTCGCGGGTGCCGGTGCCGCCGGGCAGTCCTTAGCACCCTCAACCGGAGAGTGCTAACCGCAGGTTATGCCGATCGCTAGCACTCCGTCAAGGAGAGTGCCAGTCCGCCGGGCCGTCGTGGCGCGCTGCGCTGCCGGGCGGGCGTACCTTGGCCGGGCGTACCTTGGCCGGGTGGACCTGGAGGCGCTGGCCGCGCTGCGTACCCGGCAAGGGGAGGCGGCCTTGGCCGCAGCGGCCGAGCTGGCCGACCAGGACCCGGTGGTAGCCGCTCCGGCCCTGCGCCGCCGCGGGGTGGCGCCCGCGCTGGCCGCGGCGGCGCTCACCCAGGCGCGGCTGAGGCGCCACGCAGTGGCCAAGCTCGGCACGGACGCCGCCAGCATGTTCTTCACCCGGGCCGGGCTCGAGCAGGCCACCCGGGCCCCGGTCGCGGTGCGGCGCGCGGCCCGGCTGCGAGCCAACGGGGTACGCAGCATCGCCGACCTCGGCTGCGGCATAGGCGCGGACACGCTCGCCTTCGCCCGCGCCGGCATCAAGGTGTACGCGGTGGAGGCCGACCCGGTGACCGCCGCGGTGGCCGCCGCCAACGTGGCCGTGCTGGGGCTCACCGGGTGGGTGGAGGTCCACTGTGGCGCCGCGCAGGACGCCGACCTGGGCGGCGTCGACGCGGTCTTCTGCGACCCGGCGCGGCGGCACGCCGGCACCGGCCGGCGGGTCTTCGACCCGGCCGCGTTCTCGCCGCCGTGGGACTTCCTGGCGGACCTGGTACGGCGGGTGCCCCGCACCGTGCTCAAGCTCGCCCCCGGCATCGACCACGCGCTGGTCCCGGCGGGTGCGGAGGCGCAGTGGGTATCGGTCGGCGGCGACGTGGTGGAGGCGGCCTTCTGGTGCGGCCCGCTGGCCGAGGTGCCGCGGCGCGCCACCGTGCTGGCTCCCGCCCTGGACCCGTCGCGTTCCGCCCTGGACCCGGGGCTTGCTGCCCTGGACCCGGAGCTCGCTGCCCTGGACCCGGGGCTCGCTGCCCTGGACCCGGAGCTCGCTGCCGTGGACCGGGAGCTGACCGGCTCCGGGCTGGCCAGGGCGCCGGTGCGCGGCCTGCGGCCGGTGCTCTACGACCCGGACGGGGCGGTGGTCCGGGCCCACCTGGTCGCCGAGTTCGCATCCACAGTGGACGGCGGGCTGGCCGACCCGGAGATCGCCTACGTCTACACCGAGCAGGCCCGGCCCACCCCGTTCGCGCGGTGCCTCACCGTCGACGCGGTCCTGCCGTTCTCGGTCAAGCGGCTGCGGGCCGCGCTGCGCGAGCGGGGCGTCGGGCGGGTGGAGATCCGCAAGCGGGGCTCGGCCGTCGACCCCGAGACGCTGCGCCGCGACCTGCGGCTGGCCGGGAACGCGGCGGCGACGGTCGTGCTCACCCGGGTCGCCGGGGCACCGACCGCGCTACTGTGCTCACCCGTACCGGACTGTCTCGCACGGGCACCGGACATTTCAGAACCGGACGGTTCCAAACAGGAGCCGGCCAGCCCCGCACGGAGGCTGGACAGGCCCGCGCAGCAGCCGGGCGGTCCCGCGCAGCAGCCGGAGTGCGGTGGACACACCGACACCGTCCGCGGGTAGGGGGAGGCTGTGGCTGGTCAGGGCACGCCGGCGACCGTGCTGCTGGCCCGGCAGCGGGTGACCCACCGGCTGCACCCGTACGAGGTGAGCGCGGACACGGCCAACTACGGCGCCGAGGTGGCGGCGGCGCTCGGCGTCCCCGCTGAGCAGGTCTTCAAGACGCTCGTCGCCGAGGTGGACGGCGGGCTGGTGGTCGCGGTCGTACCGGTCTCCGGCGAGCTGGACCTCAAGGCCCTGGCCGGCGCGTGCGGCGGCAAGCACGGCGGGCTCGCCGACCGGGGCGTCGCCGAGCGCACCACCGGCTACGTGCGCGGCGGCATCAGCCCGCTGGGGCAGCGCAAGCGCCTGCCGACGGTGCTCGACGCCACCGCCGAGCGGTTCCCCACTGTGTACGTCTCAGCCGGCCGGCGCGGGCTCCAGGTGGAGCTCGCGCCGGCCGACCTGGTACGGCTGACCGGCGCGAGCGTGGCTCCGATCGCCGCCACCTGAGCCGCCCGCCACCCACCTCGCATGCGCTATGCGGCTGCTACGGGGACTCGGGTCGCCGCCCGCCCACACCGCTTGCGACCGGCTCGGCCAGGCCACTCGTGAACGACCCAGCCGGGCCGTCCGAAACCGGCTCCGCCACGCCGCTGACGGCCGGCTCGGCCGCCGGGCCGTGCCACGACTGCCACAGGGCGGCGTACGCCCCACCCGCCGCCACCAGCTCGTCATGGCTGCCCAGCTCGGTGATGCGCCCGCCTTCGACCACGGCCACCCGGTCCGCGTCGTGCGCCGAGAAGAGCCGGTGCGCGATGGCGACCACGGTCCGGCCATGCAGCACGGCGGCCAGGGACCGCTCCAGGTGCCGCGCCGCCCGCGGGTCGAGCAGCGAGGTAGCCTCGTCCAGAACCAGCGTGTGCGGGTCGGCGAGCACCAGCCGGGCGAGCGCGACCTGCTGCGCCTGCGCCGGTGAGATGGTGTGCTTGCCCGAGCCGACCAGCGTGTCCAGGCCGTCCGGCAGCTCGTCGACCCAGCTCAGCGCATCCACCGCGGCCAGCGCCGCGCAGATCTGCTCGTCGGTGGCGCCGGGCCGGGCCAGCGCCAGGTTCTCCCGCAGCGTGCCGACGAACACGTGGTGCTCCTGGGTGACCAGCGCGACGTGGGTGCGCAGCTCCTCCAGCGGCAGCTCCACCAGGGACGCGCCGCCGACCGTCACGCTGCCGCGGCTCGGGCCGTAGACGCCGGCGAGCAGCCGCCCGAGGGTGGACTTGCCGGCCCCGCTCGGCCCGACCATGGCCAGCCGCTCCCCGGGCGCCAGCGACAGCGCAACCCGGTGCAGCACCTCCCGACCGGGCACGTACGAGAAGTGCACGTCCCGGGCGGTGAGCCGCTCATCCACCGGCTGGACGCCGGTCGGCGTACGGTCGTCGGGCACCTTCGCCACGCCCAGCACGCGCGCCAGCGACGCCCCGCCCACCTGCAGCTCGTCCAGCCAGGACAGCAGCCGGTCGAGCGGGTCGATGAGCTGCTGCACGTAGAGCGTTGCCGCGGTCACCTGGCCCAGCGTCACCCAGCCCTCGATCGTGAACCACCCGCCGATCAGCAGCGTGGCGACCACCGGCACCACGTAGCCGACCTCGACGACCGGGAACCAGACGGTACGCAGGAACAGCGTGTAGCGCTCGGCCGCGTACGACCGCCCGCAGTCGGTGTCGGTGCGCTCCGCCCGGCGCCGCTGCAGCCCCAGCGCCTCGGTCGTCCGGGCGCCCTCCACCGTCTCGGTCAGTCCGTCTGTGATGTCCGTATAGGCTGCGTTCTCCCGCAGGTAGCCCGCGGGAGCCCGCTTGAGGTACCACCGCGTCCCAGCCCACAGCAGCGGCACCGCGACCAGGCACGGCAGGCCGAGCAGCGGCCCGACGAGCACCAGGGCCCCGAGGGTGAACAGCAGCGTGATGATCGCGATGAGGATCTCCGGCACCGCGAACCGTACGCTGTGCGTCAGCGCGCTGACATCCCGCGAGCTGCGGGTGAGCAGGTCACCGGTGCCCGCCTTCTCCACCGTGGACACCGGCACGGCGAGCACCCGCTCGATGAACTCCTCCCGCAGCTCAGCCAGCACCCGCTCGCCGAGCCGGGCCGAAGCGTACTTGGCGAACCGGGTGAGCACCGACTGCACCAGTACGAAGCCGGCGATGGCCAGGGCGATCCGGTCCACGGTGACCACCGCGGTCCCCCGCTCGAGGGCCTCGACCAGGTCACCGAGCAGCCAGGGTGCGGCCAGGCCGGCGACGGCGGCCAGGCCGTGCAGCCCGAGGGCCCAGGCCAGCGCCCGCGGGTGCCGGCGCAGCAGGGTCCGGGCGTACCGCCGGACCTCGCCGGCATCGGCCACCGGCAGCGTCTCCCGCCTACTCACGTGTCCTCCCCCCGGGTCACCGTCGCCGCGTAGCGCGGCTCCTCCTTCAACAGCTGCCGGTGCGTGCCCTCCGCCACCACCCGGCCGCCCTCCACGTAGGCCACATGGTCGGCCCGGCCGAGCATGAGCGGGCTCGTGGTGCAGACCACGGTGGTGCGGCCCGCGCGCGCCAGGCCCAGCCCGGCGGCGATCCGCGCCTCGGTGTGCGCGTCCACCGCGCTCGTCGGCTCCACCAGCACCAGCGTCGGCGGGTCGGCGACCAGCGCCCGGGCCAGCCGCAGCCGCTGCTGCTGCCCACCGGAGAACTCCCGGCCCCGCTCGGCCACCTCGGTGTCCAGGCCCTCCGGCAGCGCCGCCACGATGTCCGTCGCGCTGGCCGCCTCCAGCACGGCCGCGAGCTGCGCGTCGCTGGCCGTGCCGCGCGGGTCCAGCTGCGCCCGCAGCGGGCCGGTGAACAGGCGCGCGTCGTTGTCGGCCACCACGACCAGGCCGCGTACCGTCGCCCGGTCCAGCTCCCGCAGGGGTACGCCGCCCAGCGTCGCCTCGCTGTCGGTGAACCGACCCAGCCGGTCCGCGATGGCCGTGGCGTCCTCGGGCACGGCCGCGGCGAGCGCGGTGACCACGCCCGGCCGTACCACCAGCCCGGACTCCGGGTCGACCAGGCGGGCCGGCCCCGCCGGAGCCCGCGCCGGGACCGCCGGGTCGGCGATCTCCGAGGACAGGGACAGCAACCGTACGATCCGCCGCGCCGCCACGTGGCCGCGGGTGTACTTGCCCAGCGCCTCGGTCAGCGTCCGCAGCGGCATGACCAGGAACACCGCGTAGCCGTAGTAGGCGACCAGCTCGCCAACCGTGATCTGGCCGGCGGCGGCGAACCGCGCGCCGAGCCACGTGACCAGCGCCACGAAGATGCCGGGCAGCAGGACCTGCGCCGCCTCCAGGAACGACTCCACGCGGGCCACCCGTACCCCGGCCTGCCGCAGCGCCTGCGACTCGGCCCGGTAGCGCGCCGCGAACACCGCCTCCCCACCCACGCCGCGCAGCACGCGAAGGCCAGCGACGATGTCGCTGGCCCGGGTGGTGAGGTCGCCCTGCTGGTCGCGGTAGGCCTGCTGTCGCTTGTGCAGCGGGTGGATCAGAAGGCCGACGACGGCCATGAGCACGGGTACGCCAAGCACCACGACCAGGCCCAACGGCACCGACGTACGCAGCATGATCACCGCGACCGTGACGATCGCCACGACCGCGCCGGTGGCCCGGGCGGTGATGTCCATCGCGTTGCCGATGTGGCTGATGTCAGCCGTGCCGATGCTGACCACCTCACCGGTGGCGAGTCGCTTGGGCAGCGTGGCGCCCAGGTGGTTGGCCTGCCGGACGGTCAGCTGCACGGTCCGGTACGCCGCCGACAGCCAGTTGAACACCGCCAGCCGGTGCCGCATCACGCCGCTGGCGCCCTGCACCAGTCCCAGGCCCAGGAACACGCCCGCCCAGGTGGCGAGGGCGCCCAGGTCCCGCTCGGTCAGGCCGGCGTCGATCGCCCGCCCGATCGCGGCCGGCGTCAGCGCCTGGGCGACCATCCAGATGATCGCCATCGCCATGCCGCCGGCGAGCGTGGGCAGCTGCGTACCGGCCATCCACCACAGGTAGTGGAGAGCCGAACGGGAGTCGGGTGTGCCGGGATCGGCAACAGGCAGCTGACGCATGGCCTACCGACGGTACGGGCCACCACCACGCTCAGGCACGTGGTTTTCCCCACCCGCGCCGGGGTCCCGCGTCCCGCACCTGTTCTGGGTGTGGTTGGTAACTTGATCGGCATGACGAGCAGCGCTTCGGAGAACGCCGCAGCCGAGCTCAGGGCGCACGTGGGCACCGAGCCCGCGGAGAAGGTGCTGCGCGAGGCGGGCATCGTCACAACCGAGGCTGGCAAGCAGCGGTGGCGCAGCCGGCTGCACGAGCCCATCCCAGAGGAGGCCCTTGCCGAGGGGCGGCGCTGGCTCGCGGAGGCGCACGCCGAGGCCCACGGCGAAGCGGCGTGAACGCGGTCGCGGCAGTCCTGGACACCTCGGCCGTGCTGGCGTACGCGGATGGCCAGGTCGCGGTCGGTGAGCTGATCACTATGGTCGGCGAAGAGGGCCGGCTCTGCGCTGTGCCGGCATCGTGTCTGGTCGAGGCCAGGGGGCGCGTTACCGATGACTCGCGGTGGAGCAGTTGGTGCGGTCGACGGCTGTCGAGTCCGTAGCGGTGCTCCCGTTGATGCCGGATGAGGCGCTGGAGGTCGGCCGGCATGCCTGGCGTGCCAGCGGCGACGCGCTTCCTGCCGGCGGACTGGGGCATTCTCGACCTCACCAGTTGACCTTCATCGCCGCGACCTTCGGGTCAGCCTGGTCGGTGGCGATCGACATCCCTGCTGGCTGCTGTCGACAAGGCCGGGCCGTGGAGTTCTCTGGTGCCGCGACGCCGTCCCGCTGGCCGAACAGCACTACGAGATCTCCCTGAAGGAACGTGCGCGCGAGAAGGGAGGCCAACCGTGAGGTGCTACGTAGGGTGGAGGGACATCCGCGCCGAACACGTCATGCGTGTCGGCGGCGAGGAGGCTGTTGCGGCGGGCAAGCAGGAGCTGCTCGTCACTGTGACTGGACAGCGCCTGGCCGAGCTGCGCCGCAGCCAGGGTGGTCCAGCCGCAGATGGCCGAGCGGATGGGCGTGACCAAGGGGCGGTTGTCCCAGGTCGAGCCGGGCAAGACTTCCGCATCAGACGATCTACTTCGACGGCGACGATATCGCCGCGATCGCCTGACCTGCCTTAAGCTCACGCGCTTCAGCCCGTCAGCTGAGCAGGACTTCGACCGTCGCCGGACAGGCGAGATAGTTGCGGATGCTGTGGAAGTCCCAGTCACCGATGGTCAGGTCGGGAACGTGCCGGGTGATGCCGTCGAAGCGTCCGGGGAGGTCGCGCGGGACGGCCACGATGTCACCCACGTCGGCAAGGTTCGTCCAGGATGCCACCCCGGGTGGTCGGGCGCCGCGGCCGTTGTCGGGTGCCGGTTGCAGGCGGTCGAAGACAGCGTGGCGCATGCCGAGGGGGCTGCCGAGGGTGACGAGCATCGCGACGGAGATCTCGGGATGCGCCCACAGCGTCTCATACACCACGACACTGCCGAGGGAGTGCGCGATGACGACTTGGGGTTGGTGGGTGGTGATGGCAGCCGCGACTCCCTCGCGAGCTGCTTTGCGGCGTGGGCTGCCCGGGTTGGCGAGGTAGGCGTGCGCCTCGCGGCAGAACGCGACCGCCGCGAGTCGGGCCGCGCGGCCGAATCGGCGGGTGAGCCAGTCAGCGGCTTGCCGCGCCCGGATGGTCTGTGGGCCCAGCGCCATCTGGGGGTGCGGCTGCCGCTGCTCGACCCAGGTGATGAGCATCTGCTGCGCGGCTGGTTCGAGCGCTGCCGGGTCATCGAAGGCGCCCTGCGGCGTACCGCGATGCAGGTAGTGAGCATAGTAGGCGACCGTGAGGTCGATCGACGTGCCGGCTGGAAGGCCGGTGCGCAGCCAGGACATCCAGTCACGGCTGATCTCCGCGGTCGCCTTCTCAGCTGAGCCCGCACGCCGGTAGTAGGCGTAGTTGCCGATGCCATGCACGCCGACAACCCGGGTCACGGGTGGTTCTCCGCGCGAATGTGGTCGATGTGGCGGAAGGCGACGACCTCACCGGCCGCAGCGACGAGCAGATAGCCGTCGGGCGTGGCCACGATCGCCGACACCTCGCCCAGCATCTCGATCTTGTCGAGCTGCCGTCGGTTGACGACGTCCCATACCCGGACCGTCCCGTCGGCACCACCGCTGAACGCGAGCAGCCTGCCGTCAAGCTCCACGGCGGAGAGCGCCGTCACCGGCCCGTGATGTCCGGACAGCTCACCGAGCGAGGCACCGGTAGCCGCTTCGCTCAGGCGGAGCACTCCGTCTTCCTGGCCGGTGATGGTGACGACCCGCATGTCGTCGGTCAGAACGTCGGCCACCAGGAACGGCCGGCACCCGTCGCCGAACTCAGCGAATCGTGACCCAGCGTCTGCCACCCGGCCGGTGGCGATATCCCACACCCAGCTATGGCCGTCCGCGCCGGCCACGACCGCGACCTGGCGCCCCGCCAACGTCTTTGGCCGGATGCTGACCAGCGGCGCGCCCGTATCGAAGACAGGTGCGTGCAACGGCTCACCGGTGGCTATATCCCTCGCAGCGAAGCCGCCGTTGGCGTCGGCCAGTAGGACGACGTGGCGGCCGGCGGTGGTGGCGAGGGCGATCTGCTGTATGGAGAACCGCTCAGAATCTGCCCAGAGCGCAGCCAGAGCCACCATCTGCGTATAGGGCTCCTCATTCTCCGGGGCGACAGTGCGGCGCCGCCCGATGTCCAGCGGCCAGATCCGCAGGCCGTCGATGGCGCCGGTGACCGCAACCGGGGTTCCGTTCACGGTGGCGCAGGCCACCGCAGCCACGCTGTCGGGATGGCTGGTAAGTGGTACGACCGACCGTCCTCGTAGGTTCCACACGCGTACGGCGCTGTCGGCGCTGCCGATGACCACGACCAGACCTCCGTCCACAGTCATGCAGGCCAGCGACCGCACATCGCCGGGATGGCGCGGTGTGTCGAGCTGCCGCCTTCCGAGCACATCCCAAACCCGTACCCCGCCGTCATCGCCACCGGTGACCGCGACGAGCGTGCCGTCCAGCGTGATGCAGGCCACCGCCTGGATCCGCGCCATGTGGTGATGGAGGAGGGGCTCACCGATCCTGCGCCGTTCTTCAAGATCCCACAGGTGCAGCTTGCGATCGATTGCGACCACGGCGACACAGCGATCGCCCAACGTGCCGCAGCATGCCCGGGTGGGGCGGGAGGGGGACCACAGACGTCGCAAGCGGATCGCGCTGCCCGCCTGCCTGCGCGCAGGTCCCAAAGCCGTATGTGACCGTCGGTGACGACCACCGCGGTAGTGGCAGATCCTACGGTGGTGCAGGCTACTGCCCGCACCTCGTCGATGTTCTCGATGAGCGGCGCGAAGACCTCATCGATGCGTCACTCCGCTGCTGCCCGGAGGTTGCACATGTGCACCCTGCCCTCGGTGTACTCAACAACGGCGGGATCGCTCAGGGTGAGGTAGCCATGGTAGGAACTCTTGGGTTGGTAACTACCGATAATGGCGTAGGGAGTGCCGTCCAAAGTGGTGCAGGCGACCGCCGATACCGCTCCGGGCCCAGTGAGCGGATCGCACAGCAGTTTTCGTTCTCGCAGATCCCACAGCCGGATCGCACCACCCCGGCTGCCTGTGACCGCGACCGGGACGCCATCGACAGTGGTACAAGCCACCGCTTGCACCGCCCCGCCGAACGCTCCGACGACCGTGTGAGTCGGTTCGATGGCTTGGCCGAGCGAGGGCCGGCCGGCGGTCCAGCGGGGCTGCCAGGTCAGCGGAGCTTGGCTGGATGGGTTCGCGGCGCGGACAGCCAGCTCCGGAAGACCCGCACGGACGGCGTTGAGGGCGAAGGCCGCCCAGTGGCCCGGTGCCGTTGTCAACCGGCGGGTCGCCTCCTGCACCGCGACGATCTGCCGGAGTCGGTTCGCGTCAGCGCAGTCTTGGACCGCGCTGGTGGGCACCTGGTCCGCGGCGAGCAGGAACCCCGGGTCGACGAGCAGCTCGCCCACGCGGTTGGCGTCGGCGGCGTGTTGCAGCGCGTGGCGAAGCAGATACGGCTCGGCCGCGTCCCAGTCGCGCGCCTCCGGCGGGCCGAGTGGACCGAGAAGCCGGTCGAGGAGCACCCCCCGGTCGCCCTGGCCGGTCTCGCGCTGCATGCTGTGCGCGTGCCGCCGCAGGTGGTCGGCGAGACCCTGGTGGAACAGTCGATACAGGGTCGTGCCATCGCTGTCCGTGGTCTGGCGCAGGTAGAACCGGCCAGCCTCCAGAGCCCGCCGAAGCTGCGGGTGCGTCAGCGTCCCGGCGAACGGCTCGGCGAACGCGGACGCGACGCGTGCAAGGACGCTCGCGGGCATGCCTTGCCCTTGCGAGTGGGCGAGCGCAGCCAGCGTCGGGCGTAGGCTCAGGCCTTCATTGGACCGCGCTGAAAGGTCGAGCTCCAGGACATCGGGCAGGGTGCGCGGCGCTTGCCCGCCGAGGCGTTCGGCGTCGGCGACACTGAGTCCGTCCAGGTGTGATATGACCAGGTAGCGCGTGTAAAGCCCGGCGACGAGAAACTCTCCCACCGGCCGGCTGTCGGTTCGGTCCCCGGATCGGCAAGAACGCGGGCGACCTTGGCGGCGAACGCACCCCGGACGGCGCCGTAGTCCCGATACCTGGTGACGCCGAGGAGCTCGTGGACGTAGCGCTCTAGATCGTCTTCGAGTACCTGGCGAGGCACATCATCCAGGTCCACGAGGCCTTGCTCCGTTGAGGCGACGCGCAGCAACGGCAGGTACTCGTCGTAGCGGCGGGTGCCGACGAGTAGCCGCATGGCCGGCTCGCCATCCGCGCGGTGCGCGGCTGCCAGCGGCAGCAGCAGCTCGTTCATCACCATAACGCCGTCGTCGGCCTCGTCCAGCGCGTCGAGGACGACGACCGGGACCTCTGGCAGCCCGCATAGGGCGTGCGTGAGATCCGCGGCCGTAGCCACCTCGTCCAGCGCGAGCTGGCGCGTCAATGAGGCCAGAATCGCGGCGAGATCACGCTGGCGGGCATGAACAGCGGCGAACGGGCGCCGCACAAGGTATGGCGCCTGGGCGACTCGCTGCCACACCGGCCTGGTGTGCTCGCGCAGTGTTGGATGGCCGGCGCAGACCAGCACACCGAGTAGCGCAGATTTTCCCACCCCAGGGCTGCCTGTGACGACCGTCAGCCGGCCGCCCTCCTCACCGTTGAGCCACGGCGCGAGCCGCCTGAGCTGCTCCTTCCGGCCCGTAAAGCAGCCCACCAGACCGGAGGACCCGAGAGGGTCCGCCAACGCGTTGAGACCAGCCCCGCGCTCGACGAAGTGCCGGGCGTCCAGCCCTTCGTCCAGGTCATCGAGGAAGGGCGCCAAGCCTGGATCGAGCTGAGCGCGTAACGCCTGTTCCACACGGCCCAGCGGGGCGGCTTGGTTGGCGAAAAAGGGCGTCGCGCTGACCTCGGCGCTGATGTCAACCAGGCTTCCTGTGACCTGCTGCGGGTACCCATCCGACGGGATCCGCCCGCCGAAACCACGGGACATTACTGGATAACCGCGATACGTACTTCGCAATCGGCCAGCAGACCGAGTGCCGCCCCGGCGGCCCGCCGTCAGTACGAACCCTGGCCGCCTGACTGCCTCCAGAAGCCCTTCTGCTCGACATCGACCTACAGCGTAAAAATTGCCCATCTCGTCTGTAAGTGGTCAATCGCCTACATAACCTCGGAAGGCTTCTGCGCTCAGCGGTCGACTGGGGCGAAGTCCCAGCTGTGCGGCTTGCGTGCGACCAGGTGCCGGGGTGGCTCCGGCAGCTCGACCGGGTTGCTGCGCCACTTGGAGATCACCACGAGCCGGTGGTCGGTGGAGGAGAACACCTCGCTCGCGATGTGCAGCGGCTCGACCTCGATAGCTGGCAGCGCCGCCTCGCAGACCCAGGAGATCAGCTCGGTGAAGCCCTCCGGGTGCGCGCGTACCTCCCACATCCGCACGATCACGCCGCGCGACATTACACCCGCACAGTCGTGACCGGGAGCGCGGAGTCCGCGGGCAGGTCGAGGCGGCTCGGCGCGACGCCGGCGGCGACCAGATGGGACCCGAGTGCGGCCACCATCGCCCCGTTGTCGGTGCACAGGCGGGGCCGGGGGACCCGCAGCCGGAGCCCGTACCGGGCGCACCGCTGCTCGGCCATTGCCCGCAGCCGCGAGTTGGCCGCGACGCCCCCGCCGATGACCAGCGTGGCGACCCCGTGCTCGCGGCACGCGTCGACCGCCTTGCGGCTCAGCACGTCGCACACGGCCTCCTGGAACGACGCGGCCACGTCACCGACCGGCACCGGCTGGCCGGCCCGCTCCCGGGCCTCGACCCACCGCGCCACCGCCGTCTTCAGGCCCGAGAACGAGAAGTCGAACCGGTGCCCGGCCAGGTCCTTCGGCGCGGTGAGCCCGCGCGGGAAGGCCACCGCCGCGGGGTCCCCTTCCCGCGCGGCCCGGTCGATCGGCGGCCCGCCCGGGAACGGCAGCCCGAGCAGCCGGGCCACCTTGTCGAACGCCTCGCCGGCCGCGTCGTCGATGGTCCGGCCCAGCTGGGTCACGCCGGCCGCCAGGTCGTCGACGAGCAGCAGCGAGGAGTGCCCGCCGGAGACGAGCAGCGCCACCACCGGCTCCGGCAGCGGGCCGTGCTCCAGGGTGTCCACGGCCACGTGGGCGGCGAGGTGGTTGACGCCGTACACCGGCTTGTCCAGGGCTAGCGCGTACCCCTTGGCGGCGGCGACGCCGACCAGCAGCGCGCCGGCCAGGCCGGGGCCGGCGGTGACCGCGATGGCGTCGACGTCGGCCAGGGCCACGCCGGCCTCGGCCAGGGCGCGGTGCAGCGTGGGCACCATCGCCTCCAGGTGTGCCCGGCTGGCCACCTCGGGCACCACGCCGCCGAACCGCGCGTGCGCCTCCACACTGGACGCCACCGCGTCCGCGAGCAGCGTGTGGCCCCGTACGATGCCGATCCCGGTCTCGTCGCACGAGGTCTCGATGCCGAGCACCAGGGGCTCACTCATGTCTCATCATCACCAGGAGCTCTCATCATTACCAAGGCGTCGGTGTTGCTCGGTTGGTAGTAACCACGGCGCACGCCGACGACCTCGAAGCCGTACCGGTCGTAGAGGTGCTGCGCGGCGGCGTTGTCGACGGCGACCTCGAGCATGGTCTTGCGCACCCCCCGCCGGGCCGCCTCGGCGAGCAGCGCCTCCAGCAGGGCCCGGCCGGTTCCGTGCCGCTGGGCGTCCCGGCGCACCGCGAGGTTCTGCACCCACGCCTCGTCCGGCGGGCTCACCGCCAGGCCGGCGTAGCCCAGCACCGCCCCGCCGTCGCCGACCGCGGCCACGTAGTAGTGCCCGTTCGCCAGCTCGTTCCAGAACATCGCGGCCGACCACCGCTCCGCGCCGAACAGGTCGGCCTCGATCGGCATCACCTCGTCGATGTGCCACCACCGGAAGGGCACCAGCCTCACGCCAGGACCCGTTTGCGGACGGCCGGCTCCACCGCGTCCGGCCGGCGCAGGTAGAGCGGGGTGAGCGGCTCCGCCGGCGCGCCGGCTCTGACCCGGCCGGCGGCGAGTGCGGCGAGCGCGGCCGGCGGCGGGTGGTCCGGCCCGTCCACCGGCAGGCCGAGCACGCCGGCGTAGCGCCGGGCGCCCTCCCCGACCGCGCGGACCACCCCGAGCTCACCGAGCAGGCCCGCCACGTCGCTGGGCCGCCCCACCGCCGGGCCGGCCCGGCGCGCTCCGCCGGCGTACACCGCCCAGTAGACCTCCTTGCGGCGCGCGTCGGTCGCGACCAGGGTGACCTCGCGGGCGCCGAGTCCCAGGGCGTCCAGCGAGCAGACCCCATAGGCGGGTACGCCGAGCGTGTCGGCGAGCGCGGCGGCGGTGACCAGCCCCACCCGCAGGCCGGTGAACGGGCCCGGGCCGGTGCCGGCGACGACCGCGGCGAGGTCGCCCGGCACCGCCCCGGCCTCGGCGAGCGCCTCGGCCAGCTGCGGGGCGAGCAGCTCGCCGTGCGCGCGGGCGTCCACAGTGGTCCGCTCCGCCCGCACTGCCACACCCGCCGGGGTGACCTCGGCCACGGCCGCGGTGACCGCTGGCGTCGCCGTGTCGATAACCGCGATCAGGAGCACCGGACCAGCTCCCCCACCGGCCGGAAGCCGCCGCGCGGCACCAGCTCCACCAGCCGGGCGTCGTCCTCGCGACGATCGATACAGACCTGGAGGTACGCGTCCGCGAGCTGCTCGACCACGCCCTCGCCCCACTCGACGACGGTCACCGACTCCTCCACCGACGCGTCCAGGTCCAGGTCGTCCACCTCGGCCCGCGGGTCGGGCGCGGCGCCCAGCCGGTACGCGTCGACGTGCACCATCGGCACCCGCCCGCCCAGCGCCGGGTCCGGCCGGTGCACCCGGGCGATGACGAACGTCGGCGAGGTGACCTCGCCGGCCACGCCCAGCCCCGCCCCGATGCCCTGGGCCAGCACGGTCTTGCCGGCGCCCAGCGGGCCGGTCAGCACCACGAGGTCGCCGGCCCGCAGCACGCCGCCGAGCGCGCGGCCGAACGCCCTCGTCTCCTCCACAGTAGACAGCAGCTGGACGGTCACGTGCCGACCCCGGCCAGCAGCTTGGCCGCGAGCGCGAGGTCGTCGCGGAGCGCCGCCATGGGCGCGCCGGCCGGCCCGAACCGGATCGCCGCCGACGGGTGGTAGGTGGCCAGCACCGGCAGCCCGGCCACCAGATGCACCCGGCCCCGGGCCGCGGCGAGCCTGGTCGGGCCCAGGAACCAGGTGACCGCGGTCAGCCCGAGCGCCACCACCAGGGTCGGCGCGAGCAGGGCCAGCTGCCGCTCCAGGTACGGCCGGCAGCGCGCCAGCTCGTCCGCCCGGGGCGTACGGTTGCCTGGCGGGCGGCACTTGAGCACGTTCAGCACGGCCGCCTCGGAGCGGTCCAGGGCGGCGTCGTTGAGCAGCTGGTCGAGCAGCTGGCCGGCCTTGCCGACGAACGGCCGCCCGGCCGCGTCCTCGGCAGCGCCCGGGGCCTCCCCGACCAGCGCCAGGGTACGCGTCCGGGTGCCCGTGGGCGGCTCGCCGACCACGACCTTCTGGCGGCACTGGGCCAGCTCCACGCACGCCCGGCAGCCGGATACCTCGGCGGCGAGCGCGCGCCACGCCTCGCTCATGGACAGATCTTCTCCAGGAACCGCAGCAGCACGTCGTTGACGGTCTCAGCATGCTCCAGCAGCACCACGTGGCCGCTGTCGGGGACGGTGACCAGCTCGGCGTCGGGCAGCCGCCGGCAGATCTCGGCCGAGGCGCGGGCCGGCGTGATCGGGTCCTTGTCGCCGACGACCACCAGGACCGGCACGTGGCGCAGCGCCTCCAGCGCCGGGTAGCGCGAGTGCGTGTAGAGCGTGCGCAGGTAGCGGGCGACCGTCTCGGTCGGGGTGCGCGAGTTCATCCGCTCCACAAAGGAGACCAGGGCCGGGCTGGGCCGCTCGGCGCCAAAGCCGTACCTGCGGGTGAGCTGCCAGGCGATGTTGCTGGCGGCGGTCCGGGCCCGGTCCAGCATCACCCCGGTCATCCTGGTCGCGCCGTTCACCAGCGGCAGGAGCGGCCGGCCGGTGCGGGCGATGATCTCCGGCAGGCCGAGCCGGACCGCCTCCAGCCGCCCGGCCGAGGTGGCGACCAGCGCCGTACCCACCACCTGCTCGGCGAAGAGCTGCGGGTGCAGCTCGGCCAGGGCCATGATCGCCATGCCGCCCATCGAGTGTCCGATGAGGACCACCGGCTCGCCCGGCGCGGTCTCCTCGATGACCCGGCGCAGCGCCTGGCCGAGTGACTCCAGTGTGTACTCGCCCTCCGCCAGCCGGCCGGAGCGGCCGTGCCCCGGCTGGTCGTAGAAGACCATCCGCCAGTCGCCGAGCCGCGCCAGCTCCTTGCGCTGGAAGTAGAACGTGCCCATGTCCAGGCAGAAGCCGTGTACGAAGATGAGCGTCGGCGCCGGCTGGCCGACCGCCGGGAGGAAGTCCAGCGTCAGGTCCACCCCGTCGACCGGGTCCACGATCTCGACGTGGAGCCCTAGGCCGTCGTCCGTGGTGACGGTGAGCGACTCGTCGTACGGCTGCGGTCCGAAGTGCTCCTCCGCGTGCGGGTCGGCAGCGCGGCGCCGGCTGCGGATCGTCAGCATGCGCTCGGCGGCGTAGCCTGCCGCGGCTCCCGCGGCCACACCCAGGACGGCGCCCAGCACCTCGACCCGGCGGCGGATCGCCGACCGGTCCGGATCCTGGGTCGCCACCTCTGACATGTCGCCAAGCGTAGACGCCTCCTCCCCAACGGCCGTCCGGCGCGATCTCGCGCGCATCCCATTACCCGCAACGGGCTTCGCCCATCCGTGACCGCGCTCACCCCTGACCGGCCACCGTGACCGCGCCCAGCCGTGACCGGCCACCGTGACGGCGCCACCCGTGACGGCGGCACGGCAGGACGGTCAGCTGTTGTCGTAGCAGCGGGGGACCCGGGCGCTGCCGAAGCGGGTGACGATCTCATAGTTGATCGTGCCGACCACCTCGGCCCAGTCGTCCGCGGTCGGCTCGCCGTCGTCCCCCGGGCCGAACAGCACCGCGACGTCCCCGGCCCGGACGTCGTCGTCGCCGCAGTCGAGGACGATCTGGTCCATGCAGACCCGGCCGGCCACCCGGCGGCGGCGCCCGCCGACCAGGACCGGCCCGGCGTTCGACGCGGCCCGCGGCACCCCGTCGCCGTAGCCGAGCGGCACCACGGCGAGCGTGGCCGGGGCGGTGGTGTGGTACGCGTGCCCGTACGAGACGCCCTGGCCGGCCGGCACGCGCTTGGCGAGCATGACCCGGGCCCGGGCGGTCATCGCCGGCCGCAGCCCGTACGCCTGGCCGGGGATGGGCGACAGGCCGTACACCGCGATCCCCGGCCGGACCAGGTCGAAGTGGGTGTCCGGCCGGGTGAGCACGGCTGCGGAGTTGGCGATGTGCCGGTAGCGCGGCCGGACGCCGAGCCGCTCGGCGACCGCCAGGGACTCGGTGAAGACGGCCAGCTGCCGGTCGATGGTCGGGTGGCCGGGCGCGTCGGCGTAGACGAAGTGGCTCCATACGCCGACCACCTCGACCGCGCCGTCCGCCTCAGCCTTGGCTGCGGCCTCGACCAGCGCCGGCCAGTCCGCCGGGGTGGCCCCGCCGCGGGCCAGGCCGGTGTCGACCTTCAGGTGCACCCGGGCCGGCCGGCCCACCCGGCGGGCGGCGGCGACCACCTCACCGAGCAGGTCGACGGACGCCGCGCTGAGGTCCACCTCGACGGCGACCCCCTCCCACAGCGGCTGCCCGGGCGCGAGCAGCCAGGCCAGCACCGGGGCGGTGACCCCGCCCGCGCGCAGCTCCAGCGCCTCGCCGAGGGTGCACACGCCCAGCCAGGTCGCGCCGGCGTCCAGGGCGGCCCGGGCGCAGGGGAGCATGCCGTGGCCGTACCCGTCGGCCTTGACCACGGCCATCACCTCGGCGCCCGGGGCGGTGGCCGCGCTCAGCCGCCGCACGTTGTGCCGGACCGCCGCCAGGTCTACCCGCACCTCGGCCTGCCACATGGGGGCCAGGGTAGCGACTGCCGGGTAGCGGTGTATGCTGGGTCGAGTTTTGCGCATGTGATCTGGTTTGTCGCGCGAGCGAGACAGGTGCTCATGTGCACGTTCCACAAGGAGAGGCGGCGACGTGGCCCAGGGCACCGTCAAATGGTTCAACGCAGAAAAGGGCTTCGGTTTCATCACGGTCGACGGCGGCGGGGCGGACGTGTTCGTCCACTTCTCGGCCATCCAGAGCAGTGGCTACCGCACGCTGGAGGAGAACCAGCGGGTGGAGTTCGAGATCGGCCAGGGTCAGAAGGGCCCCCAGGCGGAGAAGGTCCGCCCCCTTAACTAGACACCCCAAGACGGCATCGAGCCCGGCGCGTCCTGCCCTGTACGCGCCGGGCTCGATGCTGTCCAGCTGCTGCCAGCTGGCCGCTCAGCTGGGTGCGACGTGTCGCTGGGCACGGCGTGTCACCGAGGTACGGCGTGTCACCGGGGTACGACGTGGCGCAGCTCCCGGGCCACGTCCGCCGCGGTGGCCGGAGCGTGCCGGGCGGCCTCCCGCCCGGCCAGCCCGTGCAGGTAGGCGGCGGTGACCGCGGCCCGATCCGGGGACAGGCCCCCGGCCACCAGCGAGCCGAGCAGGCCGGCCAGCACGTCGCCGGTGCCTGCGGTGGCCAGCGCCGGGGTGCCGGTCGGGTTGGCCCAGGCCCGCCCGTCGGGCGTCGCCACCACCGTGCGGTCGCCCTTGAGCAGCACCACCGCGTTGGTCCAGGAGGCCAGGCGCAGGGCTGCACCCACCCGGTCGTCGCCGGCCGCCCCGCCGAGGCGGGTGAGCTCGCGGTCGTGCGGGGTGAGCACGATCGGAGCGCGCCGGGCGCGCAGCAGGCCCGCCATCGAGCCGTCGACGAGCATGGTCAGCGCGTCCGCGTCCAGCACCACCGGCACCGGCGCGGCGAGCACGGCCCGCAGCTCGGCGCTGGCGCGCTCGTCCGTGCCGAGACCGCAGCCGCAGACCCAGGCCTGCACCCGGCCGGCCGCGCCCACCGAGTCGGCCACCACGACCGGCGGGTAGGTGGCCGCCACGAGGGCGGCCACCTCCCCGGCGTACCGGACGAAGCCGGTAGGGCCGGCCAGCGCGCCGGCCACGGACAGGAGCGCGGCACCCGGGTAGCCGGCCGAGCCGGTGGCCAGCCCGACCACCCCGCGGGTGTACTTGTCCGAGACCGCTTCCGGGCGCGGCCACCAGCCCGCCACGTCGGCGCCCTCGACGACGCAGACGGCCGGGTCGGCGCGCAGCCACGGCCCGAGCCCGATGTCGACCAGCTCCACCGCACCGGCGAGCGGCGCGGCCGGGCCGACCACGAGGGCGGGCTTGAGGCAGCCGAAGGTGACGGTCACGTCGGCGCGGACGGCCGTACCGGGCACGTCGCCGGTGTCCACCGCCACGCCGGAGGGCACGTCCACGCAGACCACCGTCGGCCGGCCGCCGGCCGCGGTACGCAGGCCGGCGAGCGCGCGCACCATCTCCGCGGCCGGGTCCCGCAGCGGGCCGGTCGCGCCGATGCCCACGATGCCGTCGACCACGAGATCCACTGTGGACGGCAGGTGCGCCGGCACGCTCCCCCCGGCGGCGCGCAGCGCGGCCAGCCCGGCACCGTGCACCCGTTCCGGCGGGGCGGTCGCGAGCGCGCTCACCCGCGCTCCTCGCCGCGCCAGCAGGGCACCGGCGTAGAGCGCGTCGCCGCCGTTGTCCCCGGCGCCGACCAGGAGCAGCACGCTGCGGCCGTACACGCCATGGTGGACCTGGCGCAGCAGGAGGGCGCAGCGACGGGCGAGCCCGGCGGCGGCCCGCGCCATGAGCGTGCCCTCGGGCAGGGTCGCCATGAGCGCGGCCTCGGCCGACCGGACGTCAGCGACCCGCCAGGCCGCGCGCATCAGCTGTCCTTCTCGGCCACGACCATCGCCGAGGCGATGCCACCGTCGTGGGAGAGGGAGAGGTGCCAGCGGGTGATGCCGAGGCCGGCGGCGGCCGACGCCACCGTCCCGGACGTGGTCAGCCACGGCCGCCCGTCCGGGTCAGGCACAATCTCGCAGTCGTGCCAGTGCAGGCCGGCCGGCGCCCCCAGGGCCTTGGCCACCGCCTCCTTCGCCGCGAACCGCGCCGCGAGCGACTCCGGCGACCGCGGGTTGCCCGACTCGGTGAAGCGCTCGGCATCGGTGAACAACCGCTCCGACAGCAACGGGGTCCGCGTCAGCGACGCGATGAACCGATCTACCAGGACCACGTCGATGCCCACGGAAACGATCATCTACATACCCTAACGGTGACCGTGAGGCCTCCGGGGGGCCGTCAGCTGGGGACCGCTCGGGCGATCGTGTTAAGTCGTTCGGTCACTCCACAGTGACCGACTTGGCGAGGTTACGTGGCTGGTCCACGTCGTGGCCCCGGGCCGCCGCGATCTCACACGCGAGCACCTGTAGCGGCACGGTCGTCACGAGCGGGGCGAGCAGTGTCGGGGTGCGTGGCACGTAAACCAGGTGGTCGGCGTAGGGAACGACCGCCTGGTCGCCCTCTTCGGCGATGACGATGGTGCGGGCGCCGCGCGCCCGTACCTCCTGGATGTTCGAGACGATCTTGTCGTGCAGGATCCCGCGGCCGAGCGCGGACGGCACCACGCACACCACCGGGCAGCCCTGGTCGATGAGGGCGATCGGCCCGTGCTTGAGCTCGCCCGCGGCAAAGCCCTCGGCGTGCATGTAGGCCAGCTCCTTGAGCTTCAGCGCCCCCTCCAGCGCCACCGGGTAGCCGACGTGCCGGCCGATGAACAGCACGCTCTTCGCGCCCGCCAGCGTCCGTCCCAGCTCGCGCACCGGCTCCATGGTGGCCAGCACCTCGTCCACCTTGGCCGGCATCGCCTTGAGCTGATCGACGATGGCGGCGACCTCGTCGGCGTACTTGATGCCACGGACCTGGGCCAGGTGCAGACCGACCAGGTAGCAGGCGACGAGCTGGGTGAGGAACGCCTTTGTCGAGGCCACCGCGACCTCGGGTCCGGCGTGGGTGTAGAGCACGGCGTCGGACTCGCGCGGGATGGTCGAGCCGTTGGTGTTGCAGATCGCCAGCACCCGCGCCTTCTGCTCCTTTGCGTGGCGCAGGGCCATCAGCGTGTCCATCGTCTCGCCGGACTGGGAGACCGCCACGACCAGCGTGGACCGGTCGAGCACCGGGTCGCGGTAGCGGAACTCGCTGGCCAGCTCCACCTCGCAGGGGATGCGGGTCCAGTGCTCGATCGCGTACTTGGCGACCAGACCCGAGTGGTACGCGGTACCGCACGCCACCACGAAGATCTTGTCGACGTCGCGCAGGTCCTGGTCGGTGAGGCGGACCTCGTCCAGCATGATCTCGCCGGCCTCGGTGAGCCGTCCGCGCAGCGTGTCGGCGACCGCCTGCGGCTGCTCGGCGATCTCCTTGAGCATGAAGTAGTCGTGGCCACCCTTCTCGGCGGCTGACGCGTCCCAGTCGATGTGGTAGTCGCGCCCGGCGGCGGTCGTACCGGTGAAGTCGGTGATCTCGATGCTCTCCGCGGTGATCAGCACCACCTGGTCCTGGCCCAGCTCCACCGCGTCGCGGGTGTGCCCGATGAACGCGGACACGTCGCTGGCCAGGTAGTTCTCCCCCGACCCGCGGCCGACCACCAGCGGCGAGCTGCGCCGGGCGCCGACCACCGCGCCGGGCGTGGCCGCGTCGACCGCGAGCAGCGTGAACGCCCCTTCGAGCCGCTTGCAGACCCGGCGCATGGCCGCGGCGAGGGCGTGCGGGCCGTCCAGTCCCGGCTCGTCCTCGCGCACCTGCGCCAGCGCGGCCGCCAGCAGGTGGGCCGCTGTCTCGGTGTCGGTCTCGCTGACCAGCTCGACCCCGTCGGCCTCCAGCTCGGCGCGCAGCTTCGCGAAGTTCTCGATGATGCCGTTGTGGATGACGGCCACCCGCCCGTCGGCGGACAGGTGCGGGTGGGCGTTGCGGTCGGTCGGGCCGCCGTGCGTGGCCCAGCGGGTGTGCCCGATGCCGGTGGTGCCCTCGGCGATCCCGTCGGCCACCCGCTCGACCAGCGCCTTCTCCAGGTTGGCCAGCTTGCCGGCCCGCTTCTCGGTGAGCAGCGCACCGGTGCCGATGACCGCCACGCCGGCCGAGTCGTAGCCGCGGTACTCCAGACGGCGCAGGCCGTCGAGCACGATCCCCAGCGCCGGCCGGCTGCCGACGTAACCCACGATGCCACACATGGCCGGCAGCCTAGCTTACTTTCACTCAAGATGCTTGCGCGAAAGTCGGCCTATCAATCATCTGATATGAGCGATCTGGGATCGGCACCGTCACTCGTCTGGCGGCACGGTGCTTCGCGTGGTGGTAGGGGTGGCCCCACCATAGAGACACCAGGCCACGGGACCGGAGTACGTCGCGCAGATGCCTACGGTCGACGGCATGACACCGACAACCGGCTCGCGGTTCTCCGCGCCGGCCATGACCGCCGCCGCACCTCACCCCCGTTGGGTCCGTCAGCTCGGCGTCGAAACGGCGTACGGCCTGAGCCCTGAGCTCGGTCGCGCCCCCTGGACGTGCTCGCGGGCCTGCCACTGGCGCTGGCGGCCTTCATCGTCGCCGTCGTGGCCATAGCCGCGGGCGTCGGCAACCTGCTCCTGGTGGTCGGCTTTCCGATCCTGGCCGGGGCGTTCCTCGTGCTCCGGGCCCTCGCCGACACACAGTCCTGGCTCGACCTCCTGTACTGGATCGTCGTGTTCCCGGTCTCCGTCGCCACCTGCTGCCTCGCGGTGGTCTGGCGGTCCGGCGCGATCGGCGGGCTGCTCTACTAGACCTACGACTGGGCCCTGCCGCACCCGCCGGAGAACAACGAGCTGCTGGGACTGGTCGGCCTCGCGGACACCGCTGGCAACAGGGTCCTTCTCTACGCCGCGGTCGGTCTGGCCTTCGCACTGAGCCTGCCGTACGTGCTGCGCGGCTGCGCGGTGGTCCAGGCGTCGCTGGGGCGCGCACTGCTTACCGGCGTCGCCGAGCTACGCCTGCTGTGCGAGGGCCTGGTGCGCCTGCTCGCCGAGAGCGGCCACCGCGTTGCCGCTGTCGCCAGCGACGGGCCCGGGCTGCTCGACGCGGTTGTGGCGCACCGGCCCGATGTATCCATTGTGGACGTCCGGATGCCCTCCTCGCACACCGACGAGGGGCTGCGGGCGGCGGTTACGGCCCGTGCCCAGGGTGCCCGGCACGCCGTGCTCGTCCTGTCCCAGTATGTCGAGGTGTCGTACGCCGACGACCTGCTCAAGGACCGGGTCGCCAACGTCGACGAGTTCCTCGAGGCGCTGCGCGCACTGGCCCCGCGCGAACGGGACGTGTTGGCCCGGATGGCCGAGGGCGTCCCAACACCGCGATCGTGCGGCAGCTCGTCGTCACCGATGGTGCGGTGGAGAAGCACATAAAGAACATCTTCATCAAGATCAACCTGGCAGCCGACGAGGAGCTGCACCGCCGGGTCCTTGCAGTGCTCACATACCTTCGCGGCCAGCTCGACGCGTTGTCATCGAACAGGCGAGTACATGCACGGCATACGCCGGGCCATGACCACGGGTAGGCGTTGCAGGAGCCGTAGGACGGCGTAGAGGGTCAGGCCTACGCATCGCTTCGTCCAGTCGCAACCGGATGCAGGAGCCCCAGGCGAGCACGACAGGTTGACGTGGTGATGCCCGCCGACGAAGCCGCCAGCGGATCTGCGGCGGTCAGGCCAGGGTCCCGGAAGTGAATTAGTCCACGTTGGACCGCCAGCACTCGGTCGGCCCGGCTCGGCGGGGGCAATCCTGCGACCGGTAGACGCGATGCTAGCCCTCCATCGAACATTGATGGTTACAGTCTACAGTAGACATCATAGAACGGGTGTACTAGAATACATGGCATGCAGGTGGCGTCGGTGATGATCGCGCAGGCGGTCGAGGCGTGCGCCGGGACTGCGGTGTGGGGGCTGTCGGACGGTGAGCTGGTCGCTGGGTTGGACGAGCTGTGGGTGGCGCAGCAGCGGCTGGCGGCGGTGCACCTGGCGTTGGTGCGGGAGGT
>DASRIS010000006.1:0-30460 GCA_035649895.1 Micromonosporaceae bacterium | reverse complement strand
GCTCCTGCGCCTGGCGACCCGTACGCCGCACGTCGTAGCCGCGGCACCGGGCGAGACCGCTGCCGCGGCGGGCGGCACCGAGGCGGCCCAGCCACCACTGCGGGTGCTGCATATGGTGGACAACCGGGACGTGCTCCTCGGCCAGATGCTGACCCCGCAGGTCTGGTCGGTGCCGTTCGGCATCGTCTTCGTCGGCCTCCAGTTCCTCTCCGAGAACCGGGGGTGGACGCTGATCGGGGCGGCCAGCCTGCTGACCGCGATAGTCGGCGTGGTCCAGGTGCCGGTGCGCCGGGTCATGCAGGACTGGGGCTTCCGGATGGCCGTCGCGCCGGGCGGGCTGCGGCTGCGCGGTGGCCTGCTGGAGACGCTCAGCCAGACCGTCGCCCCGACGCGGGTCCAGGCGATCAGCGTGACCTGGCCGCTGCTGTGGCGGCCCACCCGCTGGGTCCGAGCCGTGCTCGACGTGGCCGGGTACGCCGCGCAGGAGGGCCAGTCGGAGCGCCAGGTGACCCGCCTGCTCCCGGTCGGGGACGTGGGCACCGCCCGCCGCCTGGTGGCCGAGGTGGTGCCGGGCGTCGACATCACCGCCCTGCCGCTGACCCCCACTCCCCGCCGGGCCCGCTGGCTGGCGCCGCTGGCCCAGCCGGTCCTCGGTGCCGCGCTGGCCGACCGGGTCTTCGCCACCACCGACGGGCGGGTGACCCGGCAGCTGGTCGTCGTCCCGTACGAGCGGATCCAGAGCGTACGGATCGTGCAGGGTCCGCTTGCCCGACGGCTGGGCCTGGCCAGTGTGCACGCTGACACGGCCGGGGCGCTGCGGGCCGTGGCCGCGCACCGCGAACTGGCCGATGCCCGGGCGCTGGCGGCGGCGCTGAGCGAGCGGGCTCGCGTCGCGCGGGCCGAGACCGCCCGGGCTGAAGCTGCCCGAGCCGAGGCCATCCACGAGGAAGCCACCCAGACCGAGACCACCCACGCCGGAGCCGTCCAGACCGAGACCACCTACAGGGACGCCGTCCAGACCGAGGTCACCCAGGTCAGACGCGAGCCGGGAGACGCTCCCTGGACCAACCGCCAGATAGACCCCGGTAGCCGCTAGACGGGCCCCGCCAGACCAGCCCGCTGGGGTCAGCCCGCTTGTGCGGCTGCCTGCGCTACCAGCGCCGGCAGAACCTCCCCGATCTGGCCATGCAGCACCCCGTCGGCGGCGTCGTCGAACGGGGTCGGCTCGCCGTTGACGATCACCACCCGGGCGCCGGCTTGGGCCGCCGCCGGCACCAGACCGGCTACCGGGTAGACCTGCAGCGACGTGCCGACCGCGAGGAACAGGTCACACTCGGCCGCCACCTCGAACGCCCGGCGCAGCGTCGCGGCGTCGAGCTGCTGGCCGAACGAGACCGTGGCGGACTTGAGGATCCCGCTGCAGCGCCGGCAGGGTGGGTCCTCCTCGCCGGCCTCGACCCGGGCGAGCACCGACCTCATGGAGGTACGGTCGGCACAGCCCAGGCACTCCACGTCGAAGATGGTGCCGTGCACCTCGATCACGCGCGCCGGGTCGCTGCCGGCCCGCTGGTGCAGGCCGTCGATGTTCTGCGTGACGATGGCGTGCAGCTGCCCGCTGCGCTCCAGCTCCACGAGGGCCTGGTGGGCGGCGTTGGGCTTGGCGTCCCACGCCGGGTGCTGCAACCGGTGCCGCCAGGCCTGCCGGCGGACCTCCGGGTCCTGCACGTAGTTGTCGAGGGTGGACATCTGGGCCGCCGCCGGGTCCCGGGTCCACACCCCGTTGGGCCCGCGGAAGTCAGGGATGCCGGAGTCGGTGGAGATGCCGGCCCCGGTCAGCACGGTGACCCGGGACATGGTCGCGAGCCAGCCGGAGATCTCGTCGAGCCCGGCGGCCGGGCGCTGTGCCGTCATGGTCCGACCGTACCCAACCGCATAGGCTGCTTCCATGGAGCAGGGTTCCGCCGCCCCGGCCGGTCTGGCCCCTGGGCTGGCCGCTCGGGTAGAGCTGACCGTAACCGACGCCGACACCGCACAGAACCTCGGCTCCGGCGATGTGCCGGTGCTGGGTACACCCCGGGTCCTGGCGCTGGCCGAGGCGGCCACGGTCGCCGCGACCGCGACCCGGATGCCGCCCGGCCTGACCACCGTGGGCGCCCGGGTCGAGCTGGAGCACCGCACGGCCACCCCGGTCGGGCGCACGGTGGTCGCCGAGGCGCGGCTGGCCAAGGTGGACGGTCGCCGGCTGCTGTTCGAGGTGACCTTGCGCGACGGCGAGACGGTGGTGGCCGAAGGGCGGGTGGAGCGGGTGCTGGTCGACCGGCACCGCTTCCTCGAGAAGGCCTTTGATGGCTGATCCTGGCTTCGTCGAGGTCGGCGACCGGGTGCATGTCCTGCGCTACCCGGTCTTCGACGTCAACGTGGCGCTCGTGCTGGGCGACGGGGCGGCGCTGCTGGTCGACACGCTGTCCACCCCGGCACAGGGGGCGGAGCTGGCCCGCGCGGCCCGCCGGGTGACCGCCGCACCATGGAGCATCGTCAACACCCACCACCACTTCGACCACTGCGTCGGCAACGCGGTGCTGGCCCGTGCCGGCGGCGACAGCCCGGTCTGGGCGCACGAGGCGACCGCCGCGCTGCTGCGTGACGGAGCGCGGGTGCGCCGCCGGTGGTACGAGGAGCTGGCACCCAGCGAACCCGAGCTGGCCGGCGCGGTGGCAGGCGCCGACCTGCTCCCGCCCGACCGCACCGTCCACTGGCAGTCTACTGTAGACATCGGTGGGCGGGCCGTGGTGCTGCACCACCTCGGCCGCGGCCACACCGCCGGTGACCTGGTGGTCGAGGTGCCCGACGCCGGCGTCGTCCTCGCCGGCGACCTGGTCGAGGAGAGCGGGCCGCCCAGCTTCGAGGACGCGTACCCGCTGGAGTGGCCGGAGACCCTCGCCCGCCTGCTGCGGCTGACCGGCCCGGACACCACCGTGGTGCCGGGTCACGGCGCAGTGGTCGACCAGGTCTTCGTACGGGCGCAGCACGCCGACCTGACCGCGCTGGAGTGGCTGGTCCGGGACGGGCACGCGGACGGCGCTCCCCCGGCGGCCGTGGCTGCGCGCGCGCCGTTCGGCCCGCAGCCGTCCCTGGTCGCGGTGCGTCGCGGGTACGCCGAGCTGGCCGGCCGGATCTGAGCCAGCCGCCGGATCTGAGCCAGCCCTAGCTAGTGCGCTGGCCAGCAGCGCACGGGCCAGGTGGTGGGTTTGCGTGGCCTGCCGCTGCCTGCGGTGTGATGCTCAGGCGGCGCCGAAGGGGTAGTGCGGTCGTTATGCTCTGCACCATCCGCGCTAGCAGAGCGTGGACATCGATACGTGCCCAGCCGGGCTGGCTACCACACCGCCCCACTCTGCTAGCGGCGATGGTGCAGAGCATAACGACCGTGCACTACCTTCCCCGGCAGCTGGTCAGAGGGCGGCTGGGTCAGAGGTCGAAGACCGCCCGCAGGGCCACGTCCACCTGGTCCAGCACGTCCGCGTCGGCCGCGCCGAGCCGCTCGGTGAAGCGCGCCTTGCGGAAGGCGCCGGCGTCGACGACCGCGGCCACCCCCTTGACCGGCTCGGTGACCGGCACGCTCACCAGCGACTCGCGGGCCACCGTCGGGTCCTCGATCGGCACGCACTGCACGATGTCGTAGAGCTGGGTCACCGCGTCGTTGCCGACCACCAGGACGATGCGGTCGCGGCCGACGGTCTCGACGCGCCAGACCTCGCCCCGCCTCACCGGCGCGATCCCGAGTCGCGCTCGATCGTGTCGTACCAGTCGTCACCGGCACCGCGGTAGCCGTCGACCGCGAGCTGGGCCATGGCGTCGCGCACGACCGCGTTTCGCAGGGCCCGGTCGGCGTAGGCGGAGAAGGACGTGCCGGCCTGCTCAGCGGCGCGGCGCGCGGCGGCGACCGTCGCCGGGGACAGCGTGACCGTCACCGTGTCCATCGCCATGCCGGCACCATACCAACCGGCAGGATGGGTCAGGACCAACCGGCAGGATGGGTCAGGACACCATCGAGCCGACCACCGGCTTGGTGAGCAGGGCCGACTTGTTGCGCTCGATGCCCGGGTCGAGCGAGCGCTCCACGAAGATCGCGTGCCAGACGCAGAAGACGAGCACCGTCCAGACCTTGCGTGAGTGGTCGGCCTCCTCCCGCCGGTGCGCGTCCAGCAGCCCCCGCACGTAGCCCAGGTCGAGCAGGTCCCCCGCGCCCGAGGTGGACAGGATCTGGTGCGCCCAGTCGTACATCTCCTGGCGCAGCCAGACCCGGGTCGGGGTGGGGAAGCCCAGCTTGACCCGGTTGACGATGGCCGGCGGCACCACCCCCTCCAGGGCCCGGCGCAGCGCGAACTTCGTCTCCACCGAGCGTGGCGGCAGCTTCAGCTCCACCGGGACGGTCGCGGCGACCTCGAACACCTCCCGGTCCAGGAACGGCACCCGCAGCTCCAGCGAGTGCGCCATGGACATGCGGTCGGCCTTGACCAGGATGTCCCCGCGCAGCCAGGTGTAGAGGTCGACGTACTGCATCTTGGTCACGTCGTCCAGGCCCTCCGCCTCGGCGTACACCTGCTCGGTGACGTCGGTGTAGCGCACGGCCGGGTCGTACCGGCGCAGCAGGCGGCGCTTGTCCACCTCGGTGAACATGCGCGCGTTGCCGTAGTAGCGGGCCTCGATCGGGGTGGTCCCGCGCTGCAGGAAGCTCTTGCCCTTCACCCCCTCCGGGATCGCCTTGGCGACCAGCCGCAGGCCGTACTGGACCGGGTCGGGCAGGCCGGAGACGGGCGCGAGCGACAGTGGCTCGCGGTAGATCGTGTAGCCGCCGAAGAGCTCGTCCGCGCCCTCGCCGGAGAGCACCACGGTGACGTGCTCGGCCGCCTTCTTGGCGACGAAGTAGAGCGGCACCAGGGCCGGGTCGGCCACCGGGTCGTCCAGGTGCCACACGATCTTCGGCAGCGCCTCCATCATCTCGGTCGCGCCGATCTTGGTGGCGATCGTGGTCACGCCCAGCTGCCGGGCCGACTCCTGGGCCACCTCGATCTCGGAGTAGCCGGGCACGTCGTAGCCGACGGTGAAGGTGAGGATGTTCGGGTTGAACTCCCGGGCCAGCGCCACCACCGCGGTCGAGTCGATGCCCGAGGAGAGGAAGGCGCCCACCGGTACGTCCGAGCGCATGTGGATGCGTACGGAGTCGCGCAGCGTGTCCTGGATCTGGCGGTACAGCGCGACCGGCTCACCGGTCGGCGTGGGCCGGAACCGCGGCCGGTAGTAGCGCCTGGTCCGCAGCTGCCCGCCCGGCTCGTAGGTGGCGCACTCCCCGGAGCCGACCCGCTCGATGCCGCGGTGCAGGGTGCCCGGCTCCGGCACGTACTGCAGCGTCAGGTAGTGCGACAGGTTGGCGGCGTCGATGGCGGCGTCCCCCGCCATCCGCCCCTCCTGCCACTGCAGCGCCAGCAGTGCCTTCTTCTCGCTGGCGAAGTAGATCCCGTCAGCGGCCTCAAGGTAGTGCAGCGGCTTGATGCCGAACGGGTCGCGCGCGGCGAACGCCCGCCGCTCCACGGAGTCCCAGATGACGAAGGCGAACATGCCGCGCAGCCGGTCCACCACCGACTCGCCCCAGTAGTGGTAGCCGGCCAGGATCGCCTCCCCGTCGCCGGCCGTGGCGAACCGCGCCCCGAACTCCCGGCGCAGCTCGTCCCGCAGCTCCAGGTAGTTGTAGATCTCACCGTTGAAGGTCAGCAGGTACCGCCCGTCGGCGTACGGCAGCGGCTCGTGGCTGAGCGCCACGTCGATGATGGCCAGCCGCTTGTGTGCGAACACCACGTCAGCCCCTGCCGGGCTGTAGACCATCTCCACCCCGGTCTCGTCCGGACCGCGGTGGTGCAGCGCCTCCAGCGCCTCGGCGATCCCGTCCCGGCGGCGCTGCGCGTCCCCGTAGGCGCTGATGAAGGTGAGCAGTCCACACATGGCCGACATCCTTTCACGCGGTACCGTCGAGGCGACCAGGTCACCGACCCGTGGAGGCTAGGCGATGGGTGGGCAGGAGCCGGCGACGCAGGGTACGCAGACGCACGACCCGGACTACCCGCAGCGGCTCACCGAGCTGATGCGCACCGGGTGGCGCGACACCGGCCTGGAGGTGACGCCCCGCCCCGAGGCGCCCAACCACGCCAAGCGCCGCGCCCAGCTCTCCGCCGCGTTCGGCGAGGACACCCTGGTCATCCCCAGCGGGCGGGAGAAGGTGCGGGCCAACGACTCGTTCTTCCGGTTCCGGCCCGGCAGCGACCTGGTCTGGCTCACCGGCGAGCAGGACCCGGACGCGGTGCTGGTGCTGCGCCCGAGCGGCGCCGGGCACGACGCAACCCTCTACCTGCGCCCGCGCTCGCCCCGCGACACCGACGAGTTCTTCCGCGACCGTATCTACGGCGAGCTGTGGATCGGCCGCCGGCACACCCTCGCCGAGAAGGCCACCGAGCTGGGCATCGAGACCGCAGACCTGGCCGGGCTGCCGGCCGCGCTGGCCGGTTGCGCGCCGTCGCGGACCAGGGTGCTGCGCGGGTACGACGCCACGGTCGACGCCGCGGTCGCCCCGTACGACGCGACCGGGCCCGGCCGGCGCGACCGCGAGCTGGCCACCGTGCTGTCGGAGCTGCGCCTGGTCAAGGACGAGTGGGAGATCGCGCAGCTGCAGGACGCCGTCGACGCGACAGTCCGCGGCTTCGAGGACGTGGCCCGGGTGCTGCCCGCGGACCGGCCGGTGGCCGAGCGGCTCGTCGAGGGCGTGTTCAGCCTGCGCGCCCGGCACGACGGCAACGACGTCGGCTACAGCTGCATCGTCGGGGCCGGCGCCCACGCGACGATCCTGCACTGGGTCCGCAACGACGGGCATACCCGCCCGGGCGAGCTGCTGCTGATGGACATGGGGGTGGAGAACCGCAGCCTCTACACCGCCGACGTGACCCGCACGGTGCCGGTGGACGGCCGGTTCACCCCGGCCCAGCGGCGCGTCTACGACATCGTCCACCGCTCCCAGCAGGCCGGCATCGACGCGGTCCGGCCCGGCGTGCGGTTCGACGACGTGCACCAGGTGTGCATGCGCGTGCTCGCCGAGGGCCTGGCCGACCTCGGCGTGCTGCCGGTCACCGTGGAGGAGGCCATGCAGCCCGACTCGGTCGTCTACCGCCGCTGGTCGCTGCACGGCTTCGGGCACATGCTCGGCCTGGACGTGCACGACTGCGCCCAGGCCCGCAAGGAGCGCTACCGCGACGGCGCCCTCGCCGAGGGGTACGTGCTCACCGTCGAGCCGGGCCTGTACTTCCAGCCCGAGGACGAGCTGGTCCCCGCCGAGCTGCGCGGCATCGGCGTACGCATCGAGGACGACGTGCTGGTCACCTCGACCGGCGCGGTCAACCTCTCGGCCGGCCTGCCGCGCACCGCCGACGACGTGGAGGCGTGGCTCGCCGCCCAGCGCGAGGCCGGCCCCCGCCTGCCGTAACCTAGCTCACGCCGCCGTAACCCGCTCTTCCGCCGCCCTGACCCGGTCTTCGCGTGCCGTGGCGTGGCCCCGGCTGGCTGGCGCGGTCAGCCAGCCGGGACCACCACGCAGATCGCCAGCTTGTCGCCGACCACCCGCAGCAGGTAGCGGTAGCTCTCGCCAGGCACCGCCCAGCCCCTGGCGTCGAGGTACTCCCAGGTCACCGATGCGAGAGCCAGCGCCGGCGTCAGCCAGCTGACCTCGCATACGTCGGCCCGCGCCGCCACCAGCCTCTTGGCGTGGTACGTCTCGGCCGCCCCGGCGAAGGCCGTCTCGACCGCCGCAGGCGTGGCAAAGGAGAACGTGGCGTCGTTGGTGACGACGAGCCCGGGCATGGCATAGCAGGCCGCGATCGTGGGCAGGTCACCGGCGATCAGGGCGTTGCCGTACCGGTCGAAGAAGTCGGTTAGCGCGGCAGTGGCCGCCTCAGCCGCGTGCTCCATGGCCGAGTCATTTACCCCGCGACACGACACCGAAACCGCCGGTCACCACACCAACCGCCATACCGAATGAAATGCCCCGAACCACCACCCCACGGAATACCCCCTCCCCCCAACGCCGCCCCTCCCCCACCAACCAAACGCGCTAGCCATCCAGCGGCGATCTAGAAGATTTGTGCACCCCATACCCGCCTAACTCTTCTAGATCACCACGTTTGGGGTTCCGGCGAGCAGCCCGGAGCCCACGCCGGCGGCCGGCGCGGCGCACAGCAGCCGCCGATTCCTCCGTACGGTCAACCGCTACCGCGACCTCCTCGCCATGCTTGGTCGCCATACGCGGCCCACCAGCCGCCACGTCCGGACCACCCGCTAGGTGGCTACGTCGCCTTTGGACCTGCGCTGGCAGTGGGCTCAGGCCGCCAGGCGGTCCAGCATCCGGCCGACAAGCTCCGGCAGCTCCGCTGGAGCGGGGCCGGCCGGCGGAGCAGGGAGCAGGCCGAGCCGGGTGCGCAACCCGGCCGTCAGCACCGGGTCGCCCGCCGCCGCGTGGGCGAGGACCCGGCGCAGGACGGGCTCGGCGAGGTCGTCGCGTCCGCAGTGCTGGAGCGTGTCACCCAGCGCGGCCAGCCAGCGCAGCGGCGTTACCGCCGAGGTGAACCGGCCCGTCACCGCACCCCAGCGACCGACCAGCAACGACGCGAGCCGTACCGCATCGCGATGGTCGCCTTGGGCGGCTCGGTGGGCGGCGACATGGACCAGCCGGATGTAGGCCAGCCAGCGCACCCTGGCCCGCCCGTGCCCGACCGCGTCCAGGGCGACCGGGGCCTGGTCGAGCGCTGCGACGAGCCACGGCGCCTCGGCGGCATGGTGCGGCCCCTCGGTACCGGCCTGCGGGTACCGCGCGCACAGCTCGGCCGCCGCATGGCAGAGGCGCTCCTCCGGGCCGTGCCGGTAGAGGATCTTGCAGGTGTCGGCGATGTGGACGTTGCGGGCCAGGGCGCGTACCGGCAGGCCCGCCGCGTCCATGGCGCTGACCGTGCCGGTGTCCAGGGACAGGTCGGGCAGCTCGGCGCCGCGCCCCTTGGTGAGCGGGGCGAGCCGGGCGAGCCCTTCCAGCGCCTCGTCCGCCTGGGCTCCGTACCCCTGCAACCGGAACAGGTTCACCTGCGGCTGTAGGGCGTACATCGCGTACAGCGGCCAGTCCGCACGGTGGCGCCGCCGCAACGCGTACGCGATCTCGGCACGGCACAGGTGGCGTGCCTGCTCCGCCTCCCCGGC
Source organism: Micromonosporaceae bacterium (assembly GCA_035649895.1). Classification (GTDB taxonomy): domain Bacteria; phylum Actinomycetota; class Actinomycetes; order Mycobacteriales; family Micromonosporaceae; genus DASSUC01. Next base: position 21,178 of record DASRIS010000006.1, on the reverse strand, counting down.
CCGGAAGACCGACAAGGCCAGCAGGTTCGCCGCGACGAACGTGTCCTCGACCGTGCTGTCAGGGCGGTCCAGCAGGGTGGCGACGTGGTGCAGCGCGGCCGGGCCGTGGTAGGCGACGCGCTGCTCGTCCGCCAGGAAGCCGAGCCAGAACCGCCTCCCGGCCTTCGTCTCAGGTAACCGCCGCTCGACCAGACCCGCCTGAGCCGCCAGCTCTGCCATGGGCGCTCCTTGCGGTCTAGTTGCGGCCGGGCGCAGCGCGCGCAACGCGGACCGATGCGGGCATGCCGTCGGTTCCCCGCTCCGGGTGCCCGCAGGCGAGCGCGAACGTGGTGAACTCGCGTGGCTGGTCCAGCCCGAGCAGCGCGTCGGCCTCGCTGTCCCGGATGGCGCCGGTGAGCGCCGCGCCCAAGCCGAGCGCCGTCGCGGTCATCGAGAAGACCTGCGCGACGTGCCCGACGTTGTGCAGGAGCATCTTGTACGCCCGAGGGTGCGGGTACTTCCACGACATGCGGTCCGCGACGGCGGCGGTGAGCACGCCGAACGCGGCAGTGCGGAAGAAGCCCTGGCCATGCGTGAGGTGCTCGGCGTGGTCCCGGCCGACGTCGGGACGGATCAGCTCCAGCCCGTGCCGGATGTTGTCGTAGTGGTACAGGCCAGGATCCACATTGGACACGTTGAGGACGAGGACGAAGGCCTCCGTCTCGTGCCGGGCTCCCGCGGACGCGTTGGCCCGCAGCTGGAGGACGCCCATCTCACCGGCGTCGGCGAACCGCAGCGGCGCGAAGCAGTAGTGCAGCATGTCCGAGAACATGTCCAGCTCGACGGGGGCATCCACAAAGGACCTGTGGGTCCGGCGCCGCTCGAGCACGTCCCGGTAGGGCAGGTCCAGAGCCGTGCGTACGCGCGGCAGCAGCAGGACCCGGTCCGAGCACGGTGGACGGACGCTGGACGGCCGGGGGCGTGCCGAGATCCGCTCACGGTAGGTGGCCACCTGGCCGGCGTCGGCGACGACGAACGGCGTGTCCCGGTTTCGGTTGTGGAAGCTCCACGCGGTGGTGCCCCACCCGTCCCAGGGGACCGGCGCGCCGGACGCCTGCCGCTCTGCCAGCAGGAACCCCGCCTCGACCAGCTTGTCCACAGCGCCAGCCGGGTACTCGGCTGGGTCGATGCCTGCCCGCGCCGCGAGCAGCATCGCCGCCACGGGCGGGACGACCCGCAGCCGCTTGCTCAGGCGCGGGCTCGACACGACGATCCTGCCCCCGCTCGCCTCCATGACCAGCGGGTCCACCGCGAACAGCGGCGCCGGCCAGGCCGGGCCGGCGGGCCCGTCCGGGTCTACCGACGTGGCCGGCACGACGGGCCTGACCGACGCGACGGGCGCGGCCGGCGTGGCGGGTGCCGCCGGCGCGGCGGGCTTGGGCGTCATGGCGCGGCTCCCTCCGAGACGACCACCAGCGTGGGGCTGCACAGCAGGGTGGCGAGCCGCTCGGCGACGCGGCCTGCGTCGACCGTGCGCAGCTCCCGCAGCCGCGCCCCGGCAAAGTCGGGTCCCAGCCCGGCCTGGAGGAACGGGGCGGTCCGGTCCATGAGCTTGCGGGCGGTGTCGCCGTAGAAAGCCTCCGTCCGGACCAGGTGCGTCGCGGCCCGCGCCAGCTCCTCCGCATCGAGCGGGTGCCGGCGCAGCTCGGCAGCCTGCTGGTGCAGCAGCCGGGCCGTCGGCGCGAGTGTGGACGGCACGACGGACAGGAACACCCGCGGCACGGCAAGGGTCTGTCCGGCGTACCGGACGGTGGTCACGGAGACGCTCGTGCCGTACGTCAGGCCGAGCTCCTCCCGCAGCAGCCGGTGCCAGCGGGCACCGGACCAGCCGCCCAGAGCGTGCGTCGCGAGGTCGAGGACTGCCTGGTCGCCAGGCCCGTCGATCGGCACGACGGCTCCCCAGAGCAGGCCGGCCTGCCTAGGCGCGGGCGCCGCGACGGTGACCTGTGCCGGCGGGTCGTGCGCCAAGAGGGGGTCGTGCCCCGCATCCCCATCCCCGTGGTCTCGCCGCGTCACCGGTGGCCAGCTCGCACCGCCGGAGCTCGCAGGCGCCCACGTCGCCAGCTCGGCCAGGTAGGGCTCGGGCCGGTCACCGACAACGACTGCGTGTAGGTGGCGGTGCGCCATCCCACCGGCGACCCGCTGGACATCGACGCGGCACAGGCCCGCCAGCGCCGCGAGCACGTCCTCGGAGGTACGCGCGAGCCCGCTCCGCGGGCCGCAGTGCGCCACCCGGAGGGCGTCAACGGCACGGGCATGGGTGTCCTGGTGACGCCTGCTGTACAGGTGCCGCACTGTGGCCAGGGCGGCCTGGAACGCATGCTCCTCGACGTGCGGACGGCGCAGGGCGGCCAGCACCATGCGCAGCGCGGAGGGCAGGGCCTCCCGCAGGCCGCGCAGGTCGAGGTGGCTGGAGGTCTCCGTGGCCCCGGCGGCGAGCGTGACGCCCAGCGACTCCAGGCACTCGGCCAACGGCGCCGGCCCGTCCGCGGCGGCGGACAGCGCAAGGGCGTGCGTCGCAACGGCCTGTGCGCCGAGCATCCGGGGCGGTTCGGTGGCCACACCGCCGTCCCAGAACAGCCGGAGTGCGGCGACCCGCTTGCGCGGGCCCCCGACGGCGTACGCGTCAACGGCACCGAGGCGGTACGCCTCGATGCGGCTCGTCGGCGGGGCGGCGTGGGCCGCCGTGCGGGCACGGACGTCGGCTGTCATGAGTAGACCAGCTCCACCAGGCGCGGCGGCTGATGCCATAGCCGTACGGCGTCGTGCAGGTCGGCGAGGCCCACTGCGGCGATCCGTCCGTCGTGGTGCAGGTACGCGTCGACCGAGCCGGTCAGCTGTAGGGTCAGGCTCAGGCCGTCACTGCGCCGGTCTATCGAGTCCATATCGGACAGCCAGCCCAGCCGGTAGACCGCTTTGGCACGCTGCAGGTCGTGCTCGTCGAGAGCGCCGTCCACCACCTCAGCAATGGCCGTCTCGACCGCAGCCACCACCTTCTCCGGGGGCACGCCGTCCGCTGGTGTGGCCTCGATGACGCCGACCGAGTGTCCGTACGCGCGCCCGATGGTCTTCACCGCGACCGCGGCGGTCAGCCCGAGCTGCCGGCCGAGCCGCTCCCCCAGCCGGCACGCCATCCCCCGGCCCAGGAAGAACGCGGCGAGCCGGGCACACTCGAACGCCCACGTGCCCTCGGGGGGCAGCGGCAGGGCGAGGTAGACCTTGGGCCGGCCCGGCGCCGACGCCGGCAACCGGATGGTCTCCGGCGCCCGCGGCAGGGCCGTCTCCAGCTCGGCCTGCGCCGGCACGACGGGCTGGCCTGCGGAGACCGGTCCAGCCGTGCCAGCCGGTCCGGTCGGGAACGCTTCCAGCAGCCGCGTGACGTGGTCGAGCACCGCCGGGGTGACCGCACCGGCGACGACGACGTTGACCCGACCGGCGACGTAGTGGTCAGCGTAGAAGCGACGGCAGTCATCGACCGTCATCGCGCGTACGTGCTCCGGCAGGCCGATCGGCAGGCGGTGGTACGCCGACGGCGCCGGGTGGAGCGCGGCGACGAGGCGCTCGACCGCGGTGCCGTAGGGCGCACCGTCCATGCGTTGGTGCCGTTCGCTGAGCACGACCTCCTTCTCCCGCTCCAGGTCGCCCGGGTCGAACCGCCCGGCCGCACCGGTGAACCGCTCGATCTCCAGGTCGAGCACCATGGCGACCAGCTCAGGCGGCACGACATGGATGAACTTGGTCCAGTCGGCGGAGGTCTTGGCGTTGACGTAGCCACCGGCCGCCTGGACGTCATGGCTGTGGCTGCCGCCGCCGGCCTGCCGGGCGCCGCCGGTGTAGCGGGCGCCGCCGGCCTGGCGGGCGCGGCGGAACATCAGGTGCTCGAGGACGTGCGCCAGGCCGCTGGCGTGCTGGGGGTCGTGCCGGGAGCCGGTGGCCAGCCGCAGGCTGACCGCAACCAACGTGTCGTCAGGGTCGGGCACCAGGACCGCACGCGCGCCACCCGGTGACGAGACCGCCATCGGGCCCGGCGTGGTGTCGGCCATTCTCAGCTCCCATTGTTAAAAGGCGGCAACAACAGTCTGCCCACAGGAGCCATCAGGTGGGATCGCTCATGAACGAGCCCACCTGATGGTTTACACGCCGACGTACGGCCGCGCGGCCCTACGCGCCGGGCGGTCACCGGTGGCCGAGGGTCAGATTGGCGAAGCCAGCCTCCGCTTCGGCCATGCAGTTACCTTCCCGTCAGACTGAGCTGCAGCCGAAGTTAATGTCGAAGATGGCGGCCTCGCCGTCATCTTCTTCATCTACGCCGTGGCCTTCCACGTCAGCCTGGGTGCTGTCGAACTCTTCTTCGGTCGGTTCGCGTTCGGTCATTCTGGTCCTCCTCGGTGGTGGGTGGTCCACAAACATGGGCCACATATCTCGGACCGGCCCGCCGCTGGGCCGCCGGGCGCCACGGCGCCGCCCGCAGGCGGCCGGCACGCTGATATCCCACACAAAGGCTCAAGACAGGCGGCCGGTCCATGCCGCCGAAGGTTGCCTCACTACACGCCCCGCGCCGCCGTTGCGAGCAATCGTGCGCCCGGCCACCAGGGCCGTCAAGTATCCGATCTACTAATTTCCATTGATCAATGATGAATACTCGCTGTGCAGCTCAAACCTGTTGTTCATGAAACGCTCGGCGTACCTTGTAGACAGTCGATCAATAGCGCGTGGCAGGCGGTTCGGATGGAGAGTCTGCGTCGATTGGCTGCCGACCTTAGGCAGATTCAGACGGCGTGGGAGTGCGCGCCTGTTGTCAGCCGCGGGCTCGGTCCCTTCGCCGATGTGTTCAGCCTCCAGATCGCCGACAGAATCGTACGTTCCGGGCTGCCGCTGTCCGCCGTACGCCTGGTCGACCGCGGCGACAAAGTGGCTACCGCGCGCCTTGGCCAGCCGCGGCACAGGAGTGCGGGGAGCCGGCTGCGCGAGCCCGTCGTCAACGCCGCCAGCCTCACCCGCCGGGTAGCCGGTGGCGCCACCCTCATCATCGAGGAGCTGGAGGTCTTCAGCGCCGAGGTGGCCGGGTTCGCGCGCCGCCTGCGTGCTGAGACGGGGTACCGCACCTACTGCGCGGCGTTCGTGACCCCCACGCAGGCTCGGGGCGTGGCGCCGCACTACGACACGGCGAGCGTCTTCATCCGGCAGGTTCACGGCGCCAAGCGGTGGCGGGTCAGCGCACCCGTCGTGCGGTGGCCCACGCGGGAGCCGGAACCCGGTGCAGCTCTCGACAGCGAGCTGGTCCTCGACGTCACCCTGCATGAGGGTGACTGCCTCTATGTCCCCCGCGGGTTCGTCCATGTGGGCGACACCGCACGACAGGCCTCGGTGCACCTGTCGGTGGGGCTGCGCCCACCAACGTGGACATCGGTGCTCGGTAAGCTGCTCGCCGCTGCCGCAGAAGAGGATGAGCAGCTGCGTGAGGCGGTGCCACCCAGCTTCGCCGAGGTCGACCGGGACGCGCTGTTCCACGAGCGGGTGCAGGCGCTGGCGCAGTGCCTGTCGCAGCTCAAGCCGGTCGACGCCGCGATGGCGGCGCTCCCGGCTGCAGCACCGACGGACGAGCCAGCTCCTGCCCTCGAACGCGCCCTCACCGGCTACGGACCGGCCCTGGGCGGTCCCGACGGCACCCACACGGCAAAGGAGTAGCGGCATATGGCGACCGCTGACACGTCGACCGGGCTGCGGCACAACCCCAACTGGCACAGGCTGTGGTTCGGCCAGGCGGTGTCGCTGATCGGCGACTTCGTCTTCAACACGACGGTGGTGCTGTGGGTGGCCACGGTCATCGCCGCCGGGCAGAGCTGGGCACCCGCCGCGGTCGGCGGGGTCCTCATCGCCGCCGCGGCACCGATCCTCCTCGTCGGTCCGGTCGCCGGGGTGTACGTGGACCGGTGGGACCGGCGCCGCATCATGCTCGCCACCGACCTCCTCCGGGCCGCGTTCATCGCCGTCCTGCTGGTGGTCCCGCTCTTCGGCACGGCCTGGCCGGTCGGGCTCCAGCTCACCCTGGTGTACGCCATGGTGGCGCTGGCCAGCGCGGCGTCGCAGTTCTTCAACCCGGCCCGGTTCGCGATCCTGGCCGCGACCATCCCACCGCAGGACCGGGCCCGCGCGTTCGGCCTGACCAGCGCGACCGCCAGCACCACCGCAGTGGTCGGCCCGCCGCTGGCCGCCCCGCTGCTGTTCAGCGTCGGCGTGCAGTGGGCGCTGCTGGTCAACGTGGCGTCGTTCCTCGCCTCGTACGCGGCGGTCAGGCTGGTCAAGGTGGCGCCGGAGGCCAGCCGGATGGGCGCCGACAAGCCCGGGTTCTGGCCCGAGCTCCGGGAAGGGCTGCGGTTCTTCCTAGGGAACAGGGTGCTCGTGGCGATCGTCGCCGCGGTCTGCGTCTACATGTTCGCCGCGGGCGCCATCAACGTACTGGATGTCTTCTTCGTCTCGGAGAACCTCCACGCCGACCCGAGCTGGCTGGGCACGCTGAACGCGGCGTTCGGCGTGGGCAGCATCGCTGGCGCGCTGCTCGCCAGCCGGCTGGCCGCGAAGCTCGGTGAGGCCCGTGTGTTCGGCTACGGCGTCGCCCTCATGGGCCTGGTCGTGGCGGTCTACTCGCGTACGACCTCGCTGCCCGTCGCCATCGTCGTGCTGGCCCTGGCCGGAGTCCCGTTGGCCGTGGTCAACGTGATGCTCGGCCCGCTCGTGCTGCGCGCCACGCCGCAGGCGCTGCTGGGCCGCGTCAACGCGGTGATGAACCCAACGGTCTACCTGGCCTCGATCCTGTCCATGGCGGTGGCCGGCTTCCTCGCCAGCACCGCACTGCACGACCTGCACGCCACCGTGGGCGGGGTGACCTTCGGCCGGATCGACACGATCTTCGGCATCAGCGCCGTCCTCATGATCGTGGCCGGCCTCGCGTCGCTGCGCCCGTTGAGCAACAGGCAGCGGGCGGACACGGCGACACCGGCACCGGCCGGCGCCCCGGCGGCGGCCCCGGCACCGGAGCCCGCGTCATGACCGCCGGCCTGCGCACCCCCGACCAGGCCCGCGCGCCAGCGTCACAGCCGGGCCAGCCGGCACCGCTGGGCCCGCGGGTCACCCGGCCTACCCCGGCTCAGCGCGCGAGCGTCCGGGCCATCCTGCGCGAATGCGTCGGTTCGACAGGTCAGGCTCTGTGCCTGGTCTACGCGCCCAACCGGCGTACCGAGGCCACCTGGCTGGGCGCGTACGCCCGCGCCGCCGGCGTCGCGACCCAGCTCCGGCCCGCCGCCACGGCGACCGCCGCAGCGGTCGAGCTGGCGTGCGACGGCGGCGCCGGGGCCACGGTGCTCATCCTCGCCGACATGACCATGCGGGTGCCTCCCGGCGCCCGCCAGCTCGCCGGCATCGAGACCCACTCGGCGGTCGACCTGTGGGCGCCGGCCGGGCTCCTGGAGCTTGCGGCGCTCGCCGCCGCCCGGCGGCTGGGCGGCTCGCCGCTCACGGTCTCGACCAGCGGCGGGGAGGTCACCCTCGCCACCGGTCCGTTCACCCCGGACACCCCACCCGGGACGGTGACGGCGGACGTCGTCGACGCGAACGGCACCTTCGTCGCGGACGCGGCGGTCGCGGTGAACCGCGCCGTCGCCTGGGACGCGCGGCTCGCCCAGCGCCCGGTCACGCTGCGGCTGGTGGCCGGGACGGTGACCGAGGTGGACTGTCCCGACCCGGTGCTCGCCCGCTTCCTCACCCGGGCCGTGCACACCCACAACGCCAGCCGGGCCGGCTCGGTCCGCTTCGGGCTGCGCCGGCTGCCGGGCGGCTTCAGCCCGGTCGCCGGCCCGGTCAACGCCGCCCGGGCGGGCGTCACGCTGCGCCTTCGCGTCCCGGCGGACCGGCCGTACAACGCCGCCTCGGCGGACCTCCGCGTCGACGTGACGGCGACCCTCCAGGAGGTGCCGTGACAACCCTGGTACGCAGCCGCTACCTGCTGGTCAGCCCGCACGCCTACCGCGGCCCGGACGGCCGGGCCGTCCGGATGGCGTACGCGACCCGCCGGGCCAGGCTGTTCACAGTGGACGAGGACACCGCGGCCGCGCTGTCAAGTGGCGACCTGGCCCGCATCGACGAGCCAGAGCTGACCCGGCTGCGCAGCCTCCAGGCGGTGGTCGACGCCGACGAGGACGAGCTGGCCGGGGTGCTCGGTGGCTACCGGTCGGGCTCGACCGACCCGGGCGCCCGCGGCTTCACCATCATGCCGACGTCGTACTGCAACATGGCGTGCGACTACTGCGGGCAGGAGCACTACAAGGCCGCCGTCGACGAGCGCAAGGTCGAGCGGACCACGGCCCGGGTGCTGGCCGCCATCGCCGACCCGGGTACGCGCAGCGTCTCGGTCACCTGGTTCGGCGGCGAGCCGCTGCTGGCGCTGCGGGTGGTACGGCAGATGAGCCACGCGTTCGTCGCGGCCGCCGACGCCGCGGGCAAGCCGTACTCCGCCCGCATGCCCACGAACGGGAGCCTGCTCACCGCCCGTACCCTGCGGGTCCTGCACGACGAGTGCCGGCTGACCGCGCTCGAGGTCACCATCGACGGTCCGGAGAAGCTGCATGACCAGCGCCGGGTCAAGCGCAACGGCATCGGCAGCTTCCACCGCACGATGGCCGTGCTCGGCCAGGCCGTACGCGAGGGGGCCGTCCCCCGCACCCGGATCAGCATCCGGGTCAACGTGGACGTCGGCAACGAGGACGCCGTCGACGACCTCCTGGTGGACCTGGCGTGCTGCGGGCTGTCCGGCCCCACCGTCGAGGTCAACCTGATGCCCGTCCACTCGTGGGGGAACGACGTGTCCGCCGTCGAGGTGGAGGCCCGCCGGTTCGCCGCCCGGGAGATCGACTGGCTGCGCCGGGCCCGCCTGCTGGGGCTGGGCTTCGCCGCCCCACCCAAGGTGGTGCGGCGCACGACGTGCCGGGCCACGTCGACGTACGGGGAGATCATCGACAGCGCCGGGCGCGTCTACTCGTGCTCGGAGCACCCGCTGGTGCCCGGTGCCCGCGACACCGGCGTGGTCGCCACGCTCGCCGACCTCGCCGGCTCCGCGCCCCGCCCGGCCGGCTCGTACGACGACTGGTACGACCAGGTGGGCGACGCGCGGCAGCAGTGCGGGCGCTGCCCGCTGCTGCCGGTCTGCGGTGGCGCCTGCCCGAAGCTGTGGCGGGAGGGGCACGTGCCCTGCCCCAGCATGAGACACAACTGGGCCGGACGTCTCGACCTGGAAGCTGAGCGGTCGGGGCTGCGGCCGGTCGAGGCGGGGTGAGCCGATGCGTGCCTTCCGCTTCGCGCACACCTCGCTCGGTGCGACCATCCCGGTCACGTTGATCCCGGCGCCCGAGCCGATCGGCCGCGACTGGGCCTGGGGCGACGCGACCGGGCGTGGCGTACGTGTGTGCATCGTGGACAGTGGCGTGGACGCGACCCATCCCCTCGTCGGCGGGCACACCGCCGCGTACGCCGTTGCGGAGGCCGAGACGGGGTGGACGATCGAGCCGGACGAGGCCGGTGACGTGGCCGGCCACGGCACCGCCTGCGCCGGGATCATCCGCTCGCTCGCCCCCGACTGCGAGCTGACCAGCATCCGGGTCCTCGCCCGCAACCTGCGCGGCAACGGCGACGCGCTGCTCACCGCCCTGGAGTGGGCGGTCGATCAGGGCTTCCCCCTGGTCAACGTGAGCCTGTCCACCCGGCGGGAGCCGCTCAAGGAGCGCCTGCACGACCTGACCGACCGTGCCTTCTTCCGGGGTGTGACGCTGGTGTCGGCCGCCCACAACAGCCCGGTGGTGAGCTACCCGTGGCGGTTCCCCTCGGTGGTCTCGGTAGGTTCGCACGAGGTCGAGGACGGTGAGTACCTGGAGTCGAACCCGTCCCCACCGGTCGACTTCTTCGCCCTCGGCGTGAACGTGCGGGTGGCCTGGCCGGGTGGCGGCAGCAAGATCGTCTCAGGCAACAGCTTCGCCACACCCCACGTCGTCGGCTTGTGCGCCCGCGTTCTCGAACGCCACCCGGAGTTTCGCACCGCGCAGCTCAAGCATGTGCTGGCCGCCGTCTCCAACAACCAGGTACCAACCACCGACCAGGCCGTCGGCGCCGACGCGACGGCCGCGCCCACCGGGAGCCGACCATGCTAGCCACCGCCCATGACGAGATCCTCCGCTCGACCGTCCGGTTGGCCCGGCTGTCCTTCTCCGCCGCCGCGGCCTCCGTGTTCCTCTATGACCCGGAACGCGACGCGCTGGTCTTCGAGGCCTCGTCCGGGGTCGGCGAGGACCAGCTCGTCGGCGTGGCGATCCCGGCCGACCGGGGCATCGCCGGCTGGGTGGCGAACACCGGCGAGCCGATCGTCATCCGGGGCGTGAGCGACGACGCCCGGTTCAACCGCGACTTCGCCGCCGGCACCGGGCTGCTGCCGGACATCATCATGGCCACACCGGTCGAGCACGCCGGAGAGGTCCTCGGCGTGCTCGAGGTGCTCGACCCCAAGCTCGACGCCATCGGCGACATGGCAGCCATCGACCTGCTCACGGAGCTGGCCAACCAGAGCTGCGCAGCGCTGTCGCTGCTCATCGCCGACCGCAGGATGCACGCCAACCGCACCGAGGTGGACGGACCGGTGGCCCAGCTCGCAGCCCTGCTCGACCGGGCTGACCCGGCACGCGAGGCGGCGGTACGCGACCTCATCACCGCGCTGGTGAAGCTCGTCGGTTAGCTGGAGCCCCCATGCACCTGGCAGAGCTCGTACGGATGCGTACCCAGCCGTGCGCCGGCCTGCTGCTGGCGCTGACCCAGCGTTGCCCGCTGAGCTGTGCCCACTGCTCCACCAGCTCCTCGCCCCGCGCCCCGCAGCACTCCGGGGCACCGTTCCGCCGGCTCGTCGGCACCTTCACCGCGGCTGAGCACCCAGAGCTGGTCTTCATGTCGGGCGGCGAGCCGCTGCTGCGCCCGCGCCTCGTCGCCGACCTGGCCACGGCGGCCCGCGCCGCAGGCACCCGGTCGTGCCTGCTGTCCGGCATGTTCTTCGCCCGGGCCGACGGGCTGGCACCGGTGCTGCGCCACGCCATCGCAGCCCTCGACCACTTCTCGGCGAGCCTGGACGAGTTCCACGAACGCGAGGTGGGCCGCGAGCGCGTCCTCGCCGCCCTGGCCACCATCGCGGACCTGGTTGCGGCGGTGAGCCTGCACGTGACCGCCGCGAGCACCGACTACCTCGACGACGTACTTCCGGTCATCCGGCGCCGGTTCGGGCAGAGGGTTCCGGTCCTGGTCAGCCGCGTCCAGCCGACGGGCCGGGCACGGACCCTGCTCCCCGACCGGCAGCCGGTCCTGGCCAGCGGACCCTGCGAGTTCGCCGGCTGGCCCCTGGTGGACTTTGACGGGACGGTCTTCGCGTGCAGCCGGCAGAGCCTGGCCCGGGCACACCGACCCGCGCATCTGGTGCTCGGCCACGCGGGCCGGGACAGCTGGCCCGAGCTGCGGCGGCGCAGCCTGGCCCAGCCCGCCCTGCGGGCGGTCCGTTCGGTAGGGCCGGTCGAGGCCGCCCGGCGGGCGGGGGCGTCCATCCGCGCCGATGTGTGTGCCACCTGCGTGCGGCTGCCCCCGCACACCCAGCCGCCGGCGGCCGGCGTCGAGCTGCTCGCCGGTCAGCTCCTCAGCCGCGTCCCACCCCGCCAGTGGGCCCGCCGCTGGGGCGCGGGAGACCACGCCGACCTGGTCGAGCTCGGCTGGACGGGAGACCAGCCGGACCCGGTCGAGCCCGGCCCGCCGGCAGACCAGGCTGACCCGGCCGTGCCCGGCCCGCCGGGAGACCAGGCTGACCCGGCCGTGCCCGGCCGGCCCGGTGCGGCAGCAGTCCCGGAGGTGCCGACATGACGGCGCTGACGCTGGCCGAGATCAACCGGCTGCGCGCCACACCAGGGGCGACGGTCGTGCTGTTCCTGACCGACCGCTGCCCGGTGGGCTGCGCGCACTGCTCGGTCTCTGCCACGGCGACGAGCCCTACCATCCGCGACTGGCCGCTCTTCACCGAGGTGGTCCGCGGCGTCTGCGGCCTGACGGCGGTACAGGCGGTAGCGGTCACCGGTGGTGAGCCCTTCGCCGCGCGCCGGGGGCTGTGCTACGCCGTCGACGAGCTGCGCGCCGCCGGGAAGGCCATCGTCGTGTTCACCAGCGGGTACTGGGCGACCGGCAGCGTGCCGGAGTGGACCGGCCGGGTGCTCGCCTCGACGGCGACCGTCTTCCTGAGCACCGACAGCTTCCACGCCAGGGCGCTGGCCGCCCGCCGCCCGTTGAGCGGCGCAGCGCCCGAGCTGCCGCGACACATCCGCAACGCGGCGGCGGCCATCACCGCAGCCGGCTGCCACCTGGTCGTGCAGGTCCTCAACGAGCCGGGCCTGGCCGAGGCGGTGCGCACCCACCTGCCAGACGCCGAGGTCAGCGTCGTCGGCGCCCTGGCCACCGGTCGCGGTGCCGACGCCTTCGCACCGGGCCCGCGCCGGCCAGCGGCCCAGCTCGGCCGGTGCACCCTGCTCAACTCGCCCACCATCCGGTACGACGGGACGGTCACCGCGTGCTGCAACGAGTCTGTCATCACCGGCTCCGGCCCGGCTGCCCTGCGCCGTCGGGTCACCCGCGCGGACGAGGTGGCTGGGGCGCTCGCCAGCCTGCGGGCCGAGCCGGTCGCCGCCGTCATGGCCCGTTTCGGCCCACCCGCCCTGCCGACCTTGGCCGTGGGGAGCTACCACAGCATCTGCGAGGCCTGCTGGCAAGGGCACGCGGACGCAGCCGCCGACAAGCGGGTCCATGCCTACGCGACAGTCCTGGGTGGACTGCCATGACGCTACAGGCAGTCGTGTCGCTCGTCGTCCGCGACCTGAGCCGCGCCGCGGCCCGCATGTGGCAGGCCGAGCCCGCCCGGGACCGGTACCGCGCCTGGCTGGAGATCTCCTACGACCTCATCCGCGCGACGGCGCCACTGCTGGCGGAGGCCACGGCCGAGTGCATCCGCCGCGGCGAGGGGCGGCTCGCGGCGTACTACGTCGAGCAGCTCCAGGAGGAGTACGGCCACGAGGACTGGGTCGCGCAGGACTACGCCGCGGCAGGGGGCGACCCGGCGCACCTCGGGCAGCGGGTGCCCGCACCGGCGGCCGCGCGGCTGGCCGGAGCCCAGTACTACTGGCTACGCCACGCGCACCCGGTCGCCCTGGCCGGCCACATCGCCGTACTCGAATGGCACCCACCGCGGCCTGGCCTCGTGCCGACGCTGATGCGCCGCACCGGCCTGCCCCGCACGGCGTTCTCCACGCTGGAGCGCCACATCGACCTCGATGCCGGCCATGGCCGGCGGCTCGAGCAGGCACTGTCCGACATGGACCTTTCGGTCCGGTGGCGGCACCTGCTCACCACCAGCGCGCTCACCAGCGCGTACGGGCTCGTCGACCTGATGGCGGACATCACGCAGGGAACCACCGGACAGCCACAAGCAGCAGGAGGGGAGCCATGACCTACCAGTCCAGGCTCGCGCAGCTCGGGATGGATCTCCAGTACGCCACCGAGGAGCAGGCCGCCGTCATCGAGTCGCTGAGCGACGAGGAGCTGGACCTGCTCCTGAAGATCAAGAGGCGCCTCGACGACGCCGGCGGTGACGTCGAGGGGCACAGCATGGAGGGCGGCGGCGTGGTGTGGTGAGCCAGGTCCACTGCGGGTCCTGCCAGCTCGCCAACCCGCCGGTCGCCAAGTTCTGCATGGGCTGCGGCAGCGGGCTGGCACAGGCCGCAGCGCCGGCCGGGCTCCGCTTCGTCACGGTCGCGTTCTGCGACATCGCCGGCTCGACCCAGCTGGCGCTGCGGTTCGACCCCCAGGTGTGGCACGGCATCCTGGAGGGATACTTCGGCGGGGTCGGTGGCGCGCTGGTCGCGGCCGGCGGCCGGCTGGAGAAGTTCATCGGCGACGCGGTGGTCGGCGTCTTCGGCGCCGACGCGTCCGGCGAGGACGACGCGCTCAACACCGTCCGCGGGGCCCTGGCCGCGCTGGACGCGCTGCGGGAGCTCAACGACCGGACCGTAGCCCGGCATGGGGTACGGCTGTCGATCCGGTTCGGCATCGCGTCCGGCCGGGTCGTCATGGCGGACCGGGACTCGTCGTTCGCGATCGGCTCGGTCATGAACCGGGCGGCGCGCCTGCAGTCCGCCGCGCCGCCCGACGGCGCAGTGGTCGACGTGCGCACCTGGCTGCTCGTCCGGGACCAGCTGCGGTGCGAGCCCGTCGCACCGGTGCCCGCAAAGGGCTTCGCCAAGCCGCTACAGGCCTGGAGCGTCACGGCCGAGCCGCCCAAGCGCCCGGCGCCGGTCTTCGTCAACCAGGCCGACGTCCTGCACCGGCTCACCGCCGCGGTCGGCGGGGCCACGCAGGCTCCGGGCGTCACCAGCATCGCCCTGGTCGGTGAGGCGGGCAGCGGGAAGTCGCGCGTCCTCGCCCACCTCGCCGACGACCTGCGCCACGAGGACCTCCACGTGCTGCGGCTGTCCGCCACCCGGGCCGAGGAGAACCAGGTGGTATGGCGGCTCCAGCAGATCTGCCGGGCGCTGGGCGCGCCGGCCGCCGGCGCCTCCACGGCAGAGCTCCAGTGGCTCATCCGGCGGGCGATGTGCGAGCTGAGCCGCCTCCGCCCGCTCGTCGTCCTCATCGACGACCATAACCGCATGCCGCCCGCAGTACGCGAGCTGCGGCAGGTCGGCCCGGCCTGCGGCCCCATCGTGTTCGTCCTCGCCGGGCGGGACGAGCCGCCGGCCTGCGAGGTGGCCATCCGGGTGCCCGCCCTGGCCGACAAGGATGCGCAGGCCCTGCTCTCGGCGCTGTCCGGCGAGGTGGAGCTGCACGTCATGGCCGCTGCCGTGGACCGCCTCGTCCGCCGGGGCCGGGGCAACCCGTTGTTCCTGGAGCAGCTGGCCGCGCTCGCCGCCGAGGGGACCGACGACGACGTGGCCCCCTCGGCCGAGGCGCTGCTCGGCGCGCGGCTCGACCGGCTCACGCACCCCGCCCGCCACCTGCTGGCCTGCGTCGGCGCGTGGGGACGGCCGGTCGCCGCCGACGACCTCGAGGCGGTGTGCGGCCTGGACGAGCCCGCGGTCGCCGCGGGCCTCGACGAGCTGGAGACGCAGGCCCTCACCGGCAACGAGACGGCGGCCGAGGTCGCGTACCTGCACATGGTCCTGGCCGACCGGGCCAAGGTGCACGTCGCCATCGCCCGGCGGCTCCAGGCGTACGGCCGTACCGACCCGGCAATGCTCGACCCGGCCGGTGCGCACGCCGTACGCGGTTGGCGGCACTGGCGCGAGCTGGCGCCGGGCTCGGCCGACGCGCTCGCGTCGGCGCGCGTGGCCGGCTCCTGCCTGGCCGCCGCCGCCCGCCACGCGATAGCCCGGTCGGAGGTCCGCCGCGCGGCGGAGCTGTGCGCCCAGGCGGCCGAGCTGGACCACGGCGACGACGCCCTGACCCTCGAGCTCGCCGCGCTGGAGACCTACGCGCTGGGCGCGGGCGGCCAGGTCGCGCAGGCCCTCGCCCGCATCGACGCGGTGCGCGGGCTCAGCGGCAACCCGTCGGCAGCGGCCCACCTCGCCGTGACCGAGATGGCGTTCCGGACGACCGCGCCGGCATCAGTCCGCGACCTGGCGCGGGCCACCGGTGACCCGTGCGCGAACGCCCGCCTGGACGCCTGGGAGGGCGTGCGGGCGGCGCGCGACGGGGACTACCGGCGCGCCGAGGAGCTGCTGCGCTCGGCGTACCAGGGGATCCGGGGTTTCGACCCGGGCCTGGGCGTGACCGAGGTCTACGCGAACCTGGCGCTGTTCCTGGCGTACGGCGACACGCCGCTGCAGGCCGCCCTGGACCGGTGTGAGGCGCTGCGGGCCGAGGTCGCCGGTGCGCCGATCCTGCACGCCGTCGTCAGCTGCTCGACCGCGCTGCTGCTCCAGATGAGCGGGGACAGCGTCGGCGCGCGAGACATGCTCAGCGCGGCGCGCACCGTGTTCGTCGAGATGGGACACTCGCTCGGCGAGGCGGGCGCCTGGGAGATCGCCGGCACGGCCGCCCAGCTCGCGGGCGACCCGGCCGAGGGCCGCGCCCACGTCGAACG
The DNA here is from genome assembly GCA_035649895.1 of Micromonosporaceae bacterium. Lineage (GTDB taxonomy): Bacteria > Actinomycetota > Actinomycetes > Mycobacteriales > Micromonosporaceae > DASSUC01. The sequence goes on along the minus strand of DASRIS010000006.1, from coordinate 4,944 downwards.
GGCCCGCCAGGGGTACGAACGGGCCGGCGCGCAGCAGGCGGCCCTGCGCTGCGCCCGGCAGGCGTTCGTCCTCGACCCCGCCGGGACGGACCCCGCCGCGGTGCCGCCGGCGACCGTCGACGCGGGCAGCAGCCGGGAGGCCCGGATCCTCGCCCACGAGATAGGCGCGCTGCGCGACCCCGACCGGGCGGCGGAGCATCTGGACCGCGCGTTCACCGAGATCGAAGCCGTCCGCGGGTACGGGGCGCTGCTCGTGCTGGTGACGGGCTACCTTCACGTCGCCGGGCAGGTCGGCCACCCACCGAGCCTGCTACGGGCGCACGGGGCACTGACCGAGCTACGCCGCCGTCGTGCTACGGGGCGCGCACTGAACCCTGAGCGGAGTGGTCTATGGTCCACCAGCAGGTAGATAGAGCGGTATGACCCCACGACGGTCAAGGTCGACAGCGCAGTCCAAGATCGCATGGCGTTCTGGCGCGGGAACTGGGAAGGACGATGGGCGGCCTCTTGGCAGATGTCATCGACTGCATCGAGCGTGAGGCCTTCTTCTCGCGAGCGCGTGACCAGCTCAAACGCCTCCGTCACGAGGACCCGGGTGCCTGGGAGACCGACCTGGCGGAGTCCCGCTTCTGGCAGGCCGGCACCGACCGCGACACGCTGAGCCGGAACGATGAGGCTGGATGGTGGGAGTGAGCGGCGAGCGGCACCCGGCCACCCAAGCTGCAGCCTAGCGGACCGAGCCATGCGGCGAAGCGGTCGCAGATTACTGTAGCGCTGCACAGTCGCGGACCAACGACACCCGCCCCACGGAGGCGGCCTGCATGGCACAGACCGAGCTGACCGCCGCCGGGGAACGGCTCAACCGACAGATCTCGTTCTCCATCGGTAGTGGAGAGTCGTTGATACCCGACCCTCCACTGCCGTACATGGCCTTGCGATCACCGGCCCACAGTGTTCGACGCCCAGACGGCTGCCGATGGCGAGTAGAGCACGAGGTTGCCGTCGTTCTGCACGATCAGACGGTTGCCGCCGCGCCCCACGGTGTTGGATGCCCAGACCGCCCCGCTGCTGGAGTACTCCACGAAGTTGCCGTCGCCCTGCACGATGGCAAACACACCCGACCGGTTTGTAGCCCAGATGGCCCACCCGCTCGCGTTGTACAGAACGAGGTTCCCATCGCCCTGCATGATCAGCTTGTAGCGGGCGTCCGAGGATTGCAGCCACTGTCCGCGGTCGAGCTTCTGGTTCGTGGTGATGGTGTCGCCACAGACTGCCCACTCTCGTTCGGGTGTGCGGGTGATGTAGTCCCGCCAGCGGACGATGTCGGCCGGGATGCCCCGAGCGCGCAGGCAGTTGTAGACGGCGGTCGACGGGATCCAGTGGCGGACACCATCGGTGTCGACGTAGTGGCTGTCGCCGTCTGGATGGGTGATGATCCGGCCCTTCATGGTATTGATGTCGTAGCAGTAGTCCCACTGCGAGCCGGGGAACGCGTTGACGTACTCCCTCCATCGGGTCTGGACGACCGGCACACCCTGCCTGGTCCGGCAGGCGTAGGTCACGCCGTCTGGGATCCAGGTCTTGGTGTCATCCGGATGGATGAAATACGCGTCGCCGTCGTAGTGTCGTAAGATCTTGTTGCGCAGGTTGGCCTTGTTGAGGCAGTAATGCCAGCCAACCTCCTCGATAGAGGTGACGAAGGCGGCCGACACGTCACGGACGGGCACGCCGCGGCCGATCTCGCAGTCCCAGGTGGGGCTGTCCGGGATCCACTCGCGACGCCCCTCGTTGTTGATGAAGTGGCTGTCGCCGCCAGGGCCGCGGATGATGCAGTTCCCGCCGGGCCGGTCGGCTCCGGCGCGGATCTCGACAATCTGGTAGCGGGTCACCTCGACGACAGCCCGCCCCTCAGCCTTGGCGCATACGAAGTCTGTTGCGGTAGGGATCCAGTATCGGATCAGGCCAGCGCTGTCGGCGCCGAGGACGTACGAGTCCCCGTCGGGGTGGCGGATGATGTCACCGGGATGGGCGTTGAAACACGCGGCCGCTTCCCTCTCCGGGTGCTGGTTGATTTCCTGCCACTCTACGACCTTCGCCTTGGACCAGCCGCCGTTGCAGTCGAAGACCGCGTCACTGGCGATGTAGTGCCGATGGTTGGTCGTGTCGAGGTAGTAACGGTAACCGTTGGGAGAGACGAGGATCGTGCCCGGCGAGTCCGCCGGAGGCGTCCCCGGGGGACCGCGGAAGGTGAACACCTCATAGGGTTCGACCCGGAACCGACGTTCGCCGCCGCCGAGGACCCGTACGCTGATGACCTTGGGTTCCGCGCTGTGGTTGACACCGTAGACGCCGATCATACCGTCCTTCATGAATGCCGCAGCGACGATGGGATCGGTCGCCACTGTACCGAGGACTGTCGAGCCGGGATCGGCGGCGCGAGACAGATGGGCGAGCGTATAGAACTTCGCCTCCGGCACGAGGTTGCCATTGGGGTCGATCGTAAGCAGGCCCATGCATCTACCTTGATCTCCTGTGCAGGTCTCCGGAAGCTTGGGGCCGCCATCGGGGTCTAACGCGAGACTCCACATGAAGAGACCTCGGGACCTGCCTGCGTAGACAGCGTCACGGACCAGGTTGACGGCGTCCCAGTACAGCGAGTATTGAGGATCGTCGAGCGTGTTCTGAGTGCACTCGGTCATGACCGAAGGCAGCGACACACCCGTGTTCATCATCGACGGGTCACCTTCGTAGCAGTGATAGGCGACGGCTTTGAAGGCACCCGGCGCCCCCTGCACAACCTTCGCCGGCTCCTCGTCCGGGTTCTCGACTGCCCAGTTGTGGTCGTGCGCCCACAGTTCAACCCCCCGGTCCGCCAAGAGGCGGCCGGCCTCAGAAGCCACGGCGATCATGTCTTCCCTCGTCATCCTCATCGTGGGATAGCGGGAGTCATCGTTGCCGGGCTCGTTCACCATGGTCATGTACTTCAGGGGAATGCCCCGGCCCTTCAGCCAGCCAGCCTGGGCGTCGAGCATGCGTGCATACTCCTGGCTGTAGCTGTTGATGAATGATCCATCCTTCAGGTCATGGTTGGTCTTCATCGAGGGCGGTCCTGACCATGGCGTGGCCAGGACCTGCAGGGTCGGCTGGAGCGCCTTCACTGACAGCACCATGTCGGTCGACGCGGTCACTCGCGTTGCGGGGTTAGGATCCAACAATCTGCCGTTCCATTCGAAAGTCCAGAGATCGTTTGGATCGGGCGATAGATCGGTTGCCGTCAACGGCAGCCGCAACAGGTTCAGGTGGGCGCCATCAGCCCTTGCCGGGTCGTAGAGCCGCGCGAGCGCATCCGGCGCGCCCTGCATGAGGGTCACCGCTGCGTCGGTTAGGCTGGCGCCGGTGCCAAGCCACGTTTGCCGACTGTCCGCGGGGTCGATCGTGATGCCGACCGTCGCCGCGCTCGTGGTCTCCGGGAGGATGGGCGCGATCTTCCGGCCGTTGATCGATGTCGCCCATCCTTGCCAAGACGGCTCGGAAAGGGCAACGGGTTCGGCACGGGAAGGTGCGACGAGGTGCGGGCCGGCCGCAAGCCCTCCGACCAGCGACAGGCTGAGCGCTGCGGTCAGGGCCAGACCCAACCGCGTGCGGATTCCGTGCGTCTCCATTGAAGACCTCCGTTCGTAGACAGAACCAGTGGCATTCCGACACAGGCGATGGCTCTGGACGCCCGATCGGCTCGTGAGAATCCCGGCATGCCGCAGGTATCGTGGTAGATATGTCATTTCGTTAAATTAGCGCCAGGCGGTGCATCCGTCTAGCTGGAGATCGACACCGCTTCTAAAGCACCCACGTACGTAGTAGCGGAACGACCACATCCTGGTCCAGTTCTGGCCACCGTCTGGCCCTCCCATCTGTTCCTCACCCCCGGATACTTGCAGCGCGGAGACACAAGGCCGCCAAACATCGAAGCAGTCGCCGCCCGTTGTCCGTACCCATGCAGCGTCACATGCCGACGAGTAGCGAAGCTCTAACAGCGTGCTTTGGAGCCATGGACTTGAGCCCTCGTACCAGAATGACTCGAGGCTACGCGCATCATTTGCGCATTCCATCTCCTCGGGATCCTGCCCATTGCAGCTTGATCTGTAGCACAGGACCTCCGTGTCGTCGTATAGATACTCGTCACCGCGAAGGCTCGCACTTGGCTGCGCACGCAACCACGGATCGCCCGACTCAGTCGAATGTGTGTAGGAATAATCCACGGATGCCGCAGCGGGTGATGCCGACATCAGTGAAGTGACGACAACGAGTAATGAGAGTAGTTCTACACGAAGACTGCGCCGGACAGGACGCCAGCTGGCTCTGGATGACATCTCATTTCCTCCGCTAGGTTCTTGCGGCTTTCGCGCTCGATACGGCAGGATCAACTCGCCTACCTCGCGAGCTGATCTCGTTTGGCTGCTACGTGCGGCTTTCCCGTACGGCGTCCAGCGTGGGGTCTGCTGTCGGCTTGCGGCTGAGGCGTTGCAGGCGCCGCGGAGGCGTGCAATAAATGCTTCATGAGCGGTCGGCGTAAACCCCGGGGGCGGCCGTATCGATCACCACGGCACGAGCAGGAGCGCCCGGGGTGGTCCTCCCAACAAGGCAACGTCGGCTGGCTGCTGCGGGTGAACCGTCTCTATGGGCCGGCCCAAAGATGGGTGCGTGCAAGCACCTTCGCCGAGACTTTCCAAGGCGGTGTCTGGCCTGAGTCGACCAGCGCATCCCGGGTCTCTCGCTGGGAGACAGCCGCCGTTCGGGTACCCTACCGTACGTGTTTAGCTTGAGATAGCTGCTGGGTCTGGTGGCAGCCACGGGCCGGTGGTGAACAAAGCGACGAGGACTTCCATAAGATCTTGGCCGTGCTTGGCTGCGGTCGACAGGTAGGAACGCAGCGTGGCGAAGTCCGCC
>DASRIS010000005.1:0-22073 GCA_035649895.1 Micromonosporaceae bacterium | reverse complement strand
GGCGGACGTCGTGGGTCGGGTCCGATGCCGAGCATGCCCGCGCCGAGTGGAACGGCCGGCATACGAAGATCCTTCATCAGAACGCGATGGCTCTCCGGGAGGCGGCTACGCGGCTCCGGGCGGAGGCCACGGGACAGGTTCTCATTAGCGACGCCGTTGGCGGCGCCATCGACGCCGGGTCGGGTGCGCATGCCGGCTCGGGGGACGCAGCGACCCAGGTACTCAGCGGGATCGGGTTCGGAGTCGATATTCTCGAGTTCGGGTCTGGGCACCTACTGAGAAAGCTGGTCGCAGAAGGCCGCGCCTCGGTCGGCTTCCTCGACGACTTATGGCGGGCGGGCAACAGGCTCGATTGGGCCGGTAAGCTCCTCGGGCGGGTCGAGATCGTGTTCGACCTAGGCCAGGTACCCGGCATGGTCAAAGAGGGCGACTGGACGGGCATCGGCTTCACGGCGGCCGGCATCGCCCTGACGGCCGGCGGCATCGTTACCACTGGGGGCGTATCGCTGGTTCTGGCGGGGGCTGCCTTTGCACTCTCGCAACCCTGTGTCCAGTCGTTCGTCACTGACGCGGTCGCCGGGGCGGCCACCTTCATCTCAGACGCGGTCGACAACACCTTCACCGGCCCGCTCGCACCGGCCCACGTCGTGGACACCGTGGTCGACGTCTCCGAGGCGGCGGCCGACTTTGCCTGTGACGCGATCGAGCAGGGCACCCGGCTCTTCCACTCGCTCTTCGACTGAACGGAGTTGGCGATGTCCGACCTCATCGGCCTTACCGCCGCCGAGCTGGCTTTCGTCGTGTGGACCCGCGGCTCGTCCATACCGCCATCGGTTGCCAAGGCATTGGGCATCGGCGACGCCGACCAGACGGAGGCGTTCCGGATGGCTGGTCTCGGCTCGCTGCTGACCCGAAAGCTGGCGACACCGTTGCCAGAGAGCCGGGTCGACCTGGCTCCGGCGCTCGTAGCGGTTGCGGAGGGTCTCGTCCGCCCGGCCGCGACCGTGCAGATCGGGCTGATCGCCCAGACCGCGGCCGACGGGGCGCTGCTCGTCGAGTCGCCTCTCGCCCGGTTCCTCGTGGCGCCGCGCAGGTACCGCTGTTTCGACGTCACCGGGCTCGACCGGTCGGTGGAGGCCCCGGAGCCACTCCTGTGGATCGGCGCGGAGTTCCTGCGACACTACCGGCCGGCCGTCGTCACGTTCACCGTCACCACGTACCCAGACGAAAGCACAAGGGCTGCCAGCATGGCGGTCGGTGCGGACGGCACCTGGTCCTACCTCAGTGGTGCCGACCCGGCCGCCGCAGTGCTGGCGACTGAAGCCGAGTGCACGGCTATGCTCGGGGCCGAGCTCAGCCGCCTCGTGCCGCACGCCGCGCCGGCGACCTCGTAGCAGCCGTGTCACTGGCCAGGTGGCGTCGCAGGCGCCAGGCAGCGGAACCTCTTATCCGGAGCCTGTGGGGATCTGTCATCGCGACGCTGGGGGCCGCCGTCGGCGTGACGACCGTTGTGGTCCTTGCTCTCGCGCTGGCCACTGCCCGCGCCTGGCCTTGGGCGCTTGACACGGGACGCCCCACCCTCGTCGACCTCATCAAGCTCGCGCTCAGCGTCACCGCTGGGTCTGGCGCCGCCGTAGCTCTCGTGGTGGCGTACCGCCGGCAGCGGTTCCTCGAGGTCGACGACGAAGGTGACCGCGACCGCATCCGCCTGCTGACCCAGCGGTTCGGCGACGCGGTTGCGCAGCTGGGCAACGCCTCGCCAGCGGTGCGCCTGGCTGGGGCGCATGCACTGGCCGCGGTCGCCGACCAGTGGCCGCAGCAACGGCAACAGTGTATCGACGTCCTCTGTGGATACCTGCGCCTGCCGTACAACCAGGACGATGGGAACACGTCGAGGCTGCCCGGTGAACGGCAGGTGCGCCTCACGATCCTGCGCATAGTTCGTGACCATCTACGGATCCGGGCGGATCCATCCTGGTCGTCCTACACCTTCGACCTCACCGACCGGTGCCTCGGTCGGGTTCCAGGGTGTCGACTTCGCCGGATCGGACGTCAACCTGGCCGGGGCTGACCTTACCGGTGGGCAGGTCAGCTTCCTGAGCGCCAGGTTCGGCGGCGGGACGGTGAGCTTCTTCGAGGCCGGGCTCCTCGGCGCGGAGCTAGACCTGCGGCGGGCTAGCTTTGACGGCGCCACCGTCACGTTCCTCGGCGCGAGGACACACTCCGGCGTACTCAACGGGTCTATGACGGAGTTTCGAGGGGGCCGGCTGAGCCTTCTCGGCTTCGACGGTGATGGCACCGCCATCACTCTTCAGGGAGCTGTGTTCAGCGGTGGCATGCTGCTGCTCCCGCCGTCGTACGGTGGCCTGGATGCCCTTGCCGCCTTCGGTCTCGCTGGCGACGGAACCCCGGCTGGGGTCGTCTTCGGCTAGCCCCATGGGTCCAGACGGCTGCGCTGGCGCGGCAGTAGCGCGTCGCGAGGAGTACGTAGGTACCAGTACCTACCCCGGACGGGTTGATCGGCTCATGCCGGGAGCCGGTGCGCCTGCGAGCGTTGAGCCATGACCAAGTTGCATACGCACAACGCAGGCATCGTCCTTCCTACCGCGACCGGCCTCGGCGGTGCTCTCATCGGCGCCGTGGTCGGGCTCGTGGTCGGCGCCAACATCGGCGGGAACTGGTTCACGTCGTTCAGCATCGCGGGGCAGCAGGGCTACGAGGCGACCTCATTGGTCGGCGCGTTGGTGGGGGCCGTCGCGCTCGGCGTCACCGGCCTGTGGCTGGGGCTACGTCACCAGCGGTAAGGAGCTCGGGCTCGCTGTCTCCGCCGACCAGCTACCCGGTCACGCGGACCGGCCGTCGAGGCCGTCGTAGTACTCGACGGGCTCCTCCTCAGCTCAACGCAGCGGACGCCGCGAAGGGCGGCCCGGAAGGGTGGTGGGAGCCACGCCTTCCGGGCCGGGATGATGCACGTTGCTACGGGAGCGTGATGGTCCTGACCTCAGAGTCGGTCGCGCCACCGTTGTCGGTTACCGTCAATGTGATCGTCCGGGTGCCGCCGGAGGTGTAGATCTTCGAGACGGTCGCGCCGCTGCCGGTGGTGCCGTCGCCGAAGTTCCACGCATAGGACGTGATCGTGCCGTCGGGATCTGTCGAGCTTGTGCCGTTGAAGCTGCACAGGCGGAAGAAGAAGAGCAGCTGGCACGTGTGCGTGAAGCGGGCCGTTGGCGGCTGGTTGGCTGGCGGCTGGCCGACCTGCACGCTGCGCGACGTCGAGCCGGTGGCGCCGTCGTCGTCGGTCACCGTGAGGGTCACGGTGTACGTGCCGGCCGCGGCGAAGGTCTTGGTGACCGTTGCGCCGCTGCCGGTGGTGCCGTCACCGAAGCTCCACGAGTGGGCCACGACGGTGCCGTCCGGGTCCGACGAGGCCGACCCGTCGAAGGTGCACGTCAGCGATGTGGTGCCGCAGTTGTGTGTGAAGCTGGCCGTCGGCGGCTGGTTGCTGCCCGGGGCCGTGTTGACGAACAGCAGCACGTTGGGTGAGCCGGTGCCCGGGTTGGTCACCTTGTTCGGGGTGGCGTCCGCGACCAGCCGGTCCCTGACCTGCTGCGCCGTGAAGCCGGGGTTGGCGCTCAGGACGAGCGCGGCCCCGCCTGCCACATGCGGGGACGCCATCGACGTACCGCTGATCGTGTTGGTGGCCGTGTCCGACGAGAACCAGGCCGACGTGATGTTGGTACCTGGCGCGAAGATGTCGAGGCAGGTGCCGAAGTTGGAGAAGGAGGACCGCGCGTCCGTCATCTCCGTGGCGCCGACGGTGACCGCGGCCGGCGTACGGGCCGGGGTGAAGTTACACGCGTTGCTGTTGCTGTTGCCGGCCGCGATCGCGTAGACGACGCCCGAGCTGATCGAGTTGGTGACCGCGGTCTCCAGTGTGGCGTTGCTACCCGAGCCACCCAGGCTCATGTTGGCCACGGCCGGACGGACCGCGTTCGCGGTCACCCAGTCGACACCCGCCACGATCTGCGCGAAGGTGCCCGAGCCGGAGCAGTTGAGCACCCGTACGCCGACCAGCGCGACGCCCTTGACGACGCCGAACGAGGTGCCGCCGACGGTGCCCGCGACGTGCGTGCCGTGCCCGTGGCAGTCGCTGGAGTCGTCATCGTTGTCGATGAAGTCGCGACCGTGCCGGGCCCGTCCGCCGAAGTCGGTGTGCGTGGTCCGGATGCCGGTGTCCAGGACGTACGCGGTGACGCCCGAGCCGTTGTTGGGGTAGGTGTACGAGTTGTTCAGCGGCAGGTCCCGCTGGTCGATCCGGTCGAGCCCCCAGGAGGGCACCGGGGTCTGGGTGTCCTGGATGGTGACGGTGTGGTTCTGCTCCACGAACCGCACCGACGGGTGCGTGGCGAGGCGCCTGGCGGCGGCCTCGGGCATCGTGACGGCGAAGCCGCGGAGCGCGGCGGTGTAGACGTGGCTGACCTGCCCGCCGTACCGCCGCGCCAGCTGCGCGGCGGTGCCGGCGACCTGGGTCCGGTCTACCGCGGTGTCCTGGAGGACCACGATGTACGAGCTGGCGACCGCGGTGACGCCGCCGGCGTGGAGGATCCCGCCTTCGGCCGTGACCGCGCTGGCCGGCGAGCCGATGGCCGCCACAGCGGTGGCAGCCGCTGTGGCCACGGCCAGGCTCAGTCCGCGCCTGGCGGTGCTGGTACCTGTCATCTCGCCTCCCTGAACCGACCAGACCGCCGCCTGGCTGATAGCCACGCGCGATGGTCGACGTGTTCAGGACAGGGTATTGCGATAATCGACTACTATATATATCGATGTGGCGAGCCGCGGGGCCCGGCGGCTGCGCCACGCTCCCGTCTGCCCGGAGGACATGCGGCACCGTTGACGGCATACCCAGACTCTGCGCTGGCGCTAGCCGTTGGTGGTGCGCATCGCCAAGGTCCGCAGCTGTGCGAGGTTCGGGTCGTACCGGTGGCCGACCGCCCAGACCGTCGAGGTCCCGGTGGCGGCGGCGTCGGTCAGCAGCCCCGGTACCGTGGCGGACTCGGCGGCCCAGCCGGTGCCGGTCCAGCGCGCGACCACGCTGCCGAAGGCGTACACCTTGGTCGCCGACAGTGCCGCGATGCTCTGGAAGCCCTGCCCGTCGTTGGGCGCGGTCGACATGACCGTACGGTGCCAGGTCTGCCCGTTCCAGTGCAGCGCGATCGGCACCATCTTGAAGTCGAGCCAGCTGAACGCGCGACCGACGATCCACACGTCGTTGGCGGACAGCGCGACCACGTCCTGCAGCGTCGGCACGTTGAACGTGCCGTCGGAGACGGCGCCCGGCACGTCCACCTGGGACCAGGAGGTGCCGTCCCAGTGGGCGACGAGGCCGGCCGTCGTACCGCCGTAGCCGTCGTTGCCTTGGTTGCCGATGGCCCACACGTCGTTGGCGGACGCGCCGTCGATGTCGGTGAGCAGGTTCTGGGCCGGGTCGGGGTTCGGGCTCGGCACGGTCGACCAAATGGTCCCGTTCCACCGCTGGACCAACGTCCGTACCGCCAACGACGGCGTGAGGACGGTTGAGCCGACCGCCCACGCGTTCGTGGCGGAGAAGGTCTTGACGCCGGACAGCGTGGTGCTCACCGTGCCGGGCGGGGTCGGGCTGGACACGACGCTCCAGGAGGTGCCGTTCCAGCGTTCGGTGAGCGGGCCAAAGGTGTACGTGCCGCCGCCGAGCGGCACCTCGCGGGCACCGACCGCCCAGACGTTGCTCGGGTCGCTGCCGTCCACGCCGCTCAGCTGCCCGGCGAGCGTCGGCGTACTGACGACCGCCCAGGAGCTGCCGTTCCAGCGGGCGGCGAGCGGCCGGACGAACGGTTGCTGGGGAGCGTGGTCGGCGCGGCCGACCGCCCAGACGTTGGTGGTGCTCGTGGCGTCGACTCCGATGAACAGGTTCTGCCCGGTCGAGGCGTTGGGCGTGCTCACCACCGACCAGCTGGCGGCCAGTGCCGGGTTGGCCGGGGCCACGGCGATGGCCACACCGGCCAGGACCGCGACGGGCACTGTGACGGGGCGGAAGGTCGACACGTTCGTAACCCCTCGTTGATGTCGATCAGCACCGATAAGATCTCGCCGCTGAGCGTCGGTACGCGGGCACGGCGAACCCGCCGGTTCCCGCTAGCGGGAACAGCGGCAGGGTGCTACCGATGCGGACGGGCTACCACATACAGGGTGAGCATGGAGTAGATCAACACCATACCAGCGATCTTCGCCAGTCGGCAGAGGCCGCTGGCAGCACCACGTTCCGCAGCGCATCGCCTACCGCCGCGCTTCGCGGCGGTACCGGCCGCGTGCGGCGCGGCCCGGCGAGGTCGACCTCGCCGGGCCGCTTCGCCGAGACTGCGCAGGACTCGAGTGCCCATGCGCCTCGGCTTGCCAGCCGGTCCAGGTGGCTGCCGGGTCAGTGGTGCACCTTGAACCGGACGGTCTGCGTCAGGTAGTTGATGCGGTACAGCACGATGTACCTGGCGCCGTTGGGGACGTTGACTGTTCGGCAGTGGGAGTCCGGGTCCTTTTCTTGACCCGCCTTCAGCGGCGAAGGCGGATGCTGACACCGGTGTACTGGGAGGAGCACTCGACGTTGTTGCAGCCGACCGCCTGTACGGAGGCGCTGGCCTGCCCACCGCGGTACAGGCCGTTGCCCGGCGTGATGACGACGCTCCAGGGCACCGCACCGCCGCCGGGCTCGCACGGCACGAAGGTGCCGTTCTGCCCGCTGACGGTGGACACCCGACCGATCCGTTGGGTGAGGAACACCTCGATGGACGCGTTCTCCACGGAGCTGGCGCAGGTCGCCGTACCGGAGACCGTCGCGGCCCCCGTCGTGGGGTCGAAGGCGCCAACGCTGTCGACCGTGACGTCGACGGTGGGCGGCAGCGCCGCAGCTCGGGCAGTGAGCGCGAGCTGGCCCCCGCTGCTGCTGCCGCAGCAGGCGGCGACCTCGACGTAGTAGGTGACGCCCGGGATGGCGTCGAAGCGCAACGACCACTCCGAGCAGGCCAGCCAGGTCTCGCCGCTGGGCGTACCGCTGAACAGGTTCAGCCCGGTGTTGTAGTCGCTGCTGGACGCGTCGACCTCCACCCGCGTCGGCTCGGTCACGGCAAGAGCGAACCACACGTTCGCGCCGGCATCCGCGCTGGTGCATCCGCCGTACGGGGTATAGGTGGCCGCTGTGGTGTCCTGCGTAATGGTCGACGGCAGCGACGAGACGAGCGTTGCGGCGGCGGGCTCGTCGTTGCTCGGCACCGCAGCGTACGCCGGGCTGGCGCCGGCGCCGAGACCGGCACCGACCAGCAGGAGCATCAGGAGAGTCGATAGTGGCCGCATGGTGGGCCTCCTGGGGGACGGGGTTGTGACGCTCCGTAGACGCCTGGTCGTCGCCCGTGGAGGTCATACGAACGTCCCTACCCAGCTCGTATGGATGGCGGGCTCGAGCTGTGCGCGCGGGTTGGTCGAGGACGGGCCGTTGGCCGGGGCATCTACCAAAGCGAATGGTCGAGCCGCCCGGCCATGAGCCAACATCCAGGAAGCGTCAGAACCGGCTCACGCTGGTGACCGGAAAGACCGCTGCGCTACCATTGCTGGTTCGGAGCCCGAACAAAGAAATAAGCGGGTGAAAACCCGCTTGGAATGCTAACAATAGCTATAGGGCAGGTGCCTTGTCAAGTCTTTCCGGTGCCGTCGCGGCGGATCTCGTCGCGGAGCAGGGATACGTGACGATGCTCTACGGTCGCCTGGACAACCTGCGTGAGCAGGCCGCCGGGCGGCTGGCAGGGCTGCTGCGGGAGACCGGCGGCACGCCGCAGGCCCGGTCCCAGCGGGACGCGACCGTCGGCCTGTACGCCGACCGGATAGCCCAGTACGACGCGGTGGAGAACGGCCTGTGCTTCGGGCGGCTGGACCTCCAGGACGGCACGCACCGGCACATCGGCCGGATCGGCATCTTCGACGGTGACAGCGGCGGGTACGAGCCGTTGCTGCTGGACTGGCGGGCCCCGGCGGCCCGGCCGTTCTACCTCGCCACCGCAGCCTCCCCGGATGGGGTGTCCCGGCGCCGTCACATCCGTACGCGCCTGCGTACCGTTGTCGGGCTCGATGACGAGGTGCTCGACCTCGACCGTGCGGCGGGGACCGGGACGGCGGCGTTGACGGGCGAGGCGGCCCTGCTCGCCGCGGTGTCGGCGAGCCGCACCGGCCGGATGCGCGACATCGTCGAGACCATCCAGGCCGAGCAGGACCGGGTGATCCGCGCTGACCTCGGCGGGGTGCTGGTCGTAGCGGGCGGCCCGGGCACCGGCAAGACAGCCGTCGCGCTGCACCGCGCCGCGTACCTGCTCTACACGTACCGCAGGCAGCTGAGCGCGCGAGGGGTGCTGGTCGTCGGTCCCAACGCCACGTTTCTCAGGTACATCTCGCAGGTGCTGCCGTCGCTCGCGGAGACCGGCGTGCTGCTCGCCACGCTCGGCGACCTCTACCCGGCAGTCACCGCCCGCCGGCCCGAGCCGGCCGCCGCGGCCGAGGTGAAGGGGCGGCTGGAGATGGTGGAGGTGCTGGCCGCCGCGGTACGGGACCGGCAGCGGGTGCCGGACGAGCCGGTCGAGGTCGAGGTGGACGGGCAGGTGCTGCGGCTGGACCGGTACGCCTGCGAGGCGGCCCAGCACCGGGCCTGCCGCTCGGGCCGGCCGCACAACCTGGCCCGTCGGGTCTTCGCCGACGGCCTGCTGGACGCGCTGGTCGAGCAGGTCGCCGAGCGGATCGGCCTGGACCCGTACTGGGATGACCCGCTCGGCGGGGACGACGCGCCCGGCGACCCGAGCCTGCTCACGCCGGCCGACCTCGCCGACATCCGGGCGGACCTGGCCGCCGAGCCGGCGGTCCAAGCCATCATCGCCGCGCTGTGGCCGGTGCTCACCCCGCAGCAGCTGCTCGCTGACCTGTTCGCCTCGGCCGGCGCCCTGGCGTCGGCCGCGCCGCAGCTCACCGCGGCCGAGCGGGAGCTGCTCCGGCGCCACCCCGCCGGTGGCTGGGCACCCTCGGACGTGCCGCTGCTCGACGAGGCGGCCGAGCTGCTGGGCGAGGACGACAGCGCCGTGCGGGCCCGCGCCGCGCTGCTGCGCCGCGCCAGCCTGGGCTACGCCCAAGGGGTGCTGGACATCACCGCGGGTTCGATGTCGTTCGACCTGGAGGACGACCCGGAGGCGGCGGTCCCGAACATCGCCGACGTGATGGACGCCGAGGCGCTGGCCGAGCGGTACGCGGACGGGGCGCACCTGAGCGTGGCGGCGCGCGCCGCGGCCGACCGCAGGTGGGCGTTTGGGCACGTGATCGTGGACGAGGCGCAGGAGCTCTCGCCGATGGCGTGGCGGCTGCTGATGCGCCGCTGCCCGAGCCGGTCGATGACGGTGGTCGGGGACCTCGCGCAGACCGGGTCGCTGGGCGGGCCGGCGTCCTGGGCGGAGGTCTTCTCGCCGCACGTGGCGGACCGCTGGCGGCTCGCTGAGCTGACGGTCAGCTACCGCACCCCGGCCGAGGTCATGTCGGTGGCCGCCCGGGTGCTCGCGGGCATCGACCCGGCGGTCCAGCCACCCCGCGCCGTGCGGCACAGCGGGGTGCGGCCGTGGGACGAGACCGGTACCCCGCACCGGCTCGCCGAGCTGGTCGGGCAGGAGGCGGGCGCGGTCGGGGACGGGCGGCTCGCGGTCATCGCGCCGGCCGGGCGGCTCGGCGAGCTGGCGCCGGTGCTGACCGGGGTGGTGCCCGACCTGGCCGTCGGTGAGCAGCTGGACCTGGAGCGGCGCGCTGTGCTGCTCGCCGTTGCCCAGGCCAAGGGGCTGGAGTTCGACGGGGTTGTGGTGGTCGACCCGGACGGCATCGTGGCCGAGTCGCCGCGCGGCCCGAGCGACCTGTACGTCGCGTTGACCCGGGCCACCCAACGGCTCGGCGTGTTCCGCCTGGCGTAGGCATTCCGCCTGGCGTAGGCGCGGGAACGTCTGCGCCGGCCGGAGCCGCGACCGGGTCAGTCGCCCATCCACTGCCTCCATGCCTCCTCGCCCTTACCCCGCGCGAGCATGCCCACCCCGAAGTAGGCGAAGAAGCCGACCGCGAGCCCGATCGTGTACCAGCCGAAGAGGTTGGGGTCGTCGAAGAGCGCGACGACGGCCGTGCCGCCGACGGCTGCGATGACCGTGGCGATGTCGGACAGGGCGGCGGCACCCTCCCGCCGGCGCAGCGTGCGGTAGGTGACCCACCCGATGACCAGCCCGAAGCACACGGCTCCGATGTCGGGGACCATGCGGCTCCCACCTCCTTGTCAGTCGGTCCTACCGCGCCGTTCTGGCGATGCGCAGGCTCGCCGAGCAGTACGCGGAGTAGGCCAGGCCGAGCACGTTGCCCTTGCCGAGCAGCCGGTGGCGCATCTGCCGGATCGCCTGCCCCACCGTCAGCCCCGCGCCGAGCGCGGTGAGCAGCTCGACCGCGACCTCGCCGGCGACCTGCTGGTGCACCGCGATCTCGGTGCCGATGACGCCGGCGGCCTGGAGCCCGACGAACGTCTCCACGAAGTTCACCAGTGTCTCCGGGCTCACCTCGGCGGTGTGGCAACCGTTGATGATCACCAGTGGTGTGGTGACGGCCCAGTGTTCCGGCGCCCATCCCTCCGCGGTGTCCAGCGCCCAGCTGAGCAGGTCGTCGGGGAGGACGCGCTCCTTGCGGCCGACGCCGAGCGCGGGCTTGCGGCCGGCCGCCACGCTTTCGTACAGGCCGTGGCAGTAGAAGTAGACGATCTCGAGGTCGTCGTTGCGCAGCGCCCGGCGGATCTCGTCGCGGGAGCGGCAGGTGATGACCAACGTGGATCCGGCGGTCGTGGCGACGGACCGCAGGTGGGCCTCTGTCAGGGTCCGGTCCAGGTCGAGGCTCAGCCCGACCATCAGCTCGGAAGGACCGCTGGGCACGATGGCCAGCGGCAGTTCGCGCCCTGCCGGCATGGCCGGAGGCTGTTCGATCGTGTGCGCGAACCCCCAGAAGCCGTACGGGCAGAGGGTGCCGTTGCGGTGCTGCGCCGCGAACGGGCACCGGTCGGCGCCAAGCCCGGCCGGGGTGCCCGAGGCGACCCAGCCTGCCAGCAGCTGGCAGGGATGGCCGCCGCCGGCGCTGTCCTGCGGGATGTCGTAGACCAGGGCCCACGGGAAGGCCAGCCCGCTGCCCATCGCCGCCACCTGGATGGTGGCGGAGCCCGCGCGCAGGCGTTGGCTGAGGCGGCGCGCCAGGACCAGGTCGGAGCGCAGCAGCGCAGTGTAGAGCTGCCAGCCCAGGCCGGCCAGGGCGGTCAGGTCCTTGACGAGAGCCGCCGGGGCCTTGGCGTTGTCGCCGTCGTAGCGGTTGCGCACCGAGTTGCCGACCTGGTCGATGTGGATGTCGCGCAGCGCCGCCCGGGCCGCGGCCAGGTGGGCTGACACCTGAGCCTGGCTGAACGGGACCGCTGCGAGCTCCTCGGGCGCGCCGTTGACGACCAGCCGCGGCCCGCCGGTCTCCGGAGCGTCCAGCAGCAGGCTGAGCCCGCGGGACGGAAGCGTGTCGACCGCGTCGAGCCGGCCCGCCAGCGAGTAGTCGACGGTCGCATGGTGGCCCCGATGCGGTCCCTGGCCCTCGCCGACCTGCGCGTGCAGCAGCAGCGACTGCAGCACGTTGCGCTGGTGGTAGATGACGACGCGCAGCCGCGCCGGCCCTGTCGCTGCCGGTGCGGTGATGGGCACCTCAAGTACGGGTTGGCGGTCGGTGGGAGGGCATGCGTGGGGCGTACCGGGTGGGCAGCCGCAGACCCACGACGGGCCGGCGCGGGGCAGGAAGACCCGCCTGGGTACGAGATCAACGGTGAAGTCGTCGCTGGTGAGCACGCAGTCGAGCCAGGCGCCCTCAGCGGTGGCGGGCAGGTCTGGCTCTGGGAACGGCGCGTCCTGCACGGGGGTCACCACGCTCTGCGGGGAGCGGGCGCCGATGTCCAGGCGCAGCACGTACCGGCCGGCTGGGGTGAGGTCGCTGCCGCGCGGGACGCACCGGCCGGTGGTGTCGGCCACGGACAGGTTGACGTACCGGGTGTGCGTGGCTGACGACCACAGTGTCGACAGTGCGGAGCGCCAGCCGGGTCCGACGTCGACGGTAGCGCCGGCCGGGGTGGGCCGGGCCCGCTCGCCGTCGCCTGTCACGAGCGCTGTCCTTAGCGCCCCGGCCAGGACCGGGTCGTCGCGCAGCAGGAGGATGAGCTGACGGGCCAGCCGCGCCCGTTCGGCGTCGCTGGTGGCGTGCGCGAGCCGAGTCAGCAGCTCCAGGCAGCGCGGGCGCAGCGCGGCCCACCGGTCGGGGAACGCGGCGGGCAGCCGTTCCCAGTGGTTGGCCAGCGCTACCAGTGCGGACGGCAGGCCCATCGGTCACACCCCCACCATGAGGTACGGCGCCCAGTAGAGCGGCATGGCGAAGGGACGGCTGGCGGGGTCGCTGAGCCGGAACCGCAGCGACTGCTCGGCGGCGATGGCGGTGAACGACGCCGTGTCAGCCCCGGTCGCGTCCTCCTGGCCCGCCGGCGCCAGGTGCCGGTCGAACAGGTCGGCCAGCTCGTCCGCGGTGACCGTGCGCAGCCACCGCTGCGCGCCCGCGAGCGCCCGGGGTACGGACATGGGTGGCTCTGCGGTGTCCGGGTCGCCGAGCAGGTGCAGCGCGTAGAAGCGCATTATCAGCAGGGCGCTGGAGATGTCCGGCACGGGCCACAGCGTGCCCACCGCGGCTGCGGCGCCACCCTGCAGGAACGCGGTGGGCAGGCCGAGTGCCTCGTCCGGCGCCCGCAGCGCATCGGTGGCGGCCGACTCGCAGGCAGAGGCGACCACCAGCCGGGCACGCGCCAGGATGTCGCCGCTGAGCAGGTCGGCCAGGGTCATCGTGTCGCCGCCGCCGAGCTCGAGCCGGGATGCCAGGGGGTCGCTGTAGTCGTAGCCACCGTGGCAGGCAAAGTGGACATAGGTCGCGCCGGGCAGGATCTCCAGCAGTGCGGCCCGGTCCGCGGCCTCCCGGTAGCGGACCCGCCGGTGGGCAGCCGGGAAGAGCGTGGCCACGTAGGCGAGCTCCTGCTCGGCGAAGGGCAGCGGCTGCGGGTTGGGCAGCGGGTTGCCGACGCCTGCGATCACGCGGTCGGTGCTGCCGGCCGCGGCGGCGGCGCGGGCGCTGGCCAGCAGCCGGGCGGAAGGGGCGTAGCTGACGTCGAACCGGTCGAGCAGGTGGACCGTCCCGTCACGGTCCGTGAACCGGGCGGCGTGCACCGGCAGCACCCCGAGCAGCCCCGTGGCGACCAGGTGGACCCGGCTGACACCGATGGCCTCCAGGTGCCTGGCGAGCGGCTCGACCAACCCCGCGCCGAGGACGTCGAGGAGGGCGTCCAGCGGACCGGCGGCCACGGGCTGGGCCGCCAGGTTGGCGGTGATGACCTTCATGAAGGCCGCCAGGAGCTCGGCCATGGTCAGCGGGCACTGGACCGCGACCGGCTCGCCGTCCGCGGGCACGACGACCGCGGCGCTGCCGTGCTCCGCGGTCACCAGGTACGCCAGTGCCTCGCCCGGGGGTACGGCGCCGGTGACAGTGCGCAGGTCAGGCCGGTCGAGGAAGCGCGCGGCGTCGGGCAGCCGTCGGATCTCGCCGATCGCCGCCTCCAGCTGGGCCTGCGCCGCGACGACCGCCGCACGCAGCCGGCGGTCCCGAGCGGGGTCGCGGGCTGTGGCGGCATCCGCAGGCCGCGGGGACCGCAGCTGGTGGGTCTCCAGCGCGCGGAGCCGCACCGCCGCCTCCTCGAACACGCCGAACGCGGCGGGGTGCCGCTCGCGCACCTGGGCGAGATCGACGCGGTCACGGTCGAGGCGGTCGCCGAGCAGCCGGACGCGGCCGCGTTCCAGCACAACCGCCGCGTCCGCGGGGCGGCCGGCCCGGGCCAGCGCGTACCCGGCGCTGGGTGCCAGGCCCGCGGAGGCGGCGAGCGACTCCTCCTTGGCGGAGCGCAGCAGGGTCGCGTGGTAGAGGCGCTCCGCGCTGCCGATCGCCGCGAGGAGAGCGTCCGCGGCCTCCGGCCAGCGGCCCAGGGTGGCGTACGCCTGACCGAGCAGGCGCCATGCCTCCTCGGCACGGTCGGGTGCGGACTCGCCGAGCACGTCCACCACCCGCCGCAGGGCCAGGACGGCGGGCTCGACCCCGACCGGGTCGGCCGCCCGTCCCAGCTGGATCCGGGCGAGCATGGTCGTCGACTCGGCCCACTGCACCGGCACGGTGGTCTCCCGGCGTACCTCCAGGGACCGCTGCAGGAGCTTGGTGGCCCGGTCGAGGTCCTCCTCCTGGCCGCGGGTGGCCAGGGTCGCGGCGAGGTTGTACTGGGCACGGGCGCGCTCCATCGGGTCGCCGTGCCGGGCGTAGACGTCCAGCGCCCCGGTGTGCAGCTCCACCGCCCGCCGCCAGCTCTCCTGCGACGCGGCGGTCTCCTCGGGGGCGCTGGAGGACAGCCGCAGGTGCAGGCCGGCGAGGTCGTCGGTGGTCCCGGCCCAGAACAGCGCGGCCTCGTCCACCCCCACCAGCGCACGGGCGCGCTCGTGCCACTCGATAGCCCGTGCCAGGTCCTCGGTGGTGGGTTGGGCCGCGTCCATCGCGAGGGCGCCGCCGAGCATGCCCGCGGACTTGGCCATCAGGAAGGTGTCACCGAGCTGTTCGTAGCAGTCGTACGCCGCTTGGGCGTGCCCGACTGCGGCGTCGGCGTTCGCGTGCGCGTCGCCGGCGCCGCGGTGCATGTAGCAGTACGCCAGGTTCAGCTCGATGGCGCCGCGCACGTCGGGAGGGAGCGACGCCACCCGTGACGCGCGCGTGAGGTGCCCGACCGCCCGCTCGAGGTTCGCCGGGTCACCGGCGAGAGCCTCGTTCATCAGCACGAACCCGATGTTGGTGTTGACCTGTGCCCACTGCACCGGGTACCCGTCCTCGGTGAAGACCTGCAGGGCGGCCCGGTGCCGGGTGAGCGCCCGCCGGAGGTTGCCCGCCCGGTCCCCACCGGCCTGCCCGTACGCGTTGGCCAGGTTGGTCATCAACGAGGCCCACTGCTCTGGCGAGCTGCCCCGCCGTACGACGGTGAGGGCGTGGCGGAGGTGGACGATGGCCCGGTCGGCGTTGGTGGCCGGGTCGCCGACCAGCCGGTAGCGCAGGGCGGTGGCGAGCCGTGCGTGGGCCAGCGCCCAGTGGTCGGGGGTTGCGTCCCGGGTCAGGTAGGCCACCGCCTGCTCACCGTGTGCGATGCTGGCCTCGATCGCAGCCGACCGGGACCCGGTCACCGTCTCCAGGTACTCGTCGGCGAGGGCGCGGTGGAACCAGCCGCGGACGAGCCGCGCCTGCGGCGGCACCCGCTCCAGGGCGGCGGTGAGCTGGCCGGTCCGTACGTCTCCGTCCTGCGCCGCCTGCCAGGTCACGACGTGCTCGCGGATCTGCTCCGGAAGGGTCTGCCGGTCCCGGGCGGCCAGCTCCAGCAGCGTCTGCCACCGGGCCAGCGCCGCCTGTTCGGCGTGCCCGGCCAGGCGCCTGCGCAGGTACGCCGCTGCGGCTGCGGCGGACGCCCCGGTGCCGCCGGCCTCGACGAGGTTGGTCCACACCTGCTGCACGAGCGGGGTGAGGGACGGGTCGAGCAGCAGCGGCCACCGTGCGGTGACCTTGTCACGGGCCTGTTCGGTAGGCGCCTGGAGCAGCTGGTCGGCCGCCTCACTCAGGTCGATGGCGAAGGACAGGGCGTCGTGGCCGGATTCCGCGCCGGTGGCGTGCCTGGCCATGGGTACGACCGCCTCGCGGGCCTCGGCGTAGCGGCGATGCTGCACGAGCACCTGGACCAGCGTCGAGTAGCTTTCGTTCGCGTCGGAAGCGATGCCCAGCTCGGTGAAGCGGCCGGCGGCCTCGCGCAGCGACGCCAGGCCCTCAGGCAGCCGGCCGCTGACGAGATGGTCGGCGGCGACCGTACGCAGCGCCCTGGCGGTGCCCTCGGCGTCGCCGGCCTGGATGAACAGCTCCAGCGCGCGGGCGCTGGCGGCGTGGGCCTCCTCGACGGCGCCGAGGTCGCGCCGCACGTTGGCCAGGTTGCCCAGGGTCCGCGCCTCCCCGGCGACAGAGCCCGCCTGCCGGTACAGCACGATGGCCTCGCCGAGAAGGCGGGCCGCCTCCGGCAGGTTGTAGTCGTCGCGGGCGAGCTGTCCCAGGTGGGCGACTGCCTGGGCCCGGACACGCGGGTCGTCGGTGGACTCGACGATCCTGGTGAACGTGGCATGTGCTGCCTCCCGGTCGCCCAGCTGCTGCAGGGCCACGCCCAGCGCCTGCTGGGCGGAGAGCCACCGGTCGGGGCCGTGCGCGGCGCTGGTGGTGTTGACGATGATGCCGGCGACCTCCACGACGGCCGGCCAGTCACGCCGTGCGAACAGGTAGGGCAGCAGGTGGTAGCCGGTGCGGGCCGCGCGGTCCGGGGACCCGCTTCCCGCATCGCTGTGCAGCATCGCCAGCAGGCTCTCCCAGTTCGCCTCGTACCAGGCCAGCGCCTCAGCGCGTGTCGGCACAGCGCCGCGGCCCGCGGCGCCGGACAGGGCGTGGGCCATGGTGGCGAGCTGGGAGATGCGGGCATCGACATCGGGCATATTAGGAAGAGTCACCCGCCGCACTGGCATCCGGCAAGCAGCAACCCGACAGTGCAGCCCCATCGAGCGCGGCGCAAGCCATCAGACGGGGGGCGGCGGGCCTGCCGCACGGTACCGCGGCGTCGCCGGCCCGAGCTGACGCGGTACCGCGGGCCGACCTCGATGGCCGGCCGGCCGGACCGCCCAGGCTACCCGCCGTCCAGGTACCGCCTCAGGTAGTGGGGTCGGCGGATGGAACGCCACATACGCCAACCCCGCAGCCCGCATGCACCTGCGCGGAGAACCTGAGCCCCAACCGGTCGCCGGCCCCGAAGGCCCGTCGCCGACGCCGAGCAGGTGCGACCGTTGTTGCCGGGCTCGCAGCGTTTCCTGGTGCTGGTGACCAGCCATACTCCACACTGGAGGCCGAGAGCTACCGGCTCGGGTAGCTGAGCACGGTCGCTCCGGCGAAGGCCCGGCGCCGGGTCACGAGGGCGCCGCCGGGGCGCCGCCGGCTGCGTCACCGGCTCCGCGTACTCCGCGTACGGAGCGCAGGAGCAGGTCGGAGACGTCGCTGACGCGTACCTCCTCGGCTGCCTTGCCCTGCTGCTTGCGGGTGGTGACGCCGTCGGTGAGCATGACGATGCAGTACGGGCACGCCGCGGCGACCACCTCTGCTCCGGTGTCGAGGGCCTCGTCGGTGCGGGTCTCGTTGATGCGGGTGCCGATGGACTCCTCCATCCACATCCGGGCGCCGCCCGCGCCGCAGCAGAACGAGGTCTCGCTGTTGCGGGGCATCTCGGTGAACCGCAGCCCGGGCACGCTGCCGAGGATCTCCCGGGGTGGGCTGAACACCCGGTTGTGCCGGCCCAGGTAGCAGGGGTCGTGGTAGGTGACCGCGGCGTCGACCGGGTGCGCCGGCACCAGGGCGCCGTCGGCCACGAGCCGGGCCAGCAGCTGGGTGTGGTGCACCACCTCGTAGACGCCGCCCAGCTGCGGGTACTCGTTGGCGAGCGCGTTGAAGCAGTGCGCGCAGGTCACCACGACCTTGCGGGCGCCCGCGGCGTTGAGCGTCTCCACGTTCTGCTTGGCCAGCTCCTGGAACAGCAGCTCCTGGCCGATCCGGCGGGCCGGGTCGCCGGTGCAGGTCTCCGCGCCGCCGAGGACCATGAACTCGACACCCGCCTCGTGCAGCAGCTCGGCCAGGGCGCGGGTGGTCTTCTTGGCGTTGTCGTCGAGCGCGCCCGCGCAGCCGACCCAGAGCAGGTACTCGACGTCGTCGGGGATCCGCTCCTGCCCGTCCTCGCCGAGCACGCGTACCTGGAACGGCAGGCCGGCCGTCCACTCCGTACGGGCGTTGGCGCCGCGGCCCCAGGGGTCGCCGGCCCGCTCCAGGTTGCGCAGCATGGTGTGCGCCTCCTTGGGGAACTCCGACTCGATCAGGACCTGGTACCGGCGCATGTCCATGATGTGGTCGACGTGCTCGATGTCGACCGGGCACTGCTCCACGCACGCGCCGCAGGTGACGCACGACCACAGGACGTTGGGGTCGATGACGCCGCCGGCGCCGGTGGGACCGACCAGGGGCCGCTCGGCCTCGGCGAGGACGTCGGCGGGCAGGGCCGCGCGCTGCTCGTCGGAGGAGGCGAGCAGGTACGGGGCCTTGGCCAGGGCGTGGTCGCGCAGGTCCATGATCACGAGCTTCGGGTTCAGCGGCTTCCCGGTGTTCCAGGCGGGGCACTGCGACTGGCAGCGGCCGCACTCGGTGCACGTGGCGAAGTCGAGCATCCCCTTCCAGGTGAAGTCCTCCACCGCGCCGCGGCCGATCTTGTCGTCCTCGCCGGGGTCCTCGAAGTCCACCGGCTTGCCGCCGGAGTACACCGGCAGCAGCGGCCCCAGGCCGCGCGGGCGGCGGGAGAGCGCGACGTTGACCGGGGCGGTGAAGATGTGCAGGTGCTTGGAGTTCACGACGATCACCAGGAGCGCCAGCACGCTGCCGAGCGAGCCGAGGATGCCGGCCGTCTCCAGGACGTCGTTGGCGGTGCGGCCCGCCGGGCGTAGCAGCGCCGCGACGGCCTCGGAGGCGAACGCCCCGCTGGCGAACGGGAAGTGGCCCGTGTTGACCTGCGCGCCGCGGTAAAGCAGCAGGGTCCACATTACATTGAAGATCATTAATAGTACGAGCCAGGCGGCGCCAAGGTGCGACCGGAAGAACCGGGACCGGCGCCCGGCGCGCCGCGGGTTCTGGCGCAGCCGGATCACGGCGAACGCGACCAGGCCGGCGAGCACAGCGACGGTGAAGAGGTCCTCGATGAACCCGAGCCACGGCTGCCGGCCGATGAGCGGGATGTGGAAGTCGCGCTGGAACAGCGCGCCGAAGCCCTCGATGATCGTGATGGTGAGGATCACGAAGCCCCAGAACACGGCGAAGTGCGCAGCTCCGGGCGCGCTCCACTTGAGCAGCTTGCGCTGCCCGAGGACCTCGGTCAGCACCGCCCGTAGCCGTACTCCCACGTCGCTGGTGCGGCCCGGCTCCACCGGCTGCCCGGCACGTCCCAGCCGGTAGAGCATGAGCACGCGCCGGCCGGCCAGCGCGAACGCGACCACCGTGATCGCAAGACCGAGTACGAGTCGTACTGTCAACCTATGCCTCCGTGAGGTTGCGGGCGCGGGTGACGGGCTGCGCCTTCGCGCGCTGGGCCGCGGCTCTCGTGCATGCTGGACGGCCGGAGTCCCGGCGTCGCGGCGGGCGCGACGGCTCTGGTCCGGTTGGTGGCTACCGACATACCCCGCACGGCACTCGATTCTGCCAGCTAGGCCCCGCGCGGGCTGGCTGGCCGGCGGCTGGCGGCCGGCTACGGGATGTTGAGCCGGGCCACCTGCGGGTCGTGGTCGCTGAGCGGGTTGGCGAGCTCGGCGTTGGTGTGCACGATGTCGTAGCCGTACCCGGCGCTGGCCAGTGCGGCGGAGACCATGATGTGGTCGAGGACCTGGGAGTTTCCTTCGAACACGTAGGTGTAGCGCTCGCTGTCGGGCAGGGTGGCGGGCAGGTCGGTGAGCCCGGCGCCGACGAGTGTCTGCACGGTGGCGGAGTGCTCGAAGTCGTTGAGGTCTCCGGCGACCACGACCCGGGCCTGCGGGTCGATGGCCCGGATCTGGTTGACGAAGCCCGCCACGACCTGGGCCTGCTGCAGGCGCTGCTGCTCCGACGGCCGGCGCGGCGGCTGGTAGCGGCCGAACAGCGGGTCGTCGCCGCCCTTGGAGCTGAAGTGGTTGGCGATGACGAACAGCGGCCTGCCGGCGAAGTAGAACTTGCCGACCAGCGGCTTACGGCTGGCGGTGAACGCGGAGCTGCCGGGGTCGACCCGGCCGGGGTTGCGGCTCAGCGCCACCCGGTCCCCGCTGGTCCCGGTGTCGGAGACCGTCACCGCCGTGGTGGCGTCGCCCGGCGTACCCACGGCGAAGGAGACGAGGTCGGGGCGGAAGAGGAAGCCGACCCGGATGTTGCCGCCCGGCTCACCGCCGTCGGCGTCGTCAACGGGGCTGACCTGGCGGTACGCGTAGCTCGGGCCGCCCGCGGCGCTGATCGCGTTGATGAGCTTGGTCCAGGTCTGGGAGGCGTCGACCGTGCTGCTGTTGGTGGGGCCGTCGTTGTCCTGGACCTCCTCGACGGCGATGATGCCGGGCGCCGCGAGCCTGGTCACGATCTGCGTGGCGAGGCCGCTGAACTTGCTCTGCGGGTCACCGGGGTCGAGGTTCTCCACGTTGAAGGTGGCCACCGCGAGCTGCCCGGGGCCGGGTGGGCTGGTGGTCTCCGGCGCGATGGGACCGGCGACCCGGCTCAGCGGGCTGGTGAGCAGGAGCTTGAAGTTGCCGAAGGAGTAGTCGACGACCCCGGTGGCCGGGGCGGAGAAGTGGTCGCCGGTGTCGACCGTCGGGGTGGCGCCGGCCAGGAGCGCGTCGTCGAGCATGACCCGCTCCGGGTTGGCGTCGGCGGCGCGCAGCACGATCCCGCCGCGGGCGGTGCGCACGCCGGCGTTGGCCCCGTCGTCGCCGATGACCGGGATCTCCCCGAACGAGCTCGTGGGGCCGACTGCGACCGGGGTGTTGACGCGTACCAGCATGCCCTCCAGCGACTCGTAGAAGTCGACCCCGTCGGTGGCCGGGTCGAACGTGCCGGACGTCTCCACGCTGCCGGTGGCGTCGTTGTCTATCACGGTCGTCGGGGGGACCCGGCCGCCGGTGCCGATGACCGTGGGGGAGGGGACGGTGCGAGTGCCGAGCTTCGTCACGGCAGGGTTGACCAGCTCGGTGATGGTGAGGTTGGTGCTGGCCGAGCCGCCGGACCGGAACTCGCTGACCCTGCCGTTGACCCGTACCTCGTCGCCGGCTGCCACGCCCGGTGCGGTGGAGGTGAAGACGAACATGCCTTCGGAGGTCGCGATGCTGGTGTCGGGGCAGGGGTCCTGGAACCAGAAGCCGTTGGTACGCACGGCGGTGACGACCCCGCGTACGTCGGTGACGGTGGCACCGTTGAGCGGCGACAGGTGGGCCGCGCCCTGGACCGTCCGGATGCGGGTGCCGGGATAGGTGCAGGAGCCGGTGGACGAGCTCCGTGGCGTGGGGCCGCCCCGGGCGAAGTCGGCGCTGTTGTTGTCGGTGTCGGCGGCGGGGTTGGCGCGCGCCGCCGAGGTCGTGTTGGACAGGCTCGGCACGGGCGCGGTCTCGTAGTCGTTGGCGCTGCCGTAGCCGAGGAAGTCGCGTACGCCGGCGGCCGTGGCGCAGCTGCTTCCGCAGCTCAGCGCGGTGGTGCTGGTGACCAGCGCGACCTTGCCGGAGGTGGCGGACAGGTTGGTGCTGCCGGTGGCGTCCGGGGCCGGCAGGGCGGCGCCGGTGCTGCCGCCCGAGCCGAGCCGGACCAGGAAGTGCCCGCCCGCCTGGACGGACCCGGACAGGGCGGTGACCAGCCAGGTGGTGCCCGACGCCGACGCGTACTGCACCGACCAGCCAGACAGGCTCACCGCACTGCTTGACCGGTTGTACAGCTCGACGAAGTCGTTGGCGTACGGGGCGCCAGTGTTGCCGCCGCCGCCGTAGGCCTCGCTGAGCAGCACATCGGGCGATGCGGCGAGCGCCGGTGTCGGGGCGGTGGCCAACGCCAGACCCAACGCGCAGGCGAGGTAGGCCGCCGGACGCAGCGCACGTCGCATCTTCCGCTCCCGTTCCCGAGGGGTACGAGGAAGGCCGGTGACCCGTGGTGGCCCCCGGTGGGAGGGCCGTCACCAGGTCCTGGGCATAGCCTGTGAACGGAGAGTGCCACAGCCAAGACTGACAGTAAAGAGATTGCCATCTATGGAT
>DASRIS010000004.1:0-20276 GCA_035649895.1 Micromonosporaceae bacterium | reverse complement strand
GTCGGCATGCCCGTGGACGGCCCGGCCCGCTGCACGTCGACGATGATCAGTGGCAGCTCCAGCGCGACCGCGAGCGAGATCGTCTCGCCCTTGAGCGCGACGCCAGGGCCGGAGGTCGTGGTCACGCCCAGGGCGCCGCCGTACGACGCGCCGAGCGCCGCGCCGATCGCGGCGATCTCGTCCTCGGCCTGCACGGTGGTGACGCCGAACTTCTTGTGCTTGCTCAGCTCGTGCAGGATGTCCGAGGCCGGGGTGATCGGGTAGGCGCCGAGGAAGACCGGCAGGCCGGAGCGGACCCCGGCGGCCACCAGCCCGAGCGCCAGGGCGGTGTTGCCGGTGATGTTGCGGTAGTTGCCCGGCCGCAGGCGCGCCGGCTTGACCTCGTAGCGCACCGCGAAGGTCTCGGTCGTCTCGCCGAACGCGAAGCCGGCGTTGAAGGCGGCCACGTTCGCCGCTACCAGCTCCGGCCGGGAGGCGAACTTGCGCTCGAGGAAGGCGATCGTCGAGGTGTGCGGGCGCGAGTAGAGCCAGGAGAGCAGGCCCAGGGCGAACATGTTCTTCGCCCGCTCGGCGTCCTTCTTGGACACCGCCTGCTCCTCCAGCGCCTTGACCGTCATCGAGGTCAGACCGACCGGGTGTACGGCGTAGCCGTCCAGCGAGCCGTCCTCGATCGGGTTGGCGGCGTAGCCGACCTTGGTCAGGTTACGCTTGGTGAACTCGTCGGTGTTGACGATGATGGTCGCCCCGCGCGGCAGGTCGGGGAGGTTGGCCTTGAGCGCCGCGGGGTTCATGGCGACCAGCACGTTGGGCGCGTCACCCGGGGTGAGGATGTCGAAGTCGGCGAAGTGCACCTGGAAGCTGGACACGCCCGGCAGCGTGCCGGCGGGCGCGCGGATCTCGGCGGGGAAGTTGGGCAGCGTCGAGATGTCGTTTCCGAGCTGGGCGGTTTCGGAGGTGAACCGGTCACCGGTGAGCTGCATGCCGTCACCGGAGTCGCCGGCGAATCGGATGACCACCCGATCCAGCTGCTGGACCTGTTTGGCCACTTGTGCTGACCTCCTATGGCCGGCGGTGCGGAGCCTCACGCGCGGGGGAGAAGAAGCTGACCCGCTCTTTCTTACACCTGTCGAGCCTACGTCGGCAGACCGGGTGCGCTGTCACCGGCGCGACGCCAGGCTCCGTCGATGCCCCTGATCAGGCAGCCGGGTCAGGTAGCGGCGCGGCCAGGCAGGGAGTGAGCTTGGCCACTCCCGGGTCGGTGCCCGCCGGGCTCCGCGGTGGTGACGACCCCGCTCACCTGGGCGCGTGGTGCCGCAGCCGCCGGCGCAGCGACACCATGACGAGCAGCCACAGCACTGTGAACAGCCCGCCGATGCCGAGCACGATCGGCCCCGCCGGGAGCCCGGCGGGGTACTCCGTCGAGGTGGCGCCCGCAGGGGCGCCCGGGATGTAGTCCACCCGCGGGAGGCCCTGGCCGCCCTCGGCCCCTCCGGGCGGCTGCGGGCTCGGGGAGGCCACCGCCGTGGCCACGATGCGGAAGGTGGCCACCGCCTCGGCGGTCGGGCCCTGAGGCGGCCGCAGGGACGCCCGGGCGCTGCCGGCGAGCGGCGCGGCCAGCCGCCCGGCCGGGTCGACGGCGAGCCCGAACAGCAGCTCCTCGACCTGACCGCTGCCCAGCCGGCCCAGCTCGCAGCGGATCCGGCGGGAGTCCAGCCGCACGTGCGCCACGCAGCGGGCAGGCACCGAGGTGATCGTGGCCCCGGCCGGGACCGCTATCTCCAGCCGGCCGATGGCCGCGACCCGGCCGTGGTTGCCGACCCGGACCGACAGCGTCGCGGTGCGCGCGGCGGGCGAGGCGAGCACCACGTCGCCGGCCCAGAGGGCGAGGCCGGGCGACTGCGGACCGTCCGGGAAGACGATCTGGAACACGTGCTGGTCCTGGGCGCTCGGGATGGTGGGGTGGCTCGGCGCGACCGCGGTGGCCGTGGCGCTGCCGAACAGCGGAGCGCGCCGCCACGCCGTGCCCTCCACCCGCAGCCGCAGCCGCAGCGTCCAGCGGGTACCCGGGGCCACCCCGCCCCGGATGCAGCGGTACATCCGTACGGCGAGCTCGGCGCAGCCCTGCCCGCCCCAGCCGGCGTGGGTGTCGCTCACCCCCTCCGGCGTCGTGTAGACCACCTCGACGCGCTCGTCCACCGTGCTCGTGTTCTCCGCGGTGATGACGAGGTCGGCGAAGCCTGCGGTGCCGCGCCAGTAGTCCGCGCCCAGCCGGACCTCGCTCGCCGACAGCCGGATGCCCAGCCGCGGCGGGAGTGGAGGCGGGGGTGGGGGTGCCGCGGGCGGTGCCAGCGTCGGCGAGGGTGCCGGCGCCAGTGACGTCCCGGGCGTCGGGGAGGGGTCGAGGGTGACGTCCGTGACCGGCTCGGCGTACGCCCGCCCGGGCTGGGACAGGCTGAGGTAGCCGCCGCTGGCCGCCGTACCCAGGCCGACTGCCAGCCCGACCGCGACGGTGGCCCGGCCGAGGCGGGTCGCCCCAGGCCGCACCGCTCCGATCATGGCACCCCCCTCCAAGCCGGTCACGCAAGCCGCCGGTCACCTGAAGCCTCTGGACGGCATTATTCGGTGAACCGCATCCCGGCGCACCTCCTCCAGCCGACCAGTAACGGTACGCTGCGCGACATGAGCGGGTACCTCGGCTCTTACGCGACACTTGGCCTGCTGCTGCTCGCCGGGGCGGCGTTCTTCGTCGTGGCGTTCACCGCCAACCGGCTGCTGCGCCCCGCCCGACCGGCCAACCCGTCCGGCAAGTTGGTGACGTATGAGTGCGGCATAGACCCGGTCGGCGGCGACTGGGCACAGGCGCAGATCCGGTACTACGTCTACGCCTATCTTTATGTGCTTTTCGCCGTGGAGAGCGTCTTCCTGTTCCCGTGGGCGGTGGTCTACGCCAGGCCCGGGTTCGGCGTGGTCACCGTGGTGGAGATGGGCATCTTCATCGGCATAGTGGCGCTCGGCATCCTCTACGCCTGGCGCAAGGGGGTGCTGAGCTGGACCTGAGGCCGGTCAGGCCAGGCCGCGACGGGCTACGGCGGGCGGCCGGTCGCCCCGGATCGCGGCGACCATGTCCAGCACCCGGCGGGTGGCGGCGACCTGATGCGCGCGGAACACCCGGGCGCCCAGCCAGGCGGAGACCGCGGTAGCGGCGAGCGTACCCTCCAGCCGCTCCTCGACCGGCAGGTCGAGCGTCTCGCCCACGAAGTCCTTGTTGGAGATCGCGACCAGCACGGGCCAGCCGGTCGCCACGAGCTCGTCGAGGCGGTGGGTCACCTCCAGCGAGTGCCAGGTGTTCTTGCCGAAGTCGTGCGCCGGGTCGATGAGGATGCCGTCGGGGCGTACCCCCAGGTCCATGGCGTGCCTGGCGAGGCGGGTGACGGTGGCGACCACGTCGGCCACCACGTCGTCGAAGGCCACGCGGTGCGGCCGGGTCCGCGGCGCCAGGCCACCCGCGTGGGAGCAGACCAGCCCGGCGCCGGACTCGGCGGCGACCCGGGCGAGCTGCGGGTCCGCGCCGGCCCAGGTGTCGTTGACCAGGTCGGCGCCTGCCGCCACCGCCTCCGCCGCGACCTCGGCCCGCCAGGTATCGATCGACACAACCAGATCCGGGTACGCCGAGCGCACCGCGGCGACCGTCGCCACGGTCCGGCGGATCTCCTCAGCCGGGTCGACCTCGGCGCCCGGCCCGGCCTTGACACCGCCGATGTCGATGATGTCCGCCCCCTCGGCGACCGCCTTGTCCACCGCGCGCAGCGCGGCGTCTGCGGCAAAGGTCGCGCCGCGGTCAAAGAACGAGTCGGGGGTACGGTTCACGATCGCCATCACGGCCAGCTCCCGTTCGCCGAACCGCCGCCGGCCGAGCCGCAGTGGGGCCACCAGCCATCCCTTCCCGATAAGTTGATCATGAGCCTACCGGACCGGCCCGGGGTCGCTGCGGTCTCATCGCCATGCCACGATCGGTGCATGGGTCAGCTGCTGCTAATCCTCACCGCGGCGCTCGTCGTCGGGGCGATCGTGTTCGGCGTCGCGGTGGTGGTCACTGGCGGTGACCCCGGGCTGGAGCCGGCCGAGCCGGACGAACGGGCAGTTGCGCTGCCCACCAACCGACCGCTGGTCGAGTCCGACGTCAGCGGTGCCCGGTTCGACGTCGCGCTGCGCGGCTACCGGATGGCGCAGGTGGACCAGGCGCTGGCCCGCGCGGCGTACGACATCGGCTACAAGGATGAGCTGATCAACGTGCTGGAGTCGGAGATCGACGCGCTGCGGGCGGGTCGCTTCGAGGATGCCGAGGTGCTGCGCCGAGCCCGTGAGGCGTCCCTGGCCGGGATCGCGGCCGGTCCGGCCGGTCAGGCCGCCCCTCAGCCGGCTGGCTGGGAGATGGGTGACGGCGAGCCGGGTAGCCGCGATGGGGTCGACCTGGGACTGCTGACACCGCCTGCCAGCGGTGAGCCGGTTGCCGAGGATGTGGTTGCCGAGGATGTGGTTGCGGATGAGGTGGTAGCGGATGGGGCAGTGGCTGCGGATGGGGCGCCTGAGCGTGACGCGACCGCCCGCGACGCGGCTGAGCCTGCCGGGTCCATGGGGCTTGCCGGGTCCATGGGGCTTGCCGGGTCCACAGGGCTTGCCGAGCCCACGGGAGAGGAGCCCGCAGAGCGGGAGCCTGTAGACCACGAGCTGGACCAGCCGGCCCACGAGCTGGACCAGCCGGCACCGGCTGCGGAGCGGGCTCCCGCTGAACCGGCTCATGCCGCGCCGGCTCTCGCCGCACCTGCTACCGACAGCGGGACCCCCAACGAGCCGGTCACTGCGGATGAGGCTCTGGCGGTGCCGGTGGACGGTGCGGAGACCGCCAGCGATGCCGCCGGGCCAGGCAGCGATGCCGCCGGGCAGGCGGCCACCAACGACGCGGTCTCGAGCCGTCAGTGAGCGAGGCAGGTGAGCTCCCACCCGGTGGCGCGGGCAGGCCGACGGACGCCGCGGCACCTGGTGCCGGTGAGGTGACAGCCACGGTGATCATCAATGCGCCTGCCGGACGCGTGTTCGCCGCGTTCACGGCGTGGGACCGGCAGGGCGAGTGGATCCCGTTCACCCGGGTACGTGTGGTTGAGGGGAGCGGTGGTGAGGGCAGTCTGATCGAGGCGGTCACCACCGTCGGCCCGGCTGTGCTCCGCGACGAGATGCGGGTCGCTCGCCTGGATCCGCCGTACGAGGTACGTGTGATCCACTGTGGAGGACTGCTGCGCGGGCCGGGCGTGCTGCGGTGCACCCCGATGGAGGGCAACCGGACCCAGGTCGTCTGGCACGAGTGGTTCCATCTCCCGATGGGAGTGGTTGGTCGGATCGCGTGGCCGCTGGCGTGGCCAGGCTCAAAGATCAGCCTCAGCACGGCGCTGAAGAGGTTCGCCCGGCTGGTGGAGACCGGCACACTGCCCTGACCAGGCGCCCTCGGATGCCGCAATCAGCTACTAAAACGGCATGCCGGGATATTTAACCCAGCGCAGACCTAAACTGGCCGATAACCTCCTGGGCCGGGTGCCGAGTCAGAACCCGATGACCAGTCATGCAACAACAGCCTTATAGCTAAATTGCGGTAGCCTTCAGCCAGGGGTAACGCCACAGAAGATCTCTGCATATAGATCTCTACATACTGAGCCGTGGCCTCGTCCGGCTCAAAACCAGCCGCTGTAACGCTCGACCGAGGAGACAGTTCAGATGCACAGCGAGCTTGTACGAGGACCCGGCGGACTCGCCCAGGCATTCTCGGGCTCGCCGGAGGCGAAGGAGCTCGTCGGTATAGAGCTGGAATGCGGCGTGGTGGACCCGGAGACGGGACGGAGTGCCCCCTACGAAGGAGCCAGTGGGACGAGGGCTCTGCTACAAGCGCTTGTTGAAGAACTTGACGGAACGCCTGTTCGGGACGGGTCGCACCTGGTCGGCGTGCGCCTTCCGGCCGGTGGTGAGTTCAGTCTCGAGATGGGCGGGGCCCTTGAGTTCTCGGCCGCGCCGTCCAGGACGCTGTTCGACGCTGTCGAGCACACCCGTGAAAGAGTTCGGCTCGCCGCTGGGGTGGCTGACCGGCTGTCGCTAGCTCTGCTCTCCGGGGGCATCCTGCCTTTTACCCCGATGCAGGAGGTTCCGTGGATCCCCAAAAAGCGGGTGCAGATTATGCGTAACTACTTCAGGCGCCTGGGTGAAGGCGGATCCCTGGCGGACGGTGTCATGGGGATCACTCTCTCGGCACAGACCTCGCTGGACTACGTCTCGGCGAGCGACCTCTTCGCCAAGCTGAGAATGCTGACCCTCGCCGCGCCAGTCGTAGCAGCCCTCTTTGTGAGCTCCCCCATCGAAAATGGCGCACCGACCGGGGCGCTTTCCAGAAGGATGCAATTTTGGCGTAAGATTGATCCGGCACGCTGCGGGACTCTTGTCTACGCGCTGGATCCCGAAGCTACTGTCGATGACGTCGTTGACTGGGCACTGCGCCTCCCCATGATCTACCGGAGCACTCCTGCGAACGGCCATGAACCCGCTCCACCGGGCACCTTCCAAGACCTGCTTTCGGAGGGTTTCGGCGACGGTACCCGGCCTACGTACACCGACTGGGAGTCACACCTGTCTCAGGTCTGGCCGAATGTCCGAGTACGCCGAACACTCGAGGCGCGCCTACCTGACGGGCCGCCCTGGCCTCATTTCGCAAGCTCTGTGGCGCTCTGGGTAGGACTCACCTATGACGAGACGGCGCGTACCAGAGTGCTGGACCTTCTCGGTGGTCTCACCTTGAGCGACATCGAGGCGGCTGTCGACAGCATTGCACTGAAGGGACTGGCAACCTGTATTGGACCATATCCCGTCCAGGATCTTGCCCGCGAGCTGGTGAGCCTGGCGCGCCGCGGCCTGGCGGCGCGAGTCGCCCGTGGCGTAGAACCACCCAGCGTTCTGGGCTATCTCGACCCAATAGGAGAGGTCGCCGATACGTCGGTAACTTTTGCTGAGCGCTGCCTGAGCCGTTGGGACGGGGACCTGAGGCGAGATCCGGCCGCGTATGTCCAGGCCTTTCGAGTCACCTGACATCTCCCAGGCTGAGACCAGCACCCGCCTTCGGGCGGGCCCTGCTCCGCCATCTGCCCCGCGTCACGGCCCTGTCATCGCCGCACGCCAAGCGTGCCAGCATGGTCAACCTAGGCGAGCCGCAGCGGCTCCGCGAGATCGTGGAACACATTATCGTAGTGTTCCGCCAGCCGGCTGTAGCCACCGTGACCGTCCTGGAAAGCGTACTCGATCAATGGGAGGTCGCATAAGCGCAGGTCGCTCAACGCGCTCGGCCGGGGAGGAACGCCATAGTGGTACTGCTCGCCAAGTGCGTACCTGTCTGTCAGCATGACGAATGCCACCGGAGAGCAGGTGTACGTCCTGATCTGGAAATTTTGCGCGCCGCCCCGCACCAGGTCGCCCAGCCGTCGTAGGTTGTCCACGATGCTGTTGTAGAGCTCGGTTCGTCGGTGCTGCTCGACGCCGTTCCTCTTGTAGTCACCGACGGTCGGGTACTCGTCCGCGAAATGATGGTATGTCTTTGTAAAAGCGGCGTCACAGCCCGGGTCCAGCATGAGCATTCTGACGTCTATGTGTGCGGACTGTGGCTGGGCGAGCTGGTTCATCGCGATGTCAAGCGGACGGTTGTACATAGGTTTCAGCGACACTCCCTGGAGCCATACGCGCTCACCCGCACCCTCCAGGAGCCACCGCATCCGGCGGTAGGCGCTGTCCTCGTTGGTGTAGATGTTCGTAATTCCTGCATCGCGGATGGCGGCGTCCACGCCGATTGACCCTGCGCGGAATATCTCGTCGTAGGAAACGGAGCGCTCCTGCCACAGCATGTCAAACTGGCTGATCACTGCCGCGTGTCCGGTCGACCCGCCAGCGTACTGGGTGACGTGGACGGGGGCGGGCTCATCCAGGTACGTCGCCGTGTAAGGCTGGGTGAACGCGGACGAGTTCGTGGCCACGATAAACGAGTGCGGGTCAGCGCGATAGAAACGTAGCTCGACGGAGACGTTACCGGGATGGGTTCCCGCCTGCCGCAGAATCCGGTCGCTGCTGAGCTCGATCTCCCGCCGGAGCTCCCGGCTGCGCCGGGTGTTCCCGGCGTCGTCGCCGCGTCTGAATGTCAGGGCCCGGGCGGCGGCACAACGTGGGTCCAGTAGCAGGACCTTGACCTCGAGGCGCTCGGCACTGTTCTTGCGGTCGTGAATGATGCCAACGATCTCCTGCCAAGGTCCTGAGGTCTGGCGGACAAAGTCGGCAAGTCGTATTCCGGCAATGCGTATCGTCGCAGTGGTGGGTTCCCGGATAGAGCGGATGACGTGGGCAAACGACTCGCTCCGTCCCTCGAAGACCCTTAGGACACCGGCTCGACCAAGAGCGTCCGCGTCGGCGTTCCGGATGCGGATCTCGTGTTCCAGTCGCTCAATTTCGGCTAGGCGGTTCGTGACCTCGTCGGCAAGCTGCGCCTGGTCCCTACCGAGCTGGTCGATCTGGCGACCCAGCTGCTGTACCTCGCTGAGCTGGGCCTCGTGCAGCATCTGTCCGATTCTTTCCTTGATGTTCAGCCACTCGCCGAGAACGAGGCCGGCGCTGACCCCGAATACGGTGGTGAGCACCGCAAGGCCGAACCCGCCGATGACGCGGGACAACGTCAGGCGGAGTGGCTCGCTCGCCACGATCGCACCTACGAGGACGAGCGACGCGCCGAGAAGCGTACCTAGGGCGGCGCTCAGATAAATGTTACGGAGGACAATGCCTTGGAATGCCTTCCAGGCTTTCTTCTGTGTCTCTGGCATGGGCTCGTTGGGAGGCTGCTCCGCGGCGGCGTCCTGCGGTCGCTGTGTCGGCGGCTCGGTGGACACCTGGCGCCTCCAGTCGGTTCGCCCACACTCCGGAGGAGCTAACGTATCGGCACGTTATGCGACTGTCAACATACGAAGGGCGGAATGAGTGGCCCGGGCCAGGGCGAAATGGATCTACGGAAGCTTCATGAAAGAGCTCCGATGGGTACCGATGAAAAGGCGGTACGGTCTGGCCCGCGGCGCCCCCATGATCGATTGTGGGTACGCCTCGTATGGTGTGCCAAGTCTCATATGTGTGCCGAGTGGAGCCGGGCAGAACGGCACAGCCAGCACGCCGGGGCTGAGCGCGCCCCGCGCACCGCACAGATGAATTAGTAAGGCTAGGGTTGGCCGGTGACCGATCTCGTGGTGGGCGCAGATGGACTAGCCCGTTGTGCCTGGGGCGACTCGACGCCGGACTACCGGGCGTACCACGACACCGAGTGGGGGCGGCCGGTCCGCGACGATGACGCGCTCTTCGAGCGGTTGGCCCTGGAGGCGTTCCAGTCCGGGCTGTCCTGGCTGACGATCCTGCGCAAGCGCCCGGCATTCCGGGCTGCTTTCGCGGGTTTCGCAGTCGAGAAGGTGGCCGCGTTCGGGGCGGCGGATGTCGAGCGCCTGCTGGCCGACGCGGGCATCGTGCGCAACCGGGCGAAGATCGAGGCGACGCTGGCCAACGCGCGGGCCGCCGAGCAGCTGCCCGAGGGCCTGTCCGCGCTGCTGTGGTCGTACGCGCCGGCGGGCCGGCGGGACCGGCCCCGGTCGCTGGCCGAGGTTCCGGCGACCACTCCGGAGTCGACCGCGATGGCCAAGGACCTCAGGCGGCGCGGCTTCCGGTTCGTGGGGCCAACCACGGCGTACGCCCTGATGCAGGCGACCGGCATGGTCAACGACCACCTGCTCGGCTGCCACGCCGGCTGAGCCACCACGGGCGCGGGCGGTGGACGCGGGCGGCGTGATGAGATGGGCGCATGGGCTACTGGGCGGTGCTCGTGCCCGCTGCGCAGTACGCCGCCGAGCGGACGTACTCGCACGAGACGCTGGAGCTGAGCGTCGCCGGGCCGGTCGCCGGCGACCACGTGCTGCTGGTGGCCGAGGCGGAGCCGCGGGTGCTCTTCGGCTCCGCGGTGACCCGCAGCGGGGCTGCGGCGCCTGGTGGGGCTGCGGCGCCTGGTGCGGCGGCCGTGTTCGCGTACACCCGGCGGTGCTTCGACGCTCCGCAGCCAGCCGACGGGCTGGCGCTCGGCGGTGCCGTTACGCCGCTGGACGAGGCGGCGTTCCAGGCCCATGCGGCCCGGCTGGGCCCGCCGGCCGACCGCCGCAGCTGGCTGGTGAGCCTGGACCTGCCGATCGAGGCGGAGACGCCGGCCGAGGCGGTCCGGCAGTTCTGGACCTTCGCAACCGAGCTTGGCCCCGGCCAGCTGCCGGTGTTCGTGGCACCCGTCGATGACGAGCTGGCGATGCGGGCCTACCTGCTCGGTGACGAGACCAACCTCGACCCGGAGGAGGACGAGGAGCCGGAGGTGGGTGAGGAGCCGGCGCGGAACGAGGCGTAGCTGGCGGTGCGTCAGGCGCCCTCGAAGACCGGCTTCTCCTTGCGTACGAAGGCGGCGGTGGCGTTGCGGTGGTCCGCGGTGGCCCCGCAGATCGCCTGTGCCTGGGCCTCGGCCGCCAGCGCGTCGGAGAGCGTGCCGGCGGTACCCACTGAGAGCTGCCGCTTGATCGCCCCGTAGGCGACGGTGGGGCCCGCCGCGAGCCGGGCGGCCAGCTCCTGCGCGGTCGGCAGGACCAGCTCGTCGTCGTCCACGAGCCGCGTCAACAGGCCGAGCCGCACCGCCTCCGCCGCGTCCACCGGCTCGGCGAGCATGAGCAGCTCGACCGCCTTGGCGTGGCCGACCAGCCGCGGCAGCGACCAGGATGCCCCGGTGTCGCCGGCCAGGCCGACGTTGGCGAAGGCCATGAGGAAGGCGGTGCGCGGGCCGCCGACCCGGAAGTCGGCGAGGAACGCCAGCGAGGCGCCGGCACCTGCGGCCATGCCGCGTACCGCGGCCACCACCGGCTTGGGCAGGTTGGCGATGCGCCGGGCGATCGGGTTGAAGTGCTGCGCCACGGTGTGCAGCGGGTCGGTGGAGCCCGACTCCAGCAGCTGGACGTGCTCGCGCAGGTCCTGCCCGACGCAGAAGGCGCGACCCGCCCCGGCGAGGACCACCGCCCGGCAGGCCCGGTCCGCCTCCAGGTCGGCCAGGGCGTCCCGCAGCGCCTCCTTCAGCGGGACGTCCAGCGAGTTCAAGGAGTCCGGGCGGTTCAGCATCAGCGTCACGACGCCGTCGGCGCGCTCGACGAGCAGGGGGTCGGTCACGGCAGGCCTCTCTCAGGGGATGGACGTCGAGACGGTTCGGGGGATGGATGTCGAGACGCCCGGGCGGGCGGACAGCTCCAGGCAATGATCCACGTACCGGTCGGCGGCCGGGCGCAGCCGGGCCGCGTGCCGGTCGAAGAAGGCGGCGGCGGTGCTGCCTGGCCAGCGGTCGGGCAGCAGGGCCGGCGGCAGCTGGGGATCGCGGAAGAGGAAGGTACGCCAGGCGTGCACCAGCCGGAACCGGGCCGCGTACGCGTCCACGTCGGCGCCGTCCTCGGTCACCGCGGCCACCACTGGGCGCAGCTGGCGGACGAAGCGCTGGTACGCCGTACCGATCTCGTCCAGGTCCCAGGCGCGGCGGACCATCGCCATGGCGCCCGGCGTGCCGGCCGCGTGGCGGGCGGTGAAGCGCTCGTACCCCACACCGGCCTCGGCCAGCGCGGCCTCGACGTCCTCGCCCGGGCGGGGGGCCACCCAGGTGGTGCCGTCGAGCGTGCCGTACCCCAGGTAGGCCAGGGTCGGGGCGAGCCGCAGCCGGGCGGCGCGGTTGGCCCCGGCGTCGAGGACCAGCAGGTCGAAGCGGCCGTCCCAAGGGACCTGGGCGGTGCGGTAGATCCGGGCGGCGGCCTCGTCCAGCCGCCGCGCCGCCTTGGGGGTCAGCAGGTACCCCGGGCCGGACGACAGCCGCAGCGGATGCAGCCAGCCCTGGCGCACCATCCGGGAGACCGCCGTGCGCACCGCCGGCGGGGCGATGCCCAGCGGCGCGAGCAGGCGGACGAGGGCGGCGACCGGGGCCCGGCCCCCTCGCGGGCGCAGGTAGTCCCCGTAGAGGTCGAAGAGCGCTGACCGGGCCTGCATGACGGGACATTGTGACAGCAACATGCCCGTTTGGGCCAGTGCCTGTCACATTTGTGCCGGCACGGTTTGGGATCGCGGACCTCCATCAGGGAAAATCATGGTCGGCACTGTGGCGGGGGACCGCCGGAGGCCGGCGTCACCGACGTGACGGGCGTGGGTGGCCACGTCCGACCCGGCAGGCTGAGGGGAGACACACATGGCGGCGATGAAGCCGCGGACGGGCGACGGTCCGCTGGAGGTCACCAAGGAGGGCCGCGGCATCGTCATGCGAGTTCCGCTGGAGGGCGGTGGCAGGCTGGTCGTGGAGATGACCCCCGACGAGGCCAACGCCCTCGGTGACGCGCTGAAGGCCGCTGCGAGCTGACTGTTGCTCACAGTTCGACTGGCGGCGCGCCCGGGCCCACCCCAGGTGCTGGCGCTTCCGGCCACGGCCGGGGAGCTGCTACCCACCTCGGTGGGCCTGGCCGACGCTGTCGCAGCCCAGGCGTCCGCGCTTCTCGGCGAGGTGGGGGGCCGCGGCTCTCGCACAGCCGGAGCGGTGACCATACTGCCCCGGCCCGGGGCCACGCCCCGGCGGCTGCTCCTGGTCGAGACCGGCCAGGCGGCCGAGCCTGGTCAGGCCGCTGAGGCCGGTCAGGCGATGGGCGAGGCTGGGTGGCGGGCCGCCGGTGCCGGCGTGGTCCGCGCTGCCCAGCGCGACCCGTCGGTCACCTTCGCCCTGCCCCCGGGCGCCGGCCCGGCCGTGGTACGGGGTCTGGCGGAGGGCGCGCTGCTCGCGGCGTACCGGTTCCGGCTGGGCAAGGAGCCGGAGGGGGGCGGGCTGGCGCTGCGCCGGCTGACGCTCGCCGTCGACGACCCGGCCCGCTACGAGGACGCGCTCGCCGAGGCCCGGGTCGTGGCCCGGGCCACGGCGCTGGCGCGGGACCTGACCAACATGCCGAGCCAGACCAAGACACCGGCCTGGCTCGCCGGCCAGGTCGTCAAGGCGGCCGGCCAGCTACCGGGCCTGCGGGTGACCGTACGAGAGCCAGCCGAGCTGGCCGCGGCCGGCTTCGGCGGCATCCTGGCGGTGGGCGGTGGCTCCCGGCGCGGGCCGCGCCTGGTCGAGGTGGCCTGGCGCCCGCATGGGGCGCGGCTGCACGTGGTGCTGGCCGGCAAGGGGATCACGTTCGACACCGGCGGGATCTCGATCAAGCCGCGGGACGCGATGAAGCTGATGCGCAAGGACATGGCCGGCGCGGCGGCGGTCACCGCCGCCGCGATCGGCGCCGCCGAGCTGCGGCTGCCGGTACGGGTCACCGCGCTCGCCCCGCTCGCCGAGAACATGGTCAGCGGCTCCGCGTACCGGCCCGGGGACGTGGTGCGCCACTACGGCGGCCTCACCACCGAGGTGCGCAGCACCGACGCCGAGGGCCGGGTGGTGCTCGGCGACGCGCTGGCCTACGCGGTGGCCCGGCTCAAGCCGGACCTCCTGGTCGACCTGGCCACGCTCACCGGCGCCGGCACGGTGGCGCTCGGCAAGCGCACCGCCGCCGTGTACGGCGAGCGCGACGACCTGGTGGCCGCGCTCGTCACGGCCGGTGCCGCAGCCGGCGAGCGGCTGTGGCGGATGCCGCTGGTGGAGGACTACGTGCCGGCGCTCGCCGGCGACGAGGCCGACCTCAACAACGCCGCGAACATCGGTGCCGGGTCGGTCACCGCCGCGCTCTACCTCCGCGAGTTCGTCGGTGCCGCCCGCGACCGCTGGGCCCACCTGGACATGTCCGCCCCGGCCTGGTCCGACTCGGTGGACGGGGAGCTGCCCAAGGGCGCGACCGGGTTCGGCGTACGGACCCTGCTCCGCTGGCTGTCCACACTGGACGGCCCAGACAGCTCAGTGGTAGACCGGCAGCCCCCGGGCTGACCGCCAGCAGCGGTCGATCTCGGCGTACGCCTGCTGGAGCGCCTGCGGCGCGGTGGTCGGCGGGGTCTCGAAGGTCTCCCACCGGCGCGGTCGCCGGCCGTGCGTGTCATGGCAGATGAAGACGACCACCGCCCCGTCGGCCCGCCAGCCACGCACCGCCCAGCCAGGCAGAAGGTGCGTCACGTCCAAACGCTCCACCTGCGCCCACTCCACCCGCTCCCGCGAGAACGGCCATACCACTGTGGCGCCGGTGCCGTCCACCACCGTACGCACCCGCAGGCTGGCCAGCGTGTAGCCGGCGAGGACGAGGAAGCTGAGCGCCAGGGCTGCGGATATTACGAGGAAGACCACGGAGCTGGTGCGCAGGGCCCACGAACCGGCGAGCGCGAAGAGCCCGCCGAAGACCGCGGTGCCCGCCGCGCACATCGCGAGCCAGGGCCAGTAACGCAGGGTACGACGATCGTGCATGCCGGTGAGTATGTCGGGTCAGCGGCGCACTGCACAGAGCAGCCCGTCGCCGGTGCCCAGCAGTGCCGGGGTCCACTCCTCGGCGTCGCGCAGCACCTTGATGACCTCCCGGACCCCGACGGTCTGCGGGTCCCGCGCCGCCGGGTCGCCGATCCGCCCGCCGGCCCAGGCTCCGTTGAGCACCAGCACGCCGCCTGGGCGCAGCAGCCGGTGGGCCTCGGTGACGAACGCGGTGTACTCGCGGCTGTCGGCGTCGGCGAAGACCATGTCGTACCCGCCGTCGGCCAGGCGGGGCAGCACGTCCAGCGCCCGGCCGGTGATGATCCGGGCACGCGAGGCGAGGTAGCCCGCCTCGATGAACAGCCGCCGGGCGAGGCGCTGGTGCTCCCCCTCCGCGTCGATGGTGGTGAGCACGCCGTCGGGGCGCATGCCGGCCAGCAGCCACAGGCTGCTCACTCCGGTGCCTGTGCCGATCTCCACCACCGCCCGGGCGTTGCCGGCCGCCGCGAGCAGCCGCAGCGCCGCGCCGGCGCCGGGCGAGACCGGCACCAGGCCCACCTCCGCCGACATCAGGCGCGCCGTGGCCAGGACCACATCCTCCGGCAGGTACGCCTCGGCGAACTCGTACGCCTGCGCGGGCAGCGGGCTGGTCCCTCGGGCGAGCGTGGCGATGACGCACCTCCGCGGGCGTTGGCGGGAGACGGGCGTTGGCGGGAGAGCTGGAGCTACCGCGCCAGCCTAGTCGCTCGTAGTCGCTGCACCGGAACCCGATGGTGCTCGCTGGAGCGTGCGATCCTGGATAGGCCACGCACTGGCGGGGTGTTCCGGTAGGCGGGGCGCGGGAGGAGGCGACCGTGACGGGGGCTGGTCCAGCAGGGGCACCGCAGTCGCCATGGTGGTCCGACGCGCTGGCGGACCCGTGGCGCGACCCGTCCACGCCGGCTGCCGTGGTCGTGCCCGCAGCGGCGTACCCGGGCCCGGGCGGACCCCCGGAGCCGGAGGTGCCGGACCTGGTGCCCCGCCGCGGTCTCGGCATGGTCCTGCTGGTCTCCGTCATCAGCGCGCTGCTGGCCGGGGCTCTCGGCGGCGCGCTCGGGTACGTGTTCGCCGAGCGCGACGGCGGGCCCACGGTGATCGGCGGCCCCGGCCAGGCAGCCGCGCCGGAGCTCGCCCAGCGCCCGCCCGGCTCGCTCGCCGGCGTGGTGCAGAAGGTGCTGCCGAGCGTGGTCACGATCCGCGTCTCCACCGGCGGCGGCTTCGGGGTGGGCTCGGGCTTCGTCGCCTCGGCGGACGGGTACGTGATCACCAACGACCACGTCGTGGAGGGCGCGACCGGCAACGCGAACGTCATGTTCAGCGACGGCTCGACCGCCCCTGGGAAGATCATCGGTCGGGACCCGGAGTCGGACATCGCGGTGCTGAAGGTGGACCGGAACGGGCTGGCCCCGGTCGAGTTCGGCGACTCGGACGCGATCGCGGTCGGCGACCCGGTGCTCGCCCTCGGCTCGCCGCTGGCCCTGGCCAACACCGTGACGTACGGCATCGTCTCCGCGGTGGACCGGCCGATCCGGGCCGGCGAGCCGGGTAAGCAGGAGCGCTACTACGCCGCGATCCAGACCGACGCGGCGGTGAACCACGGCAACTCCGGCGGCCCGCTGGTCGACGGCGCCGGCCGGGTGATCGGGGTCAACTCGGTCATCAAGTCGCTCGCCGTGGACGAGGACGAGGCCGGCAACATCGGCTTGGCGTTCGCGGTGCCGGTCAACCAGGCCAAGCGGGTGGCTCAGGAGATCATCGCGACCGGCAAGGCGCGCCGGACCATCTTCGGGGCCCAGCTCGACAACAACTACCGCAACCCCAACGGCGGCGTACGGCTGCGCGCGGTCGAGCCGGCCGGGCCCGCGGCAGGGGGCGGCCTGCGCGCCGGTGACGTGGTCATCCGCCTCGACGGTCGCCTGGTGTACGAGCCCACCGACCTGGTCGCGCTGGTCCGCAAGTACGCACCGAACTCCGTGGTGAGCGTGGAGTACAAGCGGGGGGCGGCCACCCAGCGGGCCTCGGTCACGCTGGCCGCCGACGCCCAGTAGCCAGGCCGGCGGGTATCGGGTCGCCCGCGCCGACGCGCGTCGGGTCGCCCGCGCCGGGGAGTGCCCTGTCAGCGCCTTATGCTCTGCTCCATCATCGCTAGCAGAGTGCCCTGCGTTGCCCCCGGCATGGTGATTCTGATCGATTTCTGTCCATGGGTCGACTGGCGGTGGCTCTCCCGACCGCAGTCCCGGTGTGCGTACGCTGGCGGAGCGGGACAGGGAGGTGCCGGATGCTGGAGAACCTGAGCGGATGGGAGCTGGGAGCGCTCCTGATCATCGCGCTGCTGGTGTTCGGCGACAAGCTGCCCACCGTCATCAGCGACGGCCTGCGCATGCTGCGCAACCTGCGCCGGATGGCGACCAGCGCCACCAGCGACCTCAGCCGCGAGCTCGGCACCGACATCCAGCTCACCGACCTGCACCCGAAGACCTTCCTGCGCAAGCACCTGCTCAGCGAGGAGGACGAGGCGGCCCTGCGCCGGCCCCTGGACGCACTCCAGCGAGACCTCAAGGATGTCGCCGACTCCACCGACCTGCGCGGGCGCGGCAACGGCTCGCGCCGGCCGGTCGCCTCGGCGGACGGCTCGGCCGAGGTCCCACCGGCGCCGTCCGCGAAGCCCCGCTACG
This sequence comes from Micromonosporaceae bacterium, assembly GCA_035649895.1. GTDB lineage: Bacteria > Actinomycetota > Actinomycetes > Mycobacteriales > Micromonosporaceae > DASSUC01. Next base: position 3,038 of record DASRIS010000004.1, on the reverse strand, counting down.
ACGAGCGCCCGTACGACTTCGACGCAACCTGAACCGGACGCTGTCGGCCCACCGGCACACGGTCAAGATCGCGATCTGGTACGCCGTTCGTGCAGTCTGACTTGACGTTTGGCGTTCTGATCGCGATCTTGTGGCGGTTGGCGGTTGGCGGTTGGCGGTTGGCGGTTGGCGGTTGGCGGTTGGCGGTTGGCGGTGGGGCCGCCACACCTGACGGCGCCCGACTGGCTAGCGGCCGGCGGGGCGTAGGCCCAGCGGCTTGCCGGCGAGCGACTCCCGGCGTACCGCTAGCCGGTCGGCGACCACGGCGAGCGCCGTGGCCGCGGGCGAGTCCGGCGCGGTGAGCACCAGCGGCCGGCCCTCGTCGCCGGACTCCCGCAGCCGGGTGTCGAGCGGGATCTGGCCCAGCAGCGGCACGGGCGCGCCGACCAGCCGGGTGAGCGAGTCGGCCACCGCCTGGCCGCCACCAGATCCGAAGATCTCCATCCGCTCGCCGGTCGGCAGCTGGAGCCAGGACATGTTCTCCACCACGCCGACCAGCCGCTGGTGGGTCTGCAACGCGATGGCGCCGGCCCGCTCCGCGACCTCGGCCGCGGCCACCTGCGGGGTGGTCACGACGAGGATCTCCGCGTTCGGCAGCAGCTGGGCCAGCGAGATGGCCACATCACCGGTGCCCGGCGGCAGGTCGAGCAGGAGCACGTCGAGCTCGCCCCAGTAGACGTCGGCGAGGAACTGTTGCAGCGCCCGGTGCAGCATCGGCCCGCGCCAGACAACGGCCGCGTTGCCCGAGGTGAACATGCCGATCGAGATGACCTTCACGCCGTACGCCTGTGGCGGCATGATCATGTCTTCGACCTGGGTCGGCCGGCCGGTGGCGCCCAGCATCCGGGGCACCGAGTGGCCGTAGACATCGGCGTCGACCACGCCGACCGCGAACCCCCGGGCGGCGAGCGCGGCGGCCAGGTTGACCGTGACGCTGGACTTGCCGACGCCGCCCTTGCCGCTCGCCACCGCGTACACCCTGGTCCGTGACCCTGGCTGGGCGAACGGGATCGCCGGCTCCGCGCCGCCACCACCGCGCAGCCGGGTCTGCAGCTCCCGGCGCTGGGCGTCGCTCATCACGCCGAAGTCGACCTCCACCGCGGTGACCCCGTCCACCGTCAGCGCGGCGGCGGTGACGTCCGCGCGGAGCTTGTCCCGCAGCGGGCAGCCGGAGACCGTGAGCAGGATGCCGACCCGAGCCAGCCCGAGGCTGTCGACCTGGACCGACGAGACCATGCCGAGCTCGGTGATCGGCCGGCGGATCTCCGGGTCGTCGACTGTGGCGAGGGCGGCCCGGACGGCGTCCTCGATCGTGGTGGCAGGGGCTGACATGCGGCCAATGCTACGCGCGCCGCCAGAGCAGCCCTTCAGGCCTTGACGAGGGTCGCGGGCCACCAGGACCTGAGTTCCCGGTGGCCCGCGACCTGACGATCGGGGTTGTGCGGCTACCTCACCCGCACGCTGTTTCCCTTCGCAAATGAGGCCGATACCTGGTAGACGGGGCTAGCCGTGGTCGGGTCGGCGCCGGGGGCGTAGACCTTCAGGATGAAGTGGTCGTTGCCGGCCGGGGTCAGGCGGTCGCCGTCGGTCCCTTCGACCGTGAATGGGTTGATGGTGATAACTTCGTCGATGGTTACCGTGGCGATGCCCTGGAAGCGGCCTCGGGAGTCGTTGGCCTGGTCGATGATCAGCCAGTCGAAGCCGGTGGCGGTGAGGGTGAAGCTGTGGCAGTTCTGGTCGTGCGGCGAGTTGCACTGGCTGCCGGTGTTGTAGCGGAACATGAAGTCGTTGCGCGGGTCCAGTGCGCCGTTGGTGTAGTCGACGGTGAAGCCGTAGTCCGCGGTGTCGGTCTGGCCGGCGCTGGTGAGCCCGGGCAGCACGTCACCGTTGGCGAGGCTCGGTACCAGGTCGTTCTTGTTCTTGCCGGTGACCCCGACCGGCAGGCTCGGGTCGTAGACCACCAGGATGGTGACGACCGGTGGCGCGGTCCAGTTCCCGGCCGCGTCCTTGGCGCGTACGCCGATCTGGTAGACGCCGACCGTGAGGCCGGTCCCGATGGTGGTCGACAGCACGCCACCGCCGTAGGTCATGGGGGTGCCGTTGCCGGGGCCCGGGTCGGTGTCGAAGTAGTACTCGCCGGCCACGACGCCGGAGAGCGCGTCGCTGGCGGGGACGGTCAGGGTGGTGGAGGATCCGGTCGGCTTGGGGTTGGTGCTCCACGCCGGTGCGCCGGCGACGGGCGCGGTCCGGTCGAGGTTGACGGTCTGGCTTGCAGATGCGGTGTTGCCCGCGTTGTCGACCGCCTGCCCGGTGACGACCTGGCCTGCTCCGTCGCCGTCGACGCGGATCGGCTCGGTGCAGCCGGCGACCCCTGACCCGCCAGGCTCGTCGGCGCACGCGAAGCCGACGGTCACCGGGGTGTTGTTCCAGCCGGCGGCGTTGGCCGGCGGGCTGGCGCTCGGCCCGATGGTGGGCCTGGTCTTGTCGACGTGCACGCTGGCGGCAGTGCTCGCGTCGCTCACGTCGCCGAAGCCGTTGACGGCCCTGACCTCGTAGCTGTAGCGGCCGTCAGGTCGGTCGGCGTCGGTGAACGTGGTGGCGGTCGGCTCGGCGGCCAGCTTTGCCCCGTCCCGGTACACGTGGTACTTGACCGCGTCGGGTGATGCGGCCCAGCTCAGCACCGGGTCCTGGTTGGTCGGGGAGGTGGCGGTGAGGCCCGCCGGCGGGTCCGGCCGGTTGACGACCAGGTAGACCGGTGGGGACGGGCTGGACCAGGTGCCGAGCTGGTCCTTGGCACGGACGTGGAACTCGTACCGTCCGGCTTTCAGGGCCGTGCCGATCGTGGCGGTGATCTTCCCGTCGCGGTAGGTCATCGGGGTGCCGTTGCCCTCGCCGGGGTCTATCGAGCCGATGAAGTACTCGCCGTCGCCGGGGTTGGCGTCGGTGACCGTCGCGCTCAGCTCAGAGGTCTGGCTGACCCGCTTCGGGTTGACCGAGAA
>DASRIS010000003.1:0-2013 GCA_035649895.1 Micromonosporaceae bacterium | reverse complement strand
TGGTCCGGTTGTAAGGATCCCCAGAACCGACCCTGTGACGGGTACAGCCCAGCCAGCCAATGCGCCGCGGCGGTGCGTCGGTCGCCGTCCAGGTCGGCCAGCCCCGGTAACCCGGCGACCAGTCGTGCCCCCTCGGGTTCGTCGCTGGCCGACCAGATCGTCGCCGCGGCCACCGCCCGCTGGCGGGTGACCCTGCTCAGTCCTAGCGCGCGCACCTCGGCGGTGCGGGACCAGTACCGTTCCTCGTGCAGCAGCAGGACGCTCTCCACCGGGGTGTTATCGGGTACGGGCTGTCCGGCCAGCAGCAGCCGGGCCAGCGCGGCCATCTGCACCGCTAGCACGGTGACCGCCGGCGCGGCGGTCAACGATGCCGGCACCGCAGTGCGGACCGTGTCGGCGACAGTCGGCCACAGTGTGTCGGCGTAGCCGGGTACCGCCGGCAGGCGGACGGCCAGGTCGTCGACGGCCCCGCGCCACGACTCGATCCGTCCAGCAGGCTCCGTATCCACCGGCCCCAGGTGGTCCACCGGCGCCATGGCGACCAATTCAGTCGAGACCGCCTGGGCGGCCAGCTCGTTGACCCAGTCGCCGGCGGTGCGGGCCAACAGCAGCAGCCGCACTCGCACCGCAGCCGCGCGGGCCCGCTCGATGAGCTGCCGCACCTGCCCGGCTCGGGATTCGGCGTAGTCGACGATCAGCAGCGCATCGGCGGCCAGCCCGGACAAGGCGGCCACCGCCGCGTCCGGCGCCCCTTCGACCACCCGCCCAGCCACCCAACCGGTCCGGCGCACCTGGCCGGCCAGCTCCTCACCCAGCCGCGTCTTGCCCTGCCCACCAGGACCGACCAGCAGCCGTACCCCGAGCCGCTCGTCCTGCTCGCACCACCGGCGCAGGTCGTCGACCAGGCGCTCGCGGCCGCGGAAGCGGACCGCCGCCACATCGGCGCGTAGCAGCGACGCCGGTGAGTCGACACCGACCTGGCCGGCCAGCAACCCGATCAGTTCCACCGGCTCCAACCACACCGGCCCACCGGTCGCCTGCTCCACCGCGGCGGCGAACGCCGGATCACGCATGCAGGCCGCGATCGGCACAGCGGTCAGCCGGCCACTGGCAAACCCCGCCGCATCCCTAGCGACGACCGCCACCAGCAGGCCGGCGCAGAACACCGCCGCTCCCGACATGCCCGCCCACGGTGTTCCGCCAGCAGGCCGGCGAGGTGGGCCGGCCACGTCGATCGAGTGCAACCCGGCCTTGACCAACCCACGGGGGTTAATCGTGCCAGCGAGGTGAAGCGAGTCGCGCATCGTCGGGTTGGCAACCACATCCGGGAATCCCACCGCCGCACACGCCACCCCGGCCGTGACCCCTACCAGACGACCCCACCGCACAACCGACACCCCACCGGGCAGCGCCGGCTCGGCATCAACGGCCAGTAGGGCCACATCCACCCCGCCGCCGAATCCCGACCACACCACCCGCGCCGAGATGCGCTCCTGGACGTGCAGCCACCGGACCTCCACCACGTCCGACGGCCGCCCATCGGCCGTGACCACATGAGCGGAGGTCACCACCAGCCCGCCGCCGATGCCATACCCCGACCCGCACGACCAGTCCCCGGCCGCCCGCGCGTACACCTCGACCACCAAATCGGGAACGATCACCACAGCACCCCGGCCTTCCAGGCCGCACCGGTCACCGGACCGCTCACCTATCCGGCGGCTGGCTCACCCGGCTGTGCACCACGTATTCCTCACCGTCAGAAGTGCGTGGCACCAGCTCCAGCCGCAACCGATGCATCGACGCCGACGACACCCCACCCCGACCCTTAAGTGTGAACACGCCGAACTGCACCCCGGCCTCACCGCCACCGTCGCGGCGAGCCTCCACCGCCAGCTCCACCTCCACCCGCCCCACCAGCAGCCGAGGTTCCTGCCCCTCGCCCGCCTCCTGCGCCGACCGAAGCTGCTCCCGCAACACGGCGACCGCCTCCGCCAGCTCCACAAACTCGCCATC
>DASRIS010000002.1:0-4675 GCA_035649895.1 Micromonosporaceae bacterium | reverse complement strand
ACAGGGCAGGAGCTGCGGACGGGAAGGGCGATGAGCCGTGAGCCGAGCACGTGCGCGATGGTCGTGACGGTAGGTGCCGGTCGGGTCGACGACCGTACCGACGCGGAGGTCATCGAGGCGTCCTGGGGCGTCCCGGACGAGCGCACCGCATCGCGCGCTGGAGCAGGACCGAGAAGCTCCACTACCGGGCGTACGCCCGCGCGGCGCAGGAGCCGGTCGCCGAGGCGCTGGCCGAGCGGGTGGCCGAACAGGTCAGCGCCGAGGCGATGCGCGGGCAGCTGGCGCAGGCCCTGTGCCGGCTGCGCCGGGGCGACCGGGACGTGCTCCTGCTTACCGCGTGGGGCAGCTCAGCTACGACGAGGTGGCCGACGCCCTGGGCATCCCGGCGGGGACCGTCGCGTCCCGGCTCAACCGGGCCCGCCGCAAGGTACGCGAGGCGCTTGCTGGTGGGACACCGCCGGCCGCCAGAGCCACCGACGAGAGAGGAGACCGTGATGGATGAGATGCAGCGGCTCGCCGATCTGGGCGCCGACCTGAGCCCCGCCGAGGTGCCGGTGGCGCGGCTGCGCGCCAGGATGCCGGTGGGCGCCGCGGCGGCCGTGCCGGACACCCGGTCGCACTGGGTGCGCCCGGCCCTGGTCGCGGCGTCGGTGCTGTCGCTGGCGGCGGGTGCCGCCGTGGTCGCCAACGCCACCACTGGCTCCGAGGGCCCCGGTGCGGGCGGCCGGGAGGCCGGGACCCCGCCGGTGGCCGCCGCGCCGCCTGCGGTGCGGTCCGCCGCGTTCACGGTCGCCCGGAACGCCGACGGCAGCGTCACGTTCACCATGCACGAGCTGACGGACCTGGCCGGCGCCACCCAGGCGCTCAACGAGGCCGGCCTCGTTGGCCGGGTGGTGACCAGCACCGAGGACTGCACCACGGGACCCAACGCCGTACCGGTCAACCCGGCCGACCTCTACCCGCCGGACACCGTGCACCGGTTGGGTGACCACGGCAGGGTCGCCGGCGGCGACACCGTCACCTTGCGGTCGTCGGACTACCCGCCGGGCGGGGGCCTGCTCCTGACCGTCACCCGGGATGTGGAGCGCGACGGCAGCTGGCACCTGACCGTGGCCTACCTCGCGTACGTCGACGCGGCCAAGATCCCGACCTGTGTGAACTTCGTCGACCCCCAGGAGCACCAGCTCAGGGTGCACGTCGGAGATCACCAGGTGCCCGCCGGGGCCGAGCACCCCTGGCGAGCTCGGCCAGCACCCGGCCGAGCGCGGGCACGTCGGCCAGGGCCAGGCCGCCAGGTACGCCGCGTACCTGTCTGGCTGTTGTGGGGGACTATCGATCACGAGTAGTGTCCGGATCGTCACGGGACAGCGTGACGGCGGAGGTGCCGAGATGACTGGGCCGGAGCTACCTGTCTTCCCGTTCGACACGCCACCGGAGCTGGACGCCGAACCGGAGTACGCCCAGCTGCGCCGCGAGGAGCCGGTGCCGAAGGTGCGGCTTGCGCCCGGCGGGGAGGCCTATCTGGCCAGCACATACGAGGATGTGAGGCGGGTCCTTTCCGACCCGGTGTTCAGCCGGGCGGCGACCAGCGACCCCGGGGTGGCGGTGCTGCGCCCGGTGCGGCGTAACCCGTACCTGATGGTCAGCCTGGACGCGCCGGAGCATACGCGGGTCCGGCGGCTGGTCGCGCGGGCGTTCACCGCGCGCAGTGTCGAGCTGCTCCGCCCGCGGGTCGAGCAGATCGTCGACGAGCTGATCGACGCGATGGTCGCCCAGCCGTGCCCAGTCGACTTCGTGACGGCCTTCGCCAACCCGCTGCCGGCGACGGTCATCTCCGAGATGGTCGGCGTGCCCGTCGCCGACATGGCGATGCTGCGCGGTTGGATGGACATCGCACTGTCGGTCACCGCGCATACGCCGGAGGAGATCCGGGCCGCGGGTGGGCAGATGTTCGGCTACCTGGAGCGGCTGGTCGCAGCCAAGCGCGCCCAGCCAGCCGACGACCTGCTGACCCGGATGATCCAGGCGCGCGACGAGCAGGACAAGCTCTCCGAGCCGGAGCTGGTCAACAACGCCTACCTGCTGCTGACCGGCGGGTACGAGACCACAGCCGGGCTGCTGGCGAACTCGGTGCTGACCCTGCACCGGCACCCGCAGCAGCTGGCGCTGCTGCGGGAGAGACCGGAGCTGGTCGGCGACGCGGTGGAGGAGCTGCTGCGGTACGTACGCATCGCAAAGTCCGTCCTGGAGCGGGTCGCCACTGAGGATGTCGACCTGGGCGGGGTACGGGTGCCGGCCGGTTCGACAGTGATCCCGTTGCAGTACTCGGCGAACCGGGACGAGGCTCTCACCGACGACCCGGACCGGTTCGACATCACCCGCAAGCCGTCCCCGCACATGGCCTTCGGTGGTGGCCTGCACTACTGCATCGGGGCGCCGCTGGCCCGGCTCGAGCTGCGCGCGGCGTTCGAGGGGCTGCTGCGCCGCCTGCCCGAGCTGCGCCCGGCGGTGGACGTCTCGGAGGTCGAGTGGAAGTACGGCCTGCTGACCCGCGGTCCGGTCGCGCTGCCGGTCACCTGGTAGCCGCGGTGGTCACAGCGTCTGCGAGACTCGCGGCTCGTGGACGCTGATGAGCTCTGGACGATCATCGAGTCGGCCCGTGGCAGCGTCGACCAGCTGGACGACGAGGACGGTGAGCAGGTCGCCGAGGCGCTGACGACGCGGCTGGCCGCGACCTCGCTGGAGACCATCCTTGAGTTCGAGGCGCAGTTCAGCCAGGCGCGCGATGCCCTCTACCGGTGGGACGTGTGGGCGGCGGCCTACCTGATCGGCGGAGGCTGCTCCGACGACATGTTCTCCGACTTCCAGGCCGGGGTCGTCGCACTGGGCCGGGAGTGGTGGCGGCGGGTCCTGGCCAACCCCGACGAGCTGGCTGACCATCCGCTGGTACGCCGGGCGGCGGCTGAGGAGGACGACAAACGCCATATTCGCTGAGCCGGTCGGCTACGTCGCCGCCGAGGCGTACGAGCGGCTCACGGCGACGACTGCGCCTTCTACGAGGCGTGGCAGGCGAGCCCGTACGCCCCGTCAGGTGACGCGGGCAACGAGCCGGAGATGGGCGAGAGCTTCGACTTCGACGATGATGACGAGATGCGGCGCAGGCTGCCGCGGTTGGCCGCCCTCTTCATCGAGTGACGGCGGCTAGGCGACCGAGGTTCTCCGAGGCTGCGGCGGTCCACCAGGGACAGGTCCTCGCGTCAGAGGTCCGGGGCGGCCAGGCGGCGGACCGGGCCGCGACACGCATCGGGCGCGAGCCAGCCCAGCCGGTCCAGTGTGGACCCGCCATGCCGGGTGCGCGGGGCCACGAAGAACGCCGGCTCGTTCGTGCGTACCTGCCGGGTGAGCGCCTCGGCGTACGCGGTGCGCGCCTCCAGCAGCCCCCGCCACCAGCCCAGCCAGTCGTCGCGGTCGCCGTCGGTGCCGATCTGCCAGTCGTCGCGCAGCTGCTCGATCTCGACCAGGAACAGCCGCACGGCGCCGTTCTCGTCGCGGATCGCGGTCGCGCGGGCGGCCGGCCCGTTCGTAGCCCCGGGCGGGGTGAGCCGGTTGAGCCGGGTCTCCAGCGTGACGCAGGCGTCGTGGGCGCGGGCCGCACCTTCGCCCGTCCGTTCGAGCCGGTCGACCAGGCGGCCGACGACGAGTGCGGCGGTGCCGGCGCAGGCGAGCAGGGCGACAAGACCACCGATGATGCCGAGGGTGACCCACAGCCGTACCCTTGACCGCCCTTGCGGCCGCGGCTGCGGAGGCGGCGCTGCGGCTGGCGGGGACGAGGCGGCCGGGCTGTCGGTCATGGCTGCCAGTCAACCACCGGGGCTCAACCACCGGCCAGCGCCGAGGCCACCGGTGCATGTCCGGCGGACGTAGGCACAGCTGGGTGGCGGTGCACCCGGGCGGCGCTCCCGGGTCGGTCCTCGGCACGGGCGCCTGCTTCACTTGGACGCGGCTGGAGGCTGGGGACAGGAGGCAGGAGTGGCAAGCGACGACCTTGCTGACTTCCCGGACGTCGGCGGGTCAGTAGCCGAGCAGCTGCTGGTCCGGCGGTTCCGCTGGTACTCCAGGCAGGCCACGGTGACGCGGCTCGGCTATCTCGGGCTTGGGCTCGCCCAGCTGGCCGCGGCGCTGGTGATCACGATGTCCCTCGCGTTCAGCGCACCGCGGTGGCTGGCGCCCGCGCTCGGAGCGGCCATCGCGTTCCTGGAAGGCGTACGGGCGCTGTTCCGGGTGCAGGACAGCTACCTGGCCTACCGGGCCGCCGCCGAGGAGCTGCGTAACGAGGCATGGCTGTTCGCCCAGCGCGCCGGGGCCTACCGGGATGCCTCCGCCCCGGAGGCCCTCCTCGCCGAGCGGGTCGTCGAGATCAGCTCCCGCGAGGGCACCGCCTGGGCCTCCACGCTTCGCCGTGGCGGTGCCGAGGGAGCAACGGCGGGCGCGTAGCCGCGCGGCGCGGGCCGCGTGAAGATGATCCGTCCGCCGGGGCAAGTACCAGGTGACAGGGCAGGAGCTGCGGACGGGAAGGGCGATGAGCCGTGAGCCGAGCACGTGCGCGATGGTCGTGACGGTAGGTGCCGGTCGGGTCGACGACCGTACCGACGCGGAGGTCATCGAGGCGTCCTGG
>DASRIS010000001.1:0-8623 GCA_035649895.1 Micromonosporaceae bacterium | reverse complement strand
GACTACCTCACCAACCGCGTCAACCCCGACCACCACCGCCGCCGAGCGATCGCCACCCTGGAACGACTCGGCTACCACGTCACCCTCAACCCGATAGCTGCCTGACCACCACGCCACGGGTTATTTTCGAGTCAAGTCGAGCGTCACTACGGGAGCCGGGTAATGCGGGACCGGGTCGATGCCCGCCGACCGGCAGCCGCCGCCAGCGGGCTTCCGCCAGCCGCCCGCAGCCTCCAGCCGCGCGTCCGGCAGCCTTCTGCCGGCCGATCCGGCATGCTGGGGGCCGGCCGGTGGCGGCTGCCACGCGGCTAAGGACTGTCACACGGCCACGGGGCTGCCACGCGGCTAAGGGGTGCCAGGTAGCTGACCGGCAGCGGCGGCGAGGAGGAGGTTGGCGATGACCGTAGTGGTGCGTGGAGCCGGCGACGGGCCCTTCCCGACCGAGGTCGACGCGAGCGGGCACCGGTTCACCGCCGACGAGCCAGTCGACGCCGGCGGCGGTAACACCGGCCCAGCCCCGTACGACCTGCTGCTGGCGGCGCTCGGCGCGTGCACCGCGATGACCGTGCGGCTCTACGCCGGCCGGCGCGGCTGGCCGCTGCAGGGCGTGACGGTCACGCTGGACCACGACCGCATCCACGCGCAGGACTGCGCCGACTGCATGACCAAGGAGGGCCGGCTCGACCGGATCTCCCTGGCTCTCCAGCTGACCGGGGACCTGACACCGGACCAGCGGGGGCAGCTGCTCGAGGTGGCCCGGCGCTGCCCGGTGCACCGTACGCTCACCTCCGAGCTCGTGGTCGACCTCAAGCCGGCCGGCTAGGCGCAGGACGCCGCCGAACCTGTTCCGGCGGTTCGATCTTCCACCGGCCGGTTACCGCCTGGCGGTTCGCCGACGGGGAACTGGCGGTAAGAGGACGCGCCACACCCAGACCACGGCCAAGCGCACGTTCGCCGGCCCACACGACAATGGTCGGCTCAGCGTCCGCGGCTGGGTAGTCTCTCTACCCCCGGCCGCCGGCGGCTCCAACGGACACCGTCCGTGGCTATGGAGATGGGAGCTCGTCCGGCTCTCGGCGGCCATCGGCGTGGAGATCACCGTTTGTCACTATCCTCCGGGTACCAGCAAGTGGAATAAGATCGAGCATCGGCTCTTTTCCAGAATCACCCTGAACTGGCGCGGCCGACCGTTGGAAACTGGCTCTTCGCGCTTGGCTGGATGGGGTATTCAGACAGCAACTGATAGTGATGGGATGGCCGTAACGGTGGGTAGCCATTCGGGGCGGATGGAGCGGGAGGCGGCGTAGCGGGAGCGGTGATGCTGGGTAGTGACGCTGGTGAAAACGAAGATCATCAAGAACGGCGGGCGCACACCTACCTCTGGACACGCCGCCGCTACCCACTACCCCACGTGACTACCGAGACTCACCGCGCGTACGCAACTCGATACACAATCCAGCCAACTGCAAAGAGCCGCATTACTCGTCCACAGCGGGTTCGACTTCCTTTGGCAGCTCCCGGTCATACCGCTGACCGGCGCACTGCTGGCCGGCCTTGCCGGGCCGGCCTTCCATATTCGTCATGGTCTGGCAGAAAAGGAGGAACAATGAGAAGAGCCCAACTGATCGCCCGGGTCGCTGCCCTGCTGGCGGTTATTGTCGGTGGTGCGATCGCCTTCTCCTTACCGGCGGGTGCCGACGTGAGCGTCATGTCGCCGCCGCTGGCCGGAGTCCAGGTCGGCTCACCCGCCACGTTGGTGGCAAAGGGTGCGGCCGTCTCGGTCCCGGTGACGGTGATCTGCGCACCGGGCGGATCCGGTCAACTTGGTGTCGAGGTCACCCAAAGGAGTGGCGGCAACATCGCAACTGGCTCCACGTCGATCTACGACATCGCGTGCACCGGGTCGTTCCAGACCATCAACGTCATGGTGAACGCCTCGGGTGAGCCGTTCCGCAAGGGCACGGCTCTGGTCACGGCCCGGTTCACCGTCTGCGAGTACTGGTACGAGTGCATTACCGGCACAGATCAACGAGAGATCCAGGTCGGGCGCTGACCCTCCTAGCCCGGGGCCCGGCTGGCCACTGCCAAGCCGGGCCCCGCGGCCGTCTAGCGCGACGACCGACCGACTGGACGACCATGCCGTACGTCGGCGCGGCGTCCGCGAGGGCGGCGGCGAGGCCAGCGGCGGACGGTGGCTATCGGTACGACGGCAGACGCGACCACGATCATGGCCAGGATGAGCAGGGGCCATGCCGGCGACGACCAGGCGCGGGCGGGGGCGGCGACCGCGCTCGGTGCCGCCCCCACGGCCGGACCGCGGTCCGGACCCGCCGCTGACGGGCTCGCCAGGGCCTGCTCACCCGGCTCGACCAGCCGGCCGACCGACGCGTCCCGGGGCAGGGCGAAGGCCCAGTCCAGCAGGGCGGCGGCCTGCTGCCAGCTGCGTACCGGCACGGCTTCGGCCCGCAGCAGCGTGACGACCAGCCGGCGGCCGTCGCGCTCGGCGACGCCGACGAACGTGTGCCGGGCCAACGTGGTGAAGCCGGTCTTGCCGCCCAGCGCTCCGGGGTAGCGCAGCAGGAGCTGGTTGTCGTTCTGGATCTCGAACCCCCGCGGGTCCACCGGCGGCTGTGCTGGGATCCGGGTGCGCTGGGTGGCCGCATACCGGCGGAACGCTTCGTCGGCGAAGCAGGCCCGGGCGATCAGGGCCAGGTCGTACGCGCTGGTGAGCTGGCCGGGACCGTCCAGACCGGACGGTGTCACCGCGTGCGTCTGCAACGCGCCCAGCCAGCGGGCGTGCGCGTTCATCGCCTGGATCGCCCCGGCCACACCGGCACTGCCACCGCCGAGCCGGGCCAGCACGTTCGCCGCGTCGTTGCCCGAGTCCAGCAGCAGCCCGAGCCAGAGCGTCTCGACCGGGTAGCGGCCCCCCTCCAGCAGGCCCACCGCGGAGCTGCCCGGCTCGAAGTCCAGGTCCGCACGGGTCACCGTGACCACCTGCCGCGGGTCGAGCCGGGGCAGCAGGGTCGCCGCGAGCAGCAGCTTCTGGGTGCTCGCCGGGATGGCGTAGTCGTGCGGGGCACACCCACCCAGCACCGCCCCGCTACCCAGGTCCGCCACCATCCAGGAGGACGCGGTCACCGCCGGCGGCTGCGCCGCACCGGGCGGGACGACCAGGCCCGCGGTTGCCAGCTCCGCGCCGCCGACCGTACGCAGCAGCGGGTCGTCCGGCGGGACCGACGGCCGCGGCGGGCGGGTGGCCACGGGTCGCGGCGCGGGGCACGGCACCGCCGAAGCCGCCACCGCCACCGCCGGTCTCTGCTCGCCGCCCGGTCTGTGCACACCCGGTCTGTGCACACCACCGGCGTCGGCCGCCGGCGGGTGCACCGCCACCGCCGTCAGCACCGCCAGGACCACACCGGCCGGCACAGCGGCCAGTCGCCAGCCCGGCACCAACCCCGCCACGGGCAAGCAGACTAACGGGCGGGCGGTGGTGGTCTGCCCGCGGCCGTCATCCACCATCGGTGACCCCCGCATGCACGTCGCTGACCAGGGCTTCGAGCGTGCCAGAGGATTCTCCCACCGCCAGCTGGCCGCTGCTGGCGCGCTCGGCTGCCCACCAGGGCCGGTACGCTCTCGCACGTGCTCGGCTCGGTGCTCGGCGGGCTCGGCGTGGCGGTCGCCGCCCTCGCCGTCCTGTACCGCTTCGTCCGGCCGGCACCGGCGATCTGGCGGGGGGACGCGTCCGCGGTGCCTGCCGTCTGCACGACGATGGTCGCGGCGCACGCGCGGACGTACCTGAGCTTCCTGCTGTGCCTGGGCACGGCGACGACCGGGGTGGCCCTGGGCGGAGTCGGGTTCGCGCTGGCCGCCGTCACCGGCCAGCCGGTCGGCGAGGGCTGGCCGGTCGGCCTCGCCGCCACGGGGTTCCTGCTGCTGCTGAGCAACGTCGTGCTGGTGCCCCTGAACTGGTTCGTCGACGCGACCGGACGGCCGAAGCTGCTGGTCCCGCCGCCGTACCGGGACCAGCCCGGCAGCATCGCGGCGGGCCGCCGGCGCCACCGGCGCAGGAGGTCCGGGCGGGCGGAGACCGACCACCTGGTCGAGATCTTCGAGGTACGGCCGGAGCCGGATGACGGCCAGCAGGCGGCGTTCTACCTGGCGATCTGCGCCGACGACGAGTGCGGCTGGACGGCCTTCGCGGACCGGAAGCTCCGCGGACCGTCCGAGGAGGAGCAGGTCCGCGCGAAGGCCCGCCAGCACAGCACGAACGTCGCCGCGGACGTGCAGCGGCGCCCGTAGGCCTGCGCCTACCCGTCCAGCGGGGTGCCCGCGTGCAGCGGGGCGGCGAGGACGAGGTCCCGTTGCCGGTCACCGTGCCGGCGCAGCTTGGCGCGCAAGACGGGCAGCCATGGCGGGTCGGTGCGTGCCGGCAGGCAGTCGACGACGCCCGGCAGCCGGACCAGCCAGACCGCGGCGTGCGCCGCCGCGAGCACCGGCAGCCGGGCCAGGTCCGGCCCGGCAAGCGTACGGACGCTGCGGTAGCCGGCCAGGAACGCCGCCGTCACCGGGGTGTCGACCCAGGTCAGGGCGGGTCGCAGGTCGCGCAGCGCGTGGGCGATGTCCGCGACGAACCAGCACCTGCCGGCGTCGTCGAGGTCATACGCCGTGGCCGCCTCGCCGTCCCACGCCAGGTTGTCCAGCTCGAAGCCGCCGTGCACCACGCCGAAGCTCGCTGCGCCCGTGCCCGTCAACGGTCGCGGCCAGCCCCGCGATCTCCGACAGCGGCATCACGGCTGCGAGGGGTTGGAGCTGGGTGCGTACCCGGTTACTCGGCGTCTGCGGCCAGGGCCAGCTCGCCGGGCTGGGGCTCCTGCTGCGTCGGGACGGTGCCGCCGGTGTCCTGGCTGGCGTAGCCGCTGCCGGCGGCCGGCATCCCCCGGTCGGGCACGACCGCCCCAGCGGGCGGCATCGCCGGACCGGGTACGCCGGCGCCGGCGGGCGGCTCGGCGGGCCGGTCAGCGGGCGGGCGGGCCATCACCTTCGGGTACTCGCCGGTGTCGGCGCCACCCGTGGCGGCCGCCATCACCGCCGCCGCGGCCAGCTCGGCCACCCGCTTCGCCTCGCGCCGCACCCTGGCGCGTACCTCCTTGGCGTGCTGCTCGGCCGCCTCGGCTGCCTGGCGCACCTCGGCCAGCCGGTTGCGCTCGGCGGCCAGGTCCTGGCTGACCTCGCGGAGATCCTGCTGCAGCTGGGTGACCTCGCGCTTCACCACGGCGTGCTCGTGGCGGGCCTCGGTGAGCCGCTGCTCGGCGGCGTCCAGCTCGGCCTGCAGCTCGGCCAGCCGCTGCCGCTGGGCCTGGATCTCCCGCTGGACGGCGGCGAGCTGCTGCTGGTGGGCTGCGGCCTGCTCGTCCCCGCGGCGGCGCACCTCGGCGCAGTGGTGCTGGGCCTGGGCGTGCAGGGCGGCGATCTTCTGGGCCGCCTCCGTCCGCCGGTCAACGATCTCCCGCTCGACGTCGGCCCGCCGCTGGGCCACCTCCTGCTCCGCCCGGGAGTGGGCCGCCTCCAGCAGCGCCTCGGACTCCGCCCGGGCCTGCTCCACCCGCTGGGCGCTCTGCTCCTTGATCCGCTGCGCCTCCTGCTCGGCGCGCTCGTGGTCAGCCTCGCCCTCCGCCCGCAGCCGGTCGGCGAGCTTGCGGATCTCGGCGAGCTCGGCCTCGGCCGCGGCCCGGCGCTCCTCGTGGGCCTTGTCCTCGGCGGTACGCCGGGCCGTCAGCTCCTCGTCCAGCTCGCGGAGCTTCTGCTCGGCCTTGTCCTCGGCGTCGCTGAGGACCTTGTCCGCCTCGGCCTGGCGGTTGGCCGCCCGCTGCGCCGTGGTGCTGGTGATCTGCTCGGCCTGCTTCTCCGCCAGCGCCAGGATCTGGTCGACCATCGGGCCCAGGTGGCGGAAGGACGCCCGGTCCACCCGGGTCGGCCGGTCGCGCGCCTCGACCAGCTCCATCTGGAGCTGCTGGAGCCGGGCGTTGAGCTCCTGGATATGGCCGAGCGCCCGCTCGCGCTCAGCCGCCAGGGTGGCGATCGCGCTGTCCACCTGCGCGACGTACTGGTCCACCTGCCGTTTGTCGTAGCCGCGCACCGCCAGCACGAAGCCTCGCCGCGAGGCGTTCTCGTCGCGTGCCGCGAGCAGCTCCCCGTTGTGGGACATGCGGGCATCCTCCACATATGGTCGCGAGCGCGATGCCGGCGATGAGCCATCTGCCGAGCATGAAATGGTGCGACCGGCAGGCCGACCGAGCCGCCCACCGGCGCACCCGCCACGCTACCGCTGTCGTTACGCCGGCATCACCCCGGCCGGCGTGCCATTTAGGCTGTTTCCGGCGGCGGTTATGGTGGCCGCATGATCAGTGGTCGTTGGGACTCCGCAGCCGCGCCAGGTGCCCACGATCCGGTGGGCCAGTGCGTGTACGGCTCGCGGCTGCTCGGCGCCGAGCCGGCGCTGGTGCTGCACGGCGGCGGCAACACGTCGGTGAAGACCACCGTCCCCGACGTGTTCGGTGACCTGGTCGAGGTGCTGTACGTCAAGGGCAGCGGCTGGGACCTGGCGACCATCGAGCGGGCGGGCTTCACCGCCCTGCGCCTGGACCGGCTGCGCCGGCTGCTGGGCCTGGGGCGCCTCACCGACACGCAGATGATGAACGAGCTGCGCGCCGCCCGGCTCGACGCGTCAGCGCCCGACCCTAGCGTGGAGTCCCTGCTGCACGCGCTGCTCCCCCACGCGGCCGTGCTGCACAGCCACGCCGACGCGCTGGTCACCCTCACCAACCAGCCGGACGGCGCCGCCGTGGTCCGGTCGGTCCTCGGCGCGGACGTGGTGGTCGTGCCGTACGTGATGCCAGGCTTCGACCTGGCCAAGCTCTGCGCCGCGACGGTCCCCGCGCAGCTGGCGCCGGACACGCCCGGGCTGGTGCTGCTCAACCACGGGCTGTTCACGTTCGGCGCCAGCACGCAGGAGGCGTACCAGCGCCACGTCGAGCTGGTCGGCCGGGCCGAGCGGTTCCTGGCCCGGCACCGTCCACAGTGGGCAGACGAGCCACAGCGGGCGGACCAGCCGCGGTCCGCGGTGGCGCCGGCCGAGATAGCCGCGCTGCGCAAGGAGATCTCCGACGTCGCCGGCCGGCCGATGGTGGTGAGCCGGCACGACAACGCGCGCGTGCGGGGGTTCCTGGCGCGGCCGGAGCGCTCGCAGCGCGGCCCGCTGACCCCGGACCACGTCATCCGCACCAAGCGGGTGCCGCTGCTGGGCCGCGACGTCGCCGGGTACGCCCGGGAGTACCGGCGCTACTTCGACGAGCACAAGGACCGCCGGGGCGTACCGCTGACCATGCTCGACCCAGCGCCCCGGGTGCTGCTCGACCCGGCGTACGGCATGCTCACCGCCGGGCCGCGGGTGGCCGACGCGGACATCGCGGCGGACATCTACCACCACACGATCGACGTCATCGCGACGGCCGAGTCGGTCGGCAGCTACCAGGCGCTCGACGCGGCCGACCTGTTCGACGTGGAGTACTGGGAGCTGGAGCAGGCCAAGCTCGGCCGGGCCGGCGCGCCGGCCCCGTTCACCGGCGAGGTCGCCCTGGTCACCGGAGCCGCGTCCGGGATCGGCCGCGCCTGCGCCCAGGCGCTGCGCGCCCGGGGCGCGGCGGTGGTCGGGCTCGACCTCAGCCCCGGCCCGGCCGAGGCGCCGGACTACCTGGCGGTACGGGTGGACGTCACCGACCCGGCCGGGGTCACCGACGCGGTCCGCGCCGGCGTGGAGCGCTTCGGTGGGGTGGACATGCTCGTCGCCGCGGCCGGCGTCTTCCCCGCCGCCCAGCCGCTGGCCGGGTCCGACCCGGCGGCGTGGCGCCAGGCCATGGCGGTCAACGCCGAGTCGGTCGCGTACCTGTTCGGCGCCGTGCACCCGCTGCTGGCGCTGGCCCCGCGCGGCGGCCGGGTGGTGGTGGTCGCCTCCAAGAACGTACGCGCGCCGGGGCCGGGCGCCGCGGCGTACTCCGCGTCCAAGGCGGCCGTCACCCAGCTGGCCCGGGTCGCCGCGCTGGAGTGGGCCGGCGACGGCATCCGGGTCAACCTGGTGCACCCCGACGCCGTGTTCGACACCGGGCTGTGGACCGAGGAGCTGCTGGCCGACCGGGCCGCCCGCTACGGCCTGAGCGTCGCTGCGTACAAGCGGCGCAACCTGCTCGGCATGGAGGTCACCAGCCGTCACGTCGGCGAGGTCGTGGCGGCGCTGTGCTCGGACGGGTTCGCCGCCACCACCGGCGCACAGGTGCCCGTCGACGGTGGCAACGAGCGGGTCGTCTGAGCACACCGGCCCTGCCGCCAGCACTGACGCCGCAACCAGGACCGGGCGCACCCAACCCACCCGCTGGCAGGCGTACCGGTACAGCGCGCCCACATGCCGGTCGTGCAGCACACCGAACTCGTCCGGGACGCCCCAGGACGCCTCGATGACCTCCGCGTCGGTACGGTCGTCGACCCGACCGGCACCTACCGTCACGACCATCGCGCACGTGCTCGGCTCACGGCTCATCGCCCTTCCCGTCCGCAGCTCCTGCCCTGT